>NZ_JBQQES010000002.1:0-662964 GCF_052259005.1 Psychrobacter sp. 1Y10 | reverse complement strand
TGCATGTGTTAAGCCTGCCGCCAGCGTTCAATCTGAGCCATGATCAAACTCTTCAGTTTAATCTTGCTTGAAGTCTTTACTATAAATAGTAAGATGACTTCTAATCTTGGCTCATTTAATCTGGCAATTACGCTCTTCGTATATGTTCGTAATGAATTAACTTTGAGTTTTCTTGCTGATTAAATGATAATTTTTATAGTTAGTGCTGACCCCGAAAAGAAGTCAAAACCAACTTTATTTTTAGCATTCTAACTCAGCAAAAATCCACACAAGTTGTTCTTTAGTTTTGCTTTTAAATAATGTCCCTTCACTGTCGTCCAGTTGAAGCGTTTGTAAATTCTATAACCAATTATCACTAAAACAATACATTCGTTCTAACTGGTAAGCTATCTATTGTAGCATTCATTGATACAGTGTCAAGCTTTTATTTACTAATAATTCAGTAAGTTAGCTGCCTCGTTAATAGTGAGTATATCCACTAGTTTCGCTGCGCTTCCTTTGCTGTGGGGCGTATTATAGATACTTTATATTCAGTGTCAACTGTTTTTATAGATGTTTTTTAATTAATTATAAAGGGTTTCAAATAATATATATTTTTCAACAAGTTAGAAAAGTAAGAGTCTTTTATTATTTTTATACAACATGAAAACTGTTGATAGTTCTCCAAAACTGGTTGAATCACTCTTGTTGAAATCTTACTTTTTGCTAATTTTAATGTCTCTAAGCATCTTTTTTGCTTATTCACGCTTAAGGTTGCCTTATTGATATAAGTGAAGGTAGTCCTTATATATAGATACTGCTTATAATATAGTAGATATTATTTACTAATTCTCTTAGATCGAAAAGCTGCTACTAAAAAGCTGCTACTAAAGGGTAGAGATGACTTATATTCTTGGATGCAGTTGGCCGGCTCTTTTAAAGCTATATCTATTATTCTTGGATGCAGTTGGCCGGCTCTTTTAAAGCTATATCTATGCTAGATATGTTGTTATCCCTTGCTATCTAGTGTTTATAGATGGTTTTTGTTATAGTAGTCGCCTTTATGGCATTACTTATCCTGCATGATTAATCAACACTATATAAGAAGCATTTGGCTGTGTTTAACGATGTAGTATTATCATTGTGCTCTTGATATAGATAGCAGATTGAATGAACATTTAGACGATCGCCGATATGTTAAGTGTCTTGGGTAATGTCTGTCTCTTTTGATGTATCACATCTAACGTATATAATTTATTTGGTCTTACGGTCATATGATTGATAGTTGCAATCATCACTGCTAACGGACCTAAAACAGGTGAACAGATTATGGTAGCGATTACTTTGCCCGATGGAAGCGTAAAAGACTTCGAAGGCAATACTACAGTCATGGAAGTGGCAAAAAGCATTGGGGCAGGTCTTGCTAAGGCTACAGTCGCCGGACGTGTAGATGGACATTTAGTTGATGCTTCTGATCCTATCGCTCATGACGCAAAGGTTGAGATTGTTACCCCAAGAGATGCTGATGGTGTCGATATTATTCGTCATTCATGCGCGCATCTACTCGGTCATGCGGTCAAACAACTTTATCCTGATGTAAAGATGGTTATCGGTCCTGTCATTGATGATGGTTTTTATTATGATATCTATAGTGAGACACCGTTCACACCTGAGCATATGCAAGCGATAGAAAAGCGTATGATGCAGCTGATTAAGCAAGACTACGACGTTATAAAGAAGATAACGCCACGTGATGAAGTAATCAAGATATTTGAAGAGCGCGGCGAAGATTATAAGCTTAAACTAATCAATGATATGCCAGGCGAAGAAGCTTTCGGTCTCTATCATCATCAAGAATACGTCGATATGTGCCGTGGCCCGCACGTGCCAAATACCCGCTTCCTAAAGGTCTTTAAATTAACCAAGATGAGTGGCGCTTATTGGCGCGGTGATGCTAAGAACGAGCAACTACAACGTATTTACGGTACCGCATGGTCTGATAAAAAAGATCTAAAAGCTTACATTCAACGTATTGAGGAAGCTGAAAAGCGTGACCATCGTAAGATTGGTAAAGCACTCAATCTATTCCACATGCAAGAGCAAGCACCGGGTATGGTATTTTGGCATGCCAATGGTTGGACGATTTACCAAGTACTTGAACAATATATGCGTAAAGTACAATATGATAATGGTTATGAAGAAATCAAAACACCGCAAATCGTTGATCGCAGCTTGTGGGAGCGTTCTGGACATTGGGGTAACTATGCAACCAATATGTTTACCACATCGAGTGAAAATCGTGATTATGCGGTAAAACCAATGAACTGCCCTTGTCATGTACAAGTGTTTAATCAAGGTTTGAAATCTTACCGCGAGTTGCCACTGCGTATGGCAGAATTTGGTTCATGTCACCGTAATGAGCCGTCAGGTTCGCTACATGGTTTGATGCGTGTGCGCGGTTTCACTCAAGATGATGCACACATCTTCTGCACACAAGCGCAAATTCAGCAGGAAGTGGCTGACTTTATTAAGCTTACTCTTGCTGTCTATGAAGACTTTGGTTTTGATAACATTATTATGAAACTTTCAACGCGTCCAGAAAAACGCGTCGGTAGTGAAGAGTCTTGGGATTTTGCTGAAAAAGCGCTCGCTGATGCACTAGATAGCTCAGGTCTCGACTGGGAATACCTGCCTGGTGAAGGTGCATTCTATGGTCCGAAGATTGAGTTTAGTCTCAAAGACAGCTTGGGACGAGTATGGCAGTGCGGTACTATTCAAGTCGATCCTAATATGCCTGAGCGCTTAGACGCTGAATTCGTCAATGAACAAAACGAGCGTGAAGTGCCTATTATGTTGCACCGTGCTATTCTTGGCTCGTTTGAGCGCTTTATAGGTATTTTGATCGAAAACTATGCTGGGTGGATGCCGGTTTGGCTAGCCCCGCAGCAAGTGGCAGTGATGAATATTACCGATAAACAGGCAGAAAGCTGTGAAAATGTCGTTAGTGAGCTAAAAAATGCAGGTTTACGTGCGGTTAGTGACTTGCGTAACGAAAAGATTGGATTTAAGATACGAGAGAAAACATTAGAACGTATTCCCTATATGCTAGTATTAGGGGATAAAGAAGTTGAAACAGGCAGCGTTAACGTCCGCACTCGCGAAGGTGAGAATTTAGGCGTGATGACTGTCTCTGAATTTATTACCTTAGTACAGACTGCCGTTGCCAAAAAAGGCCGTCAGAATCAAAAAACAGATCAGGAGTAATACCTATTAAACAGTCCAACCGTCTAAACACCAATGAAGATATCAGTGTTAAAGAAGTTCGTCTTGTCAGAGAGGACGGCGAACAAATGGGCGTGGTCGATATCGATACCGCGATGAAAGCGGCACGTGATGAAAACCTAGACTTAGTTGAATTAGTGCCCGATGCCAAGCCGCCAGTATGCAAAATCATGGATTATAAGCATTTCCTCTATGATCAAAAGCAAAAAGCGAAAGAGGCTAAAAAGAACCAAAAGCAAACTCAGCTTAAAGAGATGAAGCTGCGTCCGAGTACTGAAGAAGCTGATTATCAGGTAAAACTGAAAAAAATCGTCAGCTTTTTAGAAGATCAAGACAAGGTTAAAGTGAGCATTCGTTTCCGTGGACGTGAAATGGCGCACCAAGATATTGGTCGTAAACAACTTGAGCGCATTATCGAAGATACGGCTGAGATCTCTAACGTCGAGCAGTATCCAAAGATGGAAGGCCGACAAATGGGTATGTTGCTTGGCCCTACTAAGAAAAAATAACTGAACCGTAAACGCATAAGTTTGCCATATTTACTTATCTTTGTTTTTGACCATCAATATGCTGCGGGATATTGATGGTTTTTTACTATTACACATTGTAATTTTACTATACTAACCACCATATAGTTTTACAAAGTCTATCTTCATGGCTTCCTGATTATACGATAATCTTAAAATCTACTTTGTATTTCCTATTAATGATCATTTAATAACCATAAGTCAATTAATAGATCTTTAGCAATTATGCTACTTGCTTGAACTAGCAGACTAAACGTTACCTAACATCATTGAATAATTCAAACATTTTAATCTATCATTTATTGACAGGAACACTTATGCAAGAACTTACACCGCCAGAAAATACGAATACGCCAAGTATCTCTTTGACGCCACCTGACCCTGTAAAAGAGGTGGAAAAAAGCGAAGCGGATCAGATGGTTAAGCTGGATAAAAGTCAGATTCCAGAGCTTGATGCTAAAGTCGATGCTTTTGTAGATCATGTCATTACCAATCCAGTAAATGGACCTGACTTTCAAGAAAACTTACAATCCATTCATAACTTAGGTACTAAAGAGATTCGTGAGTCGGCTCAAGTGTCTAACCGAATGTTAGAACTTCCTGCTAAGAGTATCAATGATAGCCTATTTGATAATTCACCAATTGCCAAATCATTGACTGAATTACGCGGTATCGTAGAAGACTTGGACCCAAGCAAAAAAGAGTTGACCAATTCGCGCAAGCTGTTCGGCATCATACCGTTTGGCAATAAAGTTCAAGATTATTTTCGTCAATATGAATCCGCACAGTCGCATATTAACGCGGTGGTGACCAGTCTTTATAATGGTAAGGATGAGCTGCTCAAAGACAATGCGATGATCGAGCAAGAAAAAGTCAATATGTGGGATTTGATGCAATCCATTCGCCAGTATATCTACGTCGGCAAAAAGATTGATGAGCAGCTTGAGCAAAAAGTCTATTCTTTAGAAGCGACTGACCCTGAAAAGGCCCGCATCATAAAAGAAGAGATGCTGTTTTACGTACGCCAAAAAAACACTGACTTTTTGACACAGCTGGCTGTTAACGTACAAGGCTATTTGGCATTAGATACCATTCGTAAAAATAATTTGGAACTTATTAAAGGTGTGGATCGCGCTACTACAACGACTATTTCTGCATTACGGACAGCCGTCGTGGTTGCACAAGCTATGACCAATCAAAAACTGGTCTTAGATCAGATCACGGCATTGAACAAAACGACCAGTAGTTTGATTGAGTCAACCTCAGCGATGCTCAAACGTCAATCTGGTGAAATTCATGAACAAGCAACCAGTAGTACTATTGAGCTTGATAAACTGCAAAACGCCTTCAATAATGTCTATGATACGATGGATATGATTAGTAATTATAAAGTTGAAGCTTTAGAGAGCATGAAGCAAACGGTCAATACCTTAACGAGTGAAGTGGATAAAGCACAAAAGTATTTAGATAAATCTAATCAAACGACTGTAATTGAAGTATCAAAAGAGTTAGACAGTAAAAAGATTGCAAACCAATCTGGTACTACTGACATCGATATTTGATTAAACAGTCTACCCAAACAGTCAGCTATCGAATAGATATAACCTCATTGACGTCGGGTATTAAAGCGTCGTTCGTGTTAAGATAGCCATTATTAATAATTTTAAAAATAGATACGGTAATTTATGAGTTGGAATGATCCAAACGCCTCAAGTGAGGCACAGAAATATGACAATCCTATCCCTAGTCGTGAGCTGATACTACGTACGATCGCTGAAAACGATGAACCGACACATCAACAGCTGGCAAAAGCTTTTGACATCAATGATCCTGACCAGTTTGACGCATTAGGCAATCGTCTCAAAGCCATGGCTCGTGATGGACAAGTAAATCGTGAAGGACGCCCTTATCGCTTTCGTGCAGTCACGCAACAAGATGTGGTTACTGGTACGGTATCTGCTCATCCAAAAGGCTTTGGTTTTGTGGTACTAGAAGATATGCCAGATTTGTTTTTACATGAAAAACAAATGCGCTGGGTATTTAACGGTGACATGGTCGATGCTGTCGGCACCACAACAGATAACCGTGGTCGTACCGAAGGTCGTATCGTTGATGTGACTGAACGTCATCAAAATCAGTTTATTGGTACGCTTACTCGTGATGAAGATGGTTATTGTGTTGAGCTTGGCAGCCCAAACAACCATCAACCAATCACCGTCACTGATGATAATATACAAGCGGTAGGTGCCAAACAAGGCGATCCGGTGAAAGTTGATGTCATTGACTGGCCCAATCAGCACGAGTTTGCTACAGGTAAGATTACAGAGGTGCTGAGTGACGACAATGACCGTGAACTTATCATTGAAACTACTCTACTCAATTACGATATACCCTCTGAATTCAGTGCAGAAGCGCTCAAACAAGCCAATGACTATAGAGAGCCTAGTAAGAAGGACTTTAAAGGTCGTACGGACTTACGTGACCTACCATTAATCACTATTGATGGTGAAGATGCGCGTGACTTCGATGATGCAGTATTTGCTGAAAAACGCTCAGGCGGGAACTATCGAGTGTTGGTCGCTATTGCTGATGTCAGCCATTATGTGACACCAAACTCTCCACTAGATCAAGACGCCTATGAGCGTGGCACGTCGGTTTATTTTCCGCACCGTGTGATTCCTATGTTACCTGAAGTATTGTCGAATGGTTTATGTTCGTTAAACCCTTCAGTGGATCGTCTCTGTATGGTTGCTGATATTAAAATATCACGTGCAGGCAAGATCACAGGTTACGAGTTTTATCCTGGTGTTATGCATTCACAGGCACGTCTAACCTACAATCAGGTAAATGATTATTTTGCTAATCCAAAAGATAAGAGTGTCCCTGAATCTTTAACAGGTAATAAAGACGTCAAAAAGTCTGTCGATACGCTTCATCAATTGTATGGGTTGCTTATCAAAAAGCGTGAAGATCGTCATGCAATGGAGTTTGAAACCGTTGAGACTTATATAAAGTTCAACGAAGAAGGCGGTATCGCGGACATCTTACCACGTACTCGCGGTGATGCTCATAAGCTTATTGAAGAGTGTATGTTGCTTGCCAATACTTGTGCAGCAAACTTTGCGCTAAAAAATGAGTTGCCTGTTTTATACCGTAACCATGACAATCCTGACAGCGAAAAATCAATGCGTATTCACGAATATGCAAAGAACTTTGGTTTAAGTTTCCCTGAAGAGAATCCAACGCAGGCCGACTATCAGCGTATTATTGAAGCGACAAAAGATCGTCCAGATGCAATCAGTATTCATAGTATGCTGCTGCGCTCAATGATGCAGGCTAACTATGCGCCCGATAACATTGGTCACTTTGGTCTGGCATATGATGAGTATAGTCACTTTACCTCACCGATTCGTCGTTATCCGGACCTGATGTTACATCGTGCGATTAAAGCCAAGGTAACCAATAGTAAACAGCCTGTTATGGATTTCTCTCTTGATGGCGCAGGCACACAAACCTCAGATACTGAGCGCCGTGCTGAAAAGGCATCACGTTTTGTAGAGTCTTGGCTAAAATGTCATTATATGAAAGATCATGTTGGTGAAGAGTTTGATGGTGTCGTTACAACCGTCACAAGCTTTGGTTTATTTGTGACATTGACTGACCTATATATTGATGGTCTGGTTCATATCTCAAACGTTGGTGATGACTTCTTTGTCTATGATGAGCACCAACAACAGCTCATTGGTAAAGATAAAGGCACCTTGTTTGGTCTTGGTGATTTGGTCAAAGTACAAGTTGCTGGTGTCAATATGGATCTGCTGCAGATTGATTTTGACTTGAAAGCGAAGATACAAGCTAGCGAGATGAATCAAACAAAAAAAGATCAAACGAAAAAAAGCGCCGCCAAGAAAAGTAATGGCCGAAGCCGCAAAGGTTCAAATAAAAAGAGCTAGGTTTAGACAAAATACTAAAATAACAAAAAAGGCTAAAGTCATCTTTAGCCTTTTTTACGTTTATACATACAGCTTATTCTTGTGGGCTATTGTTATTCAATAGATCAGTCTCATCAGAATTCTCTGCAATTTCCTGCTCAACTTTTTGCATAAGTTTTTCATCAGGACGGGCATCAAATACATCTTTGCTGTCGCGCCCATCCAAAATTTGCTTTGCACGCGCCTTTGCTTGCTGTTTATCCTTGTCATCTTTGGTCTGCTGGTTTTCTGCACCAGAAGTTAGCGGTGTGACAGTCATCTCAGAGCCTGTTTTACTTCTACTCTCTTGCATATGCTCAAAGGCTGTTTCCAACTTATCGTTGAAACGTAAACGATAAATAGGTTCAGGCAAGCTAAAACCTTCGTTTTCTAAAGCGTGTTTGGTTTCACGAATAGCAATACTACGGGCTTTTGCAAAATCAGTTTCTGACTGATCCACCCATACTTGAAATTCAAGAATAATATTAGAGTCACCAACGTTGGCTATGATAGCAATAGCTCTAGGCTCATCCAACACAAAGTCTAATTTGTATATCGCATCAAGTCCGACTTTAATCGCTGCGAGTGGATCGTCATTGGCATCTACACCCAGCTCGAAGGTAAAACGGCGCTCAGGGTTTTTGGTGTAATTTAAAATCGTACCTTTGAAGACTTCAGCGTTAGGAATACGCAGCTGATTACCATCTAGCGTCATTAAAATCGTTGCTCTTGAGGTCAGACGCACCACGATACCTTCTTGACCATTGATTACGACTTGGTCGCGGGCACGAAATGGCTGGCGAATACTGAGCATTAAAGAGGCTATATAGTTCTCAATAGTATCTTTGACTGCGAAACCAACAGCGATACCGATGACCCCTGCCCCG
The DNA here is from genome assembly GCF_052259005.1 of Psychrobacter sp. 1Y10. Classification (NCBI taxonomy): domain Bacteria; kingdom Pseudomonadati; phylum Pseudomonadota; class Gammaproteobacteria; order Moraxellales; family Moraxellaceae; genus Psychrobacter; species Psychrobacter sp. 1Y10. Next base: position 654,318 of record NZ_JBQQES010000002.1, on the reverse strand, counting down.
CCAAGAAGCGTACCTAAGATGGTCTCAGCACCTATCAGGCTCAAGGCCAATATCAAACCAAAGATGATAAAGATTACTTTAATAGTTTGCGCCAGTAACTCAGCTACAAAAGGATTGGGAGTAAGACGCTGCCACATTTTTTGTCGTTTAGATAGCCAGCTACCAAACCATGCCACCAAGCCAAATAATACAATACCGACTAACAGCAATGGAGTGGCTTTGATTAGGTTTATACCTTGAGTCTTCAGTCCTTGATATACTGTTGACACATTGTCTTGCACATCGAGCGTTCGATTAATATTGTCTTCAACCGTTACTACATCTGTTAGACGATTGGTTAAATTGATCGCTTGTTGCGCCTTTTTTTCATTAGGGGTCTCTCCACCTAAGGTGACGACACCTTGAGTAACGCTCACATCGACAGCTTGTAAACCATCAATCTCAGAGAAAATACCGTTAATACGTTGACGGATCTCATTGTCTTTTTGCAAAGTGGGCGTGGTTTCAATTTGAGCATTATTGGTACTTTCCCCACTAATGACTGGCGGCGCATCTATGAGTGCTGATGTATCACGTTCCGCTTCTGTCTCAGACTCTGCCTCTAAATTTAGTAAAGTACTGTTATCTATGCCTGCTGCGGCTGCTACGCTTGTTAACTCTTCGCTAGCCGCGTGAACAGGAGAGCCATAAAAGATACTTATTAATAATAACAGCTGACCTATAACTGGCAAGTATCTGCGTAAAGATAGATAGTCAAAAATAGCTATCATAAGTATCCTTGTTGAAGGTAATGAACAACCATAGTCTTTGTAGACAATACAGACAACCCTATGTATAAACTATTAACTGTCTAGATAGCTTTGTGCCTCTCCAAGATCCAGTGTGCCCTCGTAAATCGCCCGCCCTGTAATAATCCCTTCAATACAATCGCCATAAGGCTTTAATAGCTCGATATCTTGCATATCAGTGACACCGCCCGACGCTATAACGGGCAAACCGCCTTCACGTGCAAGGTTGACCGTTTGATCGACGTTGACCCCTTGCATCATACCATCACGAGCAATATCAGTATAAACGATGGATGATACACCGACGTCAGCAAAGCGGCGGGCAAGCTCGGTCGCTTTGGTGTCCGTGACATTCGCCCAGCCATGAGTGGCCACCATACCGTCTTTAGCATCAATACCAACGATAATATGCCCGGCAAACTCACGGCAAGCCTCCGTCACAAAATCAGGTTCTTCAACCGCTTTGGTTCCTATAATAATATAGGTGAGACCTGCTGTGATATATTGTTCAATGGTGTGCATATTACGTACGCCGCCACCCAATTGAATAGGCAAGTTTGGGTAGGCTTTGGCGATATCGTTGACCACTTGCCTGTGAACTGGTACGCCATCAAATGCGCCATTGAGATCAACCAGATGCAAACGCCGTGCTCCCTCTTTTACCCAGCGACCCGCTACAGCCACAGGATTGTCAGAGAATACGGTATCATCCTCCATACGACCTTGTTTTAAGCGTACACATTTGCCATCTTTTAGATCGATAGCAGGGATAATTACAGGCGCAGCACACATATAGTACTCCTTATAAAACGTTTTATGGATAGCGAAAGTACAACAGAAACAACAATAATTGATAATTAGGAAGAAAATACTATAAAGTATGCACTTAACCAAATATTTGTCTCTAAGAACAACTTTAGTTTATATTTTAAGTTAAAACTATTATAGTCGTCTGAGTATTTTTGATGATTGATAACTATAAGTTTCGACCGCTAAATTAGGTACTACAATTAGATAAATTCAATTACTAACTGGCAATTTTAGGTTAATTTAGCGTATAATCCTAGGTAAATTTGTATTTGTTTCTATATCTTAGCAATGCCTATTGAGCTTTTACATAGATTGATCGTGTTTGGCTATAATAGGACATAACTATAAAGATATGACAGCCTGATTTTCGATAGATGGGTATGATTTAAAATTGTATCCTCCTCCGTTAATCGGTTTGTTTTTAATCAACTTATCATATATTGCGTCTGAGAGTTTTTTCTGTTTTAGACTCAATCACATGATACTAGTATTACAATGTTATAAATTTCAATAAAACGTATTGTAGGTTCATCTATATTTTAAAGTGCTCACTCTAAGCAGTTGGTTTTAGAGGTTTACTTTTATTTGATAGACTTATGATGCATCTTGGTAGCCGGTCGCCACTTTGGTAATTCGAATAAGACGTTAACGTGTTGTTAAGGAGTCTAAGGTCAGCGTTAATACTCTTACTTGCAGTAATACTTAAGCGTTCTGTTTAAGGCACTCAATCACAGCTCCGCCCTAGGCTGCTGCTGCATGATGGTCTGTCATAATGCTTTTGGAATACTGCTGTCGTACCAAACAGGACGTCTGGTATCGTTTTAGACTATGGACTAAGTTTTCGCTTATGATTACCATCAAGAAAGGTTTGGATTTGCCCATCACAGGTGAGCCCTCCCGCGAGATATCAGAGCACAGACCAGCACATGTGGCACTTATTGGTTACGATTACGTAGGCATGAAACCTACGATGAACGTCACAGAAGGTGACGTTGTAGCTAAAGGTCAACCTGTTTTTGAAGACAAAAAACGAGTTGGTGTTATATACACGGCCCCTGCAGCTGGTAAAGTTATTGCCATTAAACGTGGCGAGCGTCGTGTCTTTGAAAGTCTTGTCATTGAGGTTGACCCAAACGGTGAAGAAGTAGAGTTTCAGCGCTATGACTCCCAGCAACTTGCTGACTTAGACTCGGAAGCCGTTGAAACCCAATTGCTTGCGTCTGGTGAATGGACTGCATTTCGCACACGTCCCTATAGCCGTGCTCCTGAAATCGGTGCACGTCCGCACGCTATCTTTGTCACCGCGATGGATACTAATCCATTAGCGTTCGACCCAATGCTACTGATTAATGAAGAGCTGCAAGCGTTCAATGACGGACTGGCTGTATTGTCTACACTCAGCCCAAGAACTTTTGTCTGTCATCATGGTGACGCTAAGCTGCCACCAGTTGCAAAGACTGCGGCTAATAATGTCACTGAGTATCATAGCTTTGCAGGCAAGCATCCAGCTGGTCTTGCTGGTACGCATATTCACTTTTTACATCCCATCAGCCGCGGCGTAACTGTCTGGACGATCGGTTATCAAGATGTGATTGCGATTGGTAAACTCTTTACGACGGGTCGCTTATATACGCGTCGTCTGTTAAGCCTTGCAGGTCCTGCAGTTAAGGACCCACACTTGGTTGCGACTGAGCGCGGTGCTGATATGACCGCATTGACAAAAGGTCAATTGATGGCAGGCGAGAATCGTATCATCTCAGGGTCGGTACTTTCTGGACGTAAGTTGTTCGATAATGTGGCTTATCTTGGTCGTTTCCACAATCAAGTTAGTGTATTACCTGAAGGCCGTGAACGGCCAGCATTTCACTTCTTTAGTCCAGGTAAAAACCGCTTCTCTAAGCTTCCCATTTATATCTCGCAGTTTTTCGGTGGCAAAAAGTACAACTTTACTACCACAAGTAATGGTTCGCCGCGAGCGATGGTGCCTATCGGGATTTATGAAGAGGTTATGCCACAAGACTACTTACCCACACAGTTGTTACGCGCTTTGATCGTTGAAGACATCGTGTCTGCGGTTGATTTGGGCGTGCTTGAACTGGATGAAGAAGATGTTGGATTATGCACTTTCGTATCTCCTGGTAAATATGAATTTGGTGATATCTTGCGTGATAATTTAACGCGCATTGAGCTGGAGGGCTAACCACGATGAAATTTTTACACAATATGTTCGATCGTATGGAGCCGTCTTTTACCAAGGGTGGCAAACACGAAAAGTATTACGCTATTTTTGAGATGTTTGATACGTTTTTACGTCAGCCAGGTACGACGACTTACGCTTCTTCGCACGTACGTGACGGTATCGACCTCAAGCGTATTATGATTACAGTATGGATGTGTACGTTCCCAGCGATGTTTTGGGGTATGTATAATGTCGGTCATCAAGCGCTGACTGCTATCTCACAACTAGGGTTACAGCCTGAAGGCTGGCGCACTATGATCACTAGTATGGTAGGCTACAATCCAGATAGTATTTGGGCCTGCTTTGTGTATGGGGCGATGCAGTTCTTACCAATCTATATTGTTACCTTTGCTGTCGGTATCTTATGCGAGATCATCTTCGCCGTGGTGCGCGGGCATGAAGTCAACGAAGGCTTCTTTGTCACTTCTGTGCTATATGCGCTAATCATGCCACCTGATATTCCATTATGGCAAGTGGCCTTAGGTATCATCTTTGGTGTGGTAGTGGCAAAAGAAGTGTTCGGCGGTACCGGTAAGAACTTCTTGAACCCTGCCTTATCTGGTCGTGCTTTTCTTTACTTTGCCTATCCTGCCTATATATCAGGTGACTCAGTGTGGACGGCGGTTGATGGATTTTCAGGTGCAACGCCACTAGGTCTTGCTGCCCTTGGTGTGACACCAGCTGATTTTACCAACGTATATGGTCAGGCGATCACGTGGAGTGATGCGTTTTTTGGTAATATCCAAGGTAGTGTCGGTGAAGTCTCTACACTAGCTATTTTGCTGGGTGCAGCGGTGCTTCTGTGGACGCGTATTGCCTCATGGCGCATTATGGCAGGTTGTGTAGTTGGTCTGATTGCAACGTCTCTTATCTTCAATATGATTGGCTCTGACGATAACTTGATGATGAACTTGCCATTTTATTGGCATTTAGTAATTGGTGGCTTTGCTTTCGGTGCTGTCTTTATGGCAACCGATCCAGTCTCAGCTGCACATACTAATAATGGCCGCTGGGCGTATGGTATTTTGATTGGCTTTATGACAGTGCTGATTCGAGTAGTTAACCCAGCTTTCCCAGAAGGCATCATGCTCGCCATTTTATTTGCCAACTTATTTGCTCCATTGTTTGATTATTTTGTGACTCAAGCAAATATCAAACGCCAAACAGCTCGGAGGGTTCGTTATGTCCAAGCCCAAAAGTAATAATGCAAAAACCATCAGTGTGGCATTAACGCTATGCTTGGTGTGTTCTGTATTGGTTTCAGCAGTTGCGGTCGGCCTCAAACCATCACAAGTTGAAAATGCACGCTTAGATCGTAATAAAAACATTCTAGTAGCAGCTGGCATGTATGATGCTGAGTCTGATACTGCTAAAGATGTTGCCGAACGCTTTAAGGATTTTGAAGTAAAAATCGTTGATCTAAACGAAGGCAACTATCTTGACGACAATGCCTTAAGCGATGCGGGTATTCCAGATCGCAATGCTTACGATGCCAGTCAGGCAACTAAAAATCAGGCATTGAGTGAAGACTTAGGTGATAACGATCCTGCTGGTATTGGTCGTAAACCTAAGTATGCGAAGGTCTATGTTAAAAGTGATGATGCAGGTCAGCCTGAGATGGTGGTCCTACCGATTCAAGGCTATGGCTTATGGGGTACTATCTACGGTTTCTTGACGCTTGAAAGCGATATGAATACTATTAAAGGTATCAGTTTTTATGAGCATAAAGAAACGCCAGGATTGGGCGCTCGTATTGAAGAGCCAGAATGGCGTGCCAAATGGCAGGGCATTCACTCGTATGACGATAGTGGCGAAGTAGCAACAGGTGTTACCAAAGCTGGCAATCCAAAAGAAAACTGGGTTGATGGTATTAGTGGTGCAACGCTAACTAGCCGCGGTGTCAGCAATATGATTCAGTTTTGGCTAGGTGAGCAAGGGTATAAACCTTATCTAGACACCTTACGTAAAGACAGTGGTCAAACGATTGATAACGCTGATACAAAAGCAAGTCAGTCAAAACAACCAGACAATCAGACAGCTCAACCTACAACCGAACTGGCAGCAGCGCTACCAGTAGCAAACGGCAAGGAGGCATAACATGGCTGACACAAAAAGTATTTTAACCTCGCCTATTTTTGATAATAACCCTATCGCCTTACAGATATTAGGTATCTGTTCGGCGTTAGCGGTAACGACGAGTATGTCAAATGCCTTGGTAATGTGTGTGGCATTGACATTGGTAACCGCTTTTTCCAGCTTCTTTATTTCAATTATTCGTAAGCAAATCCCATCAAGTATTCGTATCATTGTACAGATGACGATTATTGCTTCATTGGTTATTTTGGTCGATCAGGTACTAAAAGCTGTCGCTTATGATGTGAGTAAAGGCTTATCGGTGTTCGTTGGTTTGATTATTACCAACTGTATCGTCATGGGCCGTGCTGAGGCCTTTGCTATGAGCAATCCACCAGTACCAAGCTTTTTAGATGGTATCGGTAATGGTCTTGGTTACTCTGCCGTATTACTGTTCGTTGCGACTATTCGTGAATTACTAGGTTCAGGTACATGGTTTGGTATCACTATCTTACAACCAGTCACTGATGGCGGTTGGTATCTACCAAATGGTCTATTGTTGTTGCCACCATCAGCGTTCTTCATTATTGGTTTATTTATTGCCATCGTTCGTCTTTGGAAGCCAGAACAAATTGAAGAAGCCGAATTTGTAATGAAGCCACAGTCTAAAGGCATGGCACACGGAGGCGGTCACTAATGGGACATTATATTAGTTTATTTATAACCTCAGTCTTTATTGAGAATATGGCGCTCGCCTATTTCTTAGGTATGTGTACTTTTTTGGCCGTGTCCAAAAAAGTCTCAACCGCTATAGGCCTTGGAGTCGCTGTTATTGTTGTAATGGCGATTACTGTGCCACTCAATAACCTTTTGTTCCAGTTCATTCTAAAAAATGGTGCGCTGGCATGGGCAGGCTTTCCCGATATCGACCTTAGTTTCTTAGGTCTACTAAGCTATATCGGTCTTATTGCTGCGACTGTACAGATTCTAGAGATGTTTTTGGACAAGTTTGTCCCAGCTCTATATAACGCGCTTGGTGTCTTCTTACCGCTCATTACCGTAAACTGCGCGATCTTAGGTGGCGTCTTATTTATGGTTGAGCGTGACTATAACTTTAGTGAATCAGTGGTATATGGGGTCGGTGCAGGTTTTGGTTGGGCAGTTGCGATCACTGCGTTAGCAGGTATTCGTGAAAAGCTTAAGTATTCAGATATTCCGGGACCATTACGTGGTCTTGGCATTACCTTTATTACGGTTGGCCTTATGTCGCTCGGCTTTATGTCGTTCGGTGGCATGTCCATTTAAACCGCTAAGCTTAGACATCTATTTAGCGATTTGACATATTTAATTCATTTATTCGGTAGGTGTTCGGGTACAGTATCAAATTTATGTACCCGCACCCCTACCCCATAGATTAAGGATACATATCATGGATTATGCTACGGCGATTGGTGGCGTTGCTATGTTTACCTTGATCATCATGGGTCTTGTTGCCATTATTTTGGCAGCACGCTCAAGACTGGTCAGTTCAGGCGATGTTACTATTCATATCAATGATAATCCCGATAATGATGTGGTGACTCCAGCAGGCGGAAAACTACTGCAAACCCTTGCTAGTGAAGGTATATTTTTATCTTCTGCGTGTGGTGGTGGTGGTACGTGTGCTCAATGTCGCTGCCGTGTTATTGAAGGTGGCGGTTCTATTCTGCCCACCGAAGAAGGCTATTTTACTCAAGGCGAGATCCGCAATCACATGCGCTTGGCTTGTCAGGTATCTGTCAAGCAGGACATGGAAATAGAGATTGACCCTGAGTTTTTTGATGTGCAAAAGTGGGAATGTGAAGTTGTCTCTAATGAGAACGTTGCAACCTTTATTAAAGAGCTAGTACTCAAAATTCCAGAAGGCGAAGAAGTTAACTTCCGTGCTGGTGGTTATGTACAGTTGGAAGCGCCACCGCATGAAGTACATTATAAAGACTTCGATGTTGCTGAAGAATATAGAGAAGATTGGGAAAAGTTTGGCATTTTCAAATATGTGTCAAAGGTTGATGAACCTGTCATTCGTGCTTATTCAATGGCCAACTACCCTGACGAAAAAGGTATCATCAAGTTCAACATTCGTATCGCAAGTCCACCACCACGTGGTCCAGATGGTATACCACCAGGTAAAATGTCTTCTTGGACGTTTAGCTTAAAGCCTGGCGATAAAGTGACCGTATCAGGTCCTTATGGTGAATTCTTTGCCAAAGATACTGAAGCTGAAATGATTTTTGTTGGGGGCGGTGCTGGTATGGCACCAATGCGCTCGCATATCTTCGATCAGCTTAAACGTTTGAACTCTGATCGTAAGATTAGTTTTTGGTACGGTGCACGTTCTATTCGTGAGATGTTCTACGTTGAAGACTATGATCAGTTAGAAGAAGAGTTCGATAACTTTGAATGGCATGTTGCCTTATCGGATCCTCTTCCTGAAGACAACTGGGACGGCTATACAGGCTTTATCCATAATGTCTTACTAGAAGAATATCTAAAAGACCATCCTAATCCAGAAGACTGTGAGTATTATATGTGCGGGCCACCGATGATGAACGCGGCGGTTATCGACATGCTACACAGCCTAGGTGTGGAAGACGAAAACATCATGCTTGATGATTTCGGTGGTTAAATTGGCCCAAGACCATGATCAATTGAGCAAATAGTTTTTTATTTTGACTCATATTTATTTCGATGATCAATATGAAAGACATAAAAAAGAGCGTCAACAGTGGCGCTCTTTTTTTTCATCCATTTTTGCTGTTGGATAAATTTACAATGTTTAATAAAGAAAAACCTCAAACATATCTTTTCGCTACCCGGTCTCAAAATGATCAAAAGACGGTAAGTAATCCTATATTATTTGCGTTATCAGCATTGAGTATAGTTGGTCTAACCGCCTGTCAACAGTCGCCTGATTATAACTATTTAATCGGTGAAACAATGGGTACCAGCTATCATATCAGCTATCAATTACCAGAAGAGGTAATCGAGGCAGATATTCAGGCTGCCATTGATCAGCGTTTACAGCAGATTAATGACAGTATGTCGACCTATCAAGTTGATTCTACTATATCCAAGTTTAATCAGTTAGGCAAAGACACACCTATTACAATCGATGCTGACTTTAGTCACGTACTTGATATCTCAAGACAAGTCTATGCACAGTCTGGCGGAGCATTTGATCCGACTGTTATACCGCTTATCAATACTTGGGGGTTTGGTAGTACTATGACTGTCGAACGCTTACAGAGTCCGCCAAGTGCAACTGAAATCGCAACCGCCCAAGCATTGGTAGATTTTGATAGCGTCGTCAAGCAAGACCAAACTCTCTATAAGACCAAAGATGGCATTGGTCTGGATTTTTCGGCAGTAGCAAAAGGTTACGGTGTCGACGTCATTGCTGATGTTCTCAAAGATCGTTACAACATCCGTAACTATATGGTTGAGATTGGTGGAGAAATAGCGACTTCTGGCGTTAACAATAAGCAGCAGCCGTGGCAGATTGCCATTGATGCACCTATTGAGGGCAGTACTGTTAGCGAACGTCAAACAATTACGGCTATTCGTCAACCACTAAAAACCAATAATCAGATGCATATAGCAACTTCTGGTAACTATCGCAACTCCGTCATATTTGATGGTAAGCACTATAGTCATACCATCGATCCTACAACGGGTAAACCTATTGTTGGTGGTGCTCCTTCGGTGACAGTAGCAGCTGACTCAGTTGCACTTGCCGATGCTTGGGCAACTGCACTGACTGCCATGCCTTACGAAAAGGCGTTAAGCCTTGCTGAAAAGCAAAATATAGCAGCCTTATTTGTCGTATTGGCTGATGGGGTAGAGCATAATGATGCGCTAAACAGTATTGATGATTGGCAAGTAGTTCAGACTTCTGCAATGCAAGCATTACGTGCTGATAAGCAGCCTTGAGTTTTGGTTGTAGTGTTTTGAGAATGTATTAACAACAAACGCAAAGCGTAAAAATTTGCTATACTATTAGATAGTTATCATTAAAGATAACTCTATTTTCTAAACTTGAGGTTTCCTCTATGCTTAGCCAACTGCTTCCTATGCTCGCTATTACCTTTACTGTATTTATACTGTTTTTTGTATTTATGGGTATTGGTTATATGGTCAAAAAAAAGCCGCTTAGAGGCTCTTGTGGCGGTGTTGCTAAATTAATGGGTGATGAAAACTGCTCGTTTTGTGGCAATGATCCCAACAAATGCGATTCTATTGTCGCAGAACAACAAGAGAATGCACTAAAAGCGGCTCAACTGGGTAAATCGGTATAGTGTAAAGCTGGTTACCATACGCTGGTAGTATTTACCCATCATTTGTTCCTATAATAGCGTTAGGTCATATAAATATGATTTAACGCTATTTTTAGTTATGCCATCAGACTTTGATGAGTCATTTTATATAAAAATCGCTTATTATTAATTTTTTGAATTAACTACTCGCATATCGTATTTATCCTGATTATCAGGGTAATAAGCTCACAGTCTTGCATTCTGCAAGTATTTTTAAGCTCTGGTTCACGATGTTAGTCACCCTTTAGGTGCGTTTTCTTTGGTGTTATGTGCAAGCGACGACTCTTCGGCGCTGCTCAATGACGTGTCTTTTTTCTTATTCTAATAATAGTCGTGCTGCTATGTCTACCCCCTCTAATTTGCAACCAAAGTCTCATCTAGATACTGCATCGGCGTCTAAGCTGCCCTCCTCACGCTTCACTTTTTGGCTCGTATTATGTGCCATAATTTTACTCGCCACCAATATGCGGGCGCCGATCGTTGCACTTGGCTCTATTGCGCCAGTAGTACAAGATGCGCTCAACATTTCTGAGACTGAGATTGGTTGGTTAGGTGCAGTGCCAATGCTGACTTTTGCAGTAGGCGCGCTTATCGCACCAGCGATTGGTAAGCGCTTTGGCCTTGAGAATACGCTCATTGTGATGGTTGCACTACTCACCTTTGGTATGGTGCTGCGTTCCGTGGTTCCTACGTGGATTGGCTTTTTGAGTGGTACATTATTACTAACGTTGGCCATCGGCTTTGCTAACACTTTGGCGGCACCCGTTATTAAACAGCGTACGCCGAAACATATTCCACTGATAACTGGTTTATTTAGTTTAACGATGACGGTGTCGGCAGGCATAGTAGCAGGAGTCGTATTACCGCTATCTGAGCAGGTAGGCTGGCAGTGGGCGCTTGGTGGTTGGTCGCTTTTAGGCATATTTGCCATTGTGCTTTGGGTGTTTTTACGTCTGCGCCTAGGATCGTCTAGTCATCAAGCGGTTGAGCTGCCTAAGTTAGGATCTTCAGAGGTCTCCATGTGGCGCACGTCTTTTGCTTGGCAAATTGCAGTCTTTATGGGTTTGCAGTCTTTATTGTTTTATACCGTTGCCAGTTTCTTGCCATCTATTTGGGTGAGTCAGGGACTATCTGCCGTTAAAGCGGGGCAAATGGGTTCGGTGTTTCAATTTATGGCACCTATTTCTATCTTAAGCTTAACGTGGCTGGTAAACCGTGGTCGCCCTATTCAAGCGTTGGCAGTCTTTGCCGCTGTATTAAACGTCATTGGTATCATAGGGGTAAGCTACTTATCTACTGACCTAGCATGGTTATGGTCAGGCTTAATGGGCATTGGTTGCTCAGCGATTTTCACCTTATGTATGATGTTGTTCTCGCTACGGACTTATACGACCAACCAATCTAGCGAGCTGTCTGGCATGGCTCAATTCGTTGGGTATTTGATAGCGTTTTTTGGTCCATTAGGGACTGGTTGGCTACATGAAGCGACTGGCGATTGGGATTTACCATTACTTATTATGTTAATTTTAATGATTATCAACGTTGTGATTGCTTGGATGGTCAGTCGTCCGGTGATGGTCGATGGTCGCCCTGCTTAGCTTAAAGCCTGTTTGATGTGTTTTTAGCTATCAGCAACCACTAACAATACCGACTTGTCATTTATTAAACGCGTTTTAATATTGATAAATTCAGAGGAATGAAGATGAACGACTCTATTAAATCCAACAAAGCTGATGCTGAAAACCAAGTCGATTTATTACCTGCTGTTGCTAATTATCTAAAGGTATTAAATGAACAGCTGCTCCCTGCCTTTGTGCAAACAGGTAGTATCCCTAATGCCATCAATGCTAGAGATGGCCTAGCAAATTTAACCCATACCTTTGTTACCGAGGCCGTAAATGTGGCGCTAATAGTCGATGACATCATTGAATATGATGCGTCAACTAACGATGCTTATGACGTGCCTGCTTATCATGTACCGGTGCGCCTCTTTTATCCTAGCTTGCCTGACGCTTCAATAGTTCAGACTGAGCAGACACCACTACCCGTGATGCTGTACTTTCATGGTGGCGGTGGTACAGCAGGTAGCGTCTCTGTTTATCATCAAATTTTATGCCGTTTAGCGAAACATACAGGGCACATTATTGTTGCACCAGAATATCGCCTTGCACCAGAAAACCCCTACCCTTGCGCCCAAAACGATGCTTGCACTGCTTTGCTTGGCTTAAATAAACTACTCGCCCGCCGGCACATTAGCACGAATGAGCTAGTAGTAGCAGGAGACAGTCATGGCGGTGCATTAGCCACCAATCTGCTACGCGACCCTAGAATAATAGAGTCAGGCGTAATAAATGATATCAGCGCGCAAGTACTGATATATCCAAGTGTTGACTTTACTATGAGCTGTCCCTCTATTGAGAAATACGCCAATGGTTATCTACTCAGTCAAGCGCGTATCGGCTGGTACTTTGATCAGTACTTTCGAAACAACTTTCAAAACAGTGAGGACAGACAGTCAAAATCTGCTCTGTTTGCCAGTCGAGATGAGCTGGCACATCAGCCACCCGCGCTTATTATCAATGCAGCGGTTGATCCTTTATATGATGAAGGTGTCGCTTATGCTGCCAAACTTAGCGAAGCTGGCGTCGATACGCAGCACATCACTTATGACAAGGTCATTCATGCTTACCTTAATATGGAAAATCTTAATCCTGACATCTGCAAGCAAACCTATCAGGCAATAAATGAGTTTTTGGGTAGCAAAAGTTCTGAATAAAAAAGCATGAAAATCTCAACGTGCGACTGGCATGAATTTTGCGCGGCCTCTGGAGTGACGAAGTCGCACAGCAAGCAAGGAAAATTTATACCAGTCGCACATTAACACTTTTAGATTGAATCAACTGTAGAAAAAGTCGGTTAATTAACCTAGAGCAACAACTACTTGTGAATGTTAAGCCCGCCCTAATATAAAACAGATAATGCCCAGAAATATCTAACGGAACCCCTATGTCATTGCCTTTAATAAAGCCTTATTTATCTAAATTTTTATCAAAGAAACTTAGCTTAGCGCTATTGACCAGCTTAGCACTAGTGGCTTGTAGTCCAGCCGATGATGCTGATACTACTAGTGCTAACGCGAACGAGCCTGTAGTAGATGCTTCTCAAACAGAAGCCATTAACGATACTACTAACAAGGTTTCACGTGAAACAGCGACTGAACAAGACAATGTCGTGGCGATTGAGCAACCTATTACTATTTTAGCACTTGGCGACTCTCTGACCGAAGGCTTGGGCGTAAACCCTGATGACAATTACCCTGCCCAGTTAGAAGTAACGCTAAAGGACATGGGCTATAAGAATGTCAAAGTTATCAATTCAGGTCTTAGCGGTGAGACCAGTACGGGCTTGGTCAATCGTTTAGACTGGGTAACACAAACCAAGCCTGATATTACCATACTGACTATTGGCGCTAATGACGCTATCCGTGGTATTGACGTCGCAACCGTTGAAGATAACATCCGTACCGCGGCTAAACATTTGCAAGACAACGGCAGTGAAGTCATCTTGGGTGGCATGCAGATTTATGACAATCTTGGCTCTGACTATGTAGAGTCGTTTGCCGCAATTTATCCTCGCATCGCTAAAGATATGAACGTCACGCTGATTCCGTTCTTTTTAAATGGTGTGGGCGGAGACCCTGAGCTCAACCAAGCCGATGCCATTCATCCAACCAAAGATGGCTACACAATTATCGTCAATGATAACATCCTGCCAATCTTAGCGCCCAAGCTTGAAGCAATGGTAGAGACTGAAAACAACTGATTCGACTGACTAAGATACCTAACGAGCCAGCACAAGTAACAGACCCTACGTCAACTGAGACTATGTAATGACCTTATCAAACTCAACTGTAGCATCATTATCAACAGAATCTACATCCAATTCTGCACAGCAAGCCTTACTTACCGCCACGCATCTCAACAAAACCGTGCAAGTCGGTGAGCAATCACTGTCTATTATCAAAGACGTGAGTATCCATGTCGATGCTGGCGAGTTTGTGGTCATTATGGGTAAATCAGGCTCGGGTAAATCCACTCTGCTGGGTCTACTTGCTGCACTAGACTATCCTGATAGCGGCTCGGTTGAGCTGGCTGGACAGACATTAAGCAGTCTTGATGAAGATGCGCTGGCGGTCATTCGTCAGCGTGAGATGGGCTTTGTCTTTCAGTCGTTTCACTTACTACCAACTTTGACGGTGGCGGAAAACATTGCCTTTCCGCTTGATATTGCGCGGCGTCCGAATAAAGCACGCGTCAACGAATTGATTGAAGCCGTCGACTTAGGTCATAGACGTGACAGTCTGCCCAATCAACTATCAGGCGGTGAGCAGCAGCGTACCGCTGTAGCACGGGCACTGGTATCGCAGCCGAAAATTGTGTTCGCTGATGAGCCAACAGGCAACCTTGATGAGCAAAATGCCGATCAAGTCATGAACTTATTATTAGACCTGCGCCAGCAGACGGGGTCAGCACTGGTCGTCGTGACTCACGATCCTGCGCTTGCTGACATGGCAGATCGCGTCATTACTATGCATGACGGTATGATAGATGGGTCGACAGTTAATGGATAATATGGATAAAGAGTCAAATTACTCCAGTGGCATGATAAGCCAGCTTTTTAATCGCGATTTAGGCTCGCAAGCACTCAGTCGTAGCTGGTGGCAGCGCTGGGTATATCCTGTATTGTTTTTATTAACGCTCACGCTATCGCTTGCTACCTACCTGACCCTCGACTCTGTGCAGCAGTCTGTCGATAGCTATATCAATGACAATCAGCGCGCGCTCGTTGGTGGGGATCTCATCCTAAATAGTAAGCAAGACTGGCCAAGCGAAGTACTAACGCAGGTAGAAACTATCCCTAATACACAGACGGTGTATGACTATCAGTTTAGCGCCATGCTGGTCAATGATGAGCAAACCTTGCTTGCCAGCGTCAAAGCCGTCTCGCCGTCGTATCCCTTATACGGTACAGCCGAGCTTGCCTCAGGACAGCCGCTATGGGAGCAGCTAACATCTGACAGTGTGATCGTCGCGCCAGAAGTGCTCAGTAGTCTACAGGCCGAAGTCGGCGACCGTATCACCATTGGCGATGCGCAATTCATGATCAATGATGTACTGACAAAAGAGCCTGATCGACCGCTAACTACCTTTGGTTTTGGTGGCCGTGTGTTGATGAAGCAAGATGCACTCCCGTCAACCAATCTATTAGGACAACGCAGCCGCATAAACTATCGTATCGAGATAGCAGGCGACTTAGAGCTGATAAACACACAGCAAGATGCGCTCACAGATATCCTGACCAATTATCCTGATATTGAGCTGTCTGACGCTGTGTCAGCCGATACTTCGGTCTCGCGTATCTCTGACAATGTATTGATGTTTTTAAAATTGTTGGTCATCGCGGTATTACTACTCTCTGCGGTCGCCATGTACGGTGTCATTAGCGCGTTTGTCACCAAGCAGCAGTCCAATAACGCCATTCGCTTGGCATTAGGCGAGCCGCTCGGCTCACTTAAGCGCAGTTACTATCAGCTGCTTATCGTCACGACTGCTGTCGCTTGTGTTGCTGCAGTGATATTAAGCCTAGGCTTACTCAAAGTTGGTCAGCCTTATCTAGTGGCTATCTTGCCTGCCGATGTGGGTCTTGCCATCAATCCAATCAGTGCCATCAAGACCGTGACAATTGCCTTAGTCTTAACATTACTGATTGCGCAGCGCGGCCTGAGTACACTAAACACCACTAAGCCTGCTACCCTCCTCAACCAAGGTGCGAGTACGCAGACTAGAGACCTGCCTTGGTATCGACGCGTACCGTTACTATGGTATGGCTTGGTGCTGGCAGGGCTATATGCCTTCTTTGCTTATGAAGTGGGTTCGCTGTCGTTAGGAGCGCAGCTATTAGGCGGCTTAATCGTACTGGTGGCGATATTTTGGCTACTGGCGCGTGGTTGGCTCTGGCTACTGGCGAAATTGGCAAGCAACACTAAGGTCAGCTGGATGCAGCGTATCGCTATTCATAATCTGGCGCGTAAAGGCAACCAATCCGCGCTGTTCTTTGTCACCTTATCACTGTCGGTCGCGGTGCTAACGCTCATCACCACACTTAATCACAGTATCAATGCGCAGTTTATTAATGCCTATCCTGAAGACGCGCCCAATCTGTTTTTGCTCGATGTGCAGAGCGATCAGCATGATAAGATTGATACCATCATTGAGGCACCCGTTACCTATTATCCGGTGATTCGTGCCCGTGTGGAGACGGCCAATGACGTGGTGGCAAAAGACATCGAACCTGAGGATGGCTTCGATGATCCTACGCGGGTGTTTAACTTAAGCTATACAGATACGGTCATGGAGACCGAGTATATCGTTGACTCGCTTACAGACGACGCGCTGTATACGCCTATCGATGATGCCGATCAGCAAGTCAAACCCTTATCTATCTTAGACACTGCTGCCAGCATGCTCAATGTCGGCATGGGCGATGAAGTGGTCTTTAACGTTCAAGGTATCGAAATCATCGGGCAGATTACTAGTATTCGCACGCGCTATGAGCGTGGCCCAAGCCCGTATTTTTACTTCTTGTTTGAGCCATCTGTTTTATCTGCTGCCCCGCAAATCCAGTTTGCTACTGCCCACGTATCAGAAGATACGATTCCAGAGCTACAAGGCAAATTAGTACGCGAGTTTCCTGCGGTCACCACCATTGACGGTACGGCAATCGCTGAGCAAATCCAAGAGCTGGTGGTACAAATGAGCCGCTTGGTCTATGTGTTCACTTTGCTTGCCCTACTCACGGGGGTCATGGTGTTGATCAGCTCGCTGCTCTCTACCTCGCAAGATCGTATGAAGGACAGCGCGTCATTTAGACTACTCGGTATGCAAAAACGCGACCTTTACATGCTCAATATCCTAGAGCTGGGCGTGCTTGGTATTAGCGCAGCGACCTTTGCGGTCGTTATCGCCAGCGTTGGCGCATGGGCTGCTATCACGCAGTGGTTTAATCTACAATTTAGTGTGCCGTGGACAAGCTTGGCTATTGGCGGTGCAGCGTTAATCATGTTGCTGTTTGCAATTGCCATTATCTATGTGAGGTTGGTGATTGGACGCGGGATTATGGCGAGGGTTCGGGCGATGATTTAGAGTTTTTTACTGGAGATTTATCATTCCCTAAACTACTTAGGCAATGCTCTTAGAAAAAATCAAAAGAGTCTGTAGTAGATAAAGATTAAATATCACACCATTTTCTCAGAGTTTTCAGCTGATTAGATGGTGAGCTATAATTGAATCTAAACTCATACTCTTTTAAAAATAAGTGCAAATGCTTCTTAATGTCATTTTCTTCAAGAGATAAATAATACTCTATAACGAGTCTTGTTTTATGGTAGAAAAGTGCTGCTGCATTCTGCTGAATATTAAGTAAATCAGCCTCTGTTCTAGCAATCTTAACCGTGGTTTTTTACTTAATTTATGATGGGTTATCTTCATTTCAGCAGTCTAGTATAGTGCTTATCTACTACAGCTCCTTATTTATTGTTAGCGTATGGTCATTCTTGAGTAACTTTCAAAACAATCTTACCGACATGCTTCTTTTCCAAGAACACCTCTTGAGCGGTATGTATCTCTTTTAGTGGAAAGGTGCACGCAACGATTGGGGTTATCTTACGTTGTTCGATACAGTTAACGAGGTTCTGAAATACTTCAGGCTCAAGGGAAGTACAGCCATAAAAAGTTAAGTCTTTTAGATAAAGTGTTCTGATATCTAGCTCAACCAATGCTCCTCCAATCGCACCAGATACAGCATATCGACCTCTTGGTTTTAGTAATCGTAAAAACTCAGGCCACTGCTTTCCTGCGACCAAATCGATGACGACATCAAGGCAGTTTTCGCCTAATATCTCGATCAAGTCATCATCACGTGATATCACTTGATCCGCTCCCAAATCCAGAAGTTGTTGATTTTTGCTTGGACTGGTAATAGCAATAACATAAGCACCGCGTGCTTTAGCAAGCTGGACTGCTGCCGACCCAACCCCTCCTGAAGCACCAGATATCAATACCTTATCATCTGACGAAACGTTCGCTCGCGTCAGCATATTCTCAGCAGTGGAATACGAACAGGGGAAGGACGCCAGTTCGATATTAGAGAGCGTACTATTTACCGCATAGGCATGTTTGGCAGCGACTACTGTATATTCAGCAAATCCACCATCACATTCTGAGCCATAGTAACCAAATGAATCCAGTATTTGACCATTGATTTCGCTCAGGCAAGGTTCAATTAGAACTCGTTCTCCAATACGTTCGCGACTAACATTATTACCGACCGCTACTATAGTGCCGCAAACATCTGCACCTTGGATAAGAGGCAAGTTCAAGGCACTGCCAGACCAACTGGCATCAGCGCTACTGCTATCTCCCTTTGAGTACCATGCCGTTCTAGTATTGATATCAGTGTTGTTAACCCCAGCAGCAGAAACTTGGATGAGTACTTCATTTGAAGTGGGAGTAGGTACTGGAATATCATCACGGTATTCGAGCATCTCTGGGCCACCATGACCGATAAGCTGGACACCTTTCATCGTCTTTGGGATAACTTTCATTGTTTATTTTCCTTTAAAAGTTGTGATAGTGCGGTTTGTGCTGAGGTGATGGCTTTCTTGCCTAATACAGGCCATGCACTTGATACGCCTTCATGTAGCAAAAAAATAGCGGTCGCAAGATCTTCTCTCTGACTTTGTTGCCCCAAAAAATGTTGGACTTTTTGCTTGTGTTTTTTTACTGAGTTGGCAATCACTGGATCGTCAGGAAAAGCCGCTATGGCATTCATAGACATACAGCCGTGTGGGGCGAATTCTTGCATCCATTGTTCGAGCTTGTTAAAAACATGAGTAATAGACGCTATGCCAGGGGGAGGTGATTCATTGAGCAAAAAGTCTAGGTATCTTTGATGGCGATAATCCAATGCACCAACGACCATCATCTCTTTAGAGGGATAGTATTTGTATAGTGTTCGCAGGCTGACGTTACACGCAGTTTTTAGCTGAGCAACACTTGGCTCAGCGAAACCATGTTGGCTAAAAGCTTTCTCAAGCTTAATGGCAATATCTTCTTTGATAACAGAATCCTCTCAGGTAGAATAAACACTCTACTTGAGAGGGTAAAGTATTTATTCTACCTCTGTCAAGGTATTTTCTAGATGGTAAAGGTATAGTGCTGAATGTGGATTGCTGTTGGGACAAATCGGCAATGCGGTTTGCTCACCTTGTAGCCGTCATTTAATATACTAGCGCCACTTTATTAATTAAATAACATGATAACCCCTGCCAAAACAGCATGGTAACCTTATAAAATTCTCAAAACTTGGTCAGACAAAGCCATTCTTAACTTCGAAAATCGCATAAATAGCCATCCTTTGACAGAATCTGTTTAAATTTATAGATTGTTTAATCTAGCGGTGCGTACAACGCACCCTACCGTCCAAACTCAAGTTAAGATTTTGATTACCCTAGTGAACCTTGCCATAGCAAGGCTTTTTAGCCCTGATTGCAGCGGTAGCTTGGTGGACTGTGGCGCTTACAGCACCTTGCACAGGAGTGATCGCTCGGACGTTGGAACGCTACTGTGCCTAGGTGCTGTGCGCCGCAGACTGCCAACTACAAGCGAAAAGCAGGATTAGCTCCAAAACCCCCAGTATCTAAAGCCTCAGACCAAAACCCTCTCAATCCCCATCTCATTTATTTTAATCCCAATCACTTTAATCTTAGTTATTTTCAATAAAGTCATTGATTTGCCGAGTGATTATCTTCCATAGCTTGACTTGCGAGGCTCGGCTTCCGGCACCCATATGCGGGGTTAGAATGATGCGAGGATGACCTTCATTGGCGAGCTGGACAATCGGATCATTTTCGCCGGCAGGTTCTTGTTCAAATACGTCGGTGGCATAGCCGAGTATTTGCTCTTGTCTGACTGCGCTAGCTAAGGCCTCGCTATCGACAATCTTGCCACGGGCGACGTTGACCAGTAGCGGTTTTTTGCTCATTTTGCTTAGGGTATCTTGGTTAATGAGATGTTTGGTTTCCTCGGTGAGCGGGCAATGTATGGTGATGACATCGGACTTACTAAGGACGGTTTCAAAGTCGGTGTAGTCGTCATTACGAGGCTGGCGACCTTGGCGCTCTGCCCATAGGACATTCATGTCATAGGCTTTAGCAAGCTTGGTAATCCGCTTGCCAATGTCACCGATACCAATCATACCGATGGTTAAGCCCTCAAGGTCAATGGCCTCAGCATCAATGATGTCGGCTCGCCCCTTCTCCTTCCATTCGCCACTTTTGACTTTGTTGTGGTAATTGATACTGGCACGCATGGCGCTGAGTAGTAGCATCATGGTGTGCTCGGCGACGGTGGCGCTGGCAAAATCTGGTGCGTTGAGGAGCGTGACGTCATTGTCTTCGCAGGCTTGTTTGTCAATGTGGTTGGAGCCGACAGAGAGGAGCTGGATGAGCTTGAGATTGGGTAGCGCCTCAATCACTTCACGCTCGATACGTAGGGAGCCATTAATCATGATGTCGGCGTCTTGACAGCGCTCAATGATGGTTTTATTGTCTTGTGGGGTTTCTTCAAAGGTAACGTAGTCGGTTATTTTTTCGGGGGTAGGTCGTGCAAGGTCGGCGACAAATCTTTTTTCATCAAGTAATACGGCTTTCATAAGGACTCCTTTTTTAATAGTAGTGGGTCTGTAATTTAGCACTTACTATATAAGGGTTGCGGTGGACGCTGTGTTAGCGTTTGTTCGATATCGGACAAGCTCCTATATATTAAGCGCGGCATCAAGCAAGGTTGTTTACTCCCTTCGTAGCCCTCATTTGATATACTAGCCCAACTTTATCAATGAATAACCTCTTACACCTCTCCAAAACAGCATGGTAGTCTTATGAAATTCTCAAAGTTCGGTCAAAAATTCACCCAGCCCACTGGCATCTCACAATTGATGGATGATTTGGGCGATGCGCTCAAAAGCGATCAGCCAGTCAATATGTTAGGCGGTGGTAATCCTGCCAAAATTGATGCGGTGAATGAGTTGTTTTTGCAGACTTACCAAGCGCTTGGTAATGACAGTAACGCTAGTGATCCTGATAGTAGCGCCATTATTAGCATGGCAAACTACTCCAACCCGCAAGGTGATGCTGAATTTATTGATGCCTTAGTTGGCTTTTTTAACCGTCATTATGATTGGAATCTGAGCGCGGAAAATATCGCCCTGACCAATGGCTCGCAAAATGCTTTTTTCTTCTTGTTTAACCTATTTGGCGGTGCTTTCATTGATGAAAAGAATGAGTCTGTCGATAAATCGATTCTATTGCCGCTCACGCCTGAATACATCGGCTATAGCGACGTACACATCGATGGTCAACACTTCATGGCTGTCCTGCCGCATATCGATGAAGTCACGCATGATGGCGGAGAAGGCTTCTTTAAATATCGGGTGGATTTTGAGGCATTAGAGAACTTGCCAGCGTTAAAAGAAGGTCGTATCGGCGCAATTTGCTGTTCACGTCCGACCAATCCAACGGGTAACGTGTTGACTGATGAGGAAATGGCACACTTAGCCGAGATTGCCAAGCGCTATGACGTACCGCTGATTATCGACAACGCCTACGGTATGCCCTTCCCCAATATCATCTACTCTGACGCGCAATTAAGCTGGGATAACAATACCATTCTGTGCTTTAGCCTGTCCAAAATCGGTCTGCCTGGTGTGCGTACCGGTATCATTGTCGCCGATGCGAAAGTGATCGCAGCGGTCAGCGCGATGAATGCCGTGGTCAATCTAGCACCGACACGCTTTGGTGCAGCGATTGCCACACCACTGGTAGAAAACGATCGTATCAAGCAGTTATCTGATAATGAAGTTAAGCCGTTTTATCAGCAGCAAGCAAAACTCGCTGTGAAGCTATTAAAAGAAGCTTTGGGTGATTATCCGCTGGTTATTCATAAGCCTGAAGGCGCGATATTTTTCTGGTTGTGGTTTAAAGACTTGCCGATTAGCACGCTGGATCTATACGAGCGCCTAAAAGAAAAAGGCACGCTTATTGTACCAAGTGAGTACTTCTTCCCTGGGGTTGATGTCAACGACTATCAGCACGCGCACGAATGTATTCGCATGAGTATTGCGGCGGATGAAGACACTTTGGAGAAAGGGATTGCAGTGATTGGTGAAGTCGTACGTGAGCTGTATGATGAGGCCAAAAAATAAGATTAGCTGCTAAAATCATAAGCTCAAATAGCAAAAAAAAACGGACTGTTTAATAGTCCGTTTTTTTATGGCGTTTGGTCAATGAGGCAGGTTTATTGGCTGGTCGAAAGATGGCTGTCCACTTATTTAATGCATGTAGCACGTAAGGTACTAAGCAAGTATTCACCAAATCATGAAAACTTGCCTTGATATCTACCATTCCTAATGCCAAAAACCCTCTTGGTCTAATGATATGACGGTTGTCCAAATACTCACCCAATAGAGCAACACCCGTCACCACGATCAATGCGATGAATGATCGAATACCTTGCTTTTTGATAATAGGCAGCAGTATGAGTAGACAAAGCAGATAGACGCCGACGCCAACATAAATATGCAGCGCATCTTTGGCCAATCCTGTTATGTCGATGATATCAATTTTAAAGGCGGTAAAGTCCACTGAGATATTCCAAGTATAAGCGAGCAAAAAATAATTGAGCGTATCATTAAACAACGATAACTAAAAATGAATAATAAAAATAACGGATAATAAAAAGGGCAGATTATACAAACGATAATCTACCCTATTCTGAAGCAAGTATGCAATTTATGTTTACTACCTATCTACACATCCCACTCGACGAAATTCTTTAACAGCTGCAAGCCAGCAGTATGGCTTTTTTCTGGATGGAACTGGGTGGCGAATAAGTTGTCTTGGATAACGCTGGCGCAAAATGGCTGCCCATAGTCACATACCGCCGCTACTTGTGCGCTATCGGCAGGCGCACAGTAATAGCTATGTACAAAGTAAAAATGCGCGTTGTCCTCAATACCATTCCATAACGGGTGGCTAGTATCCATCTCCGTAATCGTGTTCCAGCCCATGTGCGGCACTTTAATCGTCGCGCCTTGCTCGTCCGTCCACGCCGGGTCAAAGGCTTCTACCGTGCCATTTAAGATGCCCAAACAGTCCGTGCCACCATTCTCCGCCGACTGCTCAAACAACGCCTGCATACCGACACAGATAGCCATCACAGGCTTGTTAAATATCGCATCACGCACGACCTCATCAATACCCGCTTCATGCATACCAATCATGCAATCGCGCATGGCTCCGACACCGGGGAAAACGATTTTGTCGGCAGCAGCGACGACTTTTGGGTCATTGGTGATAGAGACGTCTGCGCCTACTGCTGATAGTGCTTTGCCAGCAGAGTGCAAATTACCCATGCCATAATCTAATAGTGCAATTTTAGTAGCTCTACTCATCTAGAACGCCTCTTTGGTCGACGGTAGCGTATTCAATGCACGCTCATCATATTCACACGCCATACGTAGCGCACGAGCAAAAGCTTTAAAGGTAGATTCGATCTGATGATGGCTGTTTTTACCTTTGAGATTGTCTAAATGCACGGTCATCCACGAGTGGTTAACCAAGCCATAGAAAAACTCACTAAATAGATCAACATCGAAAGTACCCACGTGCGAGCGCGTAAACGGAATGTCCATGTGTAACCCAGGGCGACCTGAAAGATCGACAACGGCACGGGTCAATGACTCGTCAAGTGGCGCATAAAAATGTCCGTAGCGACGGATGCCTTTTTTATCGCCAAGTGCTTTATTGAATGCCTGCCCAAGGGTAATGCCCGTATCTTCGACGCTGTGGTGATCATCGATGTAAGTATCGCCAGTACATTTGATGTCAAGGTCAAACAAACCATGACGCTTAATTTGATCAAGCATATGATCTAAGAATGGCACGCCAGTATCGACAACTCCTTGACCGGTTCCATCAAGATTGACTGTGCAAGTGATTTGCGTCTCAGCAGTATTGCGCTCAACGGTGGCCGTGCGTGCTGGGCGGCCGTGTAGATTTAAGTTTGAATCAGTTGTCATGGCTACTCTCTATCAATGAAAAGCAAACAATAAAAACAGGCCTAAAAAAGCCCGGCGAGGTCCAAATGTGAGAACGATAAAACACAAATAGTCAAAAAAACTAGTTATTATTAATAACGTTAAAAAATAATAACCTTATCATAGCAAACCCTACCATTTACCGCCATGACCAAGCGTTAAACCGCGTACAAAATCATGTCATTCTGCTAAAATAGTGAATTCAGTTTTATCAATCATTACCTGCGCCGACTTTACAACGCCATGCTATATCAATTTACTAGGAACCAACTATGCCTTTAGAAGCGATTGCCATCAATAGCTTGGATGCCCCACTCATCAAAAAACCTGCGCGTGAAAATGAGTTATCTGAGCGCTTGCATGCCTTATATGATAGCGATGATACGCAGCCTAGTGGCATAGAAGTATTAAATATCGTTACGCAAGGTTTTAAACGTGGGCAATATTTATACGTCGGTATGTTTAATGATAAACCCATCGCTGCGGTAGCCTGCTTCGATGACGGGCAAACCAATGCCAAGCGCTTGCAGTATTTGACCGTACACCCGCAAAATAAAGGCCGCGCCATTGATGCTAAGTTTATTAAATTGGTCTATGATGCTGAGGTTAAAAAAGGTGTTCGTGAGTTTGTCCCTGTTGATACAGACATTCATCGTATTATGAGCGAGTATGAGCTACTGCGTGTTAAAGAGTGAGCAAAAGTAACATTGTCTTTATTTTGACTGCTTATACCCACCTATTTTTAAGCTTTTCTCATAATTATGCAAAAATAGCTTGACAGCAACGCGTATATTTAGTTTAATAGCGACCTCAACGAGACGGCTCGATAGCTCAGTAGGTAGAGCAACGGATTGAAAATCCGTGTGTCGGCAGTTCGATCCTGCCTCGAGCCACCATTCGTTTGACGAATTCTAAAAAGCCCCGAACAGCAATGTTTGGGGCTTTTTTTATGTTTAATTTTTGGTTCGATCTATTCTTGATACAACCGGCCGCGTAAGAGCAGCTGACAGCGCTCACGCGAGTCCAAATCATAAATCGTCGCGCGGTAATCAATACCATGCCGCCCTTCAAAAAATATCACCCGATCGCCCACTGCTAAAAAACAAGACGTACGCGCATCATAGATAAAACCATCAATCACAAACGCCAAATCACGATCTGTCTCGCGTACTGTATAACTTTCTCCTTGCGGTATCAAACGCTCAAACCACGCACTATGAGCAGTATTAGTGCTTAGCACACTTATAAGCAGCAGCGCTAATAGTATGAATGCACGTTTTAATGACATCGTAAAAGTCGAGCTAGCTAGACTGCTTTTATTTACGATATTTTTACTAACTGTCATGACATCTACCTACTCAGACCTGCCCAATGATTGATTCTACTAATGACGCTTCTTATGCTAAACGCTTACTGTCACGGTTGCATAACATTTTTGTGCTGTTTTTTAGACCGCTGTGCTCAGTATACTCGATAGTATTGATAATGATAAATTTGACAGCTGAATACTAAAAAAATGACTATGAATAAGGAAAGACTATGAGAGAGTTTGATTATGATTTGGATTATAAAAACTTAGACTTGCGTGCACAGCCTGAGCTGTATCGCGTCGGTCGCGGTGAACAAGGCGTATTACTGGTAGAACCTTACAAGTCTGAAATCCTACCGCACTGGCGCTTTGCCACGCCTGATATTGCGACAGAAAGTAGCGAGACTATTTATCAGATGTTTTTAGATTATCTGGCGGATGATGACTTTGTCGGTGCAGATATGGCGCGCAAATTTATTCAAATGGGCTATACCCGCGCGCGTCGCTACGCCAATCATAAAGGCGGCAAAAAGTATAAGGGACCAGTACCTGATGATAAAAAAGGCCAAAGCGGGGCCCATGGGCGCGAAGAGCTACCACGGCAAGAGGAAGATCCTATCAAAGCAGAATCTGCCCGTATTTTTAAACAAAAATGGGATGAATGCCGCGAAAACGAAACCTATCTAAAGATGAAAAAGGAACACCGCGCGCGCTATAAAGAGGTTGAATAGCATATGTTAAAAGTCAGCTATTAAAAACCCCAGTAACAGTTAGTTTTAATAGTTTGCTGTGCTATGGTAAGACAGAACGAAAACCTAAAATTTAAATCTAATAACTTAAAAAACGAATGCAATACTTCTAGTAGCGAGGAATAATGGATAAGCAACTGCTAATTTTTGATTTTGATGGCACCTTGATTGATAGTGTGCCAGATTTGGCCGATGCAACCAACGCTATGCTAACCACGCTTGGCAAAGAGACCTACTCTCTCGACACCATACGCAATTGGGTCGGCAATGGCTCAAGAATGTTGGTTGAACGCGCGTTGGTAGGGAAGATAGAAGTGTTAGAAGGTGAATTGACGGTCGAGGAAGCCGATCATGCAGAGGAAGTATTCTTTGCCGCTTACAGCAATATTAGCGGTAGCAAAACCGTTGCCTACCCAGATGTAGATAACGGACTAAAAAAACTCAAAGCTGCAGGCTATACGTTGGCATTAGTAACCAATAAGCCCATTCGTTTCGTCCCCAAAATCTTACAATCCTTTGGCTGGCAGGATGTGTTTGTAGAAGTCTTAGGCGGTGATAGCCTGCCCGTTAAAAAACCAGACCCCGCGCCGCTACTCTATGTCTGCGACACGTTAAATGTCACCCCAGATCAAGCAGTCATGATTGGTGATTCAAGAAACGATATATTAGCCGGACAAAATGCCAATATGGACACCCTTGGGCTGTCTTATGGTTATAACTACGGGCAAGACATTCGGGAGCTAAATCCTACTCGAGCATTTGATGACTTTGCTACCTTGGTTGAATACCTTTTGAAGAATTAAGCTTTAGTGTGTTTACAACATTTAAAACACTAAGCAAATAACCCTTTACCCTACGCACTTGCATTCTGCAACGAGACCTTTGATATGACCGTACCTAGCGATATTGCCATCGCCCAAAATGTTACCTTACAGTCTATCAATGACATTGCACAAAAACTTGGTTTATCAGCCACTCATATCGAACCGTACGGACATTATAAAGCAAAAATAAATCCAGCCGATGTGTTTGCCATGCCAGCTAAGGCCAAGCAGAGCAAGTTGATACTAGTCACTGCGATTAATCCAACACCCGCCGGCGAAGGTAAAACTACGGTCACTATCGGCTTAGCTGATGCTTTAAACCGCATACATGAGCAACAAAACAGCGGTGAGAGAACGGCGGTTGCCATACGTGAGCCATCCATCGGTCCAGTATTTGGGATTAAAGGCGGCGCAGCTGGTGGCGGTTACGCGCAAGTACTGCCCATGGAAGATATCAACCTGCATTTTACCGGTGACTTTCATGCGATTGGGGCGGCAAATAACCTGCTGGCGGCGCTATTAGACAATCATATCTATCAAGGTAATGCGCTCAATATCGATCCCAAACAAGTATTCTGGCGTCGGGCAGTCGATATGAATGATCGTCAATTACGCAATATTATCAGCGGCATTGGCAAAACTACTGATGGCGTGATGCGTGAGGATGGTTTTGATATCACCGTTGCTTCTGAAGTGATGGCTATCTTTTGCTTAGCGACAGACTTGAACGATTTAAAACAGCGCCTAGGCAATATCCTAATAGCTTCCAATAAAGAAAAACAGCCAATCTACGCCAAAGACCTTAACGCTCATGGGGCCATGGCAGTACTCCTAAAAGAAGCTATAAAACCCAACCTTGTACAAACGATTGAGGGCACACCTGCCATCGTCCACGGTGGGCCATTTGCCAATATCGCCCACGGTTGTAGCTCCGTTATCGCAACCCAAGTTGCCATGCATTTAGCAGACTATACACTCACCGAAGCAGGCTTTGGCGCTGACCTTGGGGCGCAAAAGTTTTTTGATATTAAGTGTCGTTTGTCAGGGCTGACGCCAGATGCAGTCGTTATCGTCGCCACCATTCGCGCATTAAAATATAATGGTGGCGTAACTAAAGACACGCTCACTGATCAAAACTTAATCGCACTTGAGCGTGGTCTGCCCAATCTTATGAAGCATATCGAAAATATGCAGGAAGTCTATGGGCTGCCTGTAGTTGTCGCCATTAACCAGTTTGCCAGTGATACCGACGCTGAGATTGAATTGGTGCGACAAGCTTGCCTAGTAAGAGGCGTGGAAGTTGCGCTAACACAAGTATGGGAGAAAGGCGGCGCTGGTGGTGAAGATTTAGCAAAAACTTTGCTAAGTTTGCTCCATGACAACCGTCATAAACCCAGCCAATTTCGTTTGGCTTATGACAATGACCATAGTATTGCAAAGAAAATTTGTACGATAGCACAGCGAATTTATGGGGCAGATGATATTGATATCAGCAGTCTGGCTGAGGCTAAAATACGCCGCCTAGAAGCCCTTAATCTCGATAAGCTGCCGATTTGTATCGCCAAAACTCAGTATTCACTTAGTGATAATGCCAAGCTACTTGGTCGGCCTACTGGTTTTAAAGTTCATGTACGCGATATCAGTATCTTATCTGGCGCAGGCTTCATCTTGGTGATCTGTGGACCTATTATGAAAATGCCCGGCCTGCCTAAAACCCCTTCAGCTAAATATATTGATTTGGATGATGCTGGTAATATTATTGGGCTGTTTTAACTTAATAACAAATCACTTACCACGATAGCTTAGTGCCTCAGATACGTGAGCACTGGTAATATCAATACTATCGGCAAGATCGGCAATGGTACGCGCGACTCGCAATACCCGATGATAGCCACGAGCAGATAAATTTAGACGTTGCTGTGCCATCTGTAATAGCTGCTGTTCGCCCTCTCCTAGCTGAATGTATTTATCAATCTCACTAGGGCTTAGCTCATTATTTACTTTCTGTTGCCGCTGTAATTGCTGCTTATGCGCAGCGGCTACTCGCGTGCGTACTTGTTCGGATGCTTCGCCAGCCTGAGCGTTTTGCAAGTCTGCAATCGGTAACGCTGGTACGGTAATATGTAGATCTATCCTGTCTAGTAGCGGACCTGATAGTTTGTCTTGATAGCGCTTGATCTGTTCAGGACGACAACGACAGCGCCCTGTTCCGTCACCATCGTAGCCGCATGGACAAGGGTTCATCGCCGCCACCAATTGAAAATTTGCCGGAAAGGTCATTTGCGAGTTGGCACGGCTAATCGTGATTTGCTTGGCTTCTAACGGCTGGCGCAATACTTCTAACACGGTACGATCGAATTCTGGTAATTCATCAAGGAATAACACGCCTTTATTAGCAAGCGTAATCTCACCAGGCTTGGGACGTGAGCCTCCGCCGACCAACGCCACCGCTGATATAGTGTGATGCACTTGTCTAAATGGCCGTGTGCCATAATCGTAGTCGCTGTCTGCAACTGAATAGGTGCTCGCCACTTCTAGCGCATCTTCATCACTTAAATCCGGCATGATAGTCGGTAGCCGTGATGCCATCAATGTCTTGCCTGAGCCAGGTGGTCCTGTAAATAACAGCGAGTGACCACCCGCTGCGGCAATCTCTAGCGCGCGCCTAGCATGATGCTGACCTTTGACATCCGCCAAGTCTACCGAATAGCCAAGGTGTTGCTGTGTAGGTTTAGACTGGACCACCTCTAAACGCCTATCTGTAGCACTGGAGTCTGTTAGTGATTGTAGATGATCACAGACAGCTTTTAAGTTTTGGGCGGCCAATATCGTGACACCATCGACACGGCTAGCTTCAGCACCATTGTCCATCGGTACGATTAACTCTGCGGTTTGTGGTTCTTGCCATTGCTCAGTCAGTGGCAGCTCATTGTTTTTTGACGGTTTAGATGCTTTTGACGATTTTAAGGCCAACGCTTCCGCTTTGATCGCGCGTGCTACTGCTAAGCTGCCTGTCACCTGCCGAAGCTCCCCATTGAGCGCAAGCTCGCCGATGAACTCAAACTCTGACAGAGACTCTGGATCAATCTGATCACTGGCTGCCAAAATACCGATAGCGATCGGTAAATCTAGCCTAGCACCTTCTTTGGGCAGGTCTGCTGGGGCTAAGTTAATGGTCAAACGGCGATTGGGAAATTGAAATCCTGAATTAAGAATGGCTGAGCGCACTCTATCTTTACTCTCGCGTACAGCAGCTTCTGGCAAACCTACGATGGTCAATGCTGGCAGGCCTTGGGACAAATGTACTTCAATGATGACTTTGGGAGCATGTAGGCCCACGACCGAACGGGTATAAACTTGAGCAAACGACATCGGCGTTTCCTAATATAGAGAGCCATTAATCATAAAGTATTATTAACCAACGCGCAAATGTCGTGTTTTATCGCTGGTGTAGATGACCGATGTTGTTATATGATGAGTAAATGCTCTTATATTTAGCGTTGGCTGATTGGTACAAGGTGACCATCAGTACTAAAGAGCATTGGCAATAAAAGGATTTTATTGATCATATAAAGCTCGATAATTATTGTTTTTAACGGCTTTATACACACCAACTAACCATGGATGGATAAGCTTATGAGCATTGATATGCTTAATCAGCGTGTGCCTAGGCTCGCGCTACTCACAGTCGCAGTTTCTTTTGGGCTGTCTGGGTGTTTTGGCGACGACAATGACGACTTTACGATTTCTCAACCAACTTACTCCGTAGACATTCAACGTACCGAGTTCGGTATACCTCATATCACTGCCAATGATTATAAAAGTCTAGGCTACGGTGTGGGCTATGCTTTCGCCGAGGACAACCTCTGCTCCCTGGCACGTGAACTGGTGGTCGCTAGCGGTGAGAGTATGCGGTACCTAGGTGATCAAGGTAACTTAGCTAACGATGTATTTTATACGTGGTACAACTCTCCTGAGCGACGTGCTGAATTCCTAGCGGCTCAAGATCCTGAAACTATCGATGCGGTGACAGGTTATGCGGCAGGATATAGTAGGTACTTACGCGATACAGGAGCTGCCAATATCGACCCCGCTTGTGCCAATGCTGAATGGGTCCGAGAAATCACTACCGATGATTTATTGACAGTTTATGGCAAAGCCAACCTGCGCGGTGGACTCTCTAATTTTGTCGGCGCTATCGCAGCAGCTGCACCGCCAGCGCAAAATGTAGTGATGGGCAGCTCAAGAATGAGCAGCGCTGCGACAAACCCAGTAGCCGAATCCGCACCTGAATTCGATATGACAACGATCAACGTCTTAAATGGCGGTAGTAATGCGTATGCGTTTGGTAGCGATGTGACTGGTACCGACAAGGGTATTCTTTATGGTAACCCGCATGAACCATGGAGCGGTGTTCAGCGCTTCTATGAGTTTCATCTGACTATGCCAGGTAAGCTGGATGTGATGGGGGCAGCCCAACAAGGTCAGCCCTTTATCAATATCGGTTTTAACAAGGATGTGGCATGGAGTCACACGGTTTCTACCGCCAAACGCTTTACCCTTTATCAGCTAAGCTTGGTAAACGGTGACCCGATGAAGTATAACTATCTAAATAGCGACGGTATGCTTGAGCAGCGTGATATCGAAGAAGTTGAGGTAACCGTTAAGTTGCCAGATGGCAGGGAACGCGTTGAATCGTTATATGTGTCTCACTATGGACCTATGTTGAATGCCAAAGCGCTAAACGGTCAACTGCCTGGTTGGGGGGACGCAAGCAATGTAGCCTATACTATTCGCGATGCAGCTTCTGAAAATCCCCGCGCGCTCAATCAGTGGCGTAGTATGAATATGGCAACTAGCGTTGAGGATTTAAAAGATAGAATGCAAAACATTCTAGGCCTAGGGTTTGTCAATACCATCGCAACCGACCGTTACGGTAAAGCACTGTATGCAGATATCTCAACCGTGCCTAATGTGACCGCAGAAAAACTAGCAACCTGTAGTGCTAATGCTGGTCCCGCTCTTGGCGCTTTAATAGCATCAAACTTACCTGCGCTCAATGGTAGTACTGCCGCTTGTGAATGGGGTAATGATGCAGATTCACCGCAAGCAGGTATCTTTGGCGGCTCAAATTTACCGTTCTTAATTCGTGATGACTATGTGCTTAACTCAAACGATTCTTATTGGCTGAGTAATGCAGATAAGCCCCTAACAGGATTTTCACCGTTATTGAGACGTGAGTTATTACCTCTCTCTGAAGATGCCTCGCCATTGTCTCCACGTACTCGTATGGCCTTTACTCAAATATTCGATCGATTGGATAATACAGATGGTCTAGGCGGCACTACTTTCAATCTTGATAATATGCAAGAAGTTGTCTACGGCAATCGCAGTTATGGTGCTGAATTGGTACTGGATGATGTTTTAGACGATTGTCAAGCTGCTCCGACCTTGCCTCTAACTGGTGGTGGTACCATCGACGCTACTCAAGCTTGTACTATCTTGAGTAACTGGGATCGTCGTAATAACCTTGATAGCCAAGGCGCTCATGTTTTCAGAAAATTCTGGACCAACTTTGAGTTTAGTAGTTATGCAGGATTTAAAACTCCATTTGATAAAAATGATCCTATCAATACCCCTCGTGACTTAATCATCAACGACAAAACGCGTACTGCTCTAGGCGACGCTATCAACTATTACAATAGTAAAAATATTGCACTTGATGCCACGCTTGCCGATTTACAGTTCGTCATTGATGAAGGCACAAACGGTGAGAAAATCTCAATGCATGGTGGCTTCGGAGGCGAAGGTATCTTCAATGTCGCAAGCTCAAGTCAAAACGATGATGGCACATATGGCCCAATCACCCACGGCCCCACTTATATGCAAGCGGTAACCTTTGATAGTAAAGGTCCCGTTGTAGAGGCGCTATTAGGTTATTCACAAGCTTCAGATACGACGCGACCTTATCATCGTGATCAAACGCGTCGTTACTCTGCTAAGGACTGGATACGCATGCCTTTTAGCAAAACTGAGATCAACAATCAGGCCGTTGGTAATGCGATTCAATTAAGAGAATAAATATCACCCAAATTTAACCGAATAAAAAAGACCTTAGATGAATTCTAGGGTTTTTTTATTGAAAAAAATAAGCAATATTTAACATACTAAAAAATCCATTAAGCTCCCCACTGCGAGTAAGGATTTGTTATACTAGCGACTGTTCACTTATCTGTAAATAACGCGATAAACAACCCTCTTATCTATCGTCGTTTTGGATAAAATGGGTACAAAACGCGCTACTAAAATAAATTACTAATCGATATTTGCATCGTTAGCGGTTAACTCTACAACAGTTAACCATACTATAGTCAAAACGAGGAGTGTCGCATGACGGATCATTCAAAACAAAACATCCAGCAGCCTTATAATCATGCTAACGAGCAGCCGACTACAGTACGCCATGTCATGCAGCCAGATAATCCGTACGCCAGTACGCGCGGCAGCATTACCAGCAAACAGCTACCAGCATTCGATGAAGCGATGATCAATAAATACAATCGCTCAGGGCCACGCTATACCTCCTACCCGACCGCTTTAGAGTTCTCACCGATGCCAGAGGGTCTTGAAACAAAAATTTTGCAAAACCGTGAAGCTCGTGCTCCATTATCCCTATATTTTCACATTCCATTTTGTCGTCACCTTTGCTACTACTGCGCCTGTAATAAAATTATCACCAAAAAAAATAGCGACTCAGGTGATTATCTACAATACCTCATCAAAGAGATTAAACATAAAAGTCGCTTATTATCTGCGCCAGAAGATAGTAGCAAGCCACTCGTTAAACAGTTACATTTAGGCGGTGGTACGCCGACGTTTTTGCGTGATGAAGAAATGGTACAACTATGGGAGTTTTTGCAGACGCAGTTTGAGTTTTTACCTGAAGATGAAGGCGACTACTCTATCGAGATTGACCCACGTGAGTTGAATGGTAAGACCTTAAAAGTATTGCGTAACCTTGGTTTTAACCGTGTCAGCTTAGGCGTACAAGATTTAGACGAGACCGTACAAATCGCGGTCAATCGTGTGCATTCAGCAGAGTTGATTGAAAATGTGCTCACTGAAGCGCGTGAATTGGGTTTTCACTCTATTAATATTGATCTAATTTATGGTCTGCCGCATCAAACGCCTGCTACCTTGGACACAACGGTACGCCGTATCATCGAGATGTCACCAGATCGTCTGTCAGTATTTAACTATGCGCACCTGCCAGAGCGCTTTAAAGCTCAGCGTCAAATTAAAGATGAAGACCTGCCAGATCCAGCGGCTAAGCTCACTATGCTTGGCAATACCATCAATACACTGACCGAGGCGGGCTATCAATATATCGGTATCGACCACTTTGCCAAGCCTGATGACGAGTTGGCTGTCGCACAGCGCGAAGGCAAGCTGCATCGTAATTTTCAAGGGTATACCATCATGGGCGACTGTGACTTGCTAGGCTTTGGCGTTTCATCTATCAGTCAAATTGCCAATGCCAATACCCGCTACATCCTACAAAACGATACCGATCTACAAGCCTATCAAGCCAATATTGATGCGGCGCAAAACAACCCTGCTGTTATGCCAGCGGTAAAAGTTATCAAAACCTCTATTAAGGATCGCTTGCGTGAATATGTCATCATGAACCTACTCTGTCACGATTATATTGACTTTAAAGACGTCAATCAAAAATTTGGTATTGATGCTATTACTTACTTTATTGAGGAAATTCAACAATTGGGTGAGATGCAAAAAGATAGGCTTGTTGATATGGACGCCGCTGGCATTCGTGTATTACCAAAAGGTCGCCTATTAGGGCGTAACGTGGCCATGGTATTTGATGAATATCTTGAGACAAAACATAAAGATCGCTTTTCAAAAGTCATCTAGGCTCATGAAACATAGGGCCAATTATCAGTTATAAAAAAGACCTCAAGTGAGGTCTTTTTTATGACATTGTGAAAGTCTTTGTGCAGTTAAACTTTTAACTTATCACCAACCATACCCTTAACTGTACTTAAGATATCTGCTGGCAATACCACCATTTTTGAGTTGTCAGATTCAGCCAATTGACGAATCGACTTGATATACTGCTCGCCAAGTAAGTAGACAATAGGCATCTCTTCGTCACCCATTGCAGCGGTAATAAGACGAATGGACTCCTCTGAACCTTTAGCAAGTACCACTTGCGCCTCTGCATCACGGCGTGACGCTTCTAGACGGCCATCGGCTTCTAAGATGGCTGCTTGCTTTTGACCATCAGCACGGGTCACTGTGGCACGGCGTAGACGTTCTGCTGCTGCTTGTTCTTCCATCGATGCTTGCATGGTTTGCGATGGATTGATGTCCTGAATCTCAACCGTCTTAAGAGTAATACCCCAATCGGCAATGTCTTCTGAGATGGCTTGCTTGAGTAGTGCTTTGATCTCATCGCGACTAGATAATGCATTATCTAAATCCATCTCACCAATGATCGAACGCAAGGAAGTCTGTACCAAATTACGGATACCATGCTCATAATCTTCGATACCGTAGACCGCCTTGTCTGGGCGCATGATATTGATATAGGCCACCGCATTAGCGATTATCACCACATTATCGCGAGTAATGACTTCTTGCGAGGGAATATCGAGCACAATGTCTTTGGTCGTGACCTTATAAGCAATTCTGTCCACGAAGGGAATAATGAGACTAAAGCCAGGCTCTAGCGTTTGCTGGTATTTACCCAAACGCTGCACCACCCATTTGTACCCTTGCGGTACGATACACACGCTTTTAAAAACGGTAAAAATGACTAGGGCAATCAATACAACCATCACGATACTCAGACCATTCATACTATTTATGATGTTATTCATAACACTCTCCTTGAACCATTGCTATAAATGGAGCAGCAACGTCCTATTTATTTAATATTTACAACTCCGGTGTATCGTATGGTATGACAAATAATGACTATGATAAAAAGGAGGT
Source organism: Psychrobacter sp. 1Y10 (assembly GCF_052259005.1). NCBI lineage: Bacteria > Pseudomonadati > Pseudomonadota > Gammaproteobacteria > Moraxellales > Moraxellaceae > Psychrobacter > Psychrobacter sp. 1Y10. Next base: position 617,948 of record NZ_JBQQES010000002.1, on the reverse strand, counting down.
AATATTCTATGCTACTAATTAAATGTGAATAATCAAACCGTCCGATAAATTATTTATCCATAAACTTTTTTTTCAATCGATCTCTATCAAGACCAGGTTTATTGAGGTTTAGTCTACCAACCTTTGCTTTAGCTGCAACAGAATGACTCTCAACAGTGGGAGCGATATTGGGACGATTGACCGCTTGAGCTTCTATGCGCCTAGTTGGTGCGACAATCAGCTCATTACCGCTTATATCTGTTACCACAACTCGATCACCCACTTCAACCGTTTCATCATTGACTCGGCACGACCATTCATCTGCACCCACAATTGGTACATTAAATCGTACCACACCCAACTTGCCTGCTTGCGGTTTAACTATAATCATACCAGTTTCACCGATGATTACCCCGCCACCCAATCCAGCTTTGGTACGATCTATCGATAATGGTTTTATATACTTAACCCAAGCAAACATAAATAATACTGACAACGCTAACCAGATAATGACCTGCAATATCAAAGGAACAGGTAGCAGCCATGATAGAGCGGCAACAATAACGGCAGCAGCCCCAAACCAAAGACTTGCAAAGGTAGGAATAAATATCTCAGCAATCATTAATAAAAAACCCAATACCAGCCAGTGCCAAGGTTCAATCATCCAAATAGTCTCAATCATCAGCGTATCCTCCTTTGCAGTTCTAACTTTTAATGTAGCACACTTTGATGATAAATAATCTCTTAAAAATCAATATGATACCATTAGTTATGATTATAGATAATGTACCAAACATAATTTTATAATAAAAGTTATAGCCAAAAAAAACGACCACATAAAGTGATCGTTTTTTATTTTTATAGTAGTAACTTAAGCATGCATTAGAATTTTAAATGTGCGCCTACTGTCATAAGGTCAGCATCACTACCAGTGACGGCATATTCAGCTTCAACGTTAAAATCTTGGTTGATTGCATAGCCTAGACCTACGCCACCTGCAAGACTGGTGTCATCATCTGAGAAAGAACGACGTACTCCTGCAGTTGTATAATCGCCTTCTACTTCTGTTTTAGCAATACCTACTTTACCTTTAGCATATAAGGCAGTATTTGGGAAAGCATAGCGGTAAGTACCATAGGCGCCATAGGTTTTAGCATCAATGTCACCATTTCTATAATCAGCATCGTCTGAACCTACATACTCAGCTTCAATACCGAAATTAGGATCAAAGTTGTAACCACCGTAGACACCATACGCGGTAGGATCATCAGCACCATTAACATCTAGATCAAATTGACCAACTTTCACACCGACATACGGTTGGCCAGTATAGCCATTGCCATACGACACGGCAGCTTGTGCACTTACGCTTAATAAAGAACCAGCTGCTAGTGCAAGTAATGTTTTTTGTAAGGTTTTCATTATTATCTCCTTCGAACAAAATTGACAAACAAGTTAGTTATTAGTGTTGGCTGTTATAGCCATATCGCCTTGTTTGCTAACGATGAAGATATAGTAACAAACTATTTCTTACACTCTGTCAGTGTTTAACGGTACGAGAGTTAAGATTTGAAAGTGTTTGTCATCAAATGGGTTACAAATCCTGTTATATGAAATTTTTTGTTACAACTAACGTTTTTGTGCAATAATTCTTACTCATTACTTAAATAAAAAGCCGGAAAATCAGAGGCAGAGCAAAGGAACAACCGTATATGACAAGTTCTATCATAGAGCAATTGCGTGACACACTAACGCATTTGAAGTCTCAACAGCAATATCGACATTTGCCAAACCTAGAGCATCGGGGACGCTACGTTGTGCATAATGGTCATACTCTGCTTAATATTGCCAGTAATGACTATCTTGGGTTGGGCAGTGATGGTGAGTTGCAAGCTGAATTTTTTAGTCAATTAGAAGCGCTGTCAGCAGTACAACTGCCTAAGATGAGTGCGACTTCATCACGGTTACTCACGGGAAATGATACCCAGTTACAAGCGTTAGAGTCTGAAATGCAAGAATGGTATCACACTGCCGTGTGTCGCCAAGATATGCCCACTCCAAAGTCTGTATTGGTATTGAACAGTGGTTATCATGCCAATATTGGGATCTTGCCAGCATTGACCACTCTACCCGTCAACACGCTTGTGTTGGCAGACAAACTGGTACACGCGAGCATCATTGACGGTCTACGTTTAAGTCAAAACAAACTTGTCAGCTATCGCCGCTACCGTCATAACGATTATGAACATTTGGCCAAATTCATTGAACAAGCAGGACCTACCGTTGAGCGCATTATTATCGTTACTGAAAGCGTTTTTAGTATGGATGGTGACCGTGCGGATTTGCCTCAGTTGGTACAATTAAAGGCTAAAGATGCGCGCATTGAGCTATATGTCGATGAGGCGCACGCTATCGGTGTGTTAGGTGAGACGGGCTTAGGGCTAGCAGAAGAGACACAGACGTTGGCGGACATTGATTACTTGGTTGGTACCTTTGGCAAAGCCTTTGCCTCAGTTGGGGCTTATATTATGTGTGATGATATTGTCAAACAATGGCTGATCAACCATATGCGTCCTCTAATATTTAGCACCGCCCTACCCCCAATCAACCATGCATGGACACGCTTTATTTTAGCAAAAATGCCAACACTTAATGACCAACGCAGCCACTTGGCACAGTTATCTACAAAAATTAGCAAAGCCATCAATCAGTCACAGCAAACAGCGCCTATCCGTCAAAATGTAACCTATGAGTCACCTATTGTGCCTTACATATTAGGGGACAATGCGCGCACGATTGCCAAAGCACAGCAGCTACAAACAGCAGGATTTTATGCGCTGCCTATCAGACCGCCTACGGTTCCTGCCAACACCGCTCGTATTCGTCTGGTTATGAATGCCAAACTGACAACCGAGGATTGTGAGCAGTTGATACAACAATTATGATTTAGGAGATACTGAGGTTTGGCAGATATTTTACTCTAGTTGGTTCAAGATAACTTAGTAAGAAGAAAATTGAGTAAAAGTATGCTCAAACCATATCTGTCTTTTATGATATTAACGATATATAAAATAATAATCGACTTAATTGGATGTACTAAGCCATATGGAAATACTTGCCACGCCTTCTCGTTTTAGCAGCAGAAAACAAACCATCGCACGCCATTTTGCTAGTGCGAGTGACTATGACCAGCACGCCCATATTCAGCAGCAAGCATGTCAATCTTTATTGGCTAATATTGCTTATGATAAACAAGACAGTGTATTAGAAATTGGCGCAGGTACTGGTCAAATGACACGCCTACTAGCTGCCCACATTCAAAGCAAGCATTGGCTGATCAACGAGTTATGTACTGAGCAGACAGCTACCTTGCAATCCATCCTTCCTGATGCTCAGATAGTCATTGGCGATGCCGAAACCTTAGACTTTAAAGGAGATCATAGCTTGATAGTGAGTGCCAATGCGGTGCAATGGTTTGATAATCCACTGAGCTTTGTCATGCAATCGGCACCTCGATTAAAAGCTGGTGGCCAGCTACTATTTAGCACTTTTACCGCCAATAACTTTTTGCAAATCAAGACGCTCACCAACCAAGGGCTTCACTATCCAGAAACGAGCAAGTGGCAGCTAGCATTAACTCATGCTGGCTTTGAGAGAGTCGTACTATCAACTCAGCGTTTTGATCTACTGTTTACAACCCCTTATGCAGTATTAAAACACATGAAACTGACAGGAGTGTCGACCAACCAAACGCAATCAGTCAACGCTCAACCTTTTAAGTGGACAAAAGCGCGTTTGCAACAATTTGAGCGAGACTATTGGCAGCATTTTTCGGCAACAAATGAAGAGGGCCAGCCTTGTGTCAGCTTGACTTATGAAGTACTGATAGTGAGCGCTTTTAGACCATAACCTTATAATATACAGTAGTAACACTAAAATCATGGTCATAAAAAAACGCACCCCGAAGGATGCGTTTTTTCATTTAACGATTTATCAATTTGTATCGATTCTACCATTTTCAAAAACTTGAATAGCAAAGATAACGAGCATAAGTACTACATTGAGTAGACTAAGCGAGTTTTTGGGTTTGGTATTATTTTTTGTCTTCGTCTACTTCAGTAAACTCAGCATCGACTACATCATCATTAGCTTGGCTTGCATCCGCTGATTCAGTTTCTTGCTGGAACTGACCTGGGTCCATACCTTCTGCACCTGCGCCAGCCTCACCGTAGATCTTTTGGCTGATTGGCAAGAAAGCATTGTCTAACGCTTCAAGCTTGGCTTTGATGTCATCATGATCATCTTCTTTGGTCGCCGTTTCAAGCTCAGAGATAGCCGCTTCTACTGATGATTTTTCTTCGTCAGTGACTTTATCTTCTGCTTCTTTCAATGCTTTTTGAACCGCATGGATACGACCATCAGCTTCATTACGTACTTGTGCCAAGTTGGCAAACTTCTCGTCTTCAGCAGCATTTGCTTCTGCGTCTTGTACCATTTGTTCGACTTCTTCATCAGACAAACCAGAATCCGCTTTGATCTGAATACTTTGTGCTTTACCAGTACCTTTATCAGTCGCTGAGATATTCATGATACCGTCGGCGTTGATATCAAAGGTAACTTCGATTTGCGGCAAACCACGTGGTGCTGGTGGAATGTCTGTTAAATCAAAACGGCCAAGCTGTTTGTTTTGATTAGCGATTTTACGCTCACCTTGATAGACCTGAATCGTTACTGCTGGCTGATTGTCTTCAGCTGTTGAGAATACTTGTGATTTCTTAGTCGGAATCATCGTGTTCTTCTCAATGATTGGCGTCATCACACCGCCCATCGTTTCGATACCAAGTGTCAATGGTGTCACATCAAGTAATAGGACGTCAGTTTTGTCGCCAGACAATACGGCACCTTGAATAGCAGCACCTGCAGCTACCGCTTCGTCAGGGTTAACATCTTTACGTGGCTCTTGACCAAAGAACTCTTGTACTTTTTTCTGTACTAGTGGCATACGTGTCTGACCACCGACTAAGATTACATCGTCGATATCGCTAATTTTGATGCCGGCATCTTCAAGAGAAATCTTACAAGGACCCATGGTACGCTGAACCAGCTCTTCAGTTAGGCTTTCAAGTTTTGAGCGACTGATGGTCACTACCAAATGCTTAGGACCGCTGCTATCAGCAGTAATGTATGGCAAGTTCACTTCAGTGCTTTGCGCACTTGATAGTTCAATTTTTGCTTTCTCTGCCGCTTCTTTTAGACGCTGCATTGCAAGAGAGTCACCTTTTAGGTTCACGTCTTGCTCTTTTTTGAATTCAGCAACTAGGTATTCAATCAAGGCTGAGTCAAAGTCTTCACCACCAAGGAATGTATCACCATTGGTCGCTAGTACTTCAAACTGCTGCTCGCCATCGACATCAGCGATTTCGATGATTGATACGTCAAAGGTACCACCGCCCAAGTCATAAACAGCAACGGTGCTATCGCCTTGTTTTTTATCCATACCATAAGCAAGTGCAGCGGCGGTTGGCTCGTTGATAATACGCTTGACGTCAAGACCAGCGATTTTACCCGCATCTTTGGTTGCTTGGCGCTGTGAGTCATTAAAGTAAGCTGGTACAGTAATAACTGCTTCACTCACGCTCTCACCAAGATAGTCTTCTGCTGTTTTTTTCATTTTTTTCAAGATTTCAGCAGAAACCTGTGGCGGCGCTAATTTTTTACCGTTCACTTCGACCCAAGCATCACCATTATCTGCTTTAGCAATTTTGTATGGCACCATACCGATGTCTTTTTGCACCACTTTGTCATCGAAACGACGACCAATCAAACGCTTGATTGCAAACAAAGTGTTGCTTGGATTGGTCACTGCCTGACGCTTGGCTGATTGACCAACAAGCGTTTCGTCATCTTTATAAGCGACGATAGATGGCGTTGTACGTGTACCCTCAGCGTTCTCGATAATTTTGACCGAATCGCCTTCCATTACGGCTACACATGAGTTAGTTGTACCTAAATCAATACCAATTACTTTACCCATAATTAATTACTCCAAATTTATTCTAAATTACTGTTTATAAGATTGTTGCTTACCCACGCTAGTCTTTTAAACAACTGGACGATATTACTGGTTTTAGTAATAGACCAAGTTATTAATATAAGCCACTAAGCTTGAGTATCAGACCTTAAGTGGTCACTTGTTGCTTTATATCGGTTTGTGTTTGTGTTTTTTCAAGTCAATGACAGTACATTAACTTGGTTTTGTGTGAAGTTTTGTGAATATCCTTACTTCTAATAAGGCTTACACTCATTCTCACTTCACTTATTGACCAACACGTACCATAGCTGGACGTAATAAACGGCCATTCAAGCTATAGCCTTTTTGCAATACTGTACCAACGGTGTCCGCTTCAGCGTCAGCATCTATACCGACTGCCTCATGAAAGTCTGCATTGAACTTTTCGCCTTGTGGATCGACCACCTCTACGCCATGTCTATTAAGGACCGCAAGTAGCGCTTTATGAGTCAACTGCACACCTTCAGTCACTGGGTCGTTATCAGTAGCGCTCTCAATAGCGCGCTCTAAATTATCGACGATCTCTAGTAGATCTTTGGCAAATTTTTGTAGGGCGAATTTTTTACTTTTATCAGTTTCTTGCTCCATACGCTTTTGCGCATTGTAAGCTTCAGCATTGGCACGAGCCGTTCCTTCTTTGGCTTGTTTTACCTCGCCTTCAAGCTCAGCAATACGTGCATGAAAAGCATCGATATCAATATCGTTTTTAACCGTACTTTCTGCGCCTGAGTTGTTTTCTGGATCAAATTCGTTCATGGTTTCCTCTAAAAGGCTTTCTTCACGCTCAATATTACTCTGAGCCGCCTTTGGATCATTGGTATCAAACTCATGATTGGGTGCTTGTTCAGTCATAATAGCTCCTTATGATTTTAGTAATGGTGCTTAAACTTAATATAAAATAAAACCGTAAAATCTAGATTTCTTATAAATAAACGTTCAATACAATTGTATTCTGATAGCTGCTTGATAAAGACCCTAAGCATAAATTTCAAGCCTAAATGAGATGAATTTTTGGCTTTTGATGAAATAATGAGTTTTCATAGATAAAGACTCGCGTAAAGGACGTTAAAAACCAGCAGCAAACAGGTGCGTGACATCATAGGTTTGTTAACTACAACCAAGCTACCTGCTATAAGTTGTTTTTCTTTTTACTAAATTCGCTAAGGAATACTATGCCTGTTTTACCAACGCCATCTGTCAATGTACTGGTGAATAACATTGCTACTATTATAAAAGTGCTGCGCAATCGAGCAAACAGTGAGGCGCCAAAAGGCGGCTTACTAAATAACAGTCATCTGTCATTTAGTCGTCTAAACCATCGCCACTCTAGCGATACTCTCCATTTACCAGCACGCTATCAAAAGCATGCCTTACACCACATGCTAAAAAGTCTTGGCTATCTACCAACGCCCTTACTTGATAAGTTAAATGCACTTGTTAATGGTGCAGATATTCAGAAATATCCACATACTGATACTCACATGCGCCTGATTATAGCGTTAAACAATAAGCTTAAACGTCCGTTAAGCTTGGATAGTTTGCCGACACTGCGTCACAAATTTGCAGCCGATGCAGTCGCTATGCAAGCGCCAGACGTCTGGCAACAGTTCGATAACCAATCAAAGTCGCTGATTAAAGATAATGCAGAAATCAACGCAAAAAACAACGCGAAAACTCGTACACAAGGTAAGGCAAAAACTGGTGCAGTGGTGCGCTGGCAAGATGACATAATAGCGAACGCTGACGGCGATGATATGACGGTGCGTTGCTACCAACAGCATAAGCAAGGTAATGATGAAACGAACATCGACAAAACAGTTATGTTGTTCTTTCATGGTGGCGGGTTTTGTATTGGCGATATTGATACTCATCATGAGTTTTGTCATACAGTCTGCAGACGAACAGGCTGGTCTGTGGTTAGTGTCGACTATCGATTGGCGCCAGAGCACGCTGCTCCGACCGCTCTTAGAGACTGTCTGGCTGCTTATGAATGGCTAGCTGAGCACTGCCCTACCTTGGGTGCATTGCCATCGCGTATTGTATTGTCAGGTGATAGTGCTGGCGGTTGCTTGGCCATCTTGGTCGCCCAGCAGATCACTGCGCCAGACGCTACGCAATGGTTAAATTTAGGGTTAGATGAAAAAGACATGATTAATAAGTTGCAAGACTTGCCCTGTCCACTTGCCCAACTGCCTCTCTATCCTGTGACCGACATTGAGACGAATTATCCTAGCTGGGCTTTATACGGTAAAGGGTTATTGCTCGATTACAATGATGTCGAAGTATTTGACACCGCCTACATGCAACATAGTACTTTGACAGGCTCACATCCGCTTACTTCACCCATGCATGGTCACAATGCGCATATGTGTCCTAGCTACATTGTGGCGGCTGAGCTAGATATCTTACGTGATGAGGCTCTCGTTTACGCTGACCAATTACAAGATAGTCGTATCGCAACTAAGACCTACACTGTGCTGGGCGCGCCACACGGTTTTATTCATTTAATGAGTATTCATAAGGGTGTTGGTCATGAGACGGCTGGTATTATTGACAAGTTTGCCAGCTTTGTCCGCCAACTACTTACCACTAAGAGCGATTAACCAAATCTCTGAGCGCGAACCCAAGCGAAATGGAATACCCCAAAAACCATAGCCAGATGACACCACAAAGTGTCCACGACCAATCGCTTCATAACCGTAACCTAGACGGTTAATCGAACTGACGATAAAATTAGCAGGAAATACTTGACCATTATGAGTATGTCCTGACACTTGTAAATCAATCGGTAGCTGGCTATGTTCAACGATATCGCTAGGGCGATGGTCTAGTAATATAATAGGCTCATCTATATTGACTTGTCCCAGTAACTCTGGTGTCGCTACGCGCTCACGTTTGTGATTATCAAAACGACCAACCAACCAAATCGGCTGTCCTTGGTGCGTCAGGCAGTACACATCGTCGTTCAATAAATGCACGCCAGCACTACGCAGCGAGTGACTAATAGGCTGCTCGTGTCCGTACAAATCATGATTGCCTAACGTCGCATAAACCCCATAAGACAGGCTGCCACATAGTTCAGTTAAGTTTGCCTGCATATCGTAGGCAATAAATGCGTCGGTATTGTCATCCATAATATCGCCTGGCATCAGCAATATATCTGCCTCAGACTGGATGACGAGGCGGCGCAGCCTATCTATTGCACCGCTACCAAACAGTCGACCAATATGCAAATCACTGGCGACCGCGATACGTAATTGCCCTACCATCGGTTTATTAATATGAATCGTTTTTTTACGCACAACAGGTATGTAGGCGCTATATAAAGCATAAATAAATAGACCAATAAAGATAAGCAGAGCAAGTACTCGCAACCCTGTTGCCACTACCGAAGGATTAAGAGCACGGTAGTCAGTAAAGGTTACTATTAACCAATACCCTCCGTATAACAGGCTGGTCAGCAGCGCGGTTAATACCATAAAGTGCATGAATAACATCCAACCACTCACCCAGCGATAGCTATTGGCAAACACCCTTTTTACACTCAGTAGCAGCAAACTATTGGTAATGATAAATATAGCAATCCATATGGAAATTTGTAGCGCAGGATTTATCAAAGGCTGTAACCACCACTGTAAGCTTAATGCAGCTCCTAAACTAAAAAGCTGCAACAGTACAAAAATAGTGATAAAAAATGCGTAGCGCATGAGTAATTCCGGAGTAGTTTTGGTATTTAAAGAGATTTAGACCAGACAAAGAAAGTTTAAGCGGAAGTTTGGTAGCGTATAAAAAACCCCTACTATGCTTGTATATAGTAGAGGCTTTTAGTATGGGCATTATGTCATTTACTTAAACAGTTTATAGGGCAGATTGTAACCTGATCATCCATATCTCAGACCGTGTTCCCAACCTAAATGGTACAGGACCAAATCCATAGCCTGAAGATACCAAAAACTGCGTATCCTTTATATTTTTGGTGCCGTGTACCAGTGGTTGAAACCACTGCTTTAATAGCGTTAACGGGAATATCTGCCCGCCATGCGTATGCCCCGATAAATGCAAATCTACAGGTGTATCGCCGATCTCTTCTAGCGCTGTAGGGCGATGCTCCAAAAACACCGTTGGCTTATCGGTATCGACCTTCGACAGTAATTCAGAGGCTGATAAACGCGTAGGATCCATATCATCCGAGCGTCCGACTAACCACACCGTGTCATTAAGCAGCACACTCTCATTATCAAGTACGGTGATACCTGCATTGGTTACCGCTTCAGCGATTGCTTCTTCGTACCCTAAATAATCATGGTTGCCTAAAACCGCGTATACGCCAAGCGGTGCGCGTAGTTTTGATAAATGTTCATGCATGTTGGTTTTGTCATAGTAGACGGTAGTATCATTCATCACGTCACCTGCCAGCACCACCATGTCGGCATCTTGAGCATCGATGAGATTGACCAACCTATCTATCTGTCGATTGCCAAACCATCTGCCTAAGTGCGTATCGGATACTAAGGCAATATCTACCGGCTCATCTAATGGTTTGATTGTCGTAACCGTTAACTGATGTACCACTGGCGAGTAAGCATTAAACACCGCTAAACTTACGATACCAATATATGTCATGATGCCGAAGCTACGTATGAGCTTAGGTCGGCGCTGACCTCTTAATAACTTATAATATATCAGAGCAATAGCTGAGGTAATTATCGCCGCATAGATCATAAAGCCTTGTAAAATACTGACGACTAAATAGACATGAAAACGCTCACGCCAAAACTCACTAAGCCCATAAATGAGCGCCACATTATTAATAATAAAAACGGATGATATAATTGCTTTTTTTGGAATCGAACGTCTTGGCTTGATAAGCCACCATAAAATGATACTAGTCGTTGACGCCAATATTTGGGTAACGACAATAAAGAAAAACCACATAATAATATCTGATCAAATAAAGATGCAGCTATCTTACGCCAAGTTTCTTACGCGCTGAATACAGATATTTTATTTCATTGAGGTTTCATGATTTTTATATCTCTATAGTGTTCAAACGTCCAATTTAGTCAGTTATTTTAGTCATTTTTGACAGACATAACTCAATAACTTTTTGAATTACCTGCGTTTCACATGAAACCATACCGTTTTCTATAACTTTCAAAGTTCTATTAATTCTGCTCTTCTAACGCCTGCTTGAACGTTGGCTGTTTAAACTCATAACCTGCGTCCTGCAATGCTTGTGGCAATACCTTTTGCCCATCAATGAGTAGTGTCGACATCTCACCGAACATCAGCTTTAGTAAAAACTCCGGTAACGTAAAAAATGTTGGACGATCTAACCATGATCCAAGCGCCTTAGTAAAAGTATGATTGGTTACAGGGTTAGGCGCAGTAAGGTTATACACCAGCGCTGGCGTATCATTTGTGGTTTTTAGCGAGTTATTATTTATCATTTGAGTGTTCGCAGGATCAGCAAGAGACTTTTCAATAATAAATATCGCAGCCCCCACCCAGTCTTCACGACTAACCCAGCTCATTATTTGCTTGCCATCACCTAATTGTCCACCGACGCCCATTTTAAAAGGTGTTAAAAGCTTACCCAGCATACCGCCATCAGGATGAATCACCACACCAGTGCGCACAATAGCCACCGGTACGCCATGTTCAGTCGCTTTGAGTGCTAATTGCTCCCAATCATCACACAATTTATGAGCAAAATCCGTCTCAAAACCACTGCTTTCAGTCAATGGTTTATCGCCTTGCGTGCCATACCAGCCAATCGCTGAACCACTAACTAGCAGTTTAGGTTTGGCGCTGCTACGTGCAATGAACGCAAGTAGTGACTCGGTAGGCTTCACACGGCTGGCAAGCAGTGTTTCTTTGCGCTCATCACTCCAGCGCGAGTCTGCTATTCCAGCACCTGCTAAATTGAGAATCACATCAAAGCTTTTATCACTCCCTGCAAGCTCATCATAAGTCATCATAGCAATATCGTCAGGGTGTGCTTGGCTGCTATCGCGAGTAAGCCAAGTAATCTGCAGCTCTTTATTTTGTGCGCGGTAACGTGTCATAAGCTCACGACTAAACGCACTACCTAAGAATCCTGAGCCACCACTGATCAAAATATTCATGTCCTACTCCCTAATTATTTTTAGCACTATGATTAGTGTGACAAAAAATAAGCTACAAAAACAATAGGATAATTGTAGAAGTAACTACTTAAGTACAGATTTAGAATATGCAACTTGGCAGCCGCATAGAAAGAAGCATAGGATAAGAGAGACTTAATTTAGGTAATTAAGTCATAGGTAGTTGGCTGGTAGAAAAGCGCCGATAAAACATCAGTATTTTATTCATATACTATCTGATTATTTTCCCTGTCAAGGCATCTCCGATCTGGCTTGGCAACTTATAGCCTAGTGTATCTCCTGTTAGATAATGCACTTGTCGGTCCAGATTACTGTGTTCATTGTCGTTAAGAAAATAGGCTTGTGCTTGAATTAACGTCAGGGCTGGAGGTTTTCCTGAAGGGTTACAGCTTGTCGACACAATAAAGCCGTAAGGATTGTCTGGTGAAACCATCTGCGTACATAGCTGTTGGACTAGAGGGTGCGCGATAATACGTACGGCCACACTATCGTGTTCTCCAGTAATCCATGACGGAATAGGTACAGTAATCTGTTTTGATAAGGGTAATAACCAAGTATGCGCCTGCTTTAAGATAGCTTCTGGGTGCATACGCCAACTCTCAAGGACCGTCTGACGTTGACTGTCGTTTAGGTCATCTAACAATGGCGCTATACGGTGAACATCGTCAGTGACGACAATCATCCCTTTGTGTATTGGCCGCTGTTTCATAGCTAATAATTGCTGCACTGCCATTTGGTTAAATGGATCACAGCCGATACCCCAAACGCTTTCTGTTGGATAAGCAAGTAGCTTTCCTTCTTTAAGCCAGTCAGCAGCTTGAATGACAGAATTAGTAGTAAAGGGCGCGGATTGTTTCATGACTTGAGTGCTTCAAAGAGATAGGAGGTTAAGCACTCATAATAACATATGACAAAGAAAGACTAGGATAGCAGAGTTTGAAATTACCAAAATTGTTCTTGGTTTAAATACTCAATAATTGGAATAAAGAAGAACTTTAAGGTAACTAAAACATAGTTTTAGACGCGTAAGTAGCGCCCGCCTTGCACACTGATAACCCCTAATAATTCAAGCTCCATCAACTGGCCGATTAGCTGCGGTGGGGCCATCTTGGTGGTTACTAACAATGCATCTAAATCCTGTCCATGCCAGTCAAGTTGATCATAAACCGTTAGTAAATGTTCAGCGACGTTTATAGCGTTACCAGAAGACTTAAGAGTAGATGATGACAAGTGATGAGTAGCGGTAGCGAGGCGGCTGTTTAGATCTGACGAATGAAAAATGGGGCTGATATTTGATGTGGTTCTCGCGGCTCTTTTGTGCGAGCGACTACCATAATCTAGCTGACTATTGACATCCTCTATGACCTGTTTAGGATGGTAAATCAACGTTGCGCCTTCACGTATCAGATGATGACAGCCTTCTGCATTACTATTATCAATATGACTTGGAATCGCAAAGACTTGCTTGCCTTGCTCAGAGGTTAGGCGCGCGGTAATCAAGGAGCCACTTTGAATGGTAGCTTCGGTCACAATCGTCGCCAAACTCAGTCCAGCGACTAGTCGGTTGCGGCGTGGAAAAGTATGTTTGTGCGGCTGCGTATGCGGCAGTAACTCACTGACAATACAACCACCTTGCTCGATAATTTGAGCAAACAATTTGTCATGATGATTGGGATAATGCACATCAATCCCTGTACCCATAACACCAATTGTACGGCCTTGAAGTTCAACGTCTGTTTGGGACAGTGCACCTAGATGTGCCCGCTTATCTACACCCATTGCAAGCCCGCTTGTCACGACGTAACCTGTTTGCGCTAAGTACTGTGCAATGTCAAAAGTAATCTTTTGCGCATGTGCTGTCGGCTTTCGACTACCGACGATAGCGATTTGAGCTTGATGCAAACGTGCACTATTACCTCGATAAAACAGCAATGGCGGTGGATCATATATCTGTAAAAGCTGGGAGGGATAATCGGGCTGATCGGCGAATAAGAGACTATAGCGTTTTTCTAGCAACGCCTGCTGAATTTTATCAATATTGGCGAGCGTTTGATCTGGCTGCTCATGACGTTTGAGATGAGTATGATGAATACCCAACTGACGCCATGCTTCTACCGTCGCTTGCCAAGCAAGCTGCGCATCGCCAAAAAACGTCATAAGTTTATGATAAGCAGATAATGACGCATTCACCTCATACCACAGTGCTAAGATTGCACGCTGTTCAATTGATAAAGAAGGCGAATGTTCCATCATGACTGCTTACTCTTAGATAATGGTATAAATGCCTATAGATAAGGCGGTGGCAACAGTTGATCGCCCACATTCAGGGGTAGCTCTGAGCTTAAAATATAAGCATAGCTAATATCATCAAAAGTATTAAATACCATCGCCATACCAGCAGGCTCGCTTGGCAAGCGTACGGGAGTGTCATTGTCCATAGTATCGCGTACTAAAGGGCCTTTTCGATAGACTGTCATTACATCACCAGGTTTAGCCCCTTGGTTACTACCCAAGTTGATTGCAACCACACTACCCTTCGCCGCAGAGCTGATTGAATCCATCACTCGAACGATCAATCCGCCACGGTTTACCGTGGCAGGCGCAGGATAGAATACTGGCGGAATAGAGTCGTCTAATTCGACAAACACGCGATCGCCTTCCCGTACTTCTTTGCCATAAGAGTCCGTCAATTGCAGGCTGCTCACACCGTTCTCTTCAACACTCGTTACCAAGCCAGTGGCTACTTGCGTCACTTCAAGGCCAATGACCTCTTGGGTTCTAGGTTCGACATACATCTCACCTTCACGATACACCCCGTAGCGTTGGCCAACGATAAGTGGTATTCCTTTGGTATAAATCTTATCGCCACTAGCGGTGATCAAGTTACGATTTTTGGACGCTAATACATAAGGGGTGGTATTAAAGTCTTTTGGATTAACGATAATTGTCTTGTCCAACCAGTGCTGGATCGCCGCACGTGGAATCGCCGGAATACTATTGGCAACCGAAGTGACTGCAACGGTATTAGCCACTACATTGCCTGTTACTTGTCTTTCAATACCTGCGCAGCCCTCACCTGTATCAACACCGATTAGCGTCTTACCTTGAATCACACATAAGATAAGCACATCGTTGGGATAGATTAGGTTAGGATTTTTAATTTGTTTATTGGTGGCCCAAATCTCTTTCCAACGCCATGGGCTATCTAGATAACGACCTGATATGTCCCACAATGTATCGCCTTTTTTGACGATATAGCGGTTGGGTGCATCGGCTTTGATAGTTGGCGGTGGGTTATTAGCGTGAGCAGTATTCATCAGCATTGCACCACTAAAAGCAGTAGCAATCAGCGCTTTTGCTATAGAGTTTAGACTCATTTTCATGATTGTATCCACAAATTTTAAAGTACAGCGTAAATAGAATTTTGTTTTATTACTTATCCTTGCAAGATTGAAACCAACAAGTTATTAGAATTGCTTATTAAGTAATGAGACAGTTAAAATTACAATTATATACACAATAGCATATAACCAGACATCTATTTACAAAAATTTAAGTCACACAACAGTCTGTTCAGTCCTAAAATACTTCAATAATCAGGGTTAACTATATCGGTAAGCTAAGTACAAAAAAGCCTCACTATCCGATATGTGGATAGTAAGGCTTATATTAATATATATATAAAGTTTCACGTGAAACAAAATATTTAAGCTTATGTCTACAAGGTAAAACTACGACAAATCAGCCGTTACATGTTGACGAATCTGTTTAGCGACCAACTCTGCTTTGTTGTCCAAAACGATAACATGTTGCGGCAATTCTTCTAATCCTTCGGTGTGAGCAGGACGCTCAATGTCTATTTGACCAACAGCTTCAATGATCGTATCTGCAAATTTGACTGGCAACGCCGTTTCTGCACAAATAATAATTTCACCGTCCTGCTGCAACGCTTTAGCGACTTTAATGCCATCAGCGGTATGTGGGTCAACCAATTCGCTATATGTTTCATATAAAGATTTGATCGTTTGCAGGCGGTCAGCGTGCGTAGACTTGCCTGCAGCGAAGCCATAACGGGTATTAACAGCCTCTAACACATCTGATAAATCAAAACCTTGGCCAGACTTTACGCCCTCAAACAATTCATGGACGCGAGCGCTGTCTTTTTCTAGTAATAGATAAACAAAACGCTCAAAGTTTGATGCTTTAGAGATATCCATTGATGGGCTAGAAGTCACATAGGTTTTATCAGTCGCCCGTGGCTGGTAAGACCCTTGATTAAAGAAGTCATTTAACACATCGTTTTCATTAGTAGCGACGATTAAACGACTTATTGGTAGCCCCATCTCACGAGCAATGTGACCTGCGCAAACATTGCCAAAGTTCCCCGAAGGAATACTGAAGCTGACCTGTTCATCATTGCTACTTGTCACTGCAAAGTAAGCTTTAAAATAATAGACAATCTGCGCCAAGATACGACCCCAGTTAATGGAGTTGACCGTGCCTAAGTTGTAAGCAGCTTTAAATTCTACATCTTGTTGTAAGGCTTTAACGATATCTTGGCAATCATCAAACATACCGTCGATAGCGATATTATGGATATTTTCATCCGTTAAGCTATACATTTGCGCGCGCTGAAATTCACTCATTTTGCCATGTGGTGACAGCATAAAGACTTCGATGTTTTCTTTACCGCGCAGCGCATACTCTGCTGCACTACCCGTGTCACCGCTGGTTGCACCAATAATGGTAATACGCGCCTCTTTTTTCTTAAGCACATATTCAAAAGCATTACCCAAAAACTGCATCGCCACATCTTTAAATGCAAGCGTTGGACCGTTGGATAATCCTAAAATATAAAGATTATCCTCAAGCTTACGGACCGGCACAATTTCATCAGAGCCAAATACTTCAGCAGTATAAGTACGTTCAATAATATCTTTAAGATCGGCAATAGGAATATCTGTGGCAAAGCGCTGCATAATTGCTAGCGCAAGCTCTGGATAGCTAAGCGTGCGCCATTCATCAAGCGTTGCATTGTCAATATTTGGATAGTGCTCAGGTAACATCAAGCCACCGTCTGGTGCCAGTCCCATCAATAGCACATCACTAAAATCCATCGGCGCTGTCTGACCACGGGTACTGATATATTTCATAGTGCATCCCTACTTAAAATGTCTAGAGTTAGTCTTTAGTACCTGAATCTCAATGTCTTATGAATCGCCACAGTCTAGTATTTTTAACCAAGCATTTTGCTTACGCAAAGGTTTATGCTTAGCTAAAAAAACCAGCTTATATTAATGAATCTATAAAGCTGAGAGTGAGGTTCTGTAATATTGTATTTTATTCAGCAGTCTTTTGCAGCAATGCATAATAAAAACCATCTCCGCTAGCGCTATCTATCGGTAGACACTGACGACCGATCGCTTGAGCGATGCCCCAGTTACAATCCTCGGTAAATTCAATCGCTACCGCATTGTTATAGTGCGTGAGGAACTCTTGCATTTGTTCAACGTTTTCTTGCTTTAAGATAGAGCAAGTCACATATAATAGATAGCCACCGACTTTAAGTTGTGGCCACAGATTGTGCAAGATATCCGCTTGTAACAGTGCGGTTTGCTCGACGTCTTCTTCCGTACGCAGGATACTGATATCAGGATGACGACGAATCACCCCCGTAGCCGTACAAGGTGAGTCTAGTAATATAGCGTCAAATACGAGCTTGCTCTTTTTCTTACCAGCACCTTGCCATGTCGTGGCGTCCGCACAGACAATATTGAGCGCGATGTTTTTTTCAGCTTGCTCTAAATCTTGCTGTTGTAAGTTTAAGCGCTGTAAGTTTTCATAAATACGTTCGATACGAGGCGCTTCGTTATCGATAGCCGTTGCCTTGATGTCACCAATCACAGGTGATGTTTCAGTATCCTCTTGTTTCACGTGAAACAACGATGGCTCATTTAAGCTAATTAATTCTAACCAATGAGCAAGCTTACCACCGGGTGCAGCGCAAGCATCTAAAATGCGCAGCTGGTTATTATCAGCGTCTGAATCAATATCTGTATTAGACTTATCAGCACTAACTTTATTCATTAAAGCGGTATGAATGAGTGGCGCGGCAAGTTGAGCATGCATATCTTGTACGCTGGCAGCACCTTCAGCGAAATGAGGCAAAGCGTTCACTGCAGTGCTTTGATGTAGCCTAAGACCTTTGGTTGATAATGTGGTAGGCGTGGCTGTATCTGACGAACTCGTTAAGTTAAAACCACTGGTTAGCTCAATCAAATCCGCTTCTATCTCTGCCCCATCCAATGTTTGTTGATAATCCTCTACTGAGCTAATCCCTGAGTTTACCCGTAAAAACATCGGCGCAGGCTGGCGTAAACCTTGCGTCAACGCTGCATACTCATCACTCCAATCTTGTTTAAGCTGATAAGCGAGCCAGTTGGGCAAACTGTGGTTCTTGTCGCATTTTTTACGGAATTTATTGGTGTTTTTGGCGACTTTACGTAGGATCGCATTGACAAGACCAGAAGCCCGCGCAAATTCAATTTCTTTGGTTGCCTCTACCGTTTCATGAATAGCAGCATGGTCAGCTACCTCTAAGTAAAGCAGCTGTACAAGACCCACTTGAATAGCAGTGCGCACCTCAATCTCATCAATAGGATTGTCAGCTAAGCTATCAAGTAGCCTTGCAAGTGCGTGCCATTGACGCAGCGTGGTCAATAATAACGCATGTGCAAAGCCTTTATCACCGTCGTGTAAGCTATTTAGTAGGGGATCAAGCACACTTGAGAGTGACTGACCCTGTTGAATGGCAAGTAAGCTGCGAATGACGCGTACGCGCACGCTACCCGTCATTTTAAGGTTACTGGACGGTTTATTGTGGTTGTTAGTGCTTTTAGACGCAGTTGCGTTATGTCTCATTAGTATTCATATCCTATACGCATTGGAGCGTCTGCAGTGATTAATTGAATTCGGGGCCAAACTGGTCACCATCATCGAGCTGGTTGCCATGACAGATTTGCTCAGCGCTAACGGGCTTACCACCTGCAAACTGCAAATGAGTAACGGCTAGAGTAGTGGCTGATGATTCAGTTTCACTCTCTTTACCACAAGCGACTAAAATCGCTTTACGTCCCACGCTGATAACAGTGCCAGAAGGTTCTGTAGTTTGCTGTGATGGGTTTGCTGGCAAGCTGTTTAATACTTTTACGCGCGCACCGTTTAAAAACGTATAAGCGCCTGGCCAAGGCGTTAAACCGCGGATTTGACGCTCAATAATGTTAGCTGACTGCGTCCAATCAATCTCGCCCTCAGTTTTTACCAGTTTTTCAGCGTAATTGGCTTGACTGTCATCTTGTACAGTCGCCTCTGCTTGGTAATTTGACAAATCTTGTAGGACAGTGCTGATAGCCGTTGCTCCTAAATCAGCCAATTTGTCGTGCAAGCTTGCAGCTGTATCATCATCAGCGATAGTACAGCTGGCTTCGTAGAGCATATCTCCAGTATCCAGACCTTTATCCATTTGCATAATGGTAATGCCAGTCTTGGTATCCCCTGCCAATAACGCGCGATGAATAGGCGCCGCGCCGCGCCAGCGCGGTAGAAGTGAAGCATGGATATTTAAACAACCATAAGTTGGGATATCTAATACACCGATAGGCAAAATCAAACCATAGGCTGCGACAATCATGATATCAGGCTGATAGCTTGCCAATGTCTGTCTAGCAGCCAAGCCTTCAGTATTGGATTTTTTGAAGGTAGCAGGTTGCTCGATGGCAATATCATGAGTGAGCGCTACTTGTTTAACAGCAGAGGCAGATAGTTTTTGGCCACGGCCTGCCTTGCGATCGGGCTGCGTATATACCGCAACGATGTCTATATTAAGTTGCTCTTGCTGAGCGATGAGTGATTCAAGGCTAGCTGCAGCAAACTCAGGTGTGCCTGCAAACACCACGCGCAATCGATTGGTTTGTACCCTATCATTAGAGACAGCATTAGTTGTGGTCATAGCACCATATTATATATTGTGTGATTGGTCGTCACATTATAGGTGAGTTTACAGTGTTGTGCCATAATTGTGAGCTGAGTTATCTATTTGCAGATAGCTATCGTTGTCTTTAATTTATAATGACTCTCTTGACTTAGTCTGTATTGACATTATGCTAGTGACTTTTGCTATTTATAGGTACTTATCTAGTTGGTATTCACTAGTCGATAGTTAGTTTAGTATGTTTAAATGATAAACCAAGCGGCCACGCTATGTTCAATTTAAAGCTTAAGTAAACATTTAAATTAGTATAATTGTCATAACCGTAAGAGGGACAAATTTGTTACTATAAAGTTTTACCTAACTGTTTTTACTAATACCTCAACCTTTACCTTACGCCTAAAGGTTTGTAGATAATAGCGCTGTCAAAGCGCCCTATCCAACGAATAGATTATATTATTTTAGCTTACCATCGCACTGTATTGTCGCGCAGGTATAGGAACATACCCACATGCAACAGTTTCAGTCATTAAAACGTCTGCTTCTCTTTTATATTTTGACACTGCTAATAATGCTGGCTTTATACTATGCCATGATGCTTTCGACGCTCAAAACTCAGAGCCAGACGCATAGCCAAGTTGTGTTTGCAGCGTTGAAGCATGAGATTATTAATCACGCCGTACCGACAGAAACTGAAATCGAAAACATCGTTACCAAACCTTTTTTTCAAGACATAAGCTACCAGCTGATTTTTATGCTGCCGTCTGGACAAACGTATGTTTATCATCACATACAACCTCAAGAAACCGAGTTTACTAGCGTGACTTTTCCTACGCTTACCTCAACATCTACTACAAATAACAGCTCGTATCAGATAGATAATGACACATTAACTGGTAGAATTAAGCTTGAAAACGGTCATCAGATATATGTCGTACTGCGTCATCAACCTCTCAATATAAGCTGGATATCCTATCAATTTTGGTTGCCACTAATGACAGCGATTATGTTATTTAGTTTGGCATTGCTTTATGCGCTTAAACGCCGTACTAATTGGGAGCAATTGATACAATATACGGACAGTTTAACGATAAGCTCTAAAGAGGCCTATATACCGCCCCCATTCGTCACAGAAAAAGCCACCCCCGAGTTTTTACGCCTCGGCCATACCCTAAGCCGCATCAGTTATCAGCTTCATGACCATCATCGCCGTATCAAAATACTCAATCAGCGTTTAGAGCACTTAGTCAATCAAGCCCCTTTACCAATGTTAATGGTCATGCGCCAAGGTCACATCAGTTTTTTTAACCAGCGCTTTGAGCAAGTTTTTACCACAGCCTTCCAACGTCATAACCATTATAGCTTGACGGATTTTTTGACCGGCAGTGACAAAGCGACTCAGCAACTGCTACAAAAGCTCTCCACGCTACGCGTTACTCGTAATCTATTGGTTTATGGACTAGAGGACAGACAAGCCTATCAGCTACACATTACTCCATGGTTTGGCGCTCATGGACAAGTTCATGGGTTTACAGTGATACTTAATAATATCGATAATCTCATTACGCAAGCTGATGACCTGCACCTGCAAAACCAACAATTACAGCTGCAGATAAAAGAGTTTACCAAGCTTAGGTCTATTATTGGTCATGAGCTACGCACACCATTGAACGCTATTATCGGCACTTTAGGGTTGATAGAGGCGCATCGATTAACGCCAAGGCAGCAAGAGGTGCTGTCGATGTTAACCCAGTCTAGCCAATCAATGCTGGCGATGCTAAACGATATGCTCGATATGGCAAAGATAAAAGCAGGAAAAGCAGATATCGTGAATGAGCCTACTGATATCTTTAAGCTTGGACAACATGTTAGCGATTTAATGATTGGTAGTGCACGTCGGCAAGGTATCAATCTGTTGTATTTTTTTATGCCCGATAGCCCGCGTTATATCAGCACAGATGGCAACCGTTTACGTCAAATTCTTCTCAATTTACTAGATAATGCCACCAAATTCACCTCATCAGGTTATGTAGCACTGGTTATAGAGCCTATTACTTATGAACAGATGCGTTCTATCACAAGCCTTGATAATAAGCGCACCTTAACCACTATTGCACGCAATCAAAATTTAGCCCCCGACAATCGCTTACCCAATACTGGCGCCGAGCATCAGTGGATGCGTTTTAGTGTCAAGGATACTGGCATTGGTATCGCAGAGTCTGAACAAGATAAGCTGTTTTCTTATTTTAACCAAGCAAATCGGCAAATCAGCCAAAACTTTGGCGGTACAGGCTTGGGACTGGCCATTTCTAATAGCTTTGCTCAGTTGTTGGGTGGGTTTATCCAATTAGATAGCGAACTTGACGTAGGTAGCAATTTTGCTCTTTACCTGCCTTGTCAACAGCCGACTTATCAGCCTATTTATCACTTTCATAGTAGTCTCATGCATATTCGTTTTATCGTTATTGTAGAGCAAGACATCTGCGTAACCTTTTTCCAGCATTTGTGCTCCCACTTATCATTGCCCGTGAGTATCTATACGGACTTAGACGACAAGACCGCTCAAAAACTGTATAAGCAGCTAGAGCTTGAAGCAAAAACCCTACAACCTATACTGTTGTTGGATTATGAGTATTATGAAACCTATACTCACTTAGCGCCCGTGACTGGCGCTACTGACGATCCAAGCATAGGTAATCAACAAAGACTTGTTAACAGTGAACAAAGTCAGGTTATTCATAAATTATTGAACGTTACCTCTTTGCCAAAATTGTTATTGAGCATGAAACCTGAGCGCAGTATTCCATCCTCCTTTTTGGATCAGTTTGATGGGTTTTTGAATAAACCTTTAGACGTGGCCTTGTTATTATCTGAGCTCATCCGTTTATTACAGTCTACAACCGTCTCGCATAAATACGAGGATACTGGTAAAACCTCTGAGAGTACAAAAAAACCAACGATGGATAATAACACTGTCGAGGTGGCCAGCGCTCCTACCATATTAGTTGTCGATGACAATCTAACCAACCAAAAAATTACTTGTAAGATGTTGGATAAGTTGGGCTATCCTAGCTTGGTGGCAGATGATGGTCGACAAGCCTTAGAACAACTTGATGCACAGCGACAACAAATCTCATTAATCCTTATGGATTGCCGAATGCCAGTCATGGATGGTTTGCAAGCTACTCAAGTCATACGCTCACAAGGGAATAGTATTCCCATTGTCGCATTAACTGCGAATAATACAGAAGAAGATCGTGAAGCTTGCCGCCAGGCGGGAATGGATGATTTTTTGGCGAAACCTATCAATAAAGATAAGTTAAAAACAGTCTTGCAAAGCCTAATGACAACCGAATAAGTTATTTAACACCGTCAAAAGCTGTCAGTAGGCTTTATTGTTTTCTACTTTGTTACCTGATGCTACGATACGGATTATTTCATAAAACCATTGTCAGCCAAAAAATCTTCAGTAATTTGACTTTGCGAGCTTGGTGCGCCTATGCTGCCTGTTTGCGACTTGCCTAACAGACGCTCCAAATAGCGAGCAACGATATCTACCTCAATATTGACCTTGCTACCTACCAGCCAGTGTTTGGCGATATTGGTTACTTGCGCGGTATGCGGAATGATATTGAGGCAGACGATATTGTCACGTACTAAGTTGGTCGTCAGGCTAATACCATCAACGGTGATAGAGCCTTTAGTCGCAGTATAATGCGCCAGCTCTTTAGGTATCTCAATTTCAATATAGATAGAGCGCGCATCTTGTTGCAGCTTACTGACGCGCCCGACCCCATCGACATGACCGGCAACGATATGGCCACCAAAACGCGTAGTTGGTAACATCGCTTTTTCTAAATTGACAATATGACCCGCTTTTAGCTCTTCTAAAGCGGTTCGAGCGATTGTTTCGCGTGAAACATCAACAGAATAAGAATTACTACCCACTTCTACTACAGTTAAACAAATCCCATTTGACGCAATAGAGTCGCCCAACTTGACATCACTAAAGTCCATGTCGTTCGACTCTATAGTTAGACGGATATCACCGCCTGTAGGCTGCATAGACTTTACTTTTCCGATATTTTCTATAATTCCGGTAAACATATAGACCTCGTGTTTTATCGTGTTGCTGTCGTTAACAACGTATTTTGCTTAATTAATGTACGTTTATATAAGATAAGCTTTAAAAAAATTTGATTATTTTTAATCCTATGATGGGATAAGTTGTGGATAAGTAAGAATAAATGAAGTTACACCCCAACAAAAACCCTTTTTTATACTAAGTTATCCACAAAGTAGTATTTTAGCTTTACTATATCGCTTTTCTTGCAGACTAACTGTAAGTATATGATTTATATATATTATTTCGAATATAGTCTTAAGAGCTACAGTTTATAGTTTCATGTGAAACAAAGTTATGCACAGTTTCACATGAAACATTTTTTTTGACTGGATGACTATTATAAATACTGTACTTTGACAATAATTGTCTACAGCTGTGGATAAGTTGTTTATAACTTATAATTCACAAAGGATATAAGATCAATTTAAGATCAGGGCCAAGCTGCTCATGGCAGCTTACTCTAAAACGCAGCTGCTCAGATAAAGACAATGGATTAAAAGCAACCATCGGCCGTGCCTTTTCACCTAATAAACAAGGCGCTTGATAAACAATAAGCTCATCTACCAGTTGTTGACTTAAAAAACTGCTAGCGACGCTTGCACCCGCCTCTACTAGTACGTCATAGCATTGATATTCACTGACCAAATCTTTTAATAATGCAGTCAAATCATCATTGCGCCAATAAAGCGTATCCAAACGGCGGCATAGCTGATAATCGGACTGCAGACTGTGTTCTAAGCGTTGACGCCTATCCAGCACTACAACCTTAGGAGCTGGTACTTGCCCAGCTGGCACACCCAACTGACTAGAGCGCACGTTAAGTTGTGGATCATCAGTAATGATGGTCTCACTACCAGTGACAATCGCACCACTTAGGGCGCGAAGTTTTTGTACATCCTCGCGAGCTGCTATCGAGGTAATCCATTTTGACTCCCCTGTTGCCATCGCGGTGCGACCATCGAGACTGGCAGCAATCTTAAGCCGAACGTAGGGCATTTGAGTGCGCATCGCCTTTAAAAACCCACGGTTTAATGCTTCTGCTTGTTCTGTTAGTACGCCAACCGTGACTGCAATGCCAGCCTGCTCTAATAGCCTCACACCGCGTCCCGCTACTTGCGGGTTCGGGTCTAGACCTGCAATTACTACGCGCTGTACGCCTGCCTCTATCAGACCTAAAGCACAAGGCGGCGTACGTCCTGTATGGCTACAAGGCTCTAAAGTGACATAGGCGGTGGCACCGACCGCGTACGCACCTGCATCTTTGAGCGCAAATACTTCTGCATGTGGCTGGCCTGCCTTGGGATGAAACCCTTGACCCACCACTACCCCTGCTTGGACAATGACGCAGCCCACAGCAGGATTGGGTCTTGTGGTATATAAACCTTGCTTGGCCTGCTCAATCGCCAGCATCATAAAGTAGCGATCTTGTGCATCTTGCGCGTGGTTGAAGGTAGACATAAGAATCGGCTTAATTTATAAAGAATGTGTGACTATAAAAACGGTACAACGAGACTGGTATAAGTTTTTTGCAGCCTCTGTCAGCGTAGACACAGCAAGCAAGAAAAATTTATACCAGTTGCGTCTCACATTACAACGTATTGATTTTATTTGGTATCGACTATAGCCTATTTTTCATTAGGACGGATA
Source organism: Psychrobacter sp. 1Y10 (assembly GCF_052259005.1). NCBI lineage: Bacteria > Pseudomonadati > Pseudomonadota > Gammaproteobacteria > Moraxellales > Moraxellaceae > Psychrobacter > Psychrobacter sp. 1Y10. The sequence continues at coordinate 591,993 of NZ_JBQQES010000002.1, read as the reverse complement.
TTGGCAATCTCTTGATGAAAAGCATCGATATCTTGAAAGTCGCGATAGACACTGGCAAAGCGTACATAAGCGACATCATCTAAAGTTTTAAGCTCACTCATGATAATCTCGCCCAAGACTTTACTACTAATTTCTCGCTCTCCCATCTGTCTGACACGCTTCTCAATACGACTAATCATCGCCTCTTGCTCGTCAATCGTGATAGGGCGTTTTTGTAAGGGTAATAAGATAGAGCGACGCAGTTTTTCATTATCGTAAGGCTCAATTTTGCCGCTAGACTTAATAATTCTTGGCATCACCACCTCTACCATCTCAAAAGTGGTAAACCGCTCTTGGCAGCTGTTACAAGAACGACGACGACGCACTTGCGCACCTTCCGCAGCAAGACGCGAGTCAATAACTTTGGTATCTGACGCGTTACAGTACGGGCAGTGCATAGTAATTTCCTTGTTTTAACATTAAGAGCAAGAGCCGTTGTTGATAAGTTTAAGCTTTTTATCAGGCAATCGAAGATAGAAACAGTAGTTTGCTAATCACTTACCAATACAAAAACTGCCGAATATCTTACCTAGTAGGTCATCAGCACTGAATTCACCAGTGATTTCACCCAAACTATGCTGAGCTTGACGTAAGCTTTCAGCGACTAACTCTCCTGCTTGAAAGACCGTTAGCTGCTCATGCGCCTCTGCTAGATAGTCAGCCGTCCGTCTAAGCGCATCTATATGACGCGTACGGGCGATGAGGCTATTCTCTGGTGGATGGAAGCCGACTTTAGCACATAATTCTTCGATTAATGTATCAATGCCAGCACCTGTTTCACATGAAACATTTACTTGCTCATAACCGCGATTAGTGATTTCATTTTGTGAGACCGTCATCGCTATTTTATCTTTGCTATGAGTCAACAAATCACTTTTATTGGCAATAATTAATAGTTTTTTGGTGGCTGGTAATTCGCCAAATAGCTGCTTTGCAAGTTGCAACGGTGTGGTATCTTCTTCAAGATCCCGAGTAACATCATAGACCATCAGTAGCATATCAGCTTGCTTAATAGCGGTACGCGCCCGTTCGATACCGATACGCTCCACAGTGTCTTCGGTATCGCGCAGCCCTGCGGTATCAGTGAGATGCAGGGTCAGGCCATTGAGGACGACGGTTTCTTGTAGTGTGTCTCGCGTGGTGCCTGCCACATTGGTAACGATAGCGCGCTCCTGCCCAGCTAGACGATTGAGTAAGCTTGATTTGCCAGCATTAGGACGCCCTGCCAACACCACATGAATCCCATCACGTAACAGCTGACCTTGTTTTGCCGTTGCCAACACTTGCTGTATTTTATCTTGAGTTTGTTCAAGCTTGTTTTGAATGACGCCATCAGATAAAAAGTCAACGTCCTCTTCATCAGGGAAGTCGATGGCGGCTTCAACGTGCAGGCGCAGATGAATAAGCTGTTCTAATAGCTGGTTAATTTTTTGCGAAAACTCCCCGCTTAGCGAACGAATGGCACTGCTCGCAGCCGCAGCACTCGTGGCATCAATAGCATCAGCAATCGCTTCTGCTTGCACCAGATCTAATTTATCATTGTCAAAAGCGCGGTAGGAGAACTCCCCTGCACTGGCCTGTTTGGCACCCAGCTCAAACACGCGAGCAAGCAGCTGGTTTTGCAAAATCATGCCACCATGCCCTTGCAGCTCAATCACATCTTCACCGGTGAACGAATGCGGGCCTTTAAAATATAACACTAATCCTTCATCAATTACCGTGCCATCTGCCTGATAAAACCGGCAAAAACTGGACATGCGCGGAGTAAATGCTGTCTTGCCTGTGAGCTGACAAGCAATGTCATAAGCACGCGCACCTGACAGCCGTATCACACCGACGCCGCCACGCCCAAGTGGTGTGGCAATCGCGGCAATCGTAGCCAAACCGGATGGCTTAGACTTTCCAGATGAATCAGATAAGGCTTGCGTCGTCTGTAAAGAATTCAAAGTTATTCTCATTAACTAAAAGCTCCATTATAGACGCCTAAACCCAGCCTGACAAAGCAAACTTTATATCCTAATGTAGGGTACATGTTTGAGCTTTTATGACGCTGTATTAGCGTTCTGCTTACCTACCAGCAAAAAATATTATAAACAAATTACCTATAAAAAAAACCACCGTTTGCACGATGGTTTTTTTATTCAAAGGCTCTTATTCAAACTAATCAAGTACTTTAACAGTGCGCTGTTTCTGTTCTTCTTCTACCTTTTTATTCACAATATACTGATGCGTCATACTAAACAAGTTGTTCACCGTCCAATACAATACTAGACCTGCTGGGAAGAATAGCATAAAAGCGGTAAAGATAATCGGCAAAAATTTCATTACTTTTGCTTGCATAGGATCCGCTGGCTGTGGGTTTAGCTGCTGCTGTATGAACATAGAAGCACCCATCAGCAGTGGTAAGATAAACCAAGGATCCATCGCTGAGAGATCTTGAATCCACAGTATCCATGGCGCATGACGTAGCTCAACACTTTCGACCAATACCCAATATAAAGCTAAGAAGATTGGCATTTGCATCAATATTGGCAAACAACCTGCCATTGGATTGACTTTTTCTTCTTTATAAATGCCCATCATTTCTTGCGACATTTTCATTCGATCGTCGCCATGCTCTTCTTTCAGCGCCGCTAATCTTGGAGCAATGGCACGCATCTTCGCCATTGAATAGTAGCTCTTATTTGAGAACCACATTAAGGCAAACTTAACCAAGATAGTCAGTACAATAATTGACCAACCCCAGTTGCCAATAATTTTGTGGATACCATCCAAAATAGCAAAAAGTATCTTTGATATTGGCCATAACAAACCATAATCAACCGTCTGATTTAGACCTACTGCTACGTCCTTAAGCTCAGATTGTACTTTTGGTCCTGAATATAACGTTGCATTCAAGGTCGCTTGCTTGTTCGGTCCAACATTGACAGGTTGGCTGTTAAATCCGATAAAGTAATCGTTACCAGTTTCACGACTAAAGAACTTGCCGGTAAAATTCTCAGGTGTCCATGCAGAGACAAAATAATGCTGCACGATACCGACCCAGCCATCATCACTAGTCACTGACAGCTCGTCACTAAAGTTCTTGAATTTTAGCTTATTGTAAGGATCATCAGGTGTACCCCAAGCGCCGCCTAGATAAGTTGCCATGCTAAGCGCACCCTTATCAGACATACCAGGATCTTTACTGTCATCACGCTTCAACTGCGCGAACATCTGTCCTTGCCAGGCATTCGCAGAAGCGTTTTGAATCTGATAGCTAACATCAATCGGATATTTATCTTGCGTAAAAGTAAAGGTTTTGGTGATTGTCACGCCATCTTTTTTATAAGTAAGCGGTACCGACAAGGTTTGTTGGCCCGCTTCCATCACATAATTATTTGCAGTATGGCTATAAGTTGCACGTCCTTCAGCTGTGTCAATACCATCTTGACCAATCAGACCAGACTGAGCCACATAGACACGATTGCCGTTATTTTCTAATAGTACGAAAGGCTCATCACTATCAAGCGTGGCATCATACTGCTTTAAAGCAGCATAGACGATATCACCACCTTCTGGATTGATTTTGATGTCATAGCGGTCAGTTGTAACTGTGATTAATCCTGCATTTTTGGCAGGTGTCGTAGTCACAGCACCAGAGCCAACAGGTAGTGTCTGTACTGGTATGTCACCTGCTGCACCACTTGTAGAGGGAATGTCGGCACCGACCGACGTTGCTGTTTCTGATACCGTGTCTACAGCTGGCTCATTAGCATAATCATCTCGCCATGCCAGAATTAGCAGATAAGCGGTGATTAACATCGCAATGATGATCATCACCCGAAATATCTTTTGCATAAACCTTTCCTAGATTAAAAAATTAGGGAATAAAAAATCAGGCATGTGTTATGACCGCCGCATAGTATTAACTCATACCTTGAGCAGCAGTATCAGCAGTCAATCACATAAAATGTTCATCATTTTACTAAAAAACCACTCTAAATGATACCAAGAGTGTGGATAACTTGTGGGTAACTAAATAGATATCCACAGATGGTCTATCAATGACAAAAACTACATTAGCTTCATCATATGGTTCAAACGAGAAACATAACTTTTACGATCTTTATAGACATAAATACCCTGAAAACTAACGGTAGCTATGGTAGTAGCGGGCACATATTGATAGTAGTAAGAAGACAAAGGTAGCGGTACAAAATCGACACCATGTCCACCCAAAGGATGACAACTTCCAATACGTTTTAACAGTAGCCAACTACCAGATCGAACCCCATGCCATTCTAGAGCTTGCTTGCCATAGTTAGAACATGTTGGGTAATATCGACAACGAGCAGGCAATATTGGACTTATTAATTTTTGATAGAAAACAATTAAAGTAAATAACAGTTTATAAATAAAGTTATTTTTATTTTTTAATATAAAATTCATTTTATTTTTTTTCTATTTTTTTAAAAATATTATTTATCTCGTTTTTTAATTCTTTATTACTTAAATATTTAACAGATTTTTTAACAATAAAAACAATATCTTTATTTTCTAACTTTGAAGATCTTAATCGAAACTGTTCGCGAATTTGACGTTTAATTAAATTTCGTGTGACTGCTGTAGGTACTTTACGCTTAGTAATGGCCATCCCTATGCGTGGTTGCTCGTTCGTATTAGGACGTATAAAGGCCATTAAGTGGGCTTGATGGAGCTTACGTTCAGGCGCATCAAAGACCTCGCGAAAGGCTATAGGCGTTAGTAGACGCTGCTCTTTAGTGAAGCAGGCATTAGGCGTCGTTGAGACAGTATTGGACATAGTACAACCCTGTATGAGAACTAATAATGTTAGTAGAGAGAATAACAAAGTATAGAAATAAAAAAAGCGCCGATATGGGCGCTTTTTTTATATGGCTAAGTGTCAGTTGTGATGATTGACTATCGCAATCTATAAATAATAGAAACACAACAAGCACTATAAACCATGCTCATCGCAGTATTCTGATTATACAGTAAGGCGATGACGTCCTTTAGCGCGGCGACGAGCTAAAACTTGACGACCTTTTTTAGTTGCCATACGGGCACGGAAACCGTGAGTACGTTTACGCTTGATCACGCTTGGTTGGAATGTACGTTTCATAACTCACCTATCAAAATAATGGACTAAATTCGTAATAACGCAGGATTATACCACTGCATTATATCTTGGTCAATAAACTAATTTATTCAGTCTTCTACATTGAACTAATAACTGCTTATTTACAGAAATTCTTTATCAGAAGAATACCTAAAAAAGAGTTGTCTTATGTACTAGTTGAAAAGTTATCCACAGAATTCCTTCGGTTCTATAATAATTATTAATTAATATATATAAGTATTGTTGTTATTGGGAGGCATATTTTCTGTGGTTAACTAAGATTTATTGATTTTTATCAATGAACTAGCTTATGGGTAAACCTGTGGATAACCTGTGGGTGAAATATGGATAACTTGTAATATAAACTTATCCACAATACTGTCCACAATCTTATCCACAAAAAACATGATGTTATCCACAGGCTGTTTATGTTAGATTGTGTCCTAGTTTGATGAGTGATTATTCGGTTGTTTTATATCATCATTTTTTAAGCAGTAACTACAGGCTGTTTTTATTATCAACGAGTCAAATGATACTTGTTAAATTTAGAATATGGGGCGTTTACTTTTCATGATGGATACAGCAGCTATTTGGGATAAGTGTTTGAACGACTTACGTTATCATGTCAAAGATAACGTTTTTACTATGTGGTTAAGACCGCTATCGGCACAGCAAGAAGCACAAACGCTAATAATTCTTGCACCTAACGACTATTTCGTCACATACATCAAAAAAAACCATCTGCATGACATTCAACAGTTAGTTGCTAAACATAGCCAAGGCAGTATCGAAGAAGTTGTTGTACGTGTTGATAATGCTGGCCGCGAGCCAGCTGAGAGTAATCAGGCACAGCCAGACTCCTTGTTGGTAGCAGAAAGTCCCTCCCCTACCCTGCCAAGTTATGATTCTGAAAACACACATCATCGTATCGCTAAAGCAGATATTGACGCTAATATGCGCCATACCGAATTGGTTCATTCTGCTGACGCCAAGTCGTTGAGTTACCTTAATCCAGACTTTACCTTCGAGACTTTTGTGACTGGTAAATCTAATAATTTAGCTTATAAAGCATGTTATGAGCTCAGTAAGCGCCAATCAAAGAATCGTCATAATCCTTTATTTATTTACGGTCCTTCAGGATTGGGAAAAACTCATTTAATGCATTCCGTTGCTCATCGCTATTTAAAAAATAATAGAAGTTTTTATTATTTTACTTCTGAAAAATTTATTAACCAATTAGTTTATTCATTAAGAAATAATAAAATAGAAGATTTTAAAAAGAAAATAAAAAAAGTTGATTTATTAATTGTAGATGATATTCATGTATTGGCTGGAAAAACGAAAAGTAGTAACGAGTTTTTAACGTTATTTGCTGACTTTACTAGTGGTGATAAGCAACTGATTTTGGCTTCTGATCGTCATCCATCACAAATGACGGAATTCGATGAACGCTTTAGATCACGCTTTTCTTGGGGGCTGACCGTAGCTGTTGATCCCCCCGAAATCGATACTCGTATGCAAATCTTGCAGAAGAAGGCAGCATCTTATGGCATGACACTTCCTAAAGAGTGCGCACTATTTATCGCTCAAAATGTGGTTTCTAATGTGAGGCGTTTAGAAGGTGCTTTAAATCAGGTATTTGCTAATGCCAATTTAACTGGTGCACCGATTACTCTTGAGATGGTGCAATATGCACTAAAAGATATCGTGGCAATGCGAGTACAATCCGTCAATATGGACAACATCCGTAAAGTGGTTGCAGAATATTATGACGTTACAGTGAAAGATATCATGGGACGTAAACGTACGCGTAGTATTGCAAGACCGCGTCAAATCGCCATGGCGCTAGCACGTGAGCTCACGGGCGATAGCTTTCCTGAGATTGGGCAGTCATTTGGTGGACGCGACCATACAACGGTCATGCATGCTTGTGATAAGGTCAACCAACTGCGCGCAGCTGACCCTGCTTTTGATAAGGACTATAAAACACTTGCATTAATGTTACAGGCGGCATAGATCGTTTAGTATCACTATGTTTTAGTAGGGGGATATGGTTTATAATATTGAGCGGATAAGCGCACAGATGGTTGATGGTTTATAGCCAGTAGACAAGGTATTATTAAACCATCGTTTGAATTTTATAAAAATAGAGTCATTTAAATATAGTGAGTTCAGTATAAAACCGATACAGTGAGACTGGGATAAATTTTACGCAGCCTTTGTCTGCGCAGGCACAGTACACCAGAAAAATTTATACCAGTTCCGCGTTGGCATATAACGTATCTGTTTTATGTAGAATCGACTATAGTAACTTAAATAAGAGTAACTAAGCATGCAATTATCGATTAATCGAGAGTCGTTACTAAAAGCTATTAATTTAATCGCCAAGGCTGCTGACAAGCGTCATAACATGGTGATCTTAGGTAATATAAAGCTGCAGTTGTCTGAGTCTGAGCTTGTTTTGACCGCATCTGATCTAGAAGTAGAGCTGACATCGACATTGAGATTGCCTACAGGTGCTTGTGTTGAAGCAGGGACAACGACATTACCGGCAACCAAATTAAAAGAGATTTGTAAGTCTTTGCCCACTCAGGCACAGGTAAACCTTACTACCCAAGAAAACGAGCGCTGCTTACTAACTAGTGGCAAGAGCCGTTTTACTTTAGGAACCTTGCCTAGTGAAGATTACCCAAGCTTAGGCAACCCAGAGAACATCACGCCATTGACGATCAGTCGCAGTCGCCTAACTGATTTGATCCATAAGACTCAGTTTGCAATGGCAATCCAAGACGTACGCTATTATCTAACTGGCATGCTATTTGATGTTTCACAGCAGCAGCTGACGACGGTTGCGACCGATGGGCATAGATTGGCTTTAGCACGTAGTGTGATTGATGTTAGTAGTGATTTGAATATGCAAGCTATATTGCCACGTAAAGCTGTCATTGAGCTTGAACGTTTGGCTTCTGAGCTTGGTAAAATGTTGGGCGATAAAGACAATCCAGTAACTTTGAGTTTTGGTCGTGAGTTTTTGCAAGTCAGTTTACCTTTTGGTGAGGTAGATAGTGCAGGGCAGGTCAGTCAAGATCTAATGGTGACTTTTACCGCGCGTTTGATCGATGGTAAGTTTCCTGACTATCGCCGTGTTATGCCAAGTAACACTGACAAGCTGGCTTTGTTTAATCAAGAAAAGATGACTGAAGTGCTGCGCCGTGTTGCAATTTTGAGTAACGAAAAATCTCGCGGTGTGGTGTTTAATTTTGCCAGTGACGGTATGGTAGAAGTCCGTGCCAACAATGCTGAGCAAGATGAGGCGGTTGAAATGATACAAGCTAAATATCAGGGCGACCCGATGGAGTTGTCATTTAACGCCGCTTATCTACAAGATGTGCTAGGCGTTATCCAAGGTGATTTGCAAATGCACATGAGCCAATCAAACGCTTCTGTACTGGTCAATCAGCTAAATGATGATTTTCATCAGTATGTCATTATGCCAATGCGTATATAGTGTTTTTCTCCACTATGGTTAGTACAGCTGTTTTAGTTTGAGATAGGTTACAAGTTGAGGCAATAATTTTTAAATCATCGTTTTTTAATCAAAATTTTGCCCATTTTGGGTTTTTTATAGGCAGCCACCGCTGTTATGATTGAACGTCTACAAGTCTCATATTTGCGTAACTTATCTCAAGTTGACCTGTCTTCTGCCGCTTGTAATGTCATCATCGGTGTCAATGGTAGCGGCAAAACTTCACTACTTGAAGCAATATTTTTATTATCAAGAGGTAAAAGCTTTCGTCATCATCAGCCCAAACGTTATATTCAGCATCATAAAGACAGTACTACTGTACATGCTAGGTTGACTGATAACAGTACATTAGCTATTCAAAAGCAGGCCGATGCGACAACGTTATTACGCCTTAATCAAACCACTGTCTACAACCAAAGCATCCTCACCGAACAGTTGCCCACGCTGTTGATAGACCCTTCCACAATGGATATGTTAGAGCAGGGTAGTGCCAGTCGTCGACAGTTATTAGACTGGTTGGTGTTTCACATGAAACAAGGCTTTCACTCCCAGTGGGTAGCGTATCAGCGTCTATTAAAACAGCGCAATAGTTTGTTAAAAAAGACGAATCATTTATCACATGTTCAGCTTGCAGAGCTAAGATCCTGGGACAAAGGGCTTGGTAACCACGCTGCGCTTATTCACCATTATCGTGAGCAAGTATTTACCGAATGGCAGCCTTATTTTGCAAAAAGCATTGCACAATTACTGCCTGCCTATGCGGATCAACTAAGCTTAAGCTACAATGCAGGCTACGATACAAGTGTGGGACTTGACGTGCAGCTTAATGAGCGCCTAGAGCAGGATTTGCAATTAGGGTACACTCGTATCGGCAATCATCGTGCTGATATTCATGTACATTGGCGCTCTAGTGACTCTACAGGAGCCAAAAGTTCTGATAAAGAAGTAGATGTCGCCTTAAGAGATGAGTTAAACCACAAATTGCCGATTTTGAAAGAACAGGCAGCCAATGTCTTATCTCGCGGTGAAAAGAAGCTCTTGATTACTGCATTGCGTTTGTCTCAATTGCCTTTGCTACTTAATAATGAGGTAGTCACAAAATTATCTAATAGTGATATCCAAACAAGAATGACTCCTGTCGTACTTTTAGATGATATTACGGCAGAATTGGACAGTAGGGCGATAAAAATATTACTAACAACTTTAGCGCGTCTACCTTGTCAAGTATTTATGACCAGTCTGACTGATGATGTTGTACCCCTAGTTAAAGAATTATGGTCAAATCCTAGAACGTTTCATGTGAAACATGGTCAGATCTATTTGACTTAGCAAATTCTGTTATTAGATCACTGTTTTTACTTCTTCATTACATCCTTATTATTTTTCTATTCTCTCATATTTCCAGCTAACTGCTGTCTGGTGTTTATATAATATTTACTACTCTAAAACGACTGTTTCCAAGACCTAAAACAGCCAGTAAACAGTGACTTACGGGTAAAAAAATGTTAAAATAAGGCTTTATTTTTGCCCTATTCTCAGCAAGTTATCTTGTGATTTCATATCACTGTTAGTTATTACTTATGAGTTTGTAAGTAATTGATAAGTTTACTGTTTTATTGATTGTTGGTCGTCTTAATGCAAAGTGGAAATTATAGGCAGACATAATGTGTTGACTCGAAGTCAGTATTATGTTTTATGCAGCTTTGGTTAATGAGACAAGCTCGAGGTTTTAACAGTAAAACGTTCATTTTAAGATAATACTGTAAAGTCTCACCAAAGTGGTGAGTTGATGATATATGGCTGATTGTGGCTAGATTAAGGAATGCACATGAGTGATTCATTACCTACCGATTACGAGCAACTGACGTCAGACAATATGATGTCAGATACTATCGTTGAGACTATTGCGCCAGCGACTATTTCTGAAGGACTTCCATCTGAGTACAGCTCCAAAGACATTCGTGTATTGCGCGGTTTAGAAGCGGTGCGTGTACGTCCTGGTATGTATATCGGTGATACAGATGATGGCACAGGCTTGCATCATATGGTCTTTGAGGTAGTGGACAACTCTATCGATGAGGCGCTAGCTGGTCACTGTGATCAGATTGATATTATCATCCATGAAGATGAGTCGGTCAGTGTCATGGACAATGGTCGCGGTGTCCCTGTTGATATTCATCCAGAAGAAGGGGTGTCTGCCGCGCAGGTCATTATGACCGTACTACATGCAGGCGGTAAGTTTGATGACAACAGCTATAAAGTCTCAGGCGGCTTACATGGCGTTGGCGTTTCAGTCGTTAACGCATTATCGAAAAAGCTTGAGATGAATATCTGGCGTGAAGGTTATCATTACCATCAAACTTATACCGACGGTGTGCCAGATGCTGATATTCAGCAAATGGAAGCGACCGATAAAACGGGTACACAAATCCGTTTTTATCCAAGTAGCGACGTATTTACGGGTACTATCTTCGAGTATGATATTTTGGCCAAACGCTTACGTGAGCTGTCCTTCTTAAACTCAGGTGTGCGCATTGTCTTAACTGACGAGCGTATCGATAAGCGCCATGAGTTTGAGCACAAAGGCGGGTTATCTGAGTTTGTAAGCTATATCAATGCAGGCAAGGACGGCATCAATGAAGTGTTCCATTTTACTAGTGAACAAGACGATGGTATCGCAGTCGAAGTCGCGTTACAGTGGACGGACACTTATAATGAAAAAGTACTTTGTTTCACAAATAACATCCCGCAGCGCGACGGTGGTACGCACTTATCAGGGTTTCGCTCAGCGCTTACCCGTGGTCTAAACAGCTATATGGATCGTGAAAACCTGTTTAAAAAAGAGAAAGTCGCGGTCAGTGGCGATGATGCGCGAGAAGGTCTAAGTGCTATTGTTTCAGTAAAAGTACCTGATCCAAAGTTCTCTAGTCAGACCAAAGACAAGCTGGTATCAAGCGAAGTCAAATCTGCTGTTGAGTCAGCGATGCATGATAAGTTTAATGATTATCTGCTTGAAAATCCAAGCGCTGCCAAAGGTATTGCCAATAAGATTATCGATGCGGCAAGGGCTCGTGATGCGGCGCGTAAAGCGCGTGAGATGACGCGTCGTAAGACTACTTTGGATATCGCAGGTCTGCCGGGTAAGCTGGCTGATTGCCAAGAAAAAGATCCCTCGTTATCAGAGCTATACATCGTGGAGGGTGATTCTGCTGGCGGCTCAGCGAAGCAAGGTCGTAGCCGGAAGACGCAAGCAATTTTGCCACTAAAAGGTAAGATTCTAAATGTCGAGCGTGCGCGTTTTGACAAGATGCTATCGTCTGCAGAAGTAGGTAACTTGATTACCGCGCTTGGCTGCGGTATTGGTCCTGACGAGTACAATCCTGACAAAGTACGCTATCATAAAATTATCATTATGACCGATGCCGACGTCGACGGCTCGCACATTCGTACCTTGCTACTAACGTTCTTTTTCCGTCAAACGCCAGAGCTGATTGAACGTGGTTATATTTATATTGCGCAGCCACCATTGTATAAAGTCAAAAAAGGTCGCCAAGAGTTGTATCTAAAAGATGATGAGGCGCTCAAAGCTTATCTGTTGTCATCTACGATTGATAATACTAAGTTGCATATCAGTGCCGATGCTCCTGCTATTACTGGTCAAGCGCTTGAAACACTGCTAAATGATTACAACCAGACACAGCTGATTAAAGCCCGTTTGCAGATTCGTTTTCCAGCAGTAATTTTGGATGCGTTGACGCATACACCAAAGCTTAGCACTGACATGACTTATGATAAGTCTGCTATGCAAGAATGGCAAGAGACTATGCAAGCTCAGCTTAATCACTTCGGTAGTGATTTAAGCCCTGAGATTGAGCTGGTCAATATTCATGAACAGCAGTCTGAGAGTATGGATGCAGCAGAAAACGTACTCAATATAGAGCCAGCAGTAGAAAACGTAGAAGCCATATCTAATAAAGCGCAGTGGTTACCACGTATTACCGTTTATGTGCATCAATTAGCACATCATTACTTGCTTGATGCAAGTTTCATCAATTCAGGTGAGTATAGCAAGCTGCTTCGCTTATCAAGCGAATGGAACACGCTACTTGAGGATGATGCTTTTATTCGCCGCGAAGCAAATTCAGGTACAGCCAAAGATATCCCTGTGCGCGACTTTGACTATCTCTGGCAGCAAATGATGCTAGATGCCCGTCGTGGTTTGGCAGTTCAGCGCTATAAAGGGCTAGGGGAGATGAATGCTGATCAGCTTTGGGACACGACGATGGATCCTGAAAACCGTCGCATGCTACGTGTCACCATCGAAGACGCTATTGCAGCGGATCATATGTTTACCTGCTTGATGGGCGATCACGTCGAGCCGCGTCGTATCTTTATCGAGGAAAATGCATTAACGGTTTCTAACCTTGATATTTAAGGTTTAGCTTTTACGTTAAGTATAAAATACCGCCTTGTCTTCCAAGGCGGTATTTTTTAACAATAGAGTTGTTTCACGTGAAACTTTATTTAACACCTTATAATACCTTTGCTATATTTTGAGTTAATGGATAACTGGATAATAAGATGGTTGAAGTGGTACTACTGGCTATCGCTTTGGCGATGGATGCGTTCGCAGTCTCTATAGGACTGGGCGCTAAATCGCAAAAACAAAGCCGTCGATATATAGGGCGACTGGCTGTCTACGCTGCCTTATATTTTGGGATTGCACAGGGGATAATGCCGCTTATTGGTTATTTGCTGGGTGCAGCTTTATTAGGTTGGCTTGCCGCTGCTGCTCCTTGGACCGGAGGTTTTATTCTTATTGGGCTGGGCAGCAAGATGCTCTATGAGGTGTTTTTGGGAAGTAAGGAGGCTATCTCAGATCAACAACTTGATGTAAGTAATAATGCCACTCCAGTAAGAAATAACGCAGAAAAATATATCAATCATCGCACCATGTTTACCCTCGCGATTGCCACCAGTATCGATGCCATGGCGGCTGGTTTTACTTTAAACCTACTCGATCTTGATGCGTGGTTTGCTTGTGTGATCATCGCGATTGTCACGGCTATCTTTAGCGCAGTGGGCATCTATTTGGGCAAAAAATCAGGTACGTATCTTGAAGATAAAGCAGAAGCACTCGGCGGCATCGTATTGGTTTTGATTGGGCTCAAAATTATGTTTTTTAGCTAAATAGATACGTTATTTTATGCTCAAATAAAAAGCCACTATAAATCTTTATAGCGGCTTTTTTGTTTCACGTGAAACTCTGTTAATACGCTTTGGCAATGATTATGCTTCGTCAATATTAAATCGCCATGCTAAGACACGGGTGTTTTTTTGTCCTTGGCTCATCTCAATAATACGCATCTGCGCGACGCCAAGCTCTTTTAATAATTGCTGTAACGGTTTTACATTCTCAGATTTTGAGACTAGGCTAGTAAACCAACCAACATGCTCAGCATAGTTTTGGCTCTCTTTTATCATATTACTCAAAAAAGCAATTTCACCACCTTCAGACCACAATTCTTTATGTTGACCGCCAAAGTTGAGGTTTTGCGCGGCATTACCTGACTTTGTAGAGTGACGACTGATTTGTGTACTTTCGTTTTTGCCCCGGTGTCTTTGCAGATTGTGTTGTTTACGGCTATTTGCTTGCAAGGCTTCATCCAAGGAGGCATGGAAGGGCGGATTACAAACCACCACATCAAAGTAGTCTTGACGTCCAATGATATTTTTAAAAATATATTTTGGCTCGGGTTGCAGTTTGACCTTAATCGCGCCTTTTAGTTTTGGGTTCGCCTGACAAATAACGCTTGCGGTATTGACAGAAACGGGGTCAATATCGCTTGCAGTAAAGCGCCAGCCATAGCTTTGACTGCCGATAATAGGGTAGATGGCGCTAGCACCTGTCCCAATATCGAGGGCATGAATTTCTTTGCCAATCGGCGGTGTGTTGTTTTCGTTCACGTGTGTGGTTTGAGCCAATAAGTCGGCAATATAATGAATATAATCGGCGCGTCCAGGGATGGGCGGGCACAAATAACCTTCTGGAATGTCCCAAAACTTGACACCATAATAATGGGCCAATAGCGCTTGATTGAGCACCCGTACCGCCTGATGATCCGAAAAATTAATCGTCGGCTCACCCTTAGGATTGGTGATCGTATGCTTGGCAAGCTCAGGTAAGGCGCGGGTCAATAGCGCAAAGTCGTAGCGACCTTGGTGCGGATTACGCGAGTGCAGCTTGCCAAGTTTTTTGGCAGTCTCAGGTGCGCGGTTTCGGTGTTTATTAGTGTTTGGTCTACTGGTCATAGTATGGGGCTTTGAGGTTTGAATATAACTGTTCAGTTTAGCAGATTTTGCGAGTAGCGAATGTCTTATCGGCTACGTAAAATGAGGTTTAACCCTAATATTATCATTGCGCTACCTAAGATACGGTTTATCCAGTGCTCAATACGCCCAAAACGTCGCAGAATAGCAGGAATAGAGAGCAGCATCACCACAGCGCTAAACCATGCCATCTGTAGCACCATCATCCATACGCCATAGATGGAGAGCTGCCACAGCGGGATATCGGGGGACAATACGAGGGTAAATATTGCGACAAAATATACAGGCGCTTTAGGGTTAAAGACATTACAGAAGAAACCGCGTCGCAGGGTAGCAAGGGTTGAATCGGCTTTTAAAACGTCTTGCTTTGCCTGTTTGTCCGCTTCCTGCTGTGGAGTATCTAGTGCTAAGTCAGTTGTAGGCTTTGGTTTGGCTTGAATACCTTGCCATCCCAAATAAATCAGATAGCTACCACCCAACCATTTAATAGCAGTCAATAACGGCTGCGAATGAGCTATTACCGCCGCTAACCCTAACACGGAATAAATA
Source organism: Psychrobacter sp. 1Y10 (assembly GCF_052259005.1). Lineage (NCBI taxonomy): Bacteria > Pseudomonadati > Pseudomonadota > Gammaproteobacteria > Moraxellales > Moraxellaceae > Psychrobacter > Psychrobacter sp. 1Y10. Next base: position 576,427 of record NZ_JBQQES010000002.1, on the reverse strand, counting down.
ATATGCACCGCAAGACCAACTGTAATACCTAGACTACAAATCAAGCCAGTACGACGTCCTTTGGTTAAAGTTTCACGTGAAACTAACACAAAGTCAGGACCAGGAGAGGCGGCTGCGAGTAAGTGCACACTAGTGATAAGTAAAAATCCATGCCAAAATTCCATAATAGGCTCTGAGTAATGTTTTAGTTTGAATAATAGTTGCACCAATCGTAAATCAGGTCAACTATTATCGTCAGGTCAGTGAGTATTGATAATGGCTTTGCTGCTTGTGTAATAGTGTATAGATGGCTATATTAAAAGCGACTTCTTATGATTCTCAATAAAGACAAGTATAAAAGGACGAAACTATGACGACGGAACATAATCATCACACAGACACTCGCATTACTTATGAAGTCCAAGACTATATTTGTCTTATTGGACTAAATCGCGTAGATAAGCGAAATGCCTTTGACAGCCATATGATCAATCAATTGTCTGATGCGCTGACTCATTATGACAATGACGATAATTTACGTTGTGCGCTGATATTTGCGCATGGTGAGCACTTTACCGCTGGTCTTGATCTCATGGAGCTACAAGACAAATGGGACAAAGGTGCGTTTGAATTTAACGATGACGAGATTGATCCGTGGGGCATCAGTGGTAAATTACGCACCAAGCCTATTGTCGTTGCGGTACAAGGCACCTGTTTTACTGCTGGGATTGAGCTCATGCTCAACAGTGATGTGGTCATCGCGAGCGAAAATTGCAACTTTGCGCAGATGGAGGTGCAGCGGGGTATTATGCCATTTGGCGGGGCGACGGTCAGATTTGTCGCAGCGGCTGGCTGGCAAAAAGCCATGCCATATTTATTAACTGGCAAGCCCTTTGACGCACAAACCGCTGATAATCTCAATCTGGTCAGTGAAGTCGTGCCGAATGGCAAAGAATACGAACGCGCATTGACCATTGCTAAAGAGATTTGCAAAGCTGCACCGCTTGGCGTACAAGGGCTACTGTCCTCAGCACAAGATGTGAGTCGTAGTGGCACCGCCGCGGCACTGGCTAATATTCATAGTTATTTGCCACATTTATTTCATTCAGAAGACGCTCGCGAGGGTGCGATGGCGATGGTTGAAAGGCGCGAGGCGAATTTTAAAGGTCGTTAAAAAAGGGCGTTAAAGTTTGATTTTATATTCATCCGAGGATTGATTGATTATAATCGCTTGATTATATTTATGCCTACAAGGGGCAATCACACCTATGTTAGACATTATTAACATCACCGCCCCTATCTTCATCATCATTGCGCTTGGCTATTTGTGCGTGCGCATTAAAGCCATCGCTCCTAAGCACGCTAAAGGTATGGGTAGTTTGGTGCTAAATATTGCACTGCCTGCACTCATGTTTAACGCTATTGCAGACATGCCTTTTCAACAAGTCATAATGCCGCACTATCTGTTTGCCTATGCTCTAGGCTCGGTCATGGCTTTTATAGTGGGTGTCGTGCTGACCAAAGTGATTTGGCGACAAGATAATGTCTCCGCCGCACTCAACTCTACGGCGCTTTCGTTCTCTAACAGCGCCTTTATTGGCTATGCGGTGGCCTCTATGGTCATCGGCACTGATAAGGCTGCCGCCTATTTATCCATGGGCGTCATCATCGAAAACCTTATCATCCTGCCGATGCTGTTTATCATGGCTGATATCAATCCCACTTCTAACAAGTCTTTAGCCAGTGTGCTGCTCGGTATTGGCAAAAACTTTACCCGTAATCCGCTGATCATTGCTTTGGTGGTCAGCGTGATCTTTTCTATCTTTAGTCTACCTATACCGCAAGTGGTTGCTCAAACTGCGCAAATACTTACTGGCGCGGCGGCTCCTGTTGCGCTGTTTGTGATCGGTATGAGCCTGTATGGACTGGAGCTTAAAGGCGATTTACCAAAAATCACTACGGTCGGCTTGGGTAAGCTGATACTACATCCGCTGATGATTCTGCTGGCTATTACCTTAATTCCGGGCGGTACGCTAGAAGGTAAATATGTGGCGATGCTGTTTGCTGCCGCGCCGACATTTTCGACCATCGCTATCATTGGTCAGTATTATGGCTTGGTCAATCGTATGTCGGCTATCGTCATCGTCTCTACCATCGGCTCGTTCTTTAGTATGAGTGCGGTGCTAATTTATTGGCAGATGACGGTGGGGTTTTAGGGGGTGTTTTGCATGAAGATAAAGGAAAGGTTTTAGAGGAAGGTAGAATCTAAAGTTTTCATTAACAAGAGTGACTTAATGTAATTCAAATATTTTGTACTGGTGTCAAATGCATATTTACAACCATAAAAGTAACAAGCTCCCTTTATAGTTAAAACTGTATTATTTGACAATCCGCAAATTTCGTACCGTCCAAACCAACCCTCTAAACAACTATCGCTAATATGCTCAATTTGAATAGCAAAAACCCCGCAATAGCGAGGTCTCATTATTTTGTCTAGGGCTAATATCTGTACCAGCATTTTTAACTTTACTATAGTTATTTAGCTGACTTGTAGTAGTCAACGAGCATCGTACCTAACGTACCATTGTCATCGATAGTGACTATTCTGACCGTACCTGACTGTGACTCGGTACTAGACTGCACTTGTCCGGCAGTACCTAAGACGACTTGGTTGTTGCCTGCCGCCATTGCTCCATTGCCGATAGCGATACTGTTCATACCGCCTGCCATAGATTTATTCCCTACGGCGACCGAGTTTTCCCCTTGTGCTGCTGCTGCCTCACCCACTGCGGTAGAGCGTACGCCGCTCGCATTGGCGATATGACCAAAGGCTTGAGCGCGTTCGGCAGTGGCTTTAGATTGCCAACCGATAGACGTTGAGCCGAGACCCGCAGCGTTGGCCTCACCACCAACAGCCGTGGCTGAGTTGAGTCCTGCATTAGCTTTATTACCGATGGCAACGGTATCATTGGTGCCGCCAGCGGTTGCCGCTTCACCCACCGCAGTAGAGCGTACACCGCTCGCACTGGCTAGATGACCGAAGGATTGCGCACGTTCGGCGGTGGCTTTAGATTGCCAACCAATCGACGTTGAGCCGAGACCTGCGGCATTGGCTTGACCGCCAACAGCGGTGGCTGAGTTGAGTCCTGCATTGGCTTGGCTACCGATAGCGACAGTATCGTTAGTGCCGCCAGCCATCGCGCTATTACCGAAAGCAAGGGCAGTACTGCTGCTTGCTTTCATTGGTTGAGAATCAGCGCCTGTTGCCATAGACGTACATGAAGCGACGCCTACAATTGCTAAAGTAAGTGCGCTTATTTTGAGTACTAAGTTTGGTGAAAAATCCATTTTCATTATAAGTTATCCTATGTTAAAAAAGCCAACTTGGCTCAGTAGTGATTTGGGTAAGTAGTAACAGGATTTATACTGCTCATAGTGTTGCATCCCTCCAATAATATAAATCCGAATGTACATTTATATTTATAAATACAAACGTACTATTAACTTATATTAATAACCCAAATAATACTAGTATTTTATTTTAAATATCAACTAAGTCGATAAACAGATAACCCGCGCTAAATAGTTTTAGTCTGTGTATTATCATCTCACTGTACATCTATATGATTTTTATAAAGCGATTGGCGACGCTGCCATTCCTGTTGTACTCTAAACGCCTACTTTACTAATGAAGGAGAATGCCTGTGCTACATAACTTTGACGAGATAATCGACAGACGCGGTACAGGGTCCCTTAAATGGCATTATAGCGACGATACCATTCCACTGTGGGTGGCGGATATGGATTTTAAAGCTGCCAAGCCTATCTTAAACACCATTGAGCGCGTGGTTCAGCACGGCGTATTAGGCTATACCAAACCCACTGAGGCACTATATCAAGCGATTGTTGACTGGCATAGTAGCCGTTATGGATTACTGTTAACCAAAAGCGATATCTTATTCTCCCCAGGCGTGGTGCCAAGTTTAGCGTTAATGATGAACGTCTTTACCGAGATAGGCGATGCGGTACTGATCAATGATCCTATCTATACGCCTTTTATGACCAAGGTTGAACAAAACGATCGCAAGCTAGTGACCTCTGCGTTAAAAGAAGTCGAGGGACAATATCATCTGGATTTGGACGACATCGAAGCCAAAATTATCCAGCATAAAGTAAAGCTTTATTTGTTATGCAATCCGCACAATCCTGGCGGGCGTGTTTGGACGAGGGATGAACTTGAGGCGTTGCTTTCGATTTGCAAAAAGCATGATGTAGCGATTGTCAGCGATGAGATTCATCAAGATTTAACTTTGAACGGTCACACGTTTATCCCTTTTTTAACGCTTGCAGAAGGCTATGAACACAAGGTGGTGAGCCTGACTTCGATGACTAAAACTTTTAACGTAGCGGGCATCAAAGGCTCAATGATTTTTGCTAAGGATGAGGCGTTACTCAAAAAAATCAGCCAGAAACAGAATTTAAATGATGAGTATGAGCTCAATTTATTTGCCTATACCGTGATGCAAAGCGCCTATGAAGAGGGCGAGGAGTGGCTTGAGCAGGCACTTGCTTATATTGAAAAAAACATTGAGTTAACACTAGACTTTTTAGCAGGTCATTTGCCTGACATTAAGGTCATGCGTCCAGAGGCGTCGTATTTAATCTGGCTTGATTGCTCGGCGTATGGGCAAGATGATCAAATGCTGTATGACAAGCTGCGCGATGCTAAAGTTGAGCTCAATGCGGGTATTAAATATGGCGATGAGGGGTATCTTAAAATGCGCCTTAATGTGGCGTGTCCTGAAGCGCTATTGCGAGAAGGGTTGAATCGTATTTATACGGCTTTTAGTGATGTCGTTAAGGACTCATAAAGCTGGCAAGAAATTCGTTTCATTAGCACTGTTTCTGTTTTTGCCTTTATATCTAGCTCTGTTGCTAGCCCATTTTTAAAGTAGATTAATTATCATAGATAAAAACAGCAAAAAGGCTGGGCTACCAACGTAGCCCAGCCTTTTAATTTGATACTTTTTAATTTGATAATTGAGAAAAAGCTTAAATACAGTCACTTTCGATTAGCTACTTCTCATTTCCGTTGTTTTTAGCGTTCACAGCGTTTTCAGTATCCTCGCGCATTTGCTCCCATTCTTCATGTTGATGCATGATTGAGCCTTCAAGTGATACTGAGGTTTCCCCTACTTCCCACGGCGCATTATCAGGCAGCTCTTCGATATGAATGGTTTTTATATTGTAATCAGGCTGATAAGCGAGATCATAACGCGCAGCTTTAATGACCGAGACCATCATCATCGAGAGAATGATAATGAGCGGCGCACCAGCGATAATAGAAGCAGTCTGCAAGGTTTGCAGGTCTCCTAAGAACATTAAAATTGCTGGTAATAAACACAATGTGAATGCCCAAAAGAGACGATTCCAACGGTGCGGTTCATCATCGACTTCTCGTTGTACCACGGACGCCAAGATATAAGAGATAGAGTCAAAGGTAGTAGCAGTAAAGATAGTAGCTAAAAAGGTAAAGATAGCGATGACTACATAAGACATCGGCAAGCTATTTAAGATAGCGAAGATGGCCGCAGTGGGCGACTCATTATTTAGGACAGCCACCACATCGACAACGCCTGTCAATTGTAGATATAGACCATAGTTACCCAAGATAATCATAAACATCGCACAGCCAAGCGAGCCATAGAACATCGACCCCAAGACCATATTACGTATCGTGCGCCCTCTCGAGATTTTGGCAATGAACAGCCCGATAGTCGGTGCAAATACCAACCACCATGCCCAATAAAAAACGGTCCAATCTTGCGGGAAGGTGGTGTGTTCAAAGCCGAACTGTTGGAAGTCTTTGAAGGGTTCTATATAAGTCATCATACGCGGCATTTCGGTGAGAGAACGCCCGATAGCTTCTAAGCCAGTATTCAAAATAAAGACGGTCGGCCCGACAATCAGAATGAATAATAAGAAAACGACGGCTAAATAAAAGTTGATATTGGAGAGTTTTTGAATCCCGCCTTTTAACCCCTGATACGCACTATAAGCAAAAATCATAGTGGTAATTAACAACACCACAATCTGCATAGTGATGTTACGTGGCAAGCCAAATAAATTGTAAAGGCCTTCGTTGATAAGCGGAGAGGCAAGACCTAGCGTCGTCGCACCGCCGCCAACCATACCAAAAACAAATAATACATCGAGCATTTTGGCCCAATTGCTGCCAGCTAGCTTTTCGCCTAATAATGGCATAAGCGTTTGGCTAACTTTAAGTACCGGCGTCTGGCGCACATAATAAAAGTAAGCGATAGGTATAGCAGGTACTAAATAGATAGCCCAAGCGACAGGCCCCCAATGAAAAATACCATAGGTGGTGGCCCAGCGAATGGCATCCGGCGTGCCGCCTGCTATGTTAAAAGGAGGGCTTTGATAATAATACGCCCACTCAATCAGACCCCAGTACAGAATACTGGCTCCAATACCACCGCAGAACAACATCGACGCCCAAGAGGCATCGGAGAACTCAGCGGTTTCTTCTGGACGGCCTAGTTTGATCTTGCCAATATCAGAAATCACGATGTAAATGACGAACAACATGGCAAGGACGCCAAAAGCTAAATAGGCAAAACCAAAGTTATCACTGACAAAGCTACGTGCTATCCCGACCCATATTTTTCCCTGCTCGGGGAAAAGTATCAAAGGCACAGCGATACTAAAAAGTATGACAAGCACCATAAAAAAAGTGAACTTGTCGATACGGGTATCTGGTACGTGATCAGGCCGCCACTGCGGAATGGACATACCTACATCAAAGGTACCTAGATGAGGAGGCTTATGATGCTTTGATCGTGCTCTTACATAGTCTGGAAGATATTCTTTTGATAGCCCGAGACCTGACTTAGATTTATCAGGTTTTTTATTGCCTTTACTGTTATCAGTGTTGCCCATGTTGTTTTCTCTTTGTATTGGTTGTTAAATTCTATACCTTGCCTAGATTCTCTAAGTCTACAAATTCCTTTTTTCCGTGGATAGTATACATTTTTCGATTGATGTCTGGGTAATTGCAAATATCAATCGGCGGTCTGCTTCCGCCCATCAGATAGACTGCGTCTGTATCGCTATCGTTGAGCATAGAATGGGCAGCTCCATGCGCGGGGAAACCTACGAAGTCGCCAGCAGTTAACGGATAATTGTTATCGCCATAACGCAATGAAAGCTGTCCTGATAATACATAGACAAATTCGTCTGACTCTTCATGATAATGATGCTGCGTGGTCTCATCTCCCGGCTCAACGCGCACAAGATGCAGACCGAATTTAGTCAGACCAGTGATGTCACTCAACGAAACCGTATGCCGAATAGCACACTCATTGAACTGGTGAACATGCTTGGTCTCAGGCGTATTTTCGATATCAGACTTGGTTAGGATGTAGTCTTGGGTGTTTTTGAGTGTCTCTTGAAGTAACTCTTGGGGTAACCCTTTCAATGGCTTAGTCATCGTTTATCTCCGTCACTTTTATTTTGCGCTTAACCTTATAGTAGCTATAAATGCATGGTTTTGTTTACTTAATTGCGTATAAAATGCGATTAGTAAGCGCAAAGCTTCCTTATTATCGATATTGCTGCCTTTTCTTTTCTCACATTTAATACCGTCAAATTCAAATAACTACGAATAAATGGCAAAACGGCTAATAATCGTCAATAACTGCGAATAATTCATCATCTAATAGCCATTAATGGGCGCAAACTTGTTAAAATAGGCCACTAATTTTTTCTTGATGGACATTGATTTATGACCACTGCCACTCCTGCATTACCTACTATCAAAGAAGACCGCATCCTCATTCTCGATTTTGGCTCACAGTACAGCCAGCTTATCGCTCGCCGTGTGCGCGACTCTGGGGTATTTTGTGAGATGTTCCCTTATGATATCGACGCTCAGCGTATCCATGACTTTGGTGCAAAAGGTGTCATCCTATCGGGCGGCCCTGAGAGCGTACATGCTGAGGACAGTCCGCGTATCAATGATGCGGTATTTGAGCTTGGTGTGCCAGTACTCGGCATTTGCTACGGTATGCAGGCGATGGCAGATCGTTTTGGCGGACAGGTTCACGCTAGTGATATCCATGAATTTGGCGCGGCGACGATTGACGTTAACGGACACTCGCAGCTAACTGAAGGCATCGAAGACAGCAGCACGGAAGGCAAGTCAGCCAAGCTGAATGTATGGATGAGTCATGGCGACAAGGTCATCGAAGCGCCACAAGGTTTTGATATCATTGCCAGCACACCAAGCTGTCCGATTGCGATTATGGCTGATGATGACAAGCAGTACTATGGTCTTCAGTTCCATCCTGAGGTGACGCACACCTTACAAGGTCAAGCGCTCCTCGGCCGATTTGTGCATCAGATTTGCGACTGTGCTGGTGAGTGGACGCCAGACAATATCGTCGATATGCGTGTGGCACAGCTCAAAGAGCAAATCGGTGATAAGCAAGTATTGCTTGGTTTATCAGGCGGCGTCGATAGCTCTGTGGTCGCTGCGCTATTGCATAAAGCCATTGGCGATCAGCTCACGTGTGTGTTTGTCGATAACGGTCTGCTTCGTCTACATGAAGGCGATCAGGTCATGCAAATCTTCGCGGAAAACATGGGCGTCAAAGTCATCCGTGTCGATGCCGAAGATTTATTCTTAGATGCATTAGCAGGCGAGTCTGATCCTGAAGCCAAGCGTAAAATCATCGGTAAAACTTTCATTGATGTATTCGCTAATAGCGCGCGTGAAGTGAGCGAGCAAAGCGATGGCAAAACCATTGAGTTCTTAGCACAGGGTACGATTTATCCTGACGTGATTGAATCAGCCAAATCGCATCAAGGCAAAGCGCACGTCATTAAGAGCCATCATAATGTGGGCGGTCTACCCGATGACTTGGCGTTTGAGTTGGTCGAGCCATTACGTGATCTATTTAAAGATGAAGTTCGTAAGCTTGGTATCACTCTTGGATTACCAGAGAAAATGATCTATCGTCATCCATTCCCAGGTCCAGGTCTTGGCGTGCGCATCTTGGGTGAGGTGAAAAAAGAATATGCTGATATCCTGCGTCTTGCCGATGCTATCTTTATGCAGGAGCTGGAGCGCTCAGGCTGGTATGACAAGACCGCACAAGCCTTTGCGGTATTCCAACCGATCAAGTCTGTTGGCGTGGTCGGTGATGGTCGCCGCTATGCGTGGGTGATTGCGCTACGTGCGGTTGAAACTGTCGACTTTATGACCGCGCGCTTTGCCCATCTGCCGTATGATTTGATTGAGACGGTAAGTAATCGCATCATGAATGAAATCGCTGACGTCTCACGCGTGACGTATGATGTGTCGAGCAAGCCACCGGCTACTATTGAGTGGGAATAATCTCTACTTAGTCTTTAGCTGACATAAAAAAACACTCAACTTGGTTGGGTGTTTTTTGTTTTAAATTTCTGTGTCAGGTGGTAAAGGGTTATTTTCTTCGTACGAAAGATAGTCAAAATTGATACGTTGATATTGACGTAGGGTTCCTACAGAAACTTGAAATTCAGTAACTACTTTAGGAACAGAAACGTCCATTCCAGCATCTTCCAATATATCAGCATAGTCATTAAGTGCATCAGTAGCAGAAGTAATAGACTGATCATTAGAAGCTATACCTAACAAATTCACTGAATAAGTTTCATCATCATTGATATCTCGATTTGGATAAATCTCAACATATATACCAGTTAGATAATCATTAGCTCGCTTAGCAATCTTTTTTCTCTTACCTTTCTTATCAGAAGACGCGATTAACTGATCAAATTTCGTAGGTAATGCAGGTCTCTTATAACGACCTGCTAACCAATCCACATACAGATTTAGATTATCTTCTAAAAAGTTAATTGAGTTATCAGGAGTGTGTTCTTCAAGAAGTTGTTTTTCTATTTGTATTTTTTCATGAGCTTTTAGCTCTAAAATAATCTTCTCATCAGAGCTGCTTGAGTTTGCTTCTATATGCAACATTCTAGGGTGGCGGTTGTGGCTATACTGTTTTTTAAACGCTTCAGCTGATAAAAGCCGGACAATAGAGAGCTCGATGTATTCTTCTTGCGAGGAGGCAACGTCGCATGATTGTGAGGCAACAACCAACAAGTTGTTAGCAGATATAGTGAACGTACTATCTATATCACCTATGAGCTTTGCAACTGATTCAGGTTTGACAAAGCTGCCTTGTCGCCATCCTAATGCTTCGAGTATACGCTGCATTTAAACCTCTAAATCAAACCTACTTCAGGCGCCAATGATTGATGAGCAAGACGTCGACCTGCAAAAATTATTTTTTCTCTATCAAGCTTTTTATCTGTCAACATTTGCATCACGCTAGTAGAACCTAGGATAGGGGTAAACAGCTTTTCTTTATCAGTAGGAAGCTTGTTATAACTCCAGTCTTCTGCGATAACGCTTAACTCAAACACTCTTTGTCTATCTTTTTCTTTACTAATCCCTTGCTTCTCCCAGTTGTACAGTGTTTTTCTTGAGACACCAACAAGGTTAGCAAGCTCTTCATCACTCAAATCAAAATACTCTTTTATTGTCGAAAGCTGAGACTGGCGAGTATTGTACTTAACATTAATACTTGATCCGCTTGCTTGGCTCATTTTGTCAATTATATAACGACTGTTATCGTAACTGGTTGATTTCTTAAAAGCATAGGCTGGAGTAGTGGCAAGAATAGAAGCGCCTATAAGAGCGGTAGTAATATTCTTATTTATCCAGCTATTTGCTCCATAACTATTTTGTCTCATTTCCATGCCTCCTTGGCTTGTTCTGTTGTTACATTCCAAAATGCTTTTCGACTGATCTTATGCATGTTTGATAGCTTATTAAGTATTAATCCTTTATCAAAATCTAGTGGACCATACTCTTCTTCCTGCGCATTCCATACATGATCAATATCCAATAGTAGTCTTTTAACAGGCTTATCAGAAGATTTTTGTATTGCAATAGGCAGGTTCTCTGCATCAGGCCAAACTAAAACTTTATCCTCACCATATATCGAACGGATAAAAATAGCCCCTTCTGTCGTTCTCCATAAGGTTTCATTAGTCTGTCTTAGTAAGCTCCCTGACAGTTTTAAATCATCGTTGTTGTATAGTCTAGACTGAACAAAGTCTTCTATTGAGCCTTTGCCTTCAATGTTAAAAATGGTATCGCTATAACGTAAACCAACACCTAAACAGAGGCTTGGGTTAATAATATCTATGATAGTTTGTAATAAGAAATCACAGTTTCCTTCAAATCCATTAAATCGTTCATATTCACTAGTCATAAACAACAGACGATTCTGGTTAATAGAAGCTGCGGTATGACTGTTTTTAGAGATAAACTCCCAGTTGGCTTGAGCCTCTAAGCTTATACCGTTAGGCGACACCGTAATTTCCTGGGTCTCAGTGTTTCTTAGAATTGGTAGCTTATTTCTCAAAGCGTCTTGAATCTTAGGTATATATTCCTTCATATCTAGTATAGGAGAAAATCTAAATTCTGCTAATACAAAGACTAAAGGCTGATTCGATAACTTTTTGTAGTCACACATAACGAACTCTCAGTAAGCTGATAAGTCTATTTAAATTTATTATATAATACACATTATGTGTAATTAGTTGTGTAATTTTTGGAAATTAATTAAGGAGTGAAAGAACTAATTACCAAGTAACATATTAGTATTACTTAGTTTGTATGATTTTAAGAGCTATTCAAGTCAAAAAAAAGACAGCACCTCAAAAGAGATGCTGCCATCATATAAAAACCTATTTTTTAAACCAAAACCTAACCCTGCACATTCACCACATAACGTCCTACCGTTTTACTCGCCATAAAGCGATCTAAGTACTCAGGCGTTTGCTCTAAGGTAATCTCTTCAGCATAACTCTCAAGATCAGGCAGTTTCATATCGGTTGAAACACGTTGCCAAATCGCTTTTTTATCAGCCAATGGAATATAGACCGAATCGATACCGAGTAGGGACACCGCACGAGTGATAAACGGTATGACCGTCATCGAAAATTCAGCACCGCCCGCTAGACCACAAGAAGTGACTGCGCCGCCCGCTTTGGTTTGCTTAAGTAAGTTGGCTAGGTAGTCGCCACCGATGGTATCAATAGCGTTGGCCCATAGCTCGCGCCCGACAGGTTTATTGCCGATCTCATTGATAGTATCGCGATGACGGACTTCGCTTGCGCCAAGATCTTTTAGATAATCGCTTTGTTCAGGCTTACCTGAGAAGGCGATAACCTCGTAGCCCAATTGACTCAAAATCGCGATACTGATACTACCGACACCGCCCGTTGCGCCCGTGACGGCGACTGGACCATCTTCAGGTTTTGCGCCCATTTTTTCCAGCTTTTGCACACTTAAGGCTGCGGTTAGACCGCCAGTACCATATATCATGGCTTCTTTTAGCGATAAAGATTCTGGACAGGCTACCGCCCAATCGGCAGGGATAGAAATCATTTGACTTAAGCCACCATCCGTATCCATGCCCAAATCATAGCCAAAGACTACGACTTCTTGACCCTCGGAAAACGTGCCAGACTTGTCACTGACTACGATACCAGCGGCATCGATACCAGGGGTATGCGGGTAGTTTCTAGTGATTCTCTTATTGCCCGATGCTGACATGGCATCTTTGAAATTTAATGATGAATAATGAACTTCGATCAATAAATCGTTCTCAGGCAAATCACTGACGTTGCGCTGCTCAATACTTTTTGTAAATTCACCGTCGTTCGTTTCTTCGACAACTAAGGCTTTAAAGGTTTTATTATCAGCGTTCGTTTGATTGGACATAATATTATTCCTTTTTTATTACTTTTGGATTAAATAGGTTTTAAACACATATATTAAGGCTTAATCAATATCTTACCTTTTTTGTCTGACTGTACTTTTTCAGAGACCGCTGTTTGAATATCATCTAAAGGATAAATGCCGCCAGTAGGGAGTTTTAATTGACCGCTTGCCGCGCGCTCAATCAGCTCACGGGTTAGGCGCTGCATATCATCGCTACTAATCTCTTGCATCATATCGCTCGCCCAAAAGCCTTTTACCTGCGCCAAATTAAAAATCAGGTCACTAGGGTTGAGTGTGAGCGGTTTGCCAGACATAGCACCTAAAGATGCTAGCACACCGTGTTTACCTAGTAGAGATACCAGCTCGCCACCAGACTTGCCGCCGACCGCATCGACAGCGCCACTAATTTTGTCGTCACCAACGATATTTTTGACTTGCTCTTTCCAGTCATCATTATCGGTGACAACGTTGTTTTCGGTAATACCTAAATCGATGAGTTCTTGCTCTGACTCTTTGCTGCGTACTAAATTAATGGTGTTGATATTACGCTCGGGAGCGAGCATTGCCATGGATTCACCGACCGCACCGTTAGCCGCGTTTTGGATGATCCACTGACCGGGTTCAATATTTAAGAATTCAATGAGTAGCAACGCGCTCATAGGCATAGCAATTAATTGAGATGCCATTTCATCGTCGATAGCATCTGGTATCGGGATTAAGCTTTGAGCAGGAGCGATAAAATACTCCGCCCACGTACCTTGTACGCCTGAGACTACCACGCGCTGACCTTTTTCAAAGCCTGTGACCGCGCTACCTAAAGCATCGATTTCTCCTACCGCCTCACTACCGCCCGTCGCAGGCAATTCAGGTTTATTACCGTACTCGCCTTTGATGGTAACCAAATCATGGTTATGGATAGAAGATAAGATGGTTTTGATACGGACTTGGTTATTATTAGGTTCTGGAGTAGGGCTTTCGGTTACACTAAGCACTTCTGAGGGTTTGCCAAATTCGTTGTAAGTTGCAGTGCGCATAGAAATATCCTTTTTATTATTTATAAGTTTGAGTACTTAAAGAGATATAAGCTTGATAACATAGTCAAATCACTTTAAAACCGATACAGTGCTGCTGGAATGGATTTTGCGAAGCCTCTGGAGTGCGAAGCACACAGCAAGCGAGGAAAATTTATACCAGTAGCACGTAGCTAATAATGTATTGATTTTATTTAGTACTGACTATAATTTGCTACTTATAGACGATAACAACTCAGACTAAGCGTTCTCAACTTGATTTTGGTTACCTAACGTTGTTACTTGCTTATCATTGTAAATTCGATGAATGGGTTACTATTGTTAAATAAAAACATAAAAAAATGGCAGCATTCTAAGAAGAACACTGCCATCACTGATAGTTTTAGTATTGACTAAAAACTAAGGCTTCAAAAGCACTTTGCCTGTTTTTTCAGACTGCAATTTACCATCGACTGCTTTGATGATATCCGCCAGATCAAAAGTTGCTTCAACGGGCAGCTTTAACTTGCCATCAACGGCGCGCTCGATCAGCTCATCAACCAAACGCTGCTTGTTTTCGACACTCATTTCTTGACTGATTTTGCTGCCCCAAAAGCCTTTTAACGTTGCTTGCTTAAATATCATATCAGTAGGATTGAGCGCCATTGGCTTGCCTGACATTGCGCCAAAGACAGCAAACGTACCATAGTGACCTAGCAATGACAGTAAATCACCACTGGCCTCACCGCCGACCGAGTCTACTGCGGCGCTGATGCTGTCATCGCTTATGATGTTACGGACTTGATCTTTCCAGTCGTCATCTGAGTTATTGATATTGTTTTTGATACCAAGCGCTTCTAACTCTTGTAATGCATCGCTACTGCGTACCACATTAATGGTATTCACCCCGCGCGCCGCAGCCAACATCGCAAGCGACTTACCGACTGCGCCATTGGCGGCATTATGAATAATCCATTGCCCACTCTCTACTTCTAAGAACTCAAGTAGCATAAGAGCGCTGAGCGGCATAGCGATCAATTGTGCCGCCATCTCGTCTTCTAAGCTGTCCGGTATAGGGAATATCATACTGGCAGGTGCGGTAAAGTATTCAGCCCACGTTGCTTGGACGCTTGCTGCCGCAATACGCTGACCGACTTTTAGGTCTTTGACGTCACTACCGACAGCATCGATGATCCCCAAGGCTTCAGAACCACCGATCGCTGGCAGTTCAGGTTTAAAGCCGTATTTGCCACGAATGGTAAGCAGATCATGGTTGTGAATCGAGGCGAGTACGGTTTTGACTCGCACCTCGGTAGCCTTTGGCTCTGGAATAGGGCTGTCACCAAGGCTCAATACCTCAGTCGGTTTGCCAAAAGTCTCATAAGTTGCGCTACGCATAATAAATCCTTTTTTGTTTTTGATTGGTGAAAAACTACCAGCCACAGTAGCAAGTCGCGCGTGTCTATCGCAACATCAGTTTGGTTAATGAACGTTGTCATCGACTTACAATCACAAGGTAACATCACTTCTATTAAGATTCAGACCAAACAGTCAAATAAACCCCTACTGAGCATTGTAGGCTATTGAAAAATTTTGACTACAATTCATAACAGAAGAGCAGTCTTTTGATGAAAGGTCGGTTTTAAGCGATAAAAGCGATAAATCTTGTGCAAAAATTCATAAACTGACAGGGTTTTTCATCATTTTGACCCAATAGCATCATCGTCTTAAGAGACTCTTTCTACCTCATATCCTCTCCAAATTCTTAAAAGCTGTTGACATTCATAACTTTTTTTATTATTAATGTTACCAATAGTTTTCTAATTTGTGTTATCAATAGGTAATAGTAACTGCTCATTTAGACCTAAAAGGGTTTGGTTGAAGCGTTGTAATTACAAGGTGAAAGGTCTAAATATGACCTTTAATGACATAAGTAAGAGATACTAAACTTAAATGGATTTACTAAAAGATTGGGCAAGCTGCTTGCCATCTGCCCGATAGGATATCATATGACTTTCAACCCTACCTCCCTGCGTACTACCGTCTTTTTACCCACTTCTCTTGTACTTGCTATGTTTATGACGGGCTGTAGCGACAATACTGCCAACACCAGCAATGCCGATGCTGCAGCTGACATTGACCCTAATGTCTTGGCTGAAACGCAAGAGCTGACCATCAACAACGGCACCGAGCCTGAGTCGCTAGATCCGCATAAAGTATCGGGCGTACCCGAATCTAATATTGGTCGTCAAATACTTGAGGGCCTGACCAATACCGATGCTGATGGCAAAACTATCCCAGCAATGGCAACCAGCTGGGAGAGCGACGATAACAAGGTATGGACGTTTAAACTGCGTGATGCCAACTGGTCAAATGGTGATCCGGTTACCGCAGAGGATTTCGCTTATAGTATGCGTCGTTTGGTCGATCCAAATACAGCGTCCCCTTATTCAAGCTATTTGGTCGATGCCAAAGTGAAAGGCGCCGATCAAATCGTTGAGGGCGCCGCCGGTACTGAGACGCTAGGCGTAGAAGCCATCGACGATAAGACGCTGCAGGTGACACTAACAGAACCAGTACCGTACTTCCCCGATATGCTGATTCATAATTCAGTTAAACCAGTACATCAAAAGACTGTCGAAGAATTTGGCGATAAGTGGACAGACCCTGCTAATATCGTAGTCAATGGCCCCTATACCGTCAGTAAATGGCAGATCAACGACGAGCTGGTGCTATCGCGCAACTCTGAGTATTACGATGACGCCAATACTACGCTTGATACGATTACCATGTTACCGATTCCTTCTAGCGTGACTGATGTATCGCGCTATCAGGCAGGTGAGGTTGATGTAACCTATAATGAGATTCCAACCGAGCAATTTAACTCTTTGCAAACAGATTATGGAAAAGAGCTGAGAGTATCGCCTTACCTTTGTACTTACTATTATGAATTTAATACCGTAAAACCGCCTTTTGATGATCCTAAAGTACGCCGCGCTTTGGCGCTAGCCTTAGATCGTGACACTATCGTTGATAAGGTAATCGGTCAAGGCCAAACGGCCGCTTATCAGCTGACGCCTACTGTGACCAATGGTGATGTGGCAAACACACCAGAGTGGTCCAGTTGGGATCAAGACAAGCGTATCGCTGAGGCCAAAAAACTACTCAATGAAGCAGGGTATGATGAGAATAACCCGCTTAGCTTTGAGCTACTCTACAATACCAATGACAATCATAAAAAGGTCGCGGTTGCTGCCACTTCATTATGGAAGCAAGCACTTGGGTTTGTCGATGTTAATTTAGTCAATAAAGAATGGAAAACCTACCTTGATACGCGCCGTAACGGTAATTATGAAATTGCGCGTGCTGGCTGGTGTGCGGATTACAATGAGCCTTCAGCCTTTTTAAATATCACAAAATCCGACAATAGCGGCAACTACGGTAAATACAATAGCCCCAAATTTGACAGTCTGATGGCGCAAACCCTAAAACCTGGGGTCACCGATGCGCAACGTGCAGATTTGTATCAGCAAGCAGAGGCTCAGTTGGATGACGATATGGGGCTGTTAAACATCTATCACTACGTCAGTCCGCGAATGGTTAAGCCTTATGTTATCGGATTTTCGGAGAATGATCCTTTGGGCAATTGGCAGGGCAAAAATATCTCTATTGCCAAACACTAGTCATTAAATCACATTTATGAGTGAGCGCTATAAAAAATATTTGTTCTGATTTATAGCGCTTGTCTGTTTGGACTTATAAATCTTGAAGGTCATTGTTTCAAGAAAAATTTTAGAGATAGGAACCTTTATACAAGGGTTCTATAAAGAGGTTCTATGCTAAAGCTCATCTTTCGGCGTATCTTAGAAGCCATTCCGACCATGTTCGTTTTGATTACCGTGTCCTTTTTTATGATGCGCCTAGCGCCTGGTAGTCCTTTTACAACAGAGCGCAACTTATCACCTGCGGTATTGGCAAATATTGAAGCCAAATATAATCTTAACGACCCAATGTGGCTACAATATGTCAACTACTTAAAGCAGTTGGCAGTAGGCGACTTTGGGCCGTCTTTTAAGTACAAAGACTATACGGTCAATGAGCTGTTGTCCCAGTCTCTACCCGTCTCGTTAGAGCTTGGATTTTATGCCTTTGTAGTAGCAGTGGTACTGGGTTTGGCACTTGGTATTATCGCTGCACTCAAGCAAAACTCATGGCTTGATTACGTGCTCATGGCTTTTGCGATGACCGGCGTTGTGATTCCAAGCTTTGTCAAAGCGCCGTTACTCGTGCTTATTTTTGCCATCATTTTGCAGTGGTTACCGGCAGGCGGCTGGAACGATGGCGCAGTGCAAAACCTTATCCTGCCCGTGACTGCGTTAGCGCTGGCTTATGTGGCAAGTATCGCGCGGATCATGCGTGGCTCGATGATCGAGGTGATGAACAGCCAATATATACGCACCGCCAAATCTAAAGGGTTACCGATGCGTCAGATTGTGTTAAAGCATGCTTTGCGTCCAGCGTCGCTACCTGTTATTTCTTATCTAGGCCCTGCTTTTGTGGGTATTATCACAGGCTCTATTGTTATTGAAACCATCTTTGGTCTACCGGGTATCGGTCAGTTATTTGTCAATGGAGCGCTTAATCGCGATTATGGTGTGGTGCTGAGTCTGACCATTTTGGTTGGCGTATTGACCATTGCTTTTAACGCTATTGTCGATATTTTATACGCCGTTATTGATCCCAAAGTTCAGTATTGATTGTGATCAAAAACGAGCCGTTATCTAGAGCGCACTGCCGCTTAACACTTTAAATGACAGATTATTAAAAGGACGACTATGAGCCTTATCGCAGACCAACCTACTGGCATGGCTGATTTGCCTACCAAAGAGATTAAAGGCCGTAGCCTTTGGCAAGATGCGTGGCGACGCTTTTATCAAAACAAAGCCGCAGTGGCCAGCTTTTTTATTTTATTGCTGGTCGGTGCTTTTGTGATATTTGTACCGATGCTAGCGCCTTATGGGTATGCTGAGACCGATTGGAGCTTTATGCAAGCGGCGCCATCGATTGAAAACCAGCATTATTTTGGTACCGACTCGCTCGGTCGCGACTTGCTCGTACGTACTGCAATGGGCGGACGGATATCTTTATTAGTCGGTATCGCAGGCGCAACGGTGGCGGTATTGGTTGGTACCGTGTATGGCGCAACGTCAGGCTATCTTGGTGGTAAAGTCGATATGATCATGATGCGCTTCTTGGAGATTTTAAGCGCCTTTCCATTTATGTTCTTTGTGATTTTGCTAGTGACTATATTTGGTCGTAATCTTATTTTAATTTTCGTCGCTATAGGCTTGGTTTCTTGGCTTGATGTGGCGCGTATTGTGCGTGGTCAGACGCTGAGTCTTAAAAGTAAAGAGTTTATCGAAGCGGCGCACGTCGGTGGGGTGTCAGGGTTTAATATTATCCTGCGTCATATCGTGCCAAACGTGCTCGGCGTGGTGGTGGTTTATGCTTCCTTACTGGTACCGACGATGATTTTATTTGAGTCGTTCTTAAGTTTCTTAGGACTGGGTGTACAAGAGCCGATGACCAGTTGGGGCGCGCTGCTACAAGAAGGCTCGCAGACTATGCAAGTAGCACCATGGCAGATTTTGATTCCGTCTGCATTTTTGGTCATTACTCTATTTTGCTTTAACTTTATCGGCGATGGTCTGCGTGATGCGTTTGATCCCAAAGATCGCTAGGAGGTCGACACTATGACAACTCAAAATATCAATACCGCCGCTCAAAACCATGCTAAAAATGATACTAAAAACAGTCCTCCTAAAAAAATAGTTTCGACCATTCGTGATGACAGTAGGGACGCGCCTGTAGATAGCCGCTCTGAGAAAAACAGCTTACTGACCGTCAAAGATTTATCTGTACAGTTTACGACAGAAGACGGTCTGGTGACCGCGGTAAATGGTCTAAATTTTAACCTCAATGAAGGGGAGACTTTAGGCATCGTTGGTGAATCCGGCTCTGGTAAATCGCAAACCGCCTTTGCCATTATGGGGCTGTTGGCTAAAAATGGCCGCACTCAAGGTTCGGTACGTTTTGAAGGTCAGGAGCTGCTAGGACTACCGCAAAAGGCATTGAATAAAATCCGCGCTGAGCAAGTCGCGATGATCTTTCAAGATCCGATGACCTCCCTGAACCCTTATATGAAAATAGGCGATCAGCTTGCCGAGGTTTTGATTTTACATAAAGGCATGAGTAAAAAGGCGGCTTGGGCTGAATCGATAAAAATGCTCGACGCAGTTAAGATTCCAGAAGCCAAAAAACGTATCGGTATGTATCCACATGAGTTCTCAGGTGGTATGCGTCAGCGCGTGATGATCGCTATGGCGCTCTTATGTCGCCCTAAACTCTTGATTGCTGATGAGCCAACGACAGCGCTTGATGTCACTGTACAAGCGCAGATTATGGTGCTACTCAACGAGCTTAAGCGCGACTTTGGTACGACCATTGTGATGATTACTCATGATTTGGGCGTGGTCGCGGGTATCTGCGATCGGGTATTGGTCATGTATGCAGGGCGAACCATGGCGTATGGCGAGACCGAGGAGATATTTTATACGCCGACGCATCCGTATACGATTGGCCTGCTCAAAGCCATTCCGCGTCTTGACGATAAAGGTGGTAAGCTTGCGACCATTCCAGGCAGTCCGCCGAACTTGCTAAACTTGCCGACTGGCTGTCCGTTTCATGAGCGTTGTCCGCACGCGATGGATATCTGTCGCGATGTGCCACCGCCGCTTGAGTTCTTACCGCATGAGCGTCAGCGCGCCTGTTATTGGCAGCCTGAGATGCAAGTGGATACGTCAGCAAAGAGCAATACCAATCTATTGAATTTGGAGGGTTAGGCATGACCACAGCGAATGTAGAGACCATTAACACGACCAGTCAAGCGCCTGATCTAACGCTGAACCAAACCCCACTATTACAAGTGCAAGATGTGCGCACAAGCTTCGCTATCAAGCGCAAAGGCTCGTACTTTTGGCAAAAGCCCGATACCTTAAAAGCAGTTGATGGCGTATCTTTTGAGTTGTTTGCCGGCGAGACCTTAGGCGTGGTTGGGGAGTCAGGCTGCGGTAAATCCACACTTGCTCGAACGATCATCGGACTGGTACGTGCCAATTCGGGTAGCATTAAGTTCAATGATGCTGAGATCGTGGGCGCCTCCAAAAAGACTATGAGAATAAAGCGCAAAGACATTCAGATGATCTTCCAAGACCCGCTGGCTTCCTTGAATCCGCGCATGACCGTCGGCGATATCATCGCTGAGCCATTGCGTACTTATTATCCAAAGATGAAAAAGGCGGAAGTGCAAGACGAAGTACGCGCCATTATGAAAAAGGTGGGCCTACTCTCCAATCAAATCAACCGCTATCCGCACGAGTTCTCAGGCGGTCAGTGTCAGCGTATTGGTATCGCGCGTGCACTGATATTGAAGCCCAAAATCATTATCTGCGATGAACCTGTCTCCGCCCTTGATGTCTCTATTCAAGCGCAGGTTATTAACTTATTGCAAGATATTCAAGAAGAGATGGGGCTGGCGCTCATTTTTATTGCTCATGATCTATCGGTGGTCAAACATATTGCCGATCGAGTGCTGGTGATGTATTTGGGTCACGCGGTTGAGCTTGGGGTGGACAAAGCAGTCTACGGCAATCCAACCCATCCTTATACTCAAGCGCTGATGTCAGCGGTGCCATTACCTGACCCTATCGCTGAGCGTAACAAAACCATTCAGCTGTTAGAAGGTGACTTGCCCAGTCCTATTCATCCGCCATCTGGCTGTGTGTTTCGCACCCGTTGTCCGCTCGCTGACGCAGAGTGCGCGCAGATCGAGCCAGTACTGGAGGGAACGATCAATCATAGGGTAGCTTGTTTAAAAAACAAGGTTGAGACTACTCAATAAAATTCAATCCGACTAAGTATATGCTCCTGCACCAGATACGCGCAAACATAAGCACTTGGCCAAGCGAATATAAATGCCAGCCCCCATGACCCCAGTAGATCAGCGAAGAAATGATCACTATAGCCTGTTTTGACCAGTATCAACGCAGTCGAGATAATAAGCGACATCATCAGTGCCATGAGTCCTGTAAAGACTAGGCGGTAGTACTTGCGACGCATGCGTATTCTAAGGGTGGGAAGAGCCATGATAATTTTAGTCCTTAATTTTTCATCATTTAATGAAAATTTTTGATGATACACTAGCGCAATTTTGGCTTAGTAAATACGTTACACCGGTAATCACAATTACCTGATTAACCTTGTAATCATGAACGCTGAGCAACCGCTCTTTTATCTTCAGATTGCTCCCATGACGTCGTCGGTGTCACATCACGGCACGCCGAACAAGTGCCTGCATGGGCGCGATAACCCTCGGTTGTTTGTGCCGCTTCCTCTTCAGGTAACAGCTTACCTTTACGCCAGCCGCCATACAGATACAATCCTGCTCCCATAAGCGCGGTCGCTACCATTCCCGCTGGAAACGATAGCCAAAGCGCGTCACTACCAAGGGTTGAATAAAATCCAAACGCGAAGCCAAGCCGCACAGGATACATTGAAATTACCATCACAATCAGTGGCCAGATTACATAGCCATTGGCACGCATGGTACCAAAAAATACCTGCGCTATGCCAAAAAACACAAAGCCCCATGTTGCCATCAGTTGAATATGACGCCCAATCGGTACCGCTGGACTATCACTACCGAGGAAAAGGCTTAAGACAGCTTCATCAAATATTGTCAGCGCTACGATGACAGCGCCTGTCAACACCACATTAAAGACAAGCCCCCAGTGAGTTATTTTTGCCACCCTATTCCATTGTCCTGCCCCGATGTTTTGCGCCACCATGGCGCTTGCTGCTGCACTGAGCGCCATTGCAGGCATCTGTACATAGGTCCAAAGCTGCTGCGTGGCACTATAAGCGGCTGTCGTCTGCACTCCCTCGCGGTTGATCAAAGAAAGCATCGTCAGTGCCGCTGACGAGATGACGATCATCTGAAGACCCATCGGCAGCCCTTTTGAAAACATTGATTTTAGAATTTCTCTATCTGCACGCAAAAACCGCAGCTCAGGCTTACTAAGCGCCAGCACAGAACCACGAAAATACATAGTGGTAAGAATGCCAATCAGCGCCAATGTATTGGCAACGGCAGTAGCAAATGCTGAACCAAAGATACCCCATTCAGGGAAGGGTCCGAGGCCCAAAATAAGCGTAGGGGTCAACACCAAATCAATAGCGACCGACATCGATATGAACCAAAGCGGCGTCGTAGAATCACCCGTACCACGTAACGCCATCATGATCAGCGTAAAGGTTAGGGTAACCGGCATAGCAACGAATATCATGCGCAGATAACTCAGAGCCAGATCCACAGCACTTGGCGGCGTCCCTAATAAATCAAGCAGCAGTGGCGCAAATATCCATCCTACAGCCGCGACCAACACACTTATTGGAATAATACTACCAAGCGCTGTACCCATGGTGCGTTTGACCACATCCTCATTGCGCTGACCCATGGCTTGACCGATTAAGATCGTTGACGCCATACCAAAGCCAAACACAAAGGATATCAGGATAAACATCAAGATATTGCCGTTTGCCGTCGCCGCCAGCGCTTCTTCACCCAAAAACCGTCCTACCCAAATAGCATTGATTGAGCCATTTAAGGATTGCAGCGCCGATGAGCCAAGCGTTGGCAAGGCAAACAGGAGCATCGTTTTGGCAATCGACCCTTGGGTAAGGTCACGTTGTTTACTGGAAGATATGTCTGTATTACTCAATGTTTATCCTTTGGCGCTATCTGGGGCTGACTAAACGAAACGCTTATCATAGACGAGAAAGCTTATGCCGTCTTTATTAGAGCTGTAAACCCGCGGCATGCTTTATGATCATTTGACTGTCATTTTTTATGAGATGGTCATACAGTTTACAGAGGAAGGTAAAAGTCAGTTATATGCCGATGAGCGAAGCGGTAAAAGAAACGCTGAAGAATTATAATTCGTTTCGGGAGGGGCCAAAGAGGTAGTTAAATAGTTATTTAAGTATAGATGGTAGGCTGGGTTTTTAACCCAGCATTTTCCTTGCAAAGCTAAAATTACAGTACAATTTTTTAACGCTTCTCAGGGTTAAAAACTGGGCCTACGCTAATTAAATTACAACTCTTTTACCAGTCGCTCTAGCAATTCAATCGTGCCTTCTTGTCTGACCAAAGCGACTCCTTGTCCTGCCCATAAAGACTGATGTTCTGCATCAAGAGTCTTTTTTGCATGGGCACGCAAGTCTTTGGTCATGGCATTTAATTGTGGGTAAGGCGGTAGCTCATGCGCGTTTTCAAATTGCGCAAAATCACGTAAATAATCATTTAATAAGCCGCGTGCCTGCTTACCTGAAAACAGCCGCGTTAAGCGTGTTTCGCTACTGCGATTATCTTGACTGGCATCGAGTAGCGCCTGTTTATAGGTAGCATTGATACCGCACTTATCTGTGGTCAAAAATGCCGTACCGATTTGTGCCAGCTCAGCCCCTGCTGTTTGAATTGCTTTGATGGCTTGCCCAGTCATAATCCCACCCGCAGCGATTAACGGAATATCGGTGCAAGCCCGCGTTTGACTAATCAGCGTCAATAATCCCATTGGATCGTTTGCGCTTTGTGGCAACCAACCACCGCGATGTCCACCAGCTTCTACCCCCTGCACGCATACTGCGTCAGCGCCAATCTCTGCCCATGCTTTTGCTTCCAATGGATGATTGGCGGTACCGATGACGCGTGTGCCTAGACTCTGTAAATGCTGCACTTGCTCGGCGCTGATAATACCAAAGGTAAAGCTGGCTACAGGGACGGGATTGTCATAGAGCACTTGTAGTTGATCTGCAAAGCTTAGCGCTGGTCGTTCAGGTAACGCCATTTCTATATTTTTTTCTTGATAGAAATTACTTAGCCAAGCAGGAATCTCGCTATCTAACGTACTGGAGTCATGCTCAGACAACACCATCAGATTGATCATAAAAGGGCGGTCGGTGAGCGATTTAATAGTGTCAATTTGCTTATCCAAAACATCTGGCGCCGTCGTGCTAGACCCCAATGATCCCAATCCGCCAAAGTTACTGACTGTCGCCGCCAGCTCGGGCGTGGTTGCTCCTGCCATCGGTGCTTGAATGATAGGGCAGGCTAAATTAAGAGTATTCATTAAGGTCATGATGGGCTTCCTTGTTATCTTATTATGAGATTTGCATGACTTACTTTAACAAAGCCAGACAGCTTGCATGTTAGATAATGTGTATTTAGTTGTTCAATAAAAGGAGCAAATTTTGGCTACAAGATTGTAGTTAAAATAGTTGACTACGGTTTTGTAGTTAAGTGATACGTCAAAAAATAAGCCAGTTCCCCAAACCATCAAAAAGACAGTTAAGAAAACCAGCCCATTTTCACAACTTCAATTCTTAAGTTTTAGTTCAACTGCAAAGACCCCTTCGCATTCATCAATAGCTCAACCACATCATCGCCGCTGATGACGGTAAAGCGCTTATCGATGTCTGACTCTTCCACACCGCCGTGTTTCATACAGGCACCGCAGACTAAGACGTTACCACCTTTCTCTACAAACGCTTCTAGCAAATCCTTAGCAGGGTCGAACGGATCGCCAATATCGACGTTATCCAAAGCGTTCGGCAATGCTAGGTGTACCGCGTCTACCATCAGTATCACTGATGCAGAGTGACCTTTTTTAAGCGCGACACCTGCCATCGTAAAGGCTAAAGTAATTTTGCCTGGGTTTGACTCACTATTATCAAATAGCGTTCCAACGTAATCCGTATTATTAACCATTTTATTTTCCTTATTAGACTATATTTAATGGAATGTTCTACTCACTAATATCCTAACAATTATTATACGTATTTGTATAATGTAATGTTGTGGAATAGTAGTCTTAAGGTTAACTGGCTGCGAAAGATTATCAAAAATAAATTTACAGTTAGCCTAACCTAAAGGCGGCCATGGACGGTCATCATCACTCTCAATCCATTCTGCTACATAGCCAGTCGGCGGCATACCCCAATCAGACTTACCCATCGCATCCAGCACTTCTTGAGTTTCAATCACGCGCCCTTTGCTAGTGACGCCTGTCCGTAGTAGGGCAGACGAGCAGGGCTTGCCTTTCACCCACATTGATTGTTCCACGTAAATCCAGCGCTCATCAATAGCAGCGACGTGCGTCTTAATCGTGACCTTATCAAAAGCGCGAATGCGTTTGCGATATTGTACGGTGCTGCCAGCTACGACCAGCCCCCAACGTTTATGTAGTAATTGTTTACCAAGGCCAGTACGAATGGCAAAGTCAGTACGTCCCAAATCGAACAACGTCAGCACGCGACCATTATTCATCTCTAAAAAATTATCAATGTCTGTCAAGCTACAGTGAATCTCAATCTCGCTGGTATCTGCTAAGTCTAGTTGATCGGCTTTTTTATTAGCGATGACAGCCCTAGTGATAGATTTAGCATAACGGAAAAATGGATACATGACAGACTCTCAATAGTTTAGGGCTTAGGGTTAAGGCTCATTAGATGGTTATTCATGGGATGAAGTGTTTTCAGATGAAACATTATCAAGTGAAATATCGTTAGACGGAATGCCAATTGAGTGAAAAAAAGCGCTAACGGTTTCAGGTATCCAATTGATATCGAATTTTGAGGTCTTGGTTTTTTTACCATTCTTTTTCGATTGCTTAGAGCTGGATTTCACCTTGTCGGCCTGTTTGCTAGCTGAGCGATAACGCAGGTAACCAATATGTCCACCATGCTCGGTATCAAGGATAGTGACGCTATCAGAGACATCGCCTTGAGTGGCGGTAAAGCCAATAAAGGGATCATCTTTGGCACTAATCAGCAGTAGCGGATGGGTAACATTTATTAAGTAGGGTAGAGCTGATGAGGAGTGGTAATAGTCGTTTTTGGAGCGATAGCCATGACGCGGCGCGGTAAAGATATTATCAAAGTCACTGATACGATTGACCGACTTGATAGAGGCAATTTCCTCTACGGTGATATCATTTGCCAGTGCTTTCTTGATAATTGGATTGAGTAAATACGGCGTATAAATACGATGACTCAAGAAACTATGCATACTTAGAGCAGCTGACGACATATCGACAGGAGCGGAGATGACCACGGCACCCTCGCATAGCGCTTCATCACCATATTCACCCATGTATTTTGCCAGCGCATTACCGCCTAGCGAGACGCCTACCGCATAGATATGGGCATATTGCTCACGTAAATTCTGCAGCATGTGATGCACCTCTTCAGTGTCTCCAGCATTATAAAAGACGCGCCCGTTGGCCGGAATACCGCCACAACTGCGAAAGTGTGCCACTACAAAGTGCCAGCCATCGTTATGCATTTGATAGGCCAATGCGCGCGCATAATGGCTATCGCTACTACCTTCCATTCCGTGAAATAGCACGACTAAAGGTGTTTGCTCAAGTGTACCGTCGTTCGCTGCTTCTATTGGATGCGCATCGTAGAAGTCATAAGCAATGTCAGTCTCACACAACGAGTCTTGCTTGACTGCCCGCCGATACTTTGGCACTTCTGGCGCAAAAAACTTGGGCAAGATACTTTGCAGATGAGGATTAGTCAGCCAAAATGGTGGCTTAAAAGGAGCAGGAGCGAATGGCTTTGCGGTATTTGAAGGTTTTGAAGTTTGCTTTGAAGGTTTTGAAGTTTGCATAGGTCAGTCTTATATAAGTTGTTATCAAAAACAGTGACTTATCATACCGACTGACAGGGTTAAAACCAATGGTTTTCAGTGAACGCTTGGTTACTTAAAGATGGTTACTAAAATGGTATTAACTAGTCTAATATTTATGACATGGTTAAGGTCTGAGTAAAATTAATAGGAAGAGGATTGCCGCAAAGGGCAGTTATTTAAGCAGACGCAGCAGCGTTAAAAAACTGTAGCGCTATTTCTGGCACCCAATTGGTATCTAACCCTTTGTCTTTCCAACGTACAAAGCCAATGTGGCCACCATGCACCGGCTCGTACAATATCACGCTGTTTGAGACATCACCTGCCGTAGCATTAATACCCAAAAAAGGGTCGTCTTTAGCCGTGATAATCAGGGTTGGTTTGCTAATTTTATGCAGGTGCGGCATCGCCGAGGCTTGGCGATAATAGTCATAAGGCGAGCGGTAACCTAGGCGCGGCGCGGTAAAGGCCTCGTCAAACTCCTGAATGCGCTCGCTGGCGGTAATTTTATTGAGCTCTGTAACATCTAACTGCTGACTCAAAACCTTGGTCAGCATAGGGTTTAGTAAATAGGGTGTATATAGCCTGCGACCTATGAGGTTTTCCATCGCCGTTGTGGCTGATGCCAAATCAAGGGGCGCTGATACCACTGCTGCGGCTGCACAAATGGCATCATCACCATAATCTGCCATATAACGTGCCAATAAGTTTCCCCCTAGTGAGACTCCCAAAGCATAAATAGTTTCGTAGCGCTCGGCCAATACTCCCAGCGTATGATGGGTCTCTTCGCTATCACCAGCATGGTAGACCACCTTATCGGACATTGGCACGCCGCCGCAGCCACGAAAATGTCCCACTACAAAGTGCCAGCCTTGCTGCTTGACATAAGTGGCTAACGTCCGAGCATAATGACTGGCACTACTGCCCTCCATCCCATGAAATAATACTATCAATGGCGTTTTGTAACGTTGATTGTGTTCTGGTTGTGGCTCACTATTATCGATGAAATCATAAGCCACTTCACTGATTTGATGAGAGTCTAGTATTAGCTCGCGACGATAGGCAGGATTATGTTTGACAAGGACAGTAGGCAGGATGGTTTGTAAGTGGGCATTGCTGAGCCAAAAAGGCGGCTCAAAGGGCTCAAAGTTAAAAGTATTACCATTGATAATAGGCGGGGTTTTCAATTCTGCTAGGTTAAGTACTGGCATGGCAACTCTCTTGGTTTGACTGATTATTTTATTGCTATTTATTTTGAAGACTAGCGGTGATTACTCATCCTCTAGCACCCGTCCATCCATTGCCAGACGCTCTTTTAAAGTCTCAATATCAGCTTCAGCAATAGTCACGGTTAACGTAACCTGCTTACTATAATTTACGTCATCAATACTGCCATTTAAGCTTTCTACTACGTAGCGACATTGCGCTTCAGTAGCGAACTCTGCCAGTATTTGTACTTGAGCCATTGGTACATAAGGGCGCAATATCATCTCATCCACTGCCGCTTGCGCAGAGCCTGAATAAGCACGAGTCAGGCCGCCAGCACCCAGTTTAATACCACCAAAATAACGCACGACGATAATAATAACGTTACCGATAGACTTGTGCTGTAGGACGTTTAAAATAGGCCGACCTGCTGTACCGTTGGGTTCGCCATCATCATCAAAGCCTGCGCTCGTTGTATTGTCAGGGTCACCAATGATATAAGCCCAGCACCAATGACGTGCATCAGCATATTGTTCACGTAGCTGTTCCACGTGAAACATGGCTTGTTCTCGCGTGGTGACCGGATAAGCGTAAGTAATGAATTCAGATTTCTTGATTTCAAGACGAGCAGTGATGGCTTTTTGCAGGGTGTGATAACTCATATAATTAATCCAATCTGAAATTAGACATAGTGCCACTAGAAATAAATTTTGCGTAGCCTCTGTCTGCGTAGGCACAGCACGCAAGAAAAAATATTTTCAGTAGCACGTTAGCCCATATCGCAGTTTTGTTTTTAGCGTCTATATTGTTTTGATGATACACCTAGGTTTAGATGGGATATGTTAAACTTGCCTCACTATAACAAAACTAATGGTAGCAAATAGCATGCGTTTAGATAAATTTATTAGTAAAGCCACGGAACTGTCGCGCAAAGAATCCAAAAAAATTCTGCACGCAGGCGAAGTCACCGTCAACGACGAAGTTATCAAAGATCCTGGTGTACATGTCGATATCATTAACGATGATGTCATGTGGGTAGGCGAACCACTGTCAGTGGCGACAGGCAATCGTTATATTCTATTGCATAAGCCAGAAGGCTTTGAATGTACGTTAAAGGCTAAAGAATACCCTGTCGTTACCGAGCTGATCGCAGTACCAGAATTAGGCAGTTTGCGTATCGCCGGACGCCTCGATGTGGATACTACTGGGGCGTTACTGATGAGTGATGATGGCGGTTGGCTACATCGGGTGACCAGTCCTAAACACGAGCACGCAAAAGTCTACGAGTTGACCTTAGCAGATCCGATGGACAGCGAGGCGCAAGAAAAAGCTATCAAAAAGGTCGCTGAAGGTATTTTGCTAGAAGGGGATTACGAGCCGACTAAACCTGCGACACTCGAGTTCATTGATGAGATTCATGCTCGTCTGACGTTAGAGCAAGGCAAGTATCATCAGGTCAAACGTATGATGGGTTATTTCGGTAATAAGGTCGTTGAACTACACCGCGCCAGTATTGGTCATATTACATTAGAAGGTTTGGATAAAGGGGATAGCCGCTTTTTGACAGAAGAAGAAGTCGCGAAATTCTAGACTTTATGTAGCAGAAAAGTTGCCTCATACTCTTTCCAACATCCACTCGTAAAAAGCCAGTTACCCAAAACAACTATCAGCAGCAGGCACCGTATCGGTCGTCTGTTTGTTGATGTTGCCTGTCTCTTAAAGCTGGGTAGCAGTTTTGCAAAATAAAGCACTCAGCGCTTATCAAGTGCTTATAAAAATCTGCCAATGTGCTACAGTCTCAGCAGCTTAATTAATCTACTTTTTTACATAGTGTTGCTGTTTTCAATATAATCTTCTAAATATAGTTTCTTGTTTTAAAATTAAGAAATAAAGAACATGAATTAAAGTTCTTAATTAAAAGACCTTAATTGAAGAAAATTTAGAAGTTTTGATTCAGTAATCTACTACGAACTTGATAGGACAACGCTTGTGAAACGACCTGTATTAAAATTTGCTAGTCTTATTAGTACCATGTTATTAGTGACGACTGCCTGCGCTGAGCCAACCGTTAAGAACTCCATAAGTAAAAGTACGAGTCAAAACACTAGCCAAAACGCAAAGAATACAACAGCAACTGGCGAAGTTAGTGCTGCTATCGATAGTCAGCTACGCCAAGTGCTGACCCAAGCTGGTATTAAGACGCAAATTACTTCTATTTCGCCATCTAATTTACCTAACATGTATCAAGTTGATCTTGCTGGTCAAACGCCATTACATATTACTGCTGATGGCAAATACGTTATCCAAGGCGAGCTACAAAAGAACCCAAGCAAGCGTGTCGTGACCAAAACCCCAGCGCGTAGCAATAGTGCGCAAATAGGTATGCCAGTAAGCGCTGCGGTCAAATCTGCGGTACTTGCTAATATGAATGAGCTCAAAAACATGAGCGCTAAAACACCGTTCTTTTATACCGCGGTACCGGGCGTGCTTTGGGGCGCGACTTTAGAGGGTGTACCATTTTTATTATCCGATGACGCGCAATATATTACAGATGGTGAAATATCCGTCATTGAGAATGGTCAGTTTACCGGACTGGATGAAGAGTTTGAAAAGCGTAAAAACCAGTCGGTGTTTAAAACCTTAGATGACAAACAACTAATAACCTATCCAGCGACTAGCGCTGAGAGAGCCGTTATCTATGTAGCCGACGATGTGAATTGTCCTTATTGCCGCAGATTGCATCAACAACTACCGATGCTGAATGCAAAGGGCGTAACCGTAAAAGTCATCGGCTATCCAATATATGAGCAGTCACCGGCGCAAATGCGTGGTATTTGGTGTCAGGCAGATGATAGCAGTCGTCGCAAGGCATTTGATAAAGCCATGCTAACGGGTGCGATGACACCTGCATCAGCTAGCTGTAGCGCAGATTATGTGACACCGAACCGTGAAAAGGCAGCTGGACTGGCCGTTATAGCCACGCCTGCAATCTACCGTGAAGATGGGGTGCTCTATCAAGCCAGTTTTGAGAGTCCTGAGTTCTTAGAGTTCTTGGGAGTCAAGTAGATACCTCTGTCATTCTTCTTAAAGAAGATCGTCAATAAAAACCGCCTTATAAACTATGTTTATAGGGCGGTTTTTTATTGTATTTTATTCAAGATTTACGGCAGGACTAAATAACTTATGGCAACACGACATCTACGATTTTCCAGTCGATAAGGCCTTCACGCTGCATCTTTATAGTAATCGGGTAGCCTTTGACTTGACCACTAATGGTAAAGCAATTAAGACCACAATAGTTTAAGGTCGGCTTATCGCTGTCTGTCCCTTGAGCTGCCTGCTGCTCTAATTGGGCGGCTTGCTGATTCATCATCTGCTGCACTTGTTGTTTGACTACGATATCAACATCACCGCGATGAATAATCAAGTCCTGGATAAGGTTTTTAAGATCAATTTGATTGCTAGAGATTGCCCAAGCGGCGGCAAGCTCTTTGGTCGCAGTATTGGCTTGTCCTTGAGTATTGATCAGCCTCTCGATATTTTGCGGAGTAACTGCGCTATCTACTGCCTGCACAATAAAGCTATTAGCCGCTTTTGCCAGAGGCTCACCGCCAAGCTCTGCAACTAATGGGTACTGATTCATTGTATTGGAAAATCTACTGGTCAGTTGGGTCTTTATATTGGGCCGTACTCGGTCGTAATTGATGGCAGCCGCAATAGTCGCACCATCTTTATCATCATAAGCATTTTTGAGCTGATAGGCGCTGTAATAAGGCGAACCTGCATAAATAGCGACTATAATGACGACCAATAATGTAAACAGTGTTATAAGCTTTTTCATTGATTGGGCTACCTTTTAGCGGACTTGATATTATCAATATGGCGATAAATACTAGCATGACTTTGGTCAATATAAGTGTGAAAATGTTACGTAGGTTTGCTGCCTGAGTAATGACTATATAAGCGTTGATACAGCAATCAATAATTTAATAATTTGGTAACTTGATAAATCAACTTAGGGTCTCCATTAATAGCGCAAACATATATTAATTGATTTGGTTAAAGCAGCACACCGCCATTTTAACTCGCAATTTTCATATACTTCCTACATTTTTATCATATAGCTAATGTTTCATGTGAAACATATGCAGATGCCTAATTGTAAGAATTAACATGGTGGTTGATGAATTTGCCCGTTGGCGTGACTGTAATGACGAGAGGAGAGCCCATGAGTAAGCGTGATTTTTATGAAGTATTAGGCGTCAGTAAGACTGCAGATAGCAAAGAGATCAAACGTTCATACCGCAAGCTGGCAATGAAGTATCATCCCGATCGTAATTCTGATGATCCTGAAGCTGAAGAAAAATTCAAAGAAGCGTCCATGGCATATGAAGTCTTGAGCGATGCAGACAAACGCTCAGCCTATGATCGTATGGGTCATGCTGCCTTTGAAAATGGTATGGGCGGTGGCGGCTTTGGCGGGGCAGGCGCAGGTAACTTCCAAGATATCTTTGGCGATATCTTTGGAAACTTCGGCGATATCTTTGGTCAGTCACGCGGTGGCGGCGGCGGGCGTTCACGCCGTGGTTCTGATCTGCGTTATGTAATCGAGCTGACACTAGAAGAAGCAGTACGTGGCTGCAAAAAAGAGATCAGCTTTACTGCACCAGCCCCTTGTGATACTTGTGATGGTAAAGGCGCAAAAGACGCCTCTGATGTGGTTACGTGTCAGACCTGTCATGGTCAAGGTCAGATTCGTATGCAGCAAGGTTTCTTTGCGGTACAGCAAGCTTGTCCACATTGCGGTGGCACGGGTAAACAGATTAAAAACCCATGTCCTGACTGTCATGGTGATGGCGTCAAAGAAAAGTCACGTACGCTAGAAGTTTCTATTCCAGCAGGGGTCGATGATGGTGATCGCGTACGTCTGGCTGGTGAAGGCGAAGCGGGCGGGGCAGGCGTGCAAAACGGCGACTTGTATGTTGAAGTACGCGTCAAACCGCACAACGTCTTTACTCGTCAGGGTGCGGATCTGTATATGGATGTGCCTGTTAGCATTACTGATGCAGCGCTTGGTAAAGAGGTCGAAATCCCCACTTTAGATGGTAAGGTAAAAATCAAAGTTGCTGAAGGGACACAAAGCGGTAAGCTATTACGCGTGCGCGGTAAAGGTGTCACACCTGTACGTACAACGATGCAGGGTGATTTGATTTGCCGAGTGGTCATCGAGACGCCGGTGAACCTAAATCGTGAGCAAAAGGACTTGCTACGCCAATTCCAAGATACGCTCGATGATGATAGCAAACATCAACAGTCGCCACATAAAAAATCATTCTTTAAGAAAATTGGCGAATTGTTCGACTGATAGATTGTGCAACTGATCGTTTGGCTTAATCAATCAATCTAAATATTTTAGCCCAATAGTTTCACGTGAAACTATTGGGCTTTTTAGTGGCTGTATAAAAAATAATTCATGCTATGATATTTGGTATAGGTTATCTATAGTCAGGTCAATATAAAAGAGATACAGTGAGACTGGGACAAATTTTGCGCAGCCTCTGTCAGCGTAGATACAGCATGCAAGAAAAATTTTCCCCAGTCTCGCGTCATAATCTAGTGTATCCATTTAATTTAGTATCAACTATATAACCTCAAAAATAACCATATAAAACAATAAGGCTTTAGGAAAGAATATGACTCAACAAGCGAAAGGACAATTTATCAATGTCGGCGTTATCGGGGCTGGCGGTCGTATGGGGCGTATGCTAATCGAAGCAGTGCAAGACAATCCGCAAACGTCATTAAGCGCAGCTATTGAGCGTCAAGGTTCCAGCTTAGTTGGCGCTGATGCAGGAGAGGTAGCCGCTATAGGACGTTTAGATATCAAAGTTGTCGATGACTTGAGTGCAGTAATTGATGACATAGATGTCTTAATCGACTTTAGCTTACCAGATGCCACCGAACAAAACATGCAAATTTGTGCTGAGCATCAGGTAGCGATGGTTATTGGTACGACGGGGTTTAGTACACAGCAAGAGCAAGTGTTGTTCGAGGCCAGCAAGCATACGGCCATTGTCTATGCTGGCAACTACTCTACTGGTGTTAATTTGTCATTGAAGCTATTGAACATGGCAGCAAAAGCATTTGGTACAGATGCTGATGTTGAAATCATTGAAGCACATCATAAGCATAAGATTGATGCTCCATCAGGCACCGCTTATATGATGGCGGAGGCTGTTGCAGAAGCACGTGGACAGAATCTAAAAGACGTCGCTATCTATGGCCGTGAAGGCCAAACAGGGGCACGTGAAATAGGTACGATCGGTATCCATGCTATTCGCGGCGGCGAAATAATTGGTGATCATACGGTCATGTTTATCGCGGATGGCGAAGTGGTTGAGATTACCCATCGAGCCCGCGCACGCATGACCTTTGCCGCTGGAGCCGTACGCGCAGCGACTTGGATTATTCAGCAGCAAGCTGGACAATACAATATGCAGGATGTATTGGGTTTAAATGAGTAGTTATCATCTATAACTTAAAAATGACTTAAAATATTAACCAGTCCTAAGCCTTAATGAATAGCCATTGCATATCTATCATCACTGCGTAGACCATAAGGGTCAGAGTTTTTCAGGTTAATAAACAAGCTATATAAAAAAGGGCGGTACTGCTCATCACAGTACCGCCCTTTTCTATCAATAATACCGACGAAATCTCAGTCAATATAGACCACTTCTAACGGCGGAAAGCCATTAAACTCAACAGACGAGTATGAGTTGGTATAAGCACCAGTCGTTAGCCAATAGATTTTATCACCAACTTCTAACTCTTCTGGCAATTGATAACCTGCTTCTTCATACATGATATCAGTCGAATCACATGTTGGGCCTGCCAGTACGACTGTGCCTTCACTGGTCGATGTTTCCATTTTTGGCGTATAGACCGGATATTTTATCGCTTCACCCAAGGTTTCGATCAAACCTTGAAACAAGCCGACATCAGTGTACACCCAGCGGGCTAAATCAGTATGCGACTTACGCGAGATGAGTACCACGTCACTGACTAAGACCCCTGAACCTCCAACCAATGAGCGTCCAGGCTCAAGGATAATCTCAGGCATGTCCTCAGCACTATAATCATCGCTTAAATAGCGTGTAATCTCTTCCGCATAGACCTTTACAGGATTGACTTCACTGATATAGTTGGCTGGAAAACCACCACCCAAATTGATCATTTGTAGCTTAATATCTTCTTCATTTTTCATCCAGTCAAACATATATTTGACCTTGGCAAGTGCATCATCCCATGCTGCTACGTCTTTTTGCTGACTACCTACATGGAATGAGATACCATAAGGTACCAAGCCCAAATCACGTGCCTGTACCAGTAGTTCAAGCGCCATATTAGGATGGCAACCGAACTTGCGCGATAATGGCCATTCAGCGGTATCTGAACCTTGTACCAAGATACGCACAAACACTTTAGAGCCAGGTGCCTGTTCGGCGATATTTTTTAAGTCAGCTTCTGAGTCGGTTGCATATAAATCAATACCTTTTT
Organism: Psychrobacter sp. 1Y10; assembly: GCF_052259005.1. Classification (NCBI taxonomy): domain Bacteria; kingdom Pseudomonadati; phylum Pseudomonadota; class Gammaproteobacteria; order Moraxellales; family Moraxellaceae; genus Psychrobacter; species Psychrobacter sp. 1Y10. Next base: position 540,000 of record NZ_JBQQES010000002.1, on the reverse strand, counting down.
CAAAAGCATATTTGACATGTGCCGCTTTTTTAATTGTATTACCATAAGAGATACGGGACGCATCGACACCGCAGTCAAGAACGCGATCAAGCTCATAGATAGAAGCACAGTCGAAGTTTGAGCCAAGATCAGCCAGCAAGTTGATCACTTCCACAGCAGGACTGGCTTTCATTGCATAATGAATCTTAGCAGTCGGGAACAAATCTGCCATTTCAGCATATTTAGTTTTAATCCGACTCAAATCAACCACAAGCAAAGGCGTCTCACGACCTTCAGCAGCTTTAGTAAATTTTTTCCAGCCAGTAGGGTCAAAATATTGGTCAATTTTGATCATGGTCATGAGAAGAAGCCTTTAAGGTAAATAGAATAACGAGACAATAAATAGAGCTAATCTCTAGGAACAAAGATAGCTTTTGAAAACAGCCTTTAGAAAGAATCAAATAACAAAGAAAACAATAAACTAAGCGTCATAAGTTAAGCATTAGTTGTCTGCGTCTCTTTACTCACTTGTCTCTCGCCCTGTTTCTCACGTACTTTAAGTACTTTACGGACTTTGTCACGTGCGCGAGTCTGCTTTAATCTTGATAAATAATCGACAAAGATGACTCCATTTAAATGATCCATCTCGTGCTGAATACAGACAGCCAACAACCCTTCTACTTCTTTATCAATGACTTGACCATTTTCATCTATTGCCTCGATACGTACTTTATTGGGACGTTCAACCTTATCATAGACATCAGGCACAGAAAGACACCCTTCTTCATATGGTTGTTTTTCTTCTACTAGCGGTGTTACTTTTGGATTGATAAACACCATAGGTGAGTCTTTGTTTTCAGACAAATCCATAACGATCAGTTGAACATGCTGATCAACTTGTGACGCGGCTAGACCGATTCCTTCTGCGTCATACATAGTCTCGATCATATCAGTGATTAAAGTTTTGATCTCATCATCGACTTCTTTAACTGGCTTTGCGATAGTACGCAAACGTGGATCAGGATAACTTAAGATAGGGAGTAATGCCATGACGGAGCACCTCGATAATAGCGAATTGAATAGGCAATGTATTATAAGTTAAATAAGGGCAAAAGTGATAATAATCAACGGGTGAGCATATAAAAGGATGTACTAAGGTGTCACATAAGATACTAATAGCATCTAAAAAATAGCAATAGTATTTTGCATAAAAAAAGACCTTACATATGTAAAGTCTTTTATAGTGTCTGATAGATTATGCTATTTTATCTAAGCCTGTTATACACGGCGCTTGTTCACGATCATCTCATACAAAAATAGCAATATGATAGCACCGATGACTGAGAACAATAGACCAGTAAAGCCGCCATCAGCATCAATACCAATCAGTCCAGCGATAAAGCCACCTAGCATCGCACCAACGATACCTAATACGATAGTCATAATCCAACCCATGGGGTCACTGCCAGGTTTGATAGCTCGTGCCAATAGTCCTGCAACAAGACCTACGATGATCATCCAAATAAAGCTCATTATTGTTCTCCTAACGTATTACGAATAGTAAAATTTTATATGAATTTTTCTTAAGACTTTTCTAATGTTGATAGCAGCATTGTAAACATTTAATGTCAGTATAAATAAGCATAAAGTGTTACCAGTGTAGGTGCTATGTGAGAAAAGATAGCCATTTGCTATCTTGCAGATGAAATTAGTAAATGGAAGGTTACAAAAGTAATCTCAGTGATATGGATGTTACTAAGTAGAATCATACTTTTGTTCAAAAAATAAACAGAGAAAATGGAGCTTATAATAAGGTATAAAAAAGCGCTATCTTTAAACATAAAAATAGCGCATTTAAATACAAATCAATTCTATATGCTGTTAATTAGTTGCAATGAGTCACAACTCAACAAGAAGGGCTAAGTTTGAGCATTTAATTCATACAATGAAGCCAATAAACGCTGATGGATACCTTCAAAGCCTCCATTCGACATAATGACAATCGCATCACCCGCTTGTGCATGCGTCGTAACATGATTAATAATATCTTCTATACTGTTTATAACCTGCTGATTGCTGTTGTGTTTTGCTCGATCAATGACTTCTTGTAATCCCCATTCAAGACCAGCAGGCTCATACCAAAGTGTATGATCTGCTAGTGCTGCTGATTGGGCCAGGCTGTCCTGATGAATACCCATTTTCATGGTATTACTACGTGGTTCAATAATCGCCCATAGCCGTCTGTTGGTGAGTTTCTTTTTAGCACCATCTAAGGTGGTCGTAATCGCTGTCGGGTGATGAGCAAAGTCATCAAATACCAAAATGTCGTTAACATCTCCGATTAACTCCATTCGACGTTTAATACCTGCGAACGCTGATAGAGCGGCACATGCTGTCGTCACATCTACCCCGACGTCATAAGCTGCGGCTACTGCAACTAGCGCATTATTAACGTTATGCATACCGCTCATCGACCAATCAACAGTAGCACTCGCTGATGGATCAGCGTTAAAGCTTACTTTGAACTGACTACCATCTTCTGTCAACAGAGCTGCTTGCCAGTCACTTGCCCTAACTTCGTTCGTAGTGCTTTTTTTATCTACTGCTGCAATATTTGTAAGCCTCTCGTCCGTCACTGCGGTGCGCCAGACTGGTGTCCATACACCTTTAGCCAATGTATCTTCTAAACTGGCGGTCGCTGCTGGCATGATAATCTTGCCAGAACTTGGGATCATACGTACCATATGATGGAATTGAGTCTGGATAGCATTTAAATCAGCAAAAATATCGGCATGGTCGAATTCTAGGTTATTTAAAATAGCAGTCCGAGGTCGATAATGGACGAATTTTGAACGTTTATCAAAAAACGCAGAATCATATTCATCTGCTTCTATGACAAAATATCCCGATGTTGCAGATGTTGCAGATGTTGTACTATTACTTTCGATAGAGTTTGCAGCTTTATTGGACTCGCTATCTGCACCTAAGTAACTGCTGTGCGCAAATACGTTTTGCAGGCGCGCATCTGTCGTATCTACTAATGGCACACCGCCAATCAAAAACCCAGTATCGATGCCAGCATAGTGTAATATCCATGCCAGCATAGTAGTCGTGGTCGTCTTACCATGCGTACCCGCCACTGCCAATACATGCCGTGATTGCAATACTTGCTCAGAGAGGAACTGCGGGCCTGAAGTATATTTCATGCCTTGATCAAGCACATACTCAACGACATCCATACCGCGCTTCATTGCATTACCAATGACCACCAAATCAGGCGTTGGTTGCAAATGCTCTATAAGATAGCCTTCTTGGATAGTCACGCCAGCGTTTTGAAGCTGAGTCGACATAGGAGGATAGACACTAGCATCTGAACCTGTGACCTTGTGTCCAAGCTCTCGCGCCAATAAGGCCAATGAACCCATAAAAGTGCCACAAATACCAAGAATATGAATATGCATAGATGGTCCACGCTATGATGAGAAATTAAATGAAATCATACTGACAAGAATAAACAGTCAATAAATTAATTAAAAAAGATTTAGTATTTAACGGCTACTAACTTGTGCATGAATGTTAGCAGCGCTTATTGTAAAGTAAACACCAATAGATAACCAATAAAAAACGCCCAACAAGTAGGCGTAAATAGTCGTTGAGACAGTTTTAATAAAGTTGCGTCTATATTGATACGTATAGAGTTATATCCAACCCTATAAACGTCTGCTTATTTGAGTGACAAGGTGTAATCGGTGTTCAAAGTGTCATCATCATTTAACATAACAAGATGATTGTTTTCAATACGATAGCTCTCGATTTGATCGTTTTCATAAACAATAGTAATAGTGTCATTGTCTTGACGATAGATACCATATTCAGTAAGAGGTACTTTAGGGGTAGTTGGGTTTTCGTAGATGCTTGTCTTGGTGATTGAACCATCAGCGAACAAATTTAGGGTTACTGTAATACCAGAACAAAAAGAACATGGCAAAATACCTACATAATCACCAATCAAAGTCGCCTGTAACTCACTATCCATACTAGCATTTGAAATCATCGGAGTACGACGACTCTGTACATTGGTGTCAGGGCTATCAGGTTTGGCTGCTGCTAGTAAAGAGTCACCTTCATCAACGCTTACTACATCATCTGCTACAGCAACACTTTCACTATCACTATCTACCTGCACAGAATTATGCTTATTATCATGGCGGACTTTACTATCAGTTAAAGACTGTTTTATCGATGCATTGTGAGCAGCTGCAGTCGTAGATGACTGACTATCACAGCCAATCAAAATCATACAAAGCGGCAGTGGCAATAAAAGGCTACCAAAGCGTTTGATTAAGGAGACCACCATAAGCGGGGTAGGGATAAGTTGTTTCATCATATAAAAAAGAAAATAAAAGTTTATTTTATAATAAAAAAGCAAATTAGATATCTATCAGTGTTTATCTCAATAGTAGCGTCAATAAGTTACGGCAACGTTGTAAAAACGTCACTGGTTTCAATTAGTTAGATGTATCTCTTTTTGTATTTTAATACTTATTAAACGACCGCTTATCTGCCTTAAATACCACTTCTAAGATAAGTTAGGTTGAAAGTAGTCAAAGTTGACCGATAGACGACTGTATAAGAGGGATAAACGCTAGGTACCTTAACAAACCGATATTACTCTTATGTAGATGTTTTGTTAGGAGTAAGTAAAGTTAAACGAGATGAATTCTTGGTTGAACGCCTAAAGTGTTTTACCATGAATACGTTACAAGAAAGGATAAAAAACAAGACAAGAAAAAAGCACAACAATATTCGGGTTACTATTATTAAACTAGTGTCTTCACTGGGCGAAAAATACGCCACAATATCAATATATGTACCGACAACAGAATACTAAAAAATATTAATGATTGTTCAGGAATACTAAGTCCCATAAATGTCCAGTCGATAGTTGCGCACTCGCCTGAACCTGCGAACACTTCTTTTAGTACCTGCTGCATAGGCAAAGTATCGAGCCAGTAATCTAAACCTGGCCCACATGAAGGGACTTGGTCAGCGGGTAAGTGCTGTAGCCAAACATGACGTGCTGCTACGATTGTAGCCCAGCCAATACCCACCAAGCTACCAAGCCATAATAGCAAGCGTATCGCAATCGACTTTGGGTGAAACAAAGCGGCTACTAATGCAAAAGCGCCCATGACCATTAAGCCAATACGTTGAAAGATACAAAGTGGACAAGGAGATAACCCCATATAACGCTGTAAAAAAAACAACGCGTAACTCATACCAATCACAGTCATAAAGACCAAAAATACTTGTAAACTGCGATAATTGGTCAGTTTTTGCATGAGCGACATACTCTTATAAAATGGTTTATTTATCAGTAGGATGTATTAATAGTGGTCAATAATTTACTAACGATACTGCTGCAAAAAGTCTATAAAACTTTCAGTCTCAGCTGTTTCAACTTCTGCTTGCTGCAAAATAGATTTTTCTGCCAGCACCTCATATTTGGCTTGGGTGTTTGGACTAAGCGTCTGCTGTAACAATGAATCACGATGCTGCTGTGCCAAGGTAAAACCAAGCTGCCATAGACTGCCAAGTCTTTTGCTATCGGAGTTTACTTGTGCAGAAATGGTCGACTCAGGATGCCCTGCCTTTCCTTGCATCAACGCCACAGCTGCACGGTAATCATTACCGCCATAATGTGCATCGAGCAATGCTGCCAGTGGCTGCATACGTTCTAAATGTACCAGCATCCAGCTCTCAAGCAATTGCTCTTCACCATCATTGATAATGTGCAAGCCTTCACGACGGCCTTCATTTACCACGCGCTCAAGATTAATGGCCAGTGCTTCTTCTTCGTCAGGGAGCAGATCAGGGGAGTCGCTTAACAGACAGTACAGCGCCATCACTTCTAAGAAACAGGCGCTAGAAAGACGAATACCAATATCACTATAGGGGTCGAGATCGATGGCGCGGAACTCAACGTAGGCAATGCCGCGACGCTCAAGCGCTTCGGTTGGTGTCTCGCCACTCATGGCAATTTGTTTTGGGCGAATGGGGCTATAATACTCGTTTTCTATTTGCAAAATATGATCATTAATCTGAATAGGATTACCATTAGTATCATTTAAACCCAACGCCTTGAAACTCTCATGCGGCGTCTGAATAGCACGGCGTAACCCTTTGATATACTCAGGCAAGTTGTTATAGCGGATGTCTAGCTGCTCTTGCACACTATTGGTATAGCCAAGCTTGCCCATACGTAGGCTGGTGGCAGCAGGTCTATAATAAGTTGACTCATTTAGCAGCTCTAAGTCATGTTCACGTCCGGCCACAAAACAAGGACAAACGCTTGGGCTGGCGCCCAGTAGATATAGTACCAAACTGGTCAAGCGCTTAAAGTTACGGATAAGGCCCAGATATTTTTCATTCTTAAACTCTGTCAACGTTTGACTTTGTGCTGTTGGTATTTTAGCTTGCCAAGCTTCAAATAAATTATCACCGAAAGATAAGTTATAATGTAAGCCTGCAATAGCCTGCATACGGCGACCATAACGAATACCAAGGCCACTGCGGTATAAAGTTTTAAGCTTACCGGTATTAGAGCTACCATAATCAGCCAGCGGAATATCTTCATCTTTAGACGACAGCATGCATGGCATGGATAGCGGCCACATCAGCTCGCCTTCAGGGATACCTTGATAGACCAACACATGCAGCTGACGCAGCATATTTAACGTCTCTTTAGGAGAGGTCTTGGGATCAGTGATGAGCTCAAGCAGACTTTCTGAGTAATCCGTCGTAATAAACGGATGGGTGAGTTTTGAGCCAAGTTTGGTTGGGTGCGGTGTTTGCGCCAAAAAACCATCTGGCTTAACGCGCAAACCTTCTTTTTCGATACCGCGGAGCATACCCGCTAAATGCTGAGTGTCAAACCAATTTGGGATGTCAAAATTAACAAAGCTGCTTGCAAAATTACTCATAATAGTCATCTATTGTTATTTATTATGGCAGATCAAAACGCAACTGACGTTTGACCATAAAAGAGGTAAATATTAGGATGAAGAATTCCGTCAGTTTAGCTCAAAGCCGCTATGAAAACCACGGACAATTACAAATACAATAAGCTTTACCCAAGGCCAACTGACTGGATACCGACGAAAAAATAGGTTAAAAATAATAGCAAAAACCCAAACTCAATAGTTGTTTTTTATCTGTATTTTCTCATTAAATGTGCATTACTTTCTCAGAGGCTTCAGCCGACTCCAGCGTACTTATATGCTTAAGATAAAGTCTGAGACTAAAAAGCACCCAACAATAAGATAGGTGCTTGAAAAAATAATTTAAACAATAGCTAAATTGGCTGTCGATATAGAAGAAGCCATTTAGATAGAGAATGATGAACCGCAACCACAAGTCGTGGTCGCGTTCGGATTTGTCACGATAAAGCGTGCGCCTTCTAGGCCTTCAGTATAGTCCACAGTAGAGCCTTGTAGGTACTGATAGCTCATCGAATCGACAACCAATGTAACATCGCCATTATCAAAGTTAGCATCGTCTTCGTTTAGATCATTGGCAAAGTTAAAACCATAAGAAAACCCAGAACAGCCGCCACCAGTCACATAGACACGTAACATCAAGTTGCTGTCACCTTCCTCTTCACGTAGGCGACGTACTTTTTGGGCGGCACTATCCGTTAGACTTAAGATAGTGGGATCTACAGGCTGGCTTGAGCTTGGGCTAAATTGGTTGGCTGATTCGTTCATATCTACCTCAGTTGCTAGGATCAAATGCTGTTGTCGTCCTGTTTGGGTTTGCCACTAAAAGCTTGCAAAAAAAGATACACACGGCGTTTGATTTGATTGAGTGCTGTCATTATGGCAAAACTATTGGCGTATTATAAATATTATATTTGTATAATCACAGCACTTTGGTGGTTGCTGGCATCTGCCTTATTGCATTATATCATACTGGGGGTAGCGTTGGATTTGTCAAGAGTCATGCTGGATATCTTGACTTAATGACCCAAAGATAAGTAGTCATTATTGAAACTACTCCCAATACTGTACTGACGCTTTGATCATTATGAGATTGATACGACACTAAGAATACTAAAACCTGTGCATACGATTAAAAGCGTTATGTCGTTCTATAAGCTTTTTAGCATAAATTTGTTTGAATTTGAAATAGTTATTTAATCGTTTGCCTATCGGCTAGGCGTTTGAAATAATAGCCACCAATTAGCACGCCCTAAGTGTGTTTTTATTGCTGCTTTATATTTTATATTACTGTTGAGATGAAGAAGTCCTATGATCGAATTTAAAGACGTTGGTGTTCGCCGTGATGGTCGTGAGTTGTTTGCAGGCGCAAGCTTCCAGCTCCACCCGGGCCATAAAGTAGGCTTGACGGGCAACAACGGCACTGGCAAATCTACCTTGTTTGCCTTGTTACTCACGCAAATGGGCGCAGGCGATACCGAGGTTACCCTTGATAGGGGTGAGGTGAGTATTCCTGATAGCTGGCAGGTTGCCCATATGGCGCAAGAAGTCGGTGCCAGTACGCAGACAGCGATTGATTATGTCTTGAGCGGTGACGAGCAGTGGTATGAGATTAATGCTGCTTTGAATGACTTAAGCGCCGTCAGTGATGAGCAGATTGGCGTGTTGCATCAGCAGTTCGATGAAATCGATGGCTATCGTACGCCGACCAAAGCGGCGCAAATCATGGCAGGACTGGGCTTTAAGACAAGTCAGCATGAGCTGCCAGTAGAAGGGTTTTCGGGTGGGTGGCGTATGCGCTTAAACCTTGCCAAGACTCTGATGAGCCGTGCAGATTTAATGCTACTCGATGAGCCGACCAACCATTTGGACTTGGATGCTATTTTATGGCTTGAAACTTGGATCAATGCCTTTACTGGCCTAGTTATTGTCATCTCACATGATCAAGCATTTCTAGATGCGACCGTCGGTCATATTTTGCATGTTGAACAACAAAAAATCACTCTTTATACGGGTAATTATCAACAGTTTATTCGTACCCGTCATGAGCGTATGGCGCAGCAGCAGCAAGCGTTTGAGAAGCAGGAAGCTACCAAAGCTCATTTGGATGATTTTATTCGCCGCTTCCGTGCCAAAGCCAGTAAAGCCAAGCAAGCACAGAGCCGTATCAAGCAGCTTGAGCGTATGGCAGAGCTATCACCGATGATGGCGGACAACCCATTCTCGTTCCGTTTTTATGAGCCTGCTAATATGAGCTCACCGCTGATTGAGATGACGCAGGCTGATATTGGCTATAGCGATACGCCGCTTTTGTATAACGCAAGCGTACAAGTAACGCCTGATACTCGTCTAGGCCTGCTCGGTATGAATGGTGCGGGTAAATCAACGCTAATTAAGGCATTGGTGGGCGAGTTGGGTATTTTGACAGGCAGCTACCGTGTCTCAGATACATTAAAGCTTGGCTACTTTAACCAGCATCAGATGGATGCATTGGATGCAGCGGCCACCCCTCTACAAATGTTGCGCCGTCTAGCAGGCAAAACCTCTGACGCTGAGCTGCGCTCGTTCCTTGGTAGCTTCGACTTTCGCGGGGATCGTATTGACACCCCAAGTAAGCTTTTCTCTGGCGGGGAGCGTGCGCGCTTGACGCTGGCTTTGATTGTCTGGCAGCGCCCAAACGTTCTTGTCCTCGATGAGCCGACCAACCATTTAGACTTACAAATGCGTCAAGCGTTGACCATCGCGTTGCAAGGGTTTCAGGGGGCAGTGGTGTTGGTCTCGCATGATCGTGAGCTGATTGCGAATGTCTGTGATGAGTTATATTTGGTGCACGATGGCCAAATTGATGAGTTCAATGGCGATATCAGTGATTATGGTAAGTGGCTAGCAGAAAAACGTAAACAAGAGAATGCGCCAGATAAGAATACTGGCAAAAAGAAAAGTAAAAAAGAGAGTAAGAAGTTTGTTTCACGTGAAACAGATACTGGCTTAGTAAATAGTGAAACATCTACTGCACCAATAAAAGATAAAACTGCTCAACCTGCTCTTAGTAAAGATGAGCAGCGTAAGCTGGCGGCTGAACAACGTAAGCTAACAGCGCCTATTCGCCGTGACATCGAAGACACAGAAAAGGCTTTAGCTAAGATGGATAAGCAACTAATAACGTTGGAAGAAAAGCTGGCTGATACCGATCTTTATGAAGAGAGCCGAAAGTCAGACTTGTTACAATTGTTAGATGAGCAAAGTGCGCTACAGCAGCAGCATAGCGATAACGAAGAGAAGTTGCTGCTATCAATGACGACATTAGAGGAAATGGAAGCAAAATTTGACTAGGTGGCTTTAACGATTTAGCAAATGGTTGTTCGCTTATAATAATCATTATAGTAGCTATAAAATAGTAGTCGCCATAAAAAAGGGAGAGCGCCGGCTCTCCCTTTTTACTACATCATTGTCTACGGTATTTACCATCACCATAAGATAAGATCTTCATAGTGGTGGTACAAAGTTGACAGTTTATTTTACCAGCAGCGCCTTTAGATAAATCAAGGATTCGTCCCGGAGTAAAAGGTCCTCTGTCCGTAATTTTTACTATGACGCTTTGCTTCGTCTTTTTATTAGTCACTTCTACTTTTGTACCAAATGGTAACGTTTTATGAGCGGCAGTCATCGCATTCATATTAAAAATACTACCACTAGCGGTACGTTTGCCATGGAACTTACTACCATAATAACTGGTATTACCAGCAAATGCGGTAGTAGTCAGTAGTAGTGATAACGTGACTATCAAAGACTTGATCAAATAAGACATTTAATACCTATATGCAGTTTATAAAATAGACAGATACTTTTGCCTATGTTATTCATATTCCCTATGAGTATGAATAATATGAGTATTTTACATTAAAAAGCTTTCTTAGTCCTTACTGTACTGTAAAAAACGCTCGAGTTCACAATTTGTCCAGTTCATAAATGTTTATTTTTATAGTGAAAATATTAATAGCAATATTACTCTTAATATTTATATAACGGTCTTTGCTTCTTTTATTGTTATCATCATCGTTAAGTTACATCAAAATTTCATACCATATTATTTAAAATTGGCATACCAATATCATCAACATGCTTTTGTTTTAAGGAACTACCACATGGCAGAAAAAAACTACTATGATATTTTAGGGGTCAAAAAAGACGCCTCAGACGCTGATATCAAAAAAAAATACCGTAAGCTTGTACGTCAATTTCATCCCGATGTGAGTGATGATCCAGATGCTGATAATAAAATTGCTGAAATCAATAACGCCTATGAGACGCTTAGGGATAAAGACAAACGTAGCGAATATGACGCTATGTTAGACAATCCATTCGCTGGTCAAGGCGGTGCTGGAGGTTTCGGCGGTTTTGGTGGTCAATCGGCTAGCGGCGGGCAAGGCGGCTTTCGCTGGGAAGATATCAAAGATCAGTTTGGCGATGGTGAAGCTTTTGGTGGTGGCGGATTTCGCTTCGACGATATATTTTCAGCATTTGGTCGCGGGGCACGTGGCTCTGCTGGTGGACAGGCAGGCAGTCGCACGCAAAGTAGTGGCTTTGATCAATTTGGCGGCGGTTTTGGCGCACAAGATAACAAGGGTCAAGACCAACATGCAGAGATTACGGTGGATTTAGCCTCGGTATATAGCGGTGATGACTACAGTATTAAGTTAAATGTGCCGGTTCGTCAGCCTAATGGTAGCGTAGGTTATGAGAATAAAACGCTCAAAATTAAGATTCCTAAAGGCATCACAGATGGCAAGCAAATACGCCTAGCGGGACAAGGCGCGGCTGGCATGAGCGGCGGCAAAAACGGCGATTTGTTTTTAAAGGTTAAAATCAGCCACACATCTAATATCCGTATCGAAGGCGCAGATGTCTATCAGACGGTCAATATTGCGCCTTGGGAAGCAGCATTAGGAGATAAAATAAACGTCAGTACGCCAGCAGGTACGCTTGGTGTCACGATTCCTAAAAACAGCAAATCAGGTAGTAACTTGCGTCTAAAAGGTAAAGGTATCCCTGCTAAACAAGCGGGCGATTTATACTTAACCTTAAACATCGTTAATCCTGATATCAGTAGCGAGGCTGCCACTAAAGCTTATGAGCAACTAAAACACGCTTTTGCCGATACCGCTATTAATCGTTAAAAGTCGTTATTTATAGCTGCCAATCAATGTGACAAGCTATAGGTCATAAAGCGCAAAGATGAATACGATAACGACGACATAAAGAGCAAACGAGGATAATAATTATGAAACACTCGCCTGAATTTACCGATATTATTATGAGTTTAGATGAGCTAGTGACTGCCTGTGGTCAAGAGCGTCAATGGGTCATCAAGTTGATAGAAGAAAACATCATCGAATATGACGTACCGGAGCGTGAGCAGTTTACGGGTTACCAGCTAACAACTGTACGCCGTGCCTCACGTCTCAGTCGCGACTTTGACGCCAGTGTACCAGCGATTGGTTTAATACTTGAGCTATTAGATGAGGTCGAGCAATTACGTCAGCTTAAGCGCCAGATAGACAGGCAAGCGCCGATCATTGAAGTAGATATTGAGCAGCTAAAATAGCTACGTCAATCGTAAGTAACAGACCAAAAAAAAGGGCTTTTAGAAGCCCTTTTGTCATATTAGTGTTAGCGGTAATAATAAATGTGCATAAATTAACGTGAATACCTAGGATCAGCAGCAGCGGTAAATAAAACATCCGTTGAAGAGTTTAGTGCTGTTTCTGCTGAGTCTTGAATGACACCAATGATAAAGCCGATTGCAACCACTTGCATGGCAATGTCATTTGGAATGCTAAACAAACTGGCCGCCAATGGAATTAGCAGTAGCGAACCACCAGCGACCCCAGAGGCACCGCAAGCACTGACTGTGGCAACCAAACTCAATAAAAGGGCTGAAGCAAAGCTTACTTCGATACCTAAAGTATGCGCTGCTGCAAGTGTTAAGACGTTGATCGTAATCGCCGCGCCTGCCATATTAATGGTCGCACCTAGTGGAATGGTGACTGAATATGTATCTTCGTGCAGTCCCAGTTTGCCTGCAAGGTTCATGTTGACGGGAATATTGGCCGCCGAACTACGGGTAAAAAATGCCGTGATTCCTGATTCGCGTAGACAAGTGAATACGAGCGGATAAGGGTTTTTGCCAGTCTTGATAAGCACAATAAGAGGATTGGCAATCAACGCAATAAATAGCATACAACCGACTAGTACCATTAGGATACGAGCATAACCTACTAAAGAGGCAAAGCCGGTCTCAGCGACCGTATTGGCAACCAAACCTAAGATACCAAAAGGCGCTAGGGCGATGACCCACTTTACGACCTGTGAGATGGCATCAGCAAAATCGCCAACGATGGTACGAGCAGTGTCGCTGGCTTGACGCAGCGCAAAGCCAATAATAATTGCCCATGCCAAGATACCGATATAGTTGGCTTCAGCAATCGCACTGATAGGGTTTGCGACTAGATTCATGAGTAGGTTCGTCAATACCTCTTTGAGGTTAGCTGGCGGTACCTGCTCAATATCTGCATTCACGAGAACCAACTCAGTCGGAAATAAGAAGCTCGCTCCTACGGCAGTTAGTGCTGCCAGAAAAGTGCCGAAAATATACATGATAAGCACAGGTTTGACATAGACTTCGTTACCGCTACGATGTTGGCTAATTGCTGCCATGACCAAGACGAATACCAAAATCGGTGCCACAGCTTTTAGCGCACCGACAAATAGCGTTCCCAATAATCCCAAAGCAATACCGACACTTGGTGCCAGCCAACCAATTAATACCCCTAATATCAAACCAATAATAATGAGCGGTACCAGCCCTATACGCTTGTACATCGCAGTCAATGAACGCATCTATCTATCCTCAAATTCGTCAGTAAAAAATAAATTGTAGTAACAATAAAAAACGAGACGACAGATAGTAGCATTTTTTAACTTATTCACCTAATAGTGATTATTAGTTGACTATAAGAGCGACAATAACAATGATACAAAGTTAAAAATACAATGAATAAGAGAAAATAAGCAGGTAAGTATAGGCAAACTAATTTTTTCTCAATCAGTCTATTTAGAAGATTTATTACACAAGAATGAAGACAATAAGAGAGGGTGTTCTATAGCTTTAATATTGGTCAATTATACTTTGAAGTGTGTCAATTCATAGCCTAACTGTTTATAGTGCTTATATTTATGACGCCCTTCTTGCACACTGGTTGTATCAGGCTTGATCAACTCAAGGACCCGAGTGGGCTTGGCGTTGTTAGTCACTGCCATAAAGTCGTTGACTGGATGTAGCGTGGTATTAAGTACGATACCGTTAAAATCAGCAGGCATATAGCTACCTAATAAAACCGGTGCTGACATTTTATTAGTAGCATTATCGTCAGGAGTAGCGTTGGTTAAAGTTGCAAGGCATTGATGCGGGATAAAGCTTGTCTCATCCTGAGTCCATAGCGCCTCATCAAGCGTCGACAACAAGGTTTTATCTTGAGTAAGAATTAGTAGTGATTGATTACTTTTGTTGAGTGCTGTTTGAGTCAACTGACAAATAAAGCCCAAGAAATCTTGGGCTTTACTCTCACTTAATACATAAAAGCTAATTTTCATAAATTGGTTTTCGTCAATGAATTAGGCCATATTTGCGCTATTTTTCAAGTATTGCATAAATAATGGTACAGGGCGACCCGTTGCTGCTTTATCTTTACCTGAGCTCCACGCAGTGCCAGCAATATCTAAATGCGCCCATGCTTGACCTTCTTTCACAAAGCGTGACAAGAAACAAGCAGCGGTCACAGCGCCTGCACCTTTGCCACCGATATTTTGCATATCAGCGATAGGCGAGTCAAGCTGTGCTTGATAAGCATCATCCATTGGCATATGCCAGATAAGATCACCTGTTTGATTACTGGCGTTCTCTAATTCGAATAACACATCTTCATCATTACTAAAGACCGCTGAACGTACATGACCTAATGCGACCACGCAGGCACCAGTCAATGTCGCGACATCGATGATGGCTTTTGGCTGATAACGTTGTACGTAGCACAAGGTATCTGCCAATACTAAACGGCCTTCAGCATCGGTATTCAAGACTTCAACTGACTTACCGTTCATGGCTTTGACGATATCACCAGGGCGAGTGGCATCGCCTGATGGCATATTTTCAGCGCAGGCGAGGGCGCCCACAACGTTGATCGGTAGACGCGCTTCACATAAGGCTTTGAGCGTACCAAGCACAGACGCTGAACCGCCCATGTCAAATTTCATCTCATCCATGGCCGCACCAGGCTTGATTGAGATACCACCTGAGTCAAAGGTTATGCCTTTACCGACCAACACGATAGGAGCATCATCGTTTACAGCTTGTGCATTATCATCGCTACTGGTAACTGCATTTTTAGCCGTTTTCTTATTAGAGGTTTTGGTTGGTAATTTATCAGCCAATGCTTTTAAACTGCCAGAAACTTTCGCACTACTAGTGGCCTCTTTGCTAGCGTCAGCATCGGCACTGAAATTAGATTTGCCGCGATACTCCATAAGTACCAGCTTACCTTCTTTGGTAGAGCCCTTAGCCACTGCTAAAAAGCACTCCATACCTAGCGCTGACATCTCATCTTCACCAAGTACGCTCACTTTTAATAGGTCAGGATAAGTCTTGGCAAGCGCTTCGGCTTGTTCTGCCATATACGCCGGGAAGCAAATATTGCCAGGCTCATTGGCCACATCACGGGTCAGACTTTGACCTGCAAAGACTGATTGGGCAAAATCTAGCGCAGGCTGTAGTGACTCATCAGCCACCAAATAGATATCGGTCAATATGGGCGTAGTTTGCTCTGACTTGTATTTGTCAAAACGATAGCTTGCTGCCAATAGATTGAGGGCAAATTGACCAAAATGGTTTTCTTCTAGAGTATCACCCAATGCGACAGTAATCGATGCCACACGTTTTTGGGTGCTGCTATAGATGGTTTTAGCAATCTTCTGTAAAACAGTTTCGTTCAGTTTATCAACATTACCAGCGCCAACTAATAAGAGTTGTACAGGGTTTTGCTTGGTGGTTTTTTTGTCCCCTGCCAACGCATAATCTGCCACTGTCTCACAAGCTTTACCGTTAAAGTGTGAGACCTCAATCAACTGCTCGATACGCGCGGTATAGTCAGTTAAAGCCGATTTGGCAAGGATGTTCTTTTCATCGTCCACCAAAACCACAAGGCAAGCTTCATCTTTACTCTTTGCTTCTTTTTTGAGCATTTTTTGCGTATGAGTCTTTGGCAAATGCTGAGATAGTTTGATATTCATATAGTTATCCTTATTAGAGTAGTAATATAAGAAGTGTTGATAAATGATGCAGATACTCACATCAAAATTGTAAAACAAAAAGTTAAATAAGACAGATTATTGATCATTCATTTATTGATAAACTCTGAACCTAAAATGAGTAAATCATGACTTCTACACTTTGAAAGCGACTGCATTAACAGCGATACATTTTTAGTATATTTGATTATGGCTGTAGTGTAGCATATTGAATAATTCGTGCGCAGAGGGCAAGGGTTAGTGAATGTTTCCATATGTTTTTCTACCCTATTCCCCCGCACTCACCATCTGCAACTGATTAGTCATTGGCCAGCTCGTCAGTCGATACTAACGCAGCAAACCTATCTTGCAACGCTGCCATAGCCGTGTCGTGCATAGTGTTAGCACTTATCGTCTCTCTTTTAGCGTTGGGAAGGTCGCGAGTGGCACAAGCATCATGACAGACAAAATTAGTAAAGCCTAAGTCAAAGGCAGCTCTGACACTTGAGCTGACACACATATGACTCATAAAACCTGCAAAGATAATTTGCTGCTTTTGCGCAGCAGAGATAAGTGTACTAAGCTCAGTATTATAAAACGCATTAGGATGCTTTTTGGTAATGGTTTTTTCGCCATTCATCGGTTTTAAATCGTCAACAATAGCAACATTAGAAGATAATGGATCAAAAACGTTGCCATTGTCTTCACCATGATGGGCGATATGAAAGATAGGAATGTCTTTTTTGCGAGCTTTATCAAGCAGTAGGCGTGCATTGTCAATCGCCTTACTACCCGATTGACCTAGTGGCATAACACCGTCCACATATTCGTTTTGATAATCGATAAAGACGATAGCACAATTTGACCAATCAAGCGTATCAAATTCGCCACCAGCTAATTCAAGCAAGGTAGAGGGATTAGACATATTGTTCTCCATTAGGCTGCATAAGTAAAAAGTGGGCTATTGGTATAGTAAATGTTGATCGTGATTTTTGACAATACATGAGTTTAGCAATGAATAGCGCCAATATTCGATCAGTGATACGAATGACAAACAAACCTTTCTATCTTTCCAAACCGAATTAATCAAAGCCTTTGTATGATTAAACCAGTCTACCTATCGTTTTTATTAAGCTATATGACTTTATCGTATCGGACTACTTTATGTTATGAAAAATATGCCATTGGCAAGGGTTAGGTAATGTTTCCAAACACATTTCACCGCTATTTTTTGCCAAAACGTGCTAGCATTAGCGGTTGTCTCGATCACTAGTAGTCGCTAATTTTCATACGATGTCGCTAACCAGCGGTTCAATGATGTTTATATTTATTTAAGTATTTACCTGAGCAATGCTATCTCTATAATACCCAATCGACACCTTAAAAACCGTCATTAAGTTTGCGAAGAAACGCACCAATACCAACTGTTTAAGAGTACCTATTGTGATATTACGCCGCTACATGACCCGTCAGGTTGCCTCAACCACTGCTTTGGTATTGGGCTTTTTGGTAGTGATGATGCTTGGTGGTCGCCTAATACGTTACTTCGGAATTGCTGCTGAAGGGAATCTCGATATTGGCTTATTGTTTGTCATTATTGGTTATAACTTGCCGTATTTTTTAGAGCTTATTTTACCGTTAGCGTTTTTTATTGCTTTGATGCTGGTGTTTGGACGTCTGTATGTCGATCAAGAAATGGCGGTTATCAATGCCAGCGGTGTCTCTCGCGGTAAGCTTGCGCGTTTGATGACCCCATTAATTTTGGCATTGTTTGTAGGGGAGGCGGCATTATCGATTGTCGGTAAGCCGTGGGGGGTGCGCTCATCTGAGGCGGTTTGGCAGCAACAAGCATTGACAAGTGCTTTTGACTTAATTCGTCCCAATGAGTTTATTAGTAGCGGTAATTATCATTTGTATGTAGGCAGTCTTAGCGATGACAAAACGCAGCTACAAGATGTGGTACTTATCCAATCTGAGCCATCCAAAAAGTCAGCTGACAATGCGGATCATTCTATTAATAAAGACACCATTACCTTGGCTAAGCGCGCTGAGCAAGTAGAGAATGCTGGTAGCGGTGTGACGCAGTTAGATCTATTCCAAGGTCGACGTTATGAAGTGGGCGCAGGTAGCCTGAAGTACAATCAAGTAGGCTTTGATCGTTATCGTATTACGTTAACTGAATCCTCAAAAGAGGTGGTGACTGAAAACAATATTGAAACCCAAGAAATCGGACCTTTATGGCAGGCCGCTACAGGCAGTGTGCAAGTTGGTAGTGCTGATGCGCTACGAGCAGCACAAGGTGAGCTTGGCTACCGCTTTACGCTACCTTGGCTGATGATTATCGCTCCTATGCTTGCTGTACCGCTTGCACAAGTACGTCCGCGTCAAGGTCGCTGGTTGCGACTGTTTCCCTCTATTTTATTGTTTGTCAGTTGTGCGCTTGGCATCATATCTTTGAAGAATGCTGTGGGTAAAGGTAGCGTGAGCGTTTGGGCGTACGCATGGCTGGTACTAGGATTTATGGCATTGGCGCTTTATATGAATTGGGGCAGTCGCTTTCAGCACCGATTGCGTGTGCGTTTTGAAGATAAGTCATTGGGGTCTGTCGATAATTCAATAAAAGACTCTAATGGAGGTCAGCTCTAATGCGCGCCTTGTTATCTAAAGCTCAGATCCCTCAAAGCCGTTCCTCCAATTTAAAGGTGCTTGGACGTTATGTCAAAACCAATGCGCTTTTAGCGATTATCGCGGCGGTAGTTGGGTTATGGGCACTACAAGTCTTGTTTACCTACTTGTCTGAGCTTGAAGATTTGTCTGATAGTTATACCATGTCTGATGCGCTCAGATATATTTTTTACCGCTCGCCTTACTTTTTAGAGCAATTTATGCCAACAGGTGCACTACTTGGCGCAGTAGTGGGCTTAGGGTTGCTGGCTAGTAAAAGTGAGCTTGTCGTTATGCGTGCCGCTGGCGTCAGTATCTATCGCATCGTCGGCTGGGTATTGCAACCAGCGTTATTGTTTGTACTATTGGCACTAATGCTGAATCAGTTTGTACTGCCCAACTCTAACCAACTGGCTCGTGAAATAAACAACGAAGACAGCAGCTCACTAGTCACTTCAGTACGTGGCTACTGGACGATGCAGCCGCGCTTTCAAAGTACAACTGAAAGCAATACGGATGGTAACGTACAGCCTGATGGCAGTGATATTTTATATATCGATTATGCGGATGTACAAGGTAACATTGGTGAAGTCAAACGTTGGCATCTGGACAATAATGGTGACTTACAAACAGCCACTCATGCGATGGGTGGGCAGTACATTGGTCGTCAATCTTTGGGCACTACTGGCAAGCTAAGCGAGCAATATCGGTACGAGTGGCAGCTAAATAATATGACTAAGCTGTCCATCAATCAAGGCTTTGAGAGTAGCCAATCTAAGGCCTCATTAGATACTCTAAGTCTGCCCTTTGCACCTGAGTCCGTCTATTTACTGACTCGCAAAGCAGAGGATTTGTCTCTGACGCAGCTTTATGAACATCGTCAATTTATGCAACAACAAGGCAAGCGCTCGTTGCCACATGAGCTTGCATTTTGGCAAAAGCTGTTATCACCGCTGTCCATCTTATCGCTGGTGATTGTTGCTTGTTCATTCGTTTTTGGCTCATTGCGCACGCATAGCTTAGGTCTGCGTATTGTGGTCGCGTTACTTTTTGGTTTGCTATTTAGCTATGTGCAAGATTTGGTCGGCTTTGTCTCATTGGCGACGGGGTTTTCGCCCATGCTCATGGTACTGTTACCGATTATCGGTAGTGCTGCCTTAGGTTTTTATCTGATAAAACGGCAGATGTAGCCTAGGGAGCATCCTAAAGCATGCATAAAAAAACACGCTAACGTTAGCGTGTTTTTTTATGGCAGATATAAATCGTTTTAGTCTTTGGTTGCCATGGTAATGGTATAGGTCTTGCCTTGTTTGACCTTTTCACTATTGCCAAATACTTCGGTAAACGAGCGCTTCATAAACTGGCGCAAGCCATTGATAGTGACCACATAAAATCGTCCACCTTCACGCATGCGCGCATAGGCATCAAGGAAGTATAGATAATGCTGCTCCTTACCGACCTTGGCTGGCAAGTTTGACATCACAAGGCTAAAATCTTTGTCTTTTGCCACATGATTAAAGCCGTTTGATAAATGCACGTCGACATTGTTTAGACCATTTTGCACGCAGTTATGGCGTGCATATTCTACCGCCATAAAGTCTTTATCAATTAATGTATGCTGACCGTTTGGACATTCGCGTGCTGCTGTCATACCGAGCACGCCATAACCGCAGCCCAAATCTATCGAATCATCATCCGCTTGAAAGTCCACATAATCAAGCAGCATGAGGCTACCGTCATCGAGCTTTTGCGGTGAAAAAATACCCCACGTGGTAGTAAAGTCAAACGGTTTACCCAGTACATCTTGGCTAAAATTGATATCTTCGCGCCAGTGTTCGGCGTTTTTTAATAGGTCAGCAGGTGGTCTATGGCTCATGGGGTTCTCAGATAATAGATAGGAAAAGGTTAATAAGCTATGGCAGGTATTGTAACGAGAAAAAGGCAGGTTTGCAGCTAGGGATTGATAGAATTGTATTTCACATAGTGGTCGGTAATTCAGAAGAATAAAATGGTGTTTTAGTTACTGAGTTAAAAGCGTATTTAATAAAGATCAAGATTTAAAGTTGATAAATGGAAAAACCACATAGTTTTTAATCGAAGTTCATTTTGAAACCTTCATAGTTAGCGATTTTTTATCTCAATATTATAAGTCGTATTCATCTGTAACATCGTTACTGATACTCAATTTTTTTCAAAACTACTTTTCCAAACGCTTCTTCAACAAAGAATCAAACACAAACGGACCAAAGGGTAAAAACGAGCCGAGCACACCAGCGGGTAGCGCCCACAGTGGCATTTTTATTTTGCTCGCGGCATACACAAGTGTCAAAATGTAGCCGATAAATAGTACCCCGTGCGCCATACCGATATATCTTACCGCTTCAGGAATGCCCAACATATATTTGAGTGGCATCGCGATACCAAGTAACAATAGAAAAGACGTACCTTCTAAGTAACCAATAATGGTAAGGTTTTTGAGTGCAGAGTTTTGCCCTTTTGTCAGGGTAGGCTGAAGAGACGACTGAGCTTGCAACACGATATATTCCTTAATGTTAGATTTTAATTCTAGCCACGCGGATGGTGCTCTGCATGCAATTTTTGCAATCTTGCCGTCGCCACATGGGTATAAATTTGCGTGGTCGATAAGTCACTATGGCCTAATAATAACTGTACGCTGCGAAGGTCCGCGCCATGATTGAGCAAGTGAGTCGCAAAGGCGTGACGTAGCGTATGCGGCGATAGCTCTTTATCAATACTGGTGACTTTGGCGTATTTCTTTAATAAGTACCAAAAGTTCTGCCGCGTCATATAACCACCTTGTGCGGTCAGAAATACCGCTTGGCAATTGCCCGATTTCAAATGCGCAATCAAGTCTCCACGCCCATGAGACAGATAATCGTCCAGCGCGTCCGCTGCATATTCACCTAGCGGTACCAGTCGCGTTTTATTACCTTTCCCCGTAATCTGTAACCAGCCAGCATTAAGATTGACTTGTTCAAGCGCCAGATTAATCAGCTCACTGACCCGTAGGCCGCAAGCATACAACACTTCTAACATAGCTTTATCACGTAGACCCAGCGCGGTGCTAGTATCAGGTGCAGCAAGTAGGTTATCGACATCTGCTTCCGCTAAATCTTTTGGTAAAGGACGTCCAAGTTTAGGGCTTTTAATACGCTCACAAGGATTGTCTTCACGCAGGTTGCTGGCGATCATCCACAAGTAGAATTGACGCAGGCTTGAGAGCATTCGCGCTTGGGTACGCGGGGTTTTGCTTTCGGTGGCGAGGCAAGAGAGACACTGCAATACATCCTCGGCTTGCCACTTTGTCAATGCTGTAGGGCTGGTCAGCTCACAAGTACGCAAGTCACGAACATAAGCATTACGCGTACGAGTTGCCAAACCGCGGGCCAGCATCGCTTGACGAAACTCAGTCATATAACTGGGCTCGTCGTCTACTGCCAGTGCTTTAGGTTGGCGTTGTTGCACGGCGCGATCACGACTCATAAAATAGTGCTCAAGTAAGAATGAAAACAGCGATGAAAAATGCTCACAAAAACACGCTTAGAAATGCTATGCCGTTTTTTTCTTAACCAAATATCGATAGAGTGTCATATTTGTAGGCGTAGCATCATCGCTATCAATGGTGATTTCGTCAGGATCGGCATTTAAGTGTACGTTCTCAGCCAGTGTTTCTTGATGTACAAGCTCATGACCAAGATGACGACAAAAATTAGGAATATCGCGCGTCGTCGCAGGATCGGTTGCAAGAATTTCAATGATATCGCCGCCATCGGCTTTACGAATGGTTCGATGCAGCATCATAACCGGCTCCGGACATATAAGTCCTTGGGTATCCAAATGATGATGGATCGCAATGTCAGATATTGAAGTAGTCATAGTTGTTATATTAAAAATAAGTAGTAAATTTAGAAATTGCTGTCGATTGAAGATTCTTTAGGAGTTTGTGGCAACTTTTCATCAGTTACATGTTCGTTTCCAAGCTCTTCTTCAGTTACTGCTTCGGCTTCCAAAAAGTTAAAAAAGCGCTTAAAGTTTGCTTTAAATAAAAACGCCACTCCAAGCCACGATGCCAGTCCCAACCATGCAGTATCAGCGAATAACAGCCCACCGACCAGTACGATCGTAGATACACCAATGCTTAAAGCAATCATTGAAGGTTGATTTAAGCGGTAACGGTAAATGACAAAACCATCATAAATAGTGATAGGTATGGTCAATGCTATCAGCGCATAAGGCAAATTAAAAAACAGTCGATAAAGTAGCTGATTGTCATGGAATGCTTTAATACTAGCAATGGTGCCAAAGACCATAAAAGCGATAATAGCAGCGTAAATAAGATAAATCGCTATTTGATTGGCAAGCTGTGCACCTTTAATACGTGCGATAGCAAGCGGGGCAAAACCGTATTGCGTTGGTTGGTCTGAAACATTGGTCATAACGATCAGTCATCTGTTCGTAAAGGTTTATAATACTTTATTTAACGGCGGTATGCTTAGACAAAGCATAGAATTGGGTCAGAACATCGTCTTTGAATGAGCGCAACATTCGACTGTCTAATGATTCAACTAATCAGGTTTTATCGCACTGATGGCCATGCTGCTATTTGGATCGGTAAAGTAAGTTGATAATAAAATACAGGCAGAGATGTCGTCGATTGGGTCACGCTCATTTCGAATCCAGCCATTTTCCCAAGCGATCTCTCTTGCAGCCATAGAAGTTAGACGCTCATCACATAATGTCACTTTTGCAGGCAGGCGCTGCTCCATTAATCTATGAGTCAAGCGACGCGCAAATTTGTGCGCCCGTTTTGAGAGCATAGAGCTACTACCGTCCATATTTAAAGGGAGCCCGACGAGCACTTGGGTAACCCCCCAAACCTTAATAATGCCCAATAGATTGTCCCAGTCTGGCTGTCCATTATTCATGGCCAAGATATCAAATGCGCGTGCAGTCTCGGTCACAGTATTGCCAAGTGCCATTCCCATTTTTTTGACACCATAATCTAGTGCCAAGATAAGATGCGGCTTAATCTCAGGTTCCGATATAGCCGTGTCAACAGCTTCAAGAGAAAGATTAGAATCTACCATCGTTCTATGCATCTCCTATTTCTATGAGGCCCAATTTAATAGGACAAGACTCTACCATTACAAATACCTTATGCATGACCAATATCACTACTGAGATAATCAAAGTTAATCCCGATTTTCTCAGCGGCGAGCTGCCAGCGCTCTTCAAACGGCGTATCAAATAATAATGTTAAGTCGGCAGGGCATACTAACCAGTCGCCGTCTTTAAGCTCACGCTCGAGCTGTTTTTTGTTCCAGCTGGCATGTCCTAAGCATAAGTGGTAGTGCCCAATACCTTGCCCTGCCGCGATACGCTGTAAGATATCTTGACTGGTAGTGATACAGACGTTCTCTGAGATGGCAAACGACGATGCCCACTCCGGTTGACCCGTATGTAATACAAATCCTACCTCAGGATACATCGGGCCGCCTTCTAGTGCTAAGTCTTCCATAATTTGAGGATTGGTCACATCGATGTTCAAATCTTCTAGCAGTTTACCCACACGTGCCTGCTCAAGGGGACGGTTCACCATCAACCCTAAAGCGCCTTGTTTATCATGACGACAAATATAAATAAGCGCCCGCTCAAACCTTGGGTCTGACAAGTCAGGAGCGGCAATTAAGAAGTGATGGGTCAAATTAGCTTTGGACATAAAGACAAATATAATATAAGTAATATAAAAGGTGAGACACTACTATATGGTGATACTAAACAAAAAAGCAATATAGGAATGGCATCGTTATCATAAGCAATAGACGTAAAGTATGAACTATTTTGCTATCCCACTTTTAAAATAAGGATGCATACTAGCAATAGCTCTTTACTTGATACCAGTTAGCAAACTACGGGCATGGTCACGAGTGACATCAGTAATAGTAACCCCGCCTGACATACGTGCCAGCTCATTTACCTGCGCATCTTTAGTCAAAATAATAAGCTCACTTTGCGTCTGCTCATTGTGATGCTTTTGCACTAAAATATGCTGATGTGCTTGGGCAGCGACTTGAGCCTGATGAGTAATTGCTAGCAGCTGCTGTGTCTGTCCAAGGCTACGCAGTAATTCGCCTACTACCTGGGCAGTACCGCCACTGATACCGACATCCACCTCGTCAAAGACTAGCATCGGTTTGGCAGCATTGTTATCCGCACTTGTCGCTTGCAATACTTGCATGACCAGCGCCATGCGCGACAGCTCACCACCTGAGGCAATTTTGTGTAGCGGCTGCATCGGCATACCAACGTTGGCGCTAAACAATAGGTCAATATCGTAACAACCTTGCGCATTATAAAGACTGGGATTCGCCTTTTTAGTAAAGACAAACTCACAGCGAGCGTTAGGCAAAGCAAGGGGCTGTAGTTGCTGAATAAGTTGCTCACTGATCACGGGTGCCGCTTTTGAACGCTGCTCATTTAACTTGGTAGCGAGCTGCAGATACACTTGCCAAGCATCTTCGATTTGTGCAGCCAACACATCACTACTAGGCTCGTTTTCTAACTGTTCTAACTGCTGCTGCCACACATGGGCTTCAGAAATTAAGTCATTTGCCGGTAAGTTATGTTTGCGCGATAGACGATGGCCAAGACTTATCAGGCTGTCCAAGGTTTGCAAGCGTTCAGGATCAGGAAGTTGTTGTTCGGCATAATCTGAAAGTAGAGCAGTCACTTCAGTGATCTGCTGCTGCGCAAGATGTAGTTGCTCTGAGGCTTGCCCAAAGGTTTGGCTAACCCCTATTTGATGGTCACACAGTTTAATCGCTTGACCAAGTAAGGTCATGACATCAGGCTCATCGCTATCATTATCGAGCAAGTGCAAACCCTGACTGGCCTCTGTCATTAAGGCCTCTATATTAGACAGCTCTTCATGCTCAGCTTCGACATCATGATAGTCGACAGCCAATAACGGTGCAATATCTGCCAATTGGTTTTGTAGCAGTTGAATACGGTCTTGACGCTGGGCTTCGCGGCTAGCAATTTCATCCGCTTGACGTTTTAGCTGTTGATAGTGCTGGTAACTGCTCGCCGTCTGCGCTGCTAAAGGAGTTAACTGAGCCATCTCATCAAGCCACTGCACTACAAATTGCGGCTTTAGTAGCGCTTGCTGCGCATGCTGACTATGAATGTTGACAAGCAATGCACCCAAACTTTTCAATTCAGCTAGGCTCACAGGCGTTCCGTTCAACCAAGCTTTTGAGCGCCCGCTGTTACTTAGCTGACGACGAATCAATATCTCAGGCTCATCTAAAGAGCGCTCATGCTCAGTAAACCAGTCGGACACAACAGCATTATTTGTCACATCAAACTGCGCGTAGATATCGGCGTGAGCCGCACCATGTCTGACCATGGCACTGTCTGCTCGTTCACCGATACAAAGCGATAATGCATCCAGTAGCAACGATTTTCCTGCGCCTGTTTCACCAGTAATGACATTAAAGCCTTCAGCCATGCTCAGCTCATGTTCAGCAATCAGCGCAAACTGATATAAGGTTAACGATAAAAGCATTAAAGTCTCTCATGGTAGGCAATTGGCATTGGTAATCTTAGTTAGACTAACGATAAGGTCTGTGAAAAGCAACTGTGTTTGGTGTCTTATTCTAAACTAAATGAGGATTTAATTAATGGTCATAACCCTAGCAAATTATATCAATATTGGTATACATAGCAATTATTTAAGGGTACTAGAAGATGGTCAGTTTGGTGAATAGATAATATTTTCAGCATCGCTGTAACAAACTTTTTAGAGATAATGTGGTAGCATAAACTCACTCAATCATAAACTTATGCCACAGTATGTACACATAATAGTCTGTCAAAGATGGGACGTGCCTAGGTAAAACTTGAGTCTATAAGCGGTTAGGTTATCAAACCAGTAATATAATCTGCTTATTTAATAATAACTATATTAAAAGCAGTTATTTTAAAATAAGCTATGTTCAGTATGAAGATGTAAACTGTAATGTCATAAGACACTTATTTTTTAGTTTAGCTATAATTATTTGATAAGGAAGCCACTATGTCAGCGGCACAATATACTAACGTAACGGTCAATGCTCAGGCTACAGTAACGTATGATGGGCGCTGCTCAAGTCATACTATTATGTTCGAAGATGGCCGGCATAAAACATTGGGTGTCATTTTACCTTGTGACAATACCGTTGAACGATACCACTTTAGTACCAATACTTCAGAGCGTATTGAGATTATTAGCGGCGAATGTGAAGTCAAAATAGAGGGCGATGAGGAGTTTAGCTACTACCGCGCTGGTCAATCGTTCGTGGTTGAAGGCAATAGCAGCTTCAATCTGCGTACTGAAGAGATTGTACAGTATGTCTGCCATTTAGAAGGGTAGTATTCACAAGGTAGGTACCGCTTTACTGTAATCATATTCGATAAATTTCTGTAGAGACAGATAGACATCGTGTTATCCCAACTTATATCATATTAGCGATATTCAATTTTTTAGTAGGCCTATTATGGCAAAACCCAGTTATTTCTATGGTATTCACGCCATCGAAGCTTTGCTTGAGCTTCGTCCACTTGATGCATTGAGCTTATTTGTACAACAAGGGCGCGAAAACGACAGTCATGTAAGAGACATTATCGCGCAAGCACAGGCAAATGGCATTAGCATGCAGCCAACGCAAAAAGATAAGCTGACGCAACTATGCGGTAGTCCTCAGCATCAAGGGGTTGTATTACATGCTCGTCCATTAGGATTTGCAGATGAAGGATTATTAGATAACGTTATTGGGCGCAATCAATGCTTATTATTGGTACTTGATCAGATTACGGATGCGCACAACTTTGGTGCCTGCTTACGTACAGCAGTCGCTATGGGTGTGGATGCAGTGATATGTCCAAAGCATCATGCAGCAAGTTTGACTCCGACAGTCGCTAAAGTATCAGTAGGCGCAGCTGAGATGATGCCTATTGTTAGTGTAACCAATCTAGCGCGTACGCTGACGCGTATCAAGGATGCAGGCGTTTTTGTATTCGGTACGGCATTAAATGAGACAGCTAAGCCTATACATGCTGCTGATTTGACAGGAAAAACAGCTTTAATTATGGGGTCAGAAGGTGAGGGCATGCGTCGGTTGACCACAGAAAGCTGTGATGAGCTGGTATACATACCTATGTCAGGAAATGAGCACGGTAACTTACAAAGCCTTAATGTGAGTGTGGCTACTGGTATGGCGCTTTACGAAATCAATCGCCAGCGTACTTTAGCTGCTGGGCAAGCTTGAGGTATGTTTGGTGCAGTGGCTCTAGCTGTTGATGTAAGCTTGCTAAGTCTTCTTCGTTTACCACCAAATCATCAGCATGGTGATTACGTTCAGTACGGTGAAGTTGGTTTGCCATGATGGCTTTTATTTTCACTATACTTTGTTCATCACGCAGACTGGCACGCGCAAGTTGCGTCTCTTCATCTACATCAATGACTAAAATACGTTGGCATAAGTTAGCAAGACCTGCTTCTGCGGCCTCAATGAGTAGTGGGGCTGACAATATAACATAGGGTGAAGTGCTTGCTGCTAGTTGTTGTTTTGCAGCCTCGCGAATAGCAGGATGGGTAATGGCTTCAAGGTCAATAAGCGCGGCAGGATTTGCAAACACGTGTGTGCGTACTGCTGCACGGTCCATGTGACCCTCTGCATCAATTACCCACTCTCCAAGCTTTTTTTGAATCTTACGCAAAGTAGGGCTGCCTTTTTTTACTACTTCATGAGCAATCACATCGGCATCAATGATGTCAATTCCCTGTGCTGCAAACCAATCGCTGGCGGCAGACTTACCACTACCGATACCGCCTGTTAGCCCAACCACTAAGGTCTTGTTCTGTATTTTAGCTTGTTGGCTTTTATGTACAGGCGTTTCAGAATATATTGACATAGCGGTGACTTATTGGCTCGTAAGTTAGTAGAAAAGACAATTATAAATATTAGTACTAATGAATTGCTTGTTCTTATCAAACAATCGTCATTAATCAACTAGCTTAACGCGTACCGCCGATAAAGATATAAGCATTCGTTTGTTATATTGTAATTCTATATTAAACATACATATTTAAATACCAATGAACAATATCAGAGCCATAAAGGAGAGCTACGATACCAGCGATCGCAATATAAGGTCCAAAGGCAAAAGGCTGGCTCTCTCCGTGCCTTTTCATCAAAACAATACCGACAATTGAGCCTAGTAAAGAAGATAGAAGAATGATCAACGGCAACATCATAGGTCCAAGCCAAGCCCCCAATACTGCTAGTAGCTTAAAATCACCTTGTCCCATACCATGTTTTTTGGTTATGAGATAAAACACTTTTACGACGATCCATAACGATAAAAATCCTAGCAATAACCCCCAAACCGATTGGGTAGGGGAGACAAACCAGCCTTGAGAATTGACCGCCAAGCCAAGCCCTGCTAATGGAAAAGTCAGTCGATCAGGTAATAGCTGCGTATCAAAATCGATACCAGTTAAGGCAATCAATGTCCATACCAAGATAAGAGCAGACAAGCCAGCAGCTGTAACGCCAAATTGATAGATAACCAATGCTGATAGTAGCGCAGTGACTAGCTCTACAATAGGATAACGTATACCAATCGCTGCGCTGCAATCAGAGCAACGACCACGTAGTACAAGCCAACTTACTAAGGGTATATTCTCATACCATTTTATTTGATGCGCACAGTGAGGACAGCGCGATGCTGGTCTACTTAAAGTAATGGGCGTATCTGTCGCCGTAATGTCCGTTAAGGCCTTAGTATGCTCATGCGGCATATCTACTTGCTGAGACATAAACTGGCTGCATTCTTGTCGCCAGCTATAAATCATCATCAGCGGTATGCGATGAATCACGACATTCAAAAAACTGCCTATACATAGCCCTAATATTGCAAATACAACGAGCGCCAAGGTCATATTACTTTGTAATAATTCTAACAATTGCATCAATTTGCTACCCTACTACTGAACCCATCTGGAAAATTGGTAAGTACATGGCAATGACCAAACCACCTACTAAAACCCCTAGTACCGCCATGATCAATGGCTCCATCAAGCTGGTCAAACCATCAACGGCATTATCGACTTCGTTTTCATAATATACGGCTACCTTGTCAAGCATCTCTTCTAAGCTGCCTGATTCTTCACCAATACCGACCATTTGGATCGCTAAGCTTGGGAACAGGTTAGTCGTGCGTATCGAAAACTGCAATTGTTGACCGGTTGATACATCGTTTTTGATCTGTTGAATAGCATCGTAAAATACCACATTATTGGCGGCACCTGCAGTAGAGTCTAAAGCATCAATCAATGGTACACCAGCAGCAAAGGTAGTAGACAGCGTGCGCGCGAAACGGGCGATGACAGCCTGGTAAGCAATATTGCCAAATATAGGTGCTTTTAAAGTAGCACGATCAAGAAAATCACGAAACTTTTTAGAGCGTTTTTTGGCTTCTGTAAAGCTAACAATACTACCACCAATGGCAATGATAAGAATAAACCACCATGCCTGCATCCAGTCTGACATACCGACAACCATTTGTGTGAAAGCGGGTAGTTCTGCACCAAAAGATTCAAATAGACCCGAGAAAACAGGAACTACCTTAATCAGTAGGATGATGGTGACGATTATAGCTACTACAATTACAGCGATAGGGTATTTCATGGCTTTTTTGATTTTAGCTTTAAGAAGCTCGCTTTTTTCTTTGTAGGTAGCGACACGCTCAAGCATAGTCTCAAGCGCGCCTGATTGCTCACCAGAGTCTACAAGAGAGCAAAACAGATCGTCAAAATAGCGCGGATGCTTGCGTAGCGCTGAGGCAAAGGTACCGCCAGCTTCAATATCGGTTTTGATTTGCAGTACCAACTCTTTCATACTCGGATTGTCTAGCGAATCCGCGACAATCTCAAACGACTGAGTCAAGGGAACACCAGCCTTCATCATAGTAGCTAATTGACGCGCAAAGATGGCAATATCAATGGGTTTGATGGCTTTTTTTACAGTGAACAGGGGCTTAGGTTTTTTCTTGATTGTTTTGACTGTGATACCTTGTTTACGCAGCGTCGCTTTTGCAATCTCTAAACTGCGACCTGTGGTTTCACCTTTGATCTTTTGTCCACGCCGATTGACTCCATCATAGACAAAGTCTAATAGCATATCAGTCTTAGCTTGTGCCATGTCTTTACCCTCAAGTTTTTCGTAATCTATATGCTCTAATCAGCGTTATTTAATAAGTGTTTTTTAGATGGTTATTTAGTCGCTCTTAAGTCTTAAACAATGGCCAGCATTAACTTACTATCATTCAGAAGTTACTCGCATCATCTCTTGTATACTAGTGACACCTTGAAGTACTTTTAAAATGCCCGAACGTCGCAAATCACGAAAACCGTTTTTGAGTGCGGCATCTTTAATATCGATTGCATTACCGTCCTCCATAATGATACGTGAGATATTTGGGTCGACTTTCATAACTTCATAAATACCAACACGGCCTTTATAGCCTTCGCGGCATTCGTTACAACCAACAGGCTCATAAATACTGTGGTTTGGATCATCTAAGTCAGCATCAGTAAAGCCAAGCTCAAGTAAGCTTTGTCTTGGTACGTTAAGAGCGGTCTTACAGTTTTTGCATAAGCGTCGCGCCAGTCGCTGAGCAATGACTAGGTTGACAGAGGTGGCAATATTAAATGAGGCAACGCCCATATTGCGTAAACGCGTTAAGGTTTCAGGCGCTGAATTGGTGTGTAGTGTTGAGAGAACCATATGCCCTGTCTGAGCCGCCTTAATAGCAATTTCAGCCGTTTCAAGATCACGAATCTCACCAACCATGACAATATCTGGATCTTGACGCAAAAATGATTTTAGAGCATTAGAGAATGTTAGACCTACTTTCGAATTCACATTGACCTGATTGATACCCTCAAGGTTAATCTCAACAGGATCTTCAGCGGTAGAGATGTTGGTCGCTCCGGTATTCAAAATATTGATACCGGTGTATAACGATACCGTTTTACCAGAGCCTGTCGGTCCAGTAATCAATAGCATACCTTGCGGCTTATGAAGCGCTTCTAAAAACATCTCTTTTTGGTCAGGCTCATAACCCAAAGCATCGATACCAAGCTTTGCAGCAGAAGGATCTAAAATACGGAGTACCACCTTTTCACCAAATAAGGTTGGCAACGAGTTCACACGAAAATCAATCGCTTTATTTTTGGACAGTTTAAGCTTAATACGGCCGTCTTGTGGTATGCGCCGCTCTGAGATATCCATTTGTGACATCACTTTGAGGCGAGCTGCAATTTTACCCGCCAGCTGTACGGGCGGATTTGCTATTTTTTCCATCACACCATCGACTCGAAAGCGCACGCGATAAGATTTCTCATAGGGCTCGAAATGCAAATCGGACGCTCCCATACGAATCGCATCGACCAGCATTTTATTTACAAACTTCACAACAGGGGCTTCATCGACACCGTCAGCAAGTGTGGTTTCACCGCTGTCACCTTCTTCTGTATCTTCAAAGTCGACACTCAAGTCGCCATCAGCGAAACTGTCAAAACTTTGCATGGTGTCTGCATAAATACTATCGATACGTTTTTTAAGCTTGTCTTCTTCGACTACTACTGTCTCAACTGACAGCCGAGAATTAAAGGCAATGGCATCAATAGCATCAATACGAGTAGGATCACTTAAGGCCACAAATAATCGCTGTCCGCGATTAAAGATAGGCAGCGCATTAAACTTACGTACAATTTTCTCGTCTACCAGATCTTTTGGAATAACATCATTACTAAGGACATTAAGATCAAACAGCGGATCGCCAAAAGACTGCGCCATCAACTGAGCAAGCTGATAGGCATTGGCCATATTGTGCTCTACTAAATATGATACGAGACTGAGTTGCTGCTGCTTTGATTCAGTCTGAGCAGTCTGCATGTTTGCTTCACTCACAATCCCTGCATGAGTTAGCTGCTGTGCTAATCCACCAAATGTAGTAGACATGACCCTTTCTCCTTAATACTGCATATATGGCAAATCTATGAGTGCTAGTCTTAGAATTATTTTTTATTTCGATATCGATAAGCAAATCAAGCTTATAAATCGTGACTTATACTCTGGTTTAATAGAACGATAGTGAATATATGCAAGAAACATGACAATTTACATTTCAGCTTTAAAAGTATATAAAGTTTTATGACAGTAAAAAGTCAAAGCTTATAGAACAATAACGACACTTATAACAGTAGCAGATGAATTTTTGCTATACTTACGCGCGTATCAGCCACATCGACAACGACGAATGATAGAAGGTAGATAAACCATGCAAGCTTGGGTAATTGGCAATTGGAAACAAAATCCAGCAACGACTAAAGACGTTAATGCACTGTTAGACACGTTATTAACGACTGCTGATGATACTGTCAGTAATGGTTGTCAGTTAATGGTAGCGCCTAGCTGTATCCACTTAGCAAATGTGAGCGCACGCTTGCAAAACACCGCTATACTCACTGCTGCTCAAGATATCAGTGCGCTTAGTGATAGTAGCGGGGCATATACTGGTGATTGTTCAGCACAGCAAATCGCTGATGCAGGCGCGACATGGACGATACTCGGGCACTCTGAGCGTCGCCAATATTACCAAGAGTCTCATGAGAGTCTGTTAGAAAAACTGAGTCATGCTTTTACACAAGGCTTAGGCGTGGTGTACTGTATCGGTGAAACGCAAACTCAATACGATAATCAGCAAACCTTTAGTGTATTAGATGATCAACTAGCTGTAATAAAGGACTTACTTATTAAAAGTAAAGAGCAAGCGCCTGAACTTGTTCAAAGACTAGCGGAGCGTTTGATTATCGCTTATGAACCTGTTTGGGCGATTGGTACAGGCAAGGTCCCAACAGTGATGGAAGTAGACGCGACTCATCAGCATATTAAAGAAACAGTCGCAAGCTTTGAGACAACGCTACCTGCAACGACGGTTTTATATGGCGGCAGCGTTAACAAAGATAATGCTGATAGCTTTGCGGCCAGCCCTATGATAGATGGAGCACTGGTTGGCGGTGCATCACTAAAAGCAGAGAGTTTTTTGGCGATTGCTCACGCTTTTAACCAAGCTAAAAACAAACAGACTTTATAATAATTAACTACTAAGTTTACTTATTAAAAATAAGTATTGAGCAAAAAGCGTTTATGAGTCATAAAAAGTGGGTTTAACAGTGCCCTTGCAATCGTGTACAATGCGCCTTATTTATTCTTATTATAGTTGAATCTTCCTATAGTTCTATGATCATAGTGCTAAATATTAAGAGTTGACTTTCGTTATTTGTCGGCAAAAGAGGCCACCATGTTTACGTTTATATTAGCCCTGCATATCATCGTGGCGATTGCCATGATTGGCTTGATTTTGATACAGCATGGCAAAGGAGCAGATGCTGGAGCCTCTTTTGGTGCTGGCTCTTCTGGTACCGTGTTTGGTGCAGCAGGCACGGCAAACTTTTTGACACGTGCTACTGCAGTATTGACTGTTATTTTCTTTATAACCAGTATGGTTCTTGCGGTAAACGCGCGTGAGCAGGCTGAAGATCAGTTTCGTTTAGATGCTCCAGTTTCAGCGCCGCAAACGCCGCGTCCTTTGACGCAAAATCCTGAGTAATGAGCTGACTTATAACAACCTAGCCTGCAAAGAGTAATAGTAGGCAAGTTTTTTATAGTCATCCTTGCTATTTCGTTGGGTTAGTTTTACAATGCTCGTCTGTTTTTGTACGGCTACATGTATTACTCCTCATTGTTATCCTCATGACTTTGAAAAAAGCTGCTTAAAAACAGAGAAGTAAAAAAGTTATAGTTATAAACGACTATAAGCGATTGTGGTGGAATTGGTAGACACGCCATCTTGAGGGGGTGGTAGCGCAAGCTGTGGGGGTTCAAGTCCCCCCAATCGCACCAACTTTTTTGCAGCACGTAGTGCTGAGTGGATTGTTATAGAGTTAAGATTTTTAGTTTAAATTTATTTTAAATAAAGATTGACAAGTCTATAAAACTCGCCTACAATGTGCATTCTAAATTGATGCGGGGTGGAGCAGTCTGGTAGCTCGTCGGGCTCATAACCCGAAGGTCGTTGGTTCAAATCCAGCCCCCGCTACCACTTTCAATACTGATTTTTGTACACTAAATTGTCAGTTGCAATAAGCCCACCATTATGTTTGTGGGTTTTTTTGTATCTGAGAGTCTGTGTTATCACGGTATTTATCCTACTTATGCTAAGCTCTATTTTTATAGAGTGAAGTAATATCGGTTAATTGTGCAGCGCTTCATAAGCGGCAATACCTTTTATTTCATACTCTCTCAGTGATATTTTGGCTTTGTGTATTCTATTAGAATGTACAGCCTTAATCCAACGTCTATAATTTGTATTATTCTATAAGTATAAGACGATACGAGGCTTGGACTTAATATGCAAAGTCATACACTTTAGTTTAGCTGCAAAAAGATACAACGATTACAGTGTTATTCTTAAACGTTGCTCATAAAATATAAAAAAACGCTTTAAGTTCTGTACACCAGTAAATAGGAAACTATAAACAAATTATGAAACTTTCTACCAAAGTTGAAGAATTGACCAATATTATTGCTCCTGCAGTAGCGGCATGTGATGTAGCTTTGTGGGGCGTAGAGTTCGTACCACAGGGACGTCGTTCTTTATTGCGTATTTATATTGAGTCGCTACCAGAAGAGCAAGCGCAAGACAAACAGGTAACTATTGAGGACTGTGCCGCAGTCAACCATCAAGTGAGTGGTATTCTTGAAGTACATGATCCTATTGCGGGTGAGTATATTTTAGAAGTATCATCGCCAGGGTTTGATCGTGCGTTCTTCTCAGAAGAGCAAATGCGAGACTATATCGGACAAACGGTTAGTTTGCGTCTGATCCAAGCAATAGGACAAGGGGACAAAAAACGACGAAAAGTAACGGGTAACCTAGATAGTATGGGTGCTACCTCGTTGATTCTTACTGCTACTGACAATGAGCAGTTCGAGATTACTTTTAGTAATATCGACAAGGCCAATCTCGTTTTTGAAGACACTTGATGTTGTAAAACTTAGATAACGTACGGTTTACTTTAGCAACATAACGTCAATACACAAATTATGAAATTTAAGTAAGTATAGGACTGGTATAGCATGAGTCGTGAAATCTTAACGGTAGTTGAAACCGTCAGTAATGAAAAAGGCCTAAACCCTGAAGATATATTTGAAGCCATAGAAGACGCTTTAGTAGTATCGACTAAGAAAAAAGTATATACCGAACAGCCAGAAGTGGCAGTACGAGTGGCTATCGATCGTACTACTGGCGATTATGATACTTATCGTTATTGGACAGTGGTTGCTGATGAAGATCATGAAATGCCAGCTTGTCAGCTTGCTATTACTGACCTTGATCAAGAAGAATGGTCGATCGGGGATGTAAAGGAAGAGCAGATTGAGTCGATCGAATTTGGGCGTATCGCAGCGACTCAAGCAAAGCAGGTAATCATCCAAAAAATCCGTGAAGCTGAGCGTGCCTTAGTAGCAGATGCTTTTGAGCCACGTATTGGTGAGATGATGTATGGCGAAGTTAAAAAGCAGACGCGTGATGGTTATATTATCGATCTAGGTGACAATGCAGAAGGCTATTTAGCACGAGATCATATGTTGCCACGTGAGCAGCTACGCGTTAAATCACGTATTAATGCTATCTTGTATCATGTGAATCGTGAAAATCGCGGTGCACAGCTACTATTATCGCGTACGCATCCTGAAATGCTTTCAGCGTTAATGCAAAAGGAAGTACCCGAAATCGCAGAGCAAATTATTGAGATTCGTAATGTCGCTCGCCTACCAGGTACTCGTGCTAAAATATCCGTTAAGACTAATGATCATCGTATTGATCCGGTGGGTGCATGTATTGGTATGCGTGGTACACGTATTCAAGCAGTACAGCAAGAGCTTGATGGAGAACGTATCGATGTCGTAGTATGGTCAGACGATCCTGCACAATATATTATCAGTGCACTTGAACCTGCAGACGTCAGCAGTATCATCTTAGATGAAGATACCCAGACAGCAGATATTATCTTTAGTACCAATGATCAGCTTGCGCGTGCCATTGGTTCGCAAGGACAAAACGTACGTTTGGCTTCAGAGTTGACTGGTTATAAGTTGAACATGATGCTAGAAGAAGAGTATCAACAGCGTCAAGAAAACGAAAGCAAGGCATTTATTGAATTGTTCTATGAGCGTTTAGAAGTAGATCAGGACCTTGCCCAAGCTTTGGTTGATATAGGCTTTACGAGTATTGAAGAAGTAGCATATGTACCTGTCGAGACCTTCTACGATATTGAAGGGTTAGACGATGAAGCAATTGACATGATTCAAGAACGTGCTAAAGAAGTAGTCATTGCAGATGAATTATTTAAACAGCAAAACATGAAAGAGCCGAGTCAAGAATTGCAGGATCTTGAGGGTATGACAGTCAGTTGGGCCTATAAAATGGCTCAAAAAGACATTATTACCGTTGACGATCTGGCTGAACAAGCAGTTTTTGATTTAGAAGATATTGAAGGTTTAGATGCTGAAACAGCAGGCAAGCTTATCATGAAGGCTCGGGAATCTTGGTTCGATGAATAGGTGTTAACTGCATATCGCTGTCTTTTGGTGGTATGCTATTAATAATGAAAGGCTAATAAAAGATTAATATTTAATATACTTATATAACATCCAATTATATTAAATAATCTCTGTTTTGGTCAAACGCAATCATTTGTAGCCAACAACTGAATTGAACAAATAGCAAATAATAGACAGTAGGTGATAATAAATGGCAGATAAGACCGTCAAAGAACTGGCAGAAATGGTAGGCAAAACCGTCGGTGCTGTACAGCAGCAACTCCAGGATGCTGGGCTACCTGCTCGCGGGGAGGATGACTCAGTCACCGAACTTGAGCAAGAAAAATTGGTAACGTATTTAAAACAAAGTCACGGACAGCAAGAAAAACGTCGTATTAGTCTTAAATCTAAAACGACCAGTACTGCGCGCGTGACGGGCTCTTCAGGTAAATCTAAGAGCGTCAATGTTGAAGTACGTAAAAAGAAAGTGTTTGATAAGCCGAATCCAGAAAAAATGGCAGAAGAATTGGCTGCCCGTGAACAGGCGATGATTGAGGCACAAGCACGTGCGGCTAAAGAAGCTGAAGAGCGTGATGCCACTAAGAAAAAATCAGAAGAGCGTCAAGCGGCTACCTTAGCTGCTATGCGGGCAAGTCTTGGTTCAAGTAAAAGCTCAGAAGGCAAAGGTGAGGAAGTATCTACCTCAGTCGTAGTCAAAAAAGGCGGCAAAGCTACCGTTGAAGTTAAACCTAAAGAAAAAGAGAAAGAAAAGAAAAAAGTTGCTGCTACTAAGCCAAAGACTGAAACAGCTGCTGAACGTAAAGTTCGTGAAGCACGTGAGAAAGAAGAAGAGCGTTTACGTCAAATTGAGAGCGAAACACGTCGCGTACAAGCTGAAGAAGCGCAAAAGCGTACCCTTGAGCAGATGCGTAAGATGGCTGGTAAATATACTGACCGTGAACCTGCGACTGAAGTTCGTAAGGATGAGCCATTGGCCGAAGGGTTGGTTGGGGACGCATTAGAAGAATCGTTTGAAAAAGAGCGCCGTGAGATCAAACGAGGAGCGAATAGTACAGGTACTCGTGGACGTCGCCGTAAAAATCAAAGCGAACGTGAAATCAAAAATACCAAAAATGGTCTACGTTCCTCTCAAGCGTCGCAGCATAAGTTTGAAAAGCCGCTCGAAAAGATTGTCTATGATGTAGAGATTAGTGAACATATTACTGTCGCAGACTTGGCCCAGCGTATGGCGGTCAAAGCACGCGAAGTCACTAAACTGCTGATGAAAATGGGTGAAATGGCTCGAGAATCAGATACGATTGACCAAGCAACAGCCAGCTTAATCGTTGAAGAAATGGGACATAATCCAGTGCCTGTTAGTGATACTAAAGTTGAAGATGATCTTCACGATGCCGTTGATGAGCGCAGCAGTAATGTACAAACGCGGCCACCAGTGGTTACTATTATGGGTCATGTTGACCATGGTAAAACCTCATTACTTGATAAGATTCGTGAAACGAAGGTCGCCACAGGTGAAGCAGGTGGTATTACTCAACATATTGGTGCTTATCATGTAGAGACGGAACGCGGCGTTATTACTTTCCTTGATACTCCAGGTCACGCAGCCTTTAGCGCTATGCGATCACGTGGTGCGCAAGCTACTGATATTGTAGTATTGGTTGTGGCAGCGGATGATGGCATGATGCCGCAGACAGAAGAAGCAATTGATCATGCGCGCGCTGCTGGTACACCTTTAATCGTAGCTATCAATAAAATGGATAAGCCAGGTGCTGATCCTGATCGCGTCCTTAATGAGTTAACTACAAAAGAAGTGGTCTCAGAAGATTGGGGCGGTGATACACCAATGGCTCGTATTTCAGCCAAGACCGGTGAAGGCATTGATGATCTTTTAGAATATATTAGCTTACAGGCTGAACTAATGGAACTAGAAGCGCCATTAGATGGTGCTGCACAAGGTGTGGTCATTGAGTCAAAACTTGAAAAAGGTCGTGGTCCTGTTGTTAGTGTATTGGTCAAGAAAGGCACACTTAAACAGGGTGATCTAGTGCTAGCTGGTGAGCATTACGGTAAAGTGCGTGCAATAACGGATGAACATGGTAAACGTGTACAGTCAGCAGGTCCTTCTATACCGGTCGAAATCCTAGGCTTACCTGAAACGCCAGCAGCTGGTAGTGAATTCTTAGTCGTAACAGACGAGAAAAAAGCACGTGAAGTTGCAGATTTTAGAACCAACCGTGAGCGTGAGCGTCAACTTGAACGTCAAAATGCCATGCGTTTAGAAAGCATGTTTGATCAGATGGAACAAGGCGATGTGTCATTCTTAAATATCGTACTAAAAACTGACGTACGTGGTTCACTCGAAGCCTTACTAGCTGCACTAAATGAGCTGTCCACCGATGAAGTTAAAGTACGAGTGATTAGCTCAGGTGTTGGTCCAATTTCTGAGTCTGATGTCACGCTTGCAGAATCAAGTGAAGCTGTATTATTGGGCTTCAATGTTCGCGCAGATGCAACTGCACGCCGTAAAGCAGATACTGCCAACATGGATATTCGTTATTACAGCGTAATCTATGGCTTGATTGACGATGTAAAAGCTGCGATGAGTGGCTTGCTTGCGCCTGAACATCGTGAGAAGATTCTTGGTATTGCAGAAGTTCGTGAAGTATTCCGTTCTAGCAAATTCGGTGCTGCTGCTGGTTGTATGGTGGTTGAAGGGACTATTTATCGTAATAAGCCAATTCGTGTATTACGTGATGATAAAGTTATCTTCACTGGACAGTTACAGTCGCTACGCCGTTACAAAGAAGACGTTAATGAAGTGCGTACTGGCATGGAATGTGGTCTTGCCGTTCGTGGTTATGATGTCGAAGCTGGTGATAAGATTGAAGTCTTTGAGATTCAACAGTTTGAACGTACAATTTAACCATATTGTATTTTTATTCGTTAGAACTTAGAGTATTAATATAACGACATATTAAGGTCTAACAGGATCATCCTGGTAGGCCTTTTTTATCGTATATTTCCGCTATTAAAAGCTATTTTTAAAATATTATTGAAAAGTAGGATAATAAAATGAATCAACGTTTACAACGCTTATCAGATCAGATACAGCGTGAGCTTGCAGTGCTAATTCGTGACGAGGTCAATGATCCGCGTTTGACGGGCTTTGTAACTATCTCTAGTGTGAAGGTCAGTCCAGATTTGGGTTATGCTGATGTATACGTCACTATTATGGAGCCTGAGCTCAATGATGCCATGACTAAAACCAATCATGAACAAAGCATAGAAGTTCTTAATAAAGCGGCAGGGTTTTTGCGTACTGAGCTTAGCCATAGTTTAAAAACGCGTACTACGCCACGTTTGCGTTTTCATTATGATGAAGTCACTGCGCGCGGCAATTATATGATGGATTTAATCAATCAAGCCGTCAGTAAAACTGAACAAAACGAGAATGACGAGTAAATTACTATTATGTCTATAGCGCCTGAGCAAACTGATAAAAAAGCTAAAATAGTACCTGATAAAATAAAAGTCTCAGGGGTTATTTTAATAGATAAGCCTTACGGTATGACATCACAGCAAGTGGTATCGAAAGTGAAATATCTTTTTAAATCGCCAAACCATAATAGTAAAAAAGCGGGTCATACTGGTACGCTTGATCCCATGGCCACTGGCTTGTTACCTATCTGTCTGGGTGAGGCTACCAAATTTAGCCACTATCAATTGGATGCCGATAAAACTTATCAAGCGACTATCTTGCTTGGTAGTCAGACTGATACTGGTGATGCGGAGGGTCAGATTGTTAAAACTATGTCTGTGCCAAAGTTTGATGAGGTAGAGTTAGAAAAAATCGCCCAGCAGTTTTTGGGCGCTCAGCAGCAAATACCACCCATGTATTCGGCGCTAAAAAAGGACGGCAAAAAACTTTATGAGTATGCACGGGCTGGTATTGAAGTAGAGCGTTTACCAAGAAATATCGTCATCAAGTCAATTGATTTAAAAGCACTTGATAACGAACAAATACAGTTGACGGTTACTTGCACCAAAGGCACCTATGTAC
The DNA here is from genome assembly GCF_052259005.1 of Psychrobacter sp. 1Y10. Taxonomy (NCBI): domain Bacteria; kingdom Pseudomonadati; phylum Pseudomonadota; class Gammaproteobacteria; order Moraxellales; family Moraxellaceae; genus Psychrobacter; species Psychrobacter sp. 1Y10. The sequence continues at coordinate 498,202 of NZ_JBQQES010000002.1, read as the reverse complement.
GCGTGCTTGGTGAAGACATCGCTAAAACGATAGGTACATTAGGGCATCTGACAGCACTGCGGCGCTTGCAAGTCGGTAAATTCGATATTGATAATGCGCTTAGCTTGACCGCATTAGAAGAACAAGCATTGGATAATCGTCAAGCACAGTTAATGCCAGTGGATGCATGTATCGATATCGATATGAAGCTGACATTGACGACTGAGCAGTGTAAGCGTATCCATATGGGTCAACGCTTAAACGTATCTGAACAATTGACAGACCAGATTAAGAGCTATATTTTAGATAGGATAGATAACCAGTCGTCTATCCATACCGACAAAAGTAACTTTGCTACCTCTAAGGACACTGCTAGCGCACAACTGTTAACGTACGAGACACCAATAGATATTCGTTTAATAAATGAGCAAGGTCAGTTTTTGGGTTTAGGTGCCGTTAGTCTCAATGGACGGTTGCAACCAAAGAAGTTGATTCAACGTTAAGGTTATTTTTCTAAACTATCTTATAGACAATTCCTGAGCAGCTTACTAACAGTTTACATTAATCACATATCGTCACATTTTATTGCAGGTTTCGCCTATGGTGAAACCTGTTTTTTTTGTACATTAGTTAAGTCAGCTAAGGAAAGTGACAGGGAAGGACAAATAAAATAACAAAGCTCAATGGTAAAATTAATCTATAAAAACAAAAACTTAATTTGATAATAAAAACATCTTATGGGAAGGGCTTCATATAAGAAATATAACAGGTAATAGCTTTAGCAGGGCACGGACGACTAATAGATCACTGAGGATGAATAATAGAAAATACTTAATAATAATAAAAAATTATGATAAATAGAGTTATTAGTTAATTTATTCACATAAATTCCCAATCGTTAAATAAGGAATAATATGAAAACCGTCGCTTTTTTATTACACAATAATTTTGAGCAAGCAGAATATGAAGACGTAAATAACCAGTTGAAAGACAAAGGTTATAAAACTATATTGATTACAACTAATAAAGATAAAGACGTTCAAGCAATGAAACAGGACGTCAACAAAGGTGATACTTTTACCGCTGATATCTTTGCAAGTGATGCAAATGCAGCTGACTACGATGCGTTGGTACTGCCAGGCGGAACTGTCAATGCTGACACTATCCGTGGCAATGCAGAGGCACACAGTATCATCAATACTGTTTATAAAGCAGGTAAACCACTGGCAGTTATTTGTCATGCGCCTTGGGTGCTTATCAATACAGGTATCGCAAAGGGTAAGAAGTTGACCGCTTATCACTCATTGCAAACAGATTTAGAAAATGCTGGTGCAGATTTTATCGATACAACAGTACAGATCGACGGTAATTTAATTACCTCTCGCAACCCGGATGACATTGATAACTTTGTTGAAGCTATTGATAAAGCATTGTCTTAACTAGTTCAAATACTCTACAAAACGTAAAACAACTCATTATATTTTTATTCTAAACTAGAACAATATTAACTGATATTAACTAAGGAAATTATTATGGCTAACCCTAATCCAAACGATACTAAAGTTGAGCAACAACGTTCTGAGTCTGCAACTGCAGCGCTCAAGAGCCAAACTGAAGACAACCATACCAAAGATACTGAAGCTGCAGCCGAGCGTATCGCTGATAATTTAGAAAATGCTAAAGACGACGATAAGTAGTGCTTTGAGTCCAAGAAGCTTTTGTTAAACGAATTTTTACCGTGAGTACTAATCAAGTGATGGTTAGTATTTCACAGTTATTAAATAGTTTTAAGGAAATATTATGGATAAATCAAAACAAAATATGGATAAACAAGAACAAGAAATTGAAAAGCTTGCAGAAGACATCAATCCTAGCAAAGACGCTATTCCAGATAGCATAGCAGAAGCGACGACAGTGCCTTTAGATGGTGATGAGCTTGGTGGCAAGGCTACTGAAGCTGATATAAAAAACAAATAGTCTAAGACGATCAGTTATTTTATTGCTTCTAAAAAACCTTGATTAAACAAGAAAACTAATATGAAAAACTGCTGCGAGTTCAGCAGTTTTTTGTTATAATTGCCACCACATTTAAATATGATTTTAGATAAGTCAAAATATTTTGTTTACTATTTCGATTATAAGGTCGATTTATGCATTATTTTGTCGCTATCTAATCTATTTTTAAATAATTGTTATTATTCATTGAGCTTGTCGTACACTAGGTCAACTCTAGTAATGCAGGGTTGTCCTGAATGACGATAAAGTTACTTTAATTATTATTCTAATGCTCAAAAGATGGCTTAAATCTGAGTACATCTTTGAGATTTTAGCATTGCCGGAGATATTTATGCTAACTAATACCGATCGCGAACAAATCATCGCTCAATACCAGCGCGGCGAAAATGACACAGGTTCACCAGAAGTTCAAATCGCTTTGTTAAGTGCTCGTATCAATGATTTACAGAATCATTTTAAAGAGCATAAAGCCGATCACCATAGCCGTCGTGGCCTTATCCGTATGGTTAATACGCGCCGTAAATTGCTTGATTACCTAAAAGGTAAAGATCTTGGTCGCTATACAACTGTTATCAAGCAGTTGGGTCTACGTCGTTAATTTGACGTCTGCAATATTAATAATAGTTAAGTAAAAAGGTAGTGCTTATTTGTCATATGACTCTAAAGACTCTCTTTTAAGTGTTGAAAAAATAATTGACTGTTATCAATATAATATGTAAGTAATGAAAGAGCGGTGTGGAATAGTTTCACGCCGCTTTTTTATGGATATCTGGTAAGTATTAGGTAGTCTGGTTGCCGTTTAGCCCAACTTTTGACCATAAAAACACTCAGTTTTGTATTTAATTGGTCAACACCTATAAATCACTGTAAAATGGTGCATTGGGTAATTTTATAGCGCGTTAAAACACAGTATCTATCTCGTAGTTTGTCTCTATATATTGTTATGTTATATAAATAATTTACATAATAAAAAAAGTGTGGAAACGGTGTAGAACACTATTAAAATCCATGATGATAGAAAGTTTATGATGGTAGATGGCTATAAAAACTGAATCTGAATAATAAAGAAAATACAGTAGTACCATTGGTAAATATATGACCTGGCAATAAGGCCACTAAATACGATTTATCAGTACATCAAAGTACGATAGAACACTTAATGACCGATATTAGATTGCGCAAGCAATTGAAATTGTTTTCGTCATTCAACATTAGGAAAAATATATGACAAATCCGACAATGTTTAATACTATTAAACGTGAATTCCAATATGGCGACCAAAAGGTCGTCCTTGAAACTGGCCGTGTTGCCCGCCAAGCCAACTCTATTATGGTTCATATGGGCGGTGTATCAGTACTGGTTGCAGCAGTAGTAAAGTCTGAAGCTAAAGAAGGTCAAAACTTCTTTCCATTAACTGTAAACTATCAAGAAAAAATGTATGCAGCGGGTAAAATTCCAGGTGCATACGGCAAACGTGAAGGCCGCGCGAGCGAGTTTGAGACTCTAACCTCGCGTCTTATTGATCGTCCAATTCGTCCACTGTTCCCTGAAGGCTATGTCAACGAGATTCAGATTACAGCAACAGTTGTATCCTCAGATAAAACCCAGTCTGCAGACATTGCAGCATTAATCGGTGCTTCAGCAGCATTAGCAATCTCTGATGCGCCATTTAATGGTCCTGTCGCTGCGGCACGTGTTGGCTTTATCGGTGGTGAGTACGTACTAAACCCAACGACTGAGCAGCTTAAAGAGAGTGATCTTGACCTAGTCGTAGCTGGTACCAAGTCTGCAGTATTAATGGTTGAATCTGAAGCAGCAGAGCTGTCAGAAGATCAGATGTTAGGCGCGGTATTATATGGTCATCAGCAACAGCAAATCGTGATTGATAACATTGCTTCAATGGCAGAAGAGATCGGTACCGCTAAGCAGCAGTATGTTGCCCCTGAGCGTGACCAAGCGCTTACCAGCAGCATGAAAGAGCAGTTCGGTGAGCAAGTTGCAGATGCTTATACCATTACTGATAAGCAAGCGCGTTACACCAAGCTCGATGAAATTAAGCAATCAATCATTGATGCGCTTGCTGGTGATGCTGAGTCAGAAACTTATGCTGATACGGTATCTGAGCTAAAAGAAATCTACAACGACCTTAAATATCGTACGGTTCGTGACAATATCTTGTCAGGTAAGCCGCGTATCGATGGCCGTGATCCTGAAACAGTCCGTGCGCTTGACGTGCAGGTTGGTGTATTGCCATATACGCATGGTTCAGCATTATTTACTCGCGGTGAGACGCAAGCCTTAGTCACCACTACGCTAGGCAATAGCCGTGATGTTAACATGATTGATTCATTAGGTGGCACTATCCGTGACCATTTCATGCTGCACTATAACTTCCCGCATTTCTCAGTGGGTGAGACTGGCCGTGAAGGTATCCCTAAACGTCGCGAAATCGGTCATGGTCGTCTAGCGCGCCGTGGTGTACAAGCGATGCTACCGGACAGCGAACGCTTCCCGTATGTCATCCGTGTGGTATCAGAAATCACTGAATCAAATGGTTCTTCTTCTATGGCGTCTGTTTGCGGTGCAAGCTTGGCATTAATGGATGCTGGTGTACCATTAAAAGCGCCAGTCGCTGGTATTGCAATGGGTCTGGTTAAAGAAGGCGAGCGCTTTGCTGTATTGTCAGACATCTTAGGTGATGAAGATCATTTAGGCGATATGGACTTTAAGGTCGCTGGTTCTAAAGACGGTATCACTGCGCTACAGATGGACATCAAAATCGAAGGCATCACGCCTGACATCATGGAGCAAGCGCTAAAGCAAGCTCATGCTGGTCGTATCCATATCTTGGATGCCATGAACCAAGTATTGCCAGAGAGCCGTACTGAAATCAACGCCCATGCACCGAACTACGCGGTTATCGAAATCAATCCTGATAAGATTCGTGATGTCATCGGTAAAGGCGGCGCGATGATTCGTCAGCTCACAGAAGAGACTGGCGCGGTTATCGATATTGATGATGCTGGTACGATTCGTATTTTTGGTGAGAATAAAGCGGCAACTAAAGCTGCTATTGGTAAAATCGAAGCATTGACGGCTGAAGTTGAAGTTGGTAAAACTTACGAAGGTACGGTCGCTCGTATCGTTGACTTCGGCGCGTTCGTTAACGTCTTGCCAAACACAGATGGTCTCGTGCATATCTCACAAATTGCAGAAGAGCGTGTAGAGAATGTATCAGATTATCTAAAAGAAGGTCAGACGGTTAGTGTCTTGGTTCAAGACGTTGATAACCGTGGTCGCATTAAGTTGACTATGAAAGGTATTGAGCAAGGTACAGCAACAACTGCTGAATAAGTAGCTTAATTTGATATAAAAAACCGCTCTGAACTGTTAGTAATAGCAGTCGGGGCGGTTTTTTTGTCTGTCTCTTTAATGTTACTAAATAGTTAAATATTACTTTTATCAAATGCATTTAGTTTCCTAGTAAGGATATTAATCTCTGGCTGTGCGCTATATGTAACAATAGATCTAGCTATTGACATAATGACAATATACCTTGTAGTCCACATGTAGTAATATTTTCTAAAGTAGATTGAGTCTTCTTTAATTTGCCATCAGCACCGTTATAATAGTGATTATGGACTTTTTGGTTGAATCATAAGTTTTGATTTCAATATTTTATTGGTTTTATCTAAGTAATAAATAAGTGTTTTTCTAGATTTTTGTCTTATATTCGGATTGCAACATATTGTTTGATTCTATCTATATAGTGTTTTATAGTTAGATAGATTACTCGTAATATTAGAATGTGTGTTAATTATCAATTTTTTTGTAGCAGTTTTCGCTATTCTTTTAAAATATTTTTAATAACATCAAGGTGTTGCTATCTTTATTTTTGAGTACGGGCTTCATAATGGCCGTTAAACTGCTAGCTAATAAAGCTATTGAACTTTAGTATTCGAAATGTACCGCATTGTGTTAAAGCAACTTACATTTTGGTGTCTATTTAAGATGTATTTAATTTTACGATATACAATTAATTCGGTTATCACATCAACCATGTCATACCAAAAATTTTGCTCTATTGATGTGGTATCGATTGTGCTATTAATTTAATTTTGTGTTTTAATGATCTCTCTTTTAAGAAAAACAGAATCTATTGACTCCGTTTTTTTAAAATATTCAATGATTTTTTTTGAGGAAAATATAAATGAAAGTAGCTATTCATCATAGACCAGGGAGCTTTTCCGATCGTTGGATTGAATATTGCGAAAATAAAAATATTGATTATAAGTTAGTTAATGCTTTTGATACTGATATTATAGAACAACTAAAAGGTTATGATGTTTTCATGTGGCATCATCATCATTCACAAATCAAGGATGTTCTCGCTGCCAAAAATATCCTTTTTGCTATAGAACATGCAGGATTAAGAGTTTTTCCTGATTTTAAAACAAGCTGGCATTTTGATAACAAGGTCGCTCAAAAGTATCTTCTTGAAGCTGCTGGTATACCAGTAGTTCCTAGCTATATTTTTTATGATAAGAAACAAGCGAAGAAATGGGCAAAGAATACTAGCTATCCCAAAGTTTTCAAACTAACTCGAGGTGCAGGGTCTAGTAATGTTAAGCTGGCTAGATCAAAGTCAGACGCAATTAAGTTTATAGATAAGTCTTTTGGAAAGGGATTCCCTCAGCTAGATAGGGTTGGGTATTTAAAAGAAGCGCTTAGAAAGAGTGGAAAAGATACAGTAAGTATAGATTCGTTAACAAATGTTTTAAAAGGTGTTACAAGACTTGTTTTTAATAGCGAGTTTGCTAAAAAACAAAGTCCTGAACGTGATTACGCTTATTTTCAAGACTTTATAGAAAACAAAGGTTTTGACGTTAGAGTTGTCGTGATTGATAATAAAGCAGTAGCTTTAAAGAGAATGGTTAGAGAGAATGATTTTAGAGCATCAGGAAGCGGAAATTTGGTTTTTGATAATGATAAAATTGATAGAAGGTACATAGAGTTAGCTTTTAATGTTTCTGATAAACTTGAAACTCAGTCATTAGCCATTGACCTGATTCACGGTATAGACGATGAAATTAAAGTTGTAGAGATAAGTTATGGCTTTCCTATGTTGAATTTTCTTGAACGCTCTGAAGGGTATTGGGATAAAAATATAAATTGGCATGAGAGCGATTTAAACCTCCAAAATTGGATAATTGAAGGGCTTTTAAGAGATAAATAAACGTATTTTTTACTCAGATATCAATTTAGATGAGTTCTTCATATTGAAGTCATTATAGAGTAATTTGTAGTTGGCTTTTGTGTTAAGCGTTAATTACTAAGTTATAGCCCAAGTATCTTATAGGTTCACTTGTCTAAACGTATATCCGTATGATTAGGATGTGCATAAATGAAACCAGTAATACGTAACGCGTAATACTATTTATAGACCATTAATGAAAAGATAGGAAGGAGGGAGTTGGTTGAGCCTAACTTATCAGTTGATGATCTACGAGTAGTATTTATTGGATTCAAAAATTTATCCATTGAAGTGATGAAATAGCTACAATTCAACTTTGTAGAGTACAATAAGCTATACTTAAATTTGATTTGAGCTTAATGGGACTGGTTAAAGAAGATAAGCACTGGAGTAATCTCATGTTGGTCGCATTAAGTTGACTATGAAAGGTATTGAGCAGGGTACAATGACAACTGCTGAATAAGTAGCTTAGTTTGATATAAAAAACCGCTCTGAACTGTTAGTAATAGCAGTCAGGGCGGTTTTTTTGTTTTTGAATAATTGGAAAGTTGTTTTAAGCTGTAGTGTTAGTTATTATAATTTCTACCTAGATTATAAGGTCTTTAATACGACCTCTCTTGTGAGAACAAAGACGGTTCTCTATTGAGAATTGAAACCTTAGACTGTAGCTCAAATGACTCCAATGGGTATAGACTTTTATATCGAATCAGTATACATCTGAGTGTACTTAATGAGCTTGGCTTGATGGTTTTTGACTAGATTATTATGTAAAAAAGACACGAAACCTCAATTAGGTTAAGTTGAACACTACGATTAGATGATATGCCTTAAAAATAAGATATTATCTATCTTGAACAATCGCAGCCGATTTTAGCCAAGTCGCCGCTTTACCTAAAGCGCGCTCTTTATGCCAAATAAGAACTAAAGCTACTGGCCAGTCGTGATCATCATAGCCCAATGTTGGTGCAACTATAAGACCACTGTCTAAGGCGCTAGCAACCACATGTTCAGGCACAAAAGCCCAACCTAAGTTGCGCTGTACTAGCTCAACGATGACCCACTGACTCTCAACCCACCAAACATCCGACGCTATCCGTAATCGTGCTTTATCTTCACTATGATTACGAGTAGCTACTAGTAGTTGTCGATAGCGTTTTAACTCTTCCCATCCTATTTTTGGGCTATTCAACTCATGCTCTGGGGCGCAAACCACTTTAAGCCGCTCCCAACCCAGAATATGAAAATTTAGCGCGGAAGGTGGTACATCTTGGTGCCACATAATGCCTAAATCAGCACGTTTCTCTATTACCAGCTGACTCACGTCTTCCATTAAAGGAAACAGTAGCTCTAGCTCCACGCTAGGGAATCGACATGAAAACTCATCTAGCAAAGCCCCCAAGCGTTCTAAAGGGTATAGCTCATCGACCGCTAACACCAATCTACTCTCTACGCCTTCGCCCAAACTTTTGGCAACCCCGCGAAAGTGTTCACAGCGCCCGAGTATAAATCGTGCTTCTACCAATAGCCGCTCTCCAGCTGGCGTCAAAATTGGATAGCGACCGTCACGCACAAATAGTAAGTTATCTAAATCAATTTCTAAATTGGAAACAGCCGTGCTGATGACAGACTGCGCCTTACCCAGTTGACGTGCTGCTGCTGAGAAAGAGCCTGTTTCTACAGTCGCGACAAAGGCTTTTAGTTGCTCTAAGGAAAAGCTCATCTATCTGTATATCCTATAGGTCCTAACTTGGTTATCCCATTTTAACAGATACAATAGCCGGATAAATCATTAATTTAATTGGACAACTCGATGCGTACTACTAAAGATCGTATTCGCCATACGCTAGGTTTTGAGGTCATCGGCTTAATGATATTTGTGCCCTTAACGAGCTTGTTATCTGGCTTTGACAGTCATTTATTAGGTAGCATGGCTATTGTTGGCTCAATTATCGCTATGCTATGGAACTATTTTTACAATTGGGTATTTGATCAAGTCTTGTTGAAAATGCGAGGAAAAGTAGACAAGACTGTTGCCCTAAGGCTATTACATGCGTTTTTATTTGAAGGTGGTCTGCTATCATTGTACCTGCCATTGATTGCGTGGTACTTACATATTAGCTTGTGGAGCGCGTTTATGATGGGAGTCTCTATGGCTACTTTCTATTTGGTGTATGCCTTTTTCTATAACTGGGTTTATGACAAGATGTTTCCTGTTTTGAAAGTAGATTTTTCATCCTACTACAAAAGCAGAGCATAACAATATGATACGAGTGTCTAGTCACATATTAGTTGAGAAACGATTTTTTTGATCTTAAGAAGTTTAGATTTGATAGCATAGGCCATACCCCAGCGGAACCTGCTATTTCGCCCTTCAAACCTATTAAGAGACCACCTAAAATAGACTGATATAATAGAACCATTTATATCAGTCTATTTAAGTAGTTGTGACTAATAATAGTCATATAGCCCATAAAAGCATTGAGGCTAGATAAAGCTTGTGACACTCAACCAATAAATCTCTAAGTATATTTCCCCTATCATCATCCGATTATATTCAGTTAAAATTATCATTACTTGATAACGAAAAAGAACACCACTCCTATGCAAAAGATTCTAGATGATATCACCGCCCAAATGGCACTTGAGACCGACCGCGGAAAGGTAGCAGATTATATTCCGCAGCTTGCACATGTCGATCCCAACCAGTTTGGCATCAGTGTTGCTACCCCTGATGGGCAAGTATACTCAGCAGGAGATGCCAATACCCTATTCTCCATACAAAGTATTTCCAAAGTATTTACGCTAACTATTGGGCTTAGTAAGCTTGGCAGTACGCTCTGGAATCATGTGGGCCGTGAGCCCTCGGGTGACCCTTTTAACTCCATTACCATATTGGAATACGAATCGGGCCGACCGCGTAATCCTTTTATCAATGCAGGCGCGATTGCGGTAGTGGATGCTATCACGATGGGACGCGAGCCAAAAGAGATATTGGATGAGATTATACAGTTTGTGCATTTTATAGCAGATGATGCGTCAATCTGCTTTGATTATAAGGTGGCAAGGTCTGAGATTGACCACGAAGATAGAAACGCTGCACTCGCTCACTTTATGAAGTCTTTTGGACATCTACAACATGATGTCGATAAGATATTGAATACTTACTTTCATCAATGCTCGATTGCGATGAGTTGTGAGCAGTTAGCCCGTGCAGGTCTGTTTTTGGTCTCCAACGGTATCAATCAACCCACAAGGGCAAAGGTGATCAGCCCGCAGCAATCCAAGCGGATCAATTCGTTAATGATGATGTGTGGTCACTACGATGGCTCTGGGGAGTTTGCCTATCAGGTAGGTCTGCCAGGCAAAAGCGGCGTCGGTGGCGGTATTCTAGCGATAGCGCCAGGCAAGGGTGCCATCGCAGTATGGTCACCTGGCCTAAATTCGGTCGGTAACTCAAAACTTGGGACGAAAGCATTAGAGCTACTGGGAGAAAGGACAGGCTGGTCGGTGTTTTCAAAGTAAACAAGCTTATAGCAAGATTAGAAGGACAAATATGTCTGTATAAGCATTTGCTAAGACAGTTTATTTAGCCAAAAAAATCCAATGTTAAACGCTTAAATTAAACATTTAACATTGGATTAATCAAACTCTAAATTAACAATTTAAAATGCTTACTCTTGATTTAAATCATCAATCATACTTTGGTACTTCTCTTTTCTACTAGCAATTTTGCTGCGCTCTTCTTCTACATTTGCGATGAGTTTTTTGGCAACGTCAACGCTTTTATCAAAAGCGGCAAGCTCCATATCTACCACAGCGATTAATCGCTCTAGCGTCATAGCAGTAGCTCTTCCGGTAACGCCATTAGTCATGCCCATCGCTTCAGACATAAAGTCTTCTCTGAGCTTATTTGCCCATTGGAATAAACCTGCCATCGACATGCTAGAGTCGCTGTTCTCATTGGACTGCTCTGTTGCATCAGCGTCATTTTGTTCAGTGTCGTCTTGCTGCTTGGCATTATTTTCTTTAGCATCGTTGGACTTGTCACTTTTGCGAGTCTTGTCTTCTTTGCTAGTTTTACTTTCTTTATTAGTATCGCCAGCTTTGTCAGACTGATCATCTTTTTCAGCTTTAGTGTCTTTCTTAGATGCTTCTTTTTTATCAGATTTCTGATTTTTTTCAACATTTTCATTTTTGCTAGCGCTTTCAGCTTTGCCTTGGTTGTCTGACTTAGCATTAGCGTCTTTGGCTTTACTAGAGCTTTGAGATTTATCTTGGCTTTCAGACTTGTTATCTGCTGATTTATCATTTTTAGCAGTATTATCAGTTTTCTTGTCTTTAGTTTTATCGTCTTGAGCCTTGTTGTCCTGATCTTTATCTTCTTGATAGTCGTGCTCAGCGTTGTATTCTTCAAAGTTGCCATTTTCAAATACTACGGTATCGTCTTTTACAACCTCTACAGCCGTTACCGCGTTATTGTTCTCGTCTTTGGTATTGTTTTTGCTAGAATTATTATTTGACATAATTAATTCTCCTGTTTAGGTATATTAAATAAAAAATATTTATGCTCAAAGGCATGCACAGTTGATATTATGCTGGAGTGATCTTTTAATCAATATCACGACATAAATATACTTATTAAGACCTACAGGAAAAAACATTTTACTAGAGAATTTAACATGTTTAGATAGTTATACTTTTATGCAGATGAATATCTACACGAGCTTTTGGTATATCTTGTAAATGTTGAGCGAGTAGGGATAAAGTTACCGTATCCCAATCTAAAGAGGTCACATTTGAGGTATGAGACTTTTTGGTTGGGTTATTCTTTGGAGAGTTAGAAAGGAGTGGCCGTGTCAATAAGGCCATTGTGCGCAGGCCTTTATAACGTATTAACGGCATGAGTATAGGATCTAAGAATATCCCCGTACTATTAACTGGTAAAATAAGTACCTGCGCGCTGCTATTTAAAATTGGGTCATGGGTCAAACGCAAAGTGGTCATAACGAATACCCCATAAGCAAATGATTTGATAAGTAGTATGTACTCAAGCTATTGTCTAATGATAAGCAGTATATATTGACGTACGGTTAGCCACTTATAATTTTAATAGTTTTTTTTATTATTCAGCCGTTTGTGCAGCTTCTAGCTGTGCGACTTGCTGTTCAAGCAGTTTAATTTGCTCAGCTTTCATGTCGGTTAATTTTTTATTCATTTGTACTTGTTCAGCCGCCAATTTTTCTTGGTCTATTAAGCGTTGATGCTCATCTTCTAAACGATCAACTTCTTCTTTGGCTAAACTATCGGTCTCTGGCAATGAGGCGTTTAAAATAGTTTCAGAATCAGATGCTTGCGTCTCAATTGGCACAGCCTTTTTATCAGATAAAGGCACGTTGTTATTCATCGTATCTACTGGGTCTGCTAGATCGCTGTCTGCATTGTCTGACAGTGTCTCAGCTTGAGAAGATACAGTTTTTGTTGTTGTCTCTTTTATGGGGGTCGATGTATTCGATAGTGGACGTGACCATACAAAATAGGCAATAACAACAGCGAGTAATAATAAGACGATTATTATGAATTTCTTTGAACGAACGCCAGTAGTAGATGTTTTAGAGAGAGTAGGTGACGATTTTTTAGAAGTCATACTAAAGCCAGTGCATATCGATAACAGTGTTTTCATACTATAGCAAACTAAAAAACAAAAGCCTATCAATAGATAGGCTAGTGGTAAGTACAATTGTCAGGTATGAGCCCAAATATTTAAAAATTTGCGATAACCATTAAGTCTTAAGACGCTAAGCCTAGTTTTTAAACTTGACTGTGCCGCTGGTCCCTGTGACGGTTGCATCACGGATCAGCTGATCCTCAAGATGATTTTTAGCGCTAATCTCATCAGAGTCAGGGCGATGCTCACTATGCCCACACAGAGTACATTCAATATATTCGTCAAGTATTGGCGTCACGACGTTTATCTGCACTACTGCATCCAACGCCTGACACTTGGGGCAACGCACCCCTGCTAAAAATTGTCTTTTTGGACGGCTTGATTGATAGCGCATTAGCCTACCTCGCGTGTAGTTTGAGCGTTTGCCGCAGTATTAATACCTCTATCGTCAAAGCCATTGTGGCGCAATAACGCATCGATACTGGCACTACGACCACGGAAATTCTCAAAGTTGGTTTTTGCCGGCAAGCTGCCGCCCACAGATAAGATGGTCTCACGGAAGGCTTTACCAGTGATTGGGTTAAAGATACCGTCTTCTTCAAACTTACTAAAGGCATCAGCAGATAATAGCTCAGCCCATTTATAAGAGTAATAGCCGGCTGCATAACCGCCAGCAAAGATATGACTAAAGCCGTTGGCAAAGCGGTTGTAGTTAGGCGTTTCCATAATGGCAATGTCATTGCGAACGTCATCAAGGGTTGCAAGAATACCTACATAATCAAGCGCTGGGGTATGTGCATGAATCAGTAAATCAAACAATGCAAACTCAATTTGACGCAAGGTCTGCATACCACTTTGGAAATTTTTGGCGGCCAACAAAGCATCTAGCTTGTCTTTTGGTAATGGCTCACCAGTCTCGACATGACTGCTAATAAGTGTAATGCCATCGCTCTCCCATGCCCAGTTTTCCATAAACTGGCTGGGCAGCTCGACTGCGTCCCACTCAACTCCATTTACGCCCGCGACATCACCAACCGTTACTTGCGTCAACAAATGATGTAGACCATGGCCAAACTCATGGAACAAGGTCAATACTTCATCATGAGTGAGCAGACTTGGTTTACCATCTAGCGCTGGGGTAAAGTTGCCGACCATAAAGCAAACTGGTAGCTGCTGATATGCTTGCTCATCATTACTGTAGCGCGATTGAAAACCACTCATCCAGGCCCCGCCGCGCTTACCATTACGAGCAAATAAATCAAAGTAAAAGCCGCCAAGTAAGTTGTTATCGGCATCGAATAATTGATAAAAACGTACGTCATCGTGCCAGCGCGAAACTGCGTTGCTGTCAGCTTTAGTAGACTCATTCGCACTATTTTGTTCTTGTACTTTGATGCCGTATAAGCGCTCAACGATAGCAAAGAGGCCGTCAATAACTTTCGGTAAGGGGAAGTACGGACGAATCTCTTCTTGCGATAAACTAAATTTGTTTTGTTTTACCTTTTCAGCAATATAGGCACTATCCCATGGTTGTAGCTCAGCAATGTCATAGTCACGGGCACATTCTTGCAGCTGGGCCAAGTCTTGTTCAGCAGTAGGCTTAGCCTTGGTAGCCAAATTCCGTAAAAAAGTTTCAACTTCTGCAACGCTTTCCGCCATCTTAGTCGATAGAGAAACTTCAGCATAGTTATCAAAGCCTAGTAGCTGAGCTTTTTGTTCACGCAGTTGTAGGATTTGGCCCATGATATCCGCGTTGTTTAGTGACTCGCCTTTAGCATTGGTATGAGTGTCATATTCAGAGGCACGTGTCACATAAGCGCGATACAAAGTCTCACGCAGTTCGCGATTGTCTGCATGGGTCATGACCGCAAGATATACGGGAATATTCAAAGTCGCCACATAGTAGGGTGTTGGTAACGCATCAATATCAGCTTGCGTGAGCGTACCACTGGCAAGTTCACGGGCTTTATGCTGCTCACCGGCATCTGCAAGTAAAGCCAAGCCACTTTCCGTTAAGCCTGCTAATTGTTCTTGTTGTAAAGGCAATGCAAAGGCTTGGGTGGCATCCAAAATATGGTCAGAAAAAGTTGCCGATAAGGTAGATAATTTACTTTGAATGTCAGCAAATTCATCCTGCTTGTCTTTAGGTAGCGCCACACCCGATAGCTCAAAGCTTTGCAGGGCGAGCTCAATAGCGCGTGCACGAGCAGGCTCAAGCGTTGCAAAAAACTCTTTGTCGTTAGCGATGGCCTGATAACGGCCAAATAATGGTTGATGTTGACCAACGCGAGTACCGTAGGCGGAGAGTTTAGGTAATAGCTCATGATGAATATGACGAATCTTGTCGTTACTCATCACACTATTAAGGTGCGACAAAACACCCCAGCTGCGATCCAACGCTAAGTTGATATGGTCAAACATCATGACATCAGTCAATGCTTGTTTGGCACTTATATCGTTAGAGTCTTTATCTGTAGATGCTGCAATGTTATCTAAAAAGTCATTACCTTGTTGAATCGCATCCGTGACTTTTACCTGTAAGTCAACAGGGTCGGTTGCATCAAAGTCAACAAGGTGTAGATTTGGGTCGATCGTAGTTGTAGTAGTCATAGAGGTATCCAAGAGCAATAAGGGTCAAGTCAGTAAAGAAAACGCGCGTTAATATTTAATGATTTGGGTTTTCATGCGCATATTTAGTAGAGCAACTGACCGGCTACTTAAATGATGGGTCTATTTTGCTTAGAATACAAGTTCACCGTGAAAGGTAATAAGTAAATACTCTGTATTGGCGATTCTATTATGTGCTGATAAAGAATATTAGGAGTTGTAATATTAAATTTTTCTTACTTATGCTTACAAAGCGCTATCATTTGCTTGCAAACTAACCCTATAGCTCATCATATTAACTTGATAGCATCATAGTAGTTCCAATATAAAAATTATGGTCTTATGTACGGGTTATCGTTTATGCCGCACATAAGGAGACGTATTAAACAAGGTTTTACCGATTAAAAACTATAAAACGATTATGAATATTAGGTAACTGTAATACGCTAATGAGACTGAGCTAAATCAGACAGCTATATAAACTAAGCAAAGTAATTTGACCTATATAAACAGTTTATTGGTTGGAATTTATAACAACAACATAAGGAAAAGTATTTATGAAAGCGACCCTTAAGAGTTTACGTGAAACAAAAACTGATCCTGCAGTAAGTATATTTGTAAAGACCCACCGTGAGCATCCAGGAAATGAACAAGATCCTATTGCGTTAAAGAATCAACTAAAAGTAGTCGAGGAGCGCTTGACTAATGAGTACGACAAGCAAACAGCGACCACTATTTTAGAAAATATTCATGCCAAAACTGACGAGCTCAATCATAACTATAACCTTGATACGTTAGCGATTTTTGCCAGTACTGACGATGTGCAAATTATCCGTATGCCACTTGATACCAAAGAGCGCGTTGTAATATCAGATCGTTTTGCAACTCGTGACCTTGTCCGCGATATGGCAAGCGCTGTACATTACTATACGGTGGTCCTCACACGCGATGTGGCTCGTTTAATTGAAGCTTCTAATGATCGCGTTATCAAAGAATTCGATAATGATTCTGATCGCCAGAATAATATGGAAAACATCCCGTTTCCTATAGAAAATAATGGTTTGTATACTACTGGTGATGCAGGCTCTGACCGCTCAGCTAACAAAGAAGATAACTATTTAAAAGAGTTCTTTAATCAAGTTGATAAAAGTGTACAAGAGCTATGGGGCGAACACAAAATGCCACTGGTTGTGGTCGGTGATGCACGTAATATCAGCTACTATAATGACGTCTGTGATCGTCCAGATAATATTATTGCCAAAGTCTCGAACGTTACCAATTTAGAAGATGGCAGTGCTCAGCATATTATCGATGGTGTCCAAGAAGCGGTAGAGGGCTATCGTACATCGTTGCACGAAGCCGCGCTTGGTGAGATTGACAAAGCACGCGGTGCAGAGATGTTGCGTACCGATTTACAAGAAGTCTATCGCGGCGCCTTCCAAGGAGCAGGCGAGACACTTTATGTACGTCGCGGCTATATGCAGTCAGCCAAGATCGATGAAAAGGCTCAGACCCTTATGTTAGCAGATGATGCTGCTGCAAATGACGTAACAGATGACGCAGTTGGTGAGATTATAGAACATGTCATGCATAATGGTGGTGAAGTGGTATTTATGCCGCAAGACATCATGAGCGAAGATCAGCCAATTGCTTTGGTTACACGCTACTGATTTTATACGGCCAATTGACTGAGTAATGATAATTTATTATCAGTAAACAAGAGCATTGGTTCAATCAGAGCCAATGCTCTTTTATGTTTACAACCATTAAAACGTGTTGTGCATTCACAAATAACCTTTATCCGTTAAGTACTTAATACGCTTTAATGCCATAACGATAAAGCTAAAACTATCGTCAATGTTGTTATAGTATAGATAACGCCTATAATTACTTATAACAATTATGCTATGAATACTGAATTTATGATGAATAAAAACTCTTTTGTTGTGACCAGCTATAATATCCATAAAGGTATGTCGCCACTTAATCGCCGAGTCAAAATGCAAGGAATTGCTCAAGCGCTTGAAGAGGTAGGGTCTGATGTCTTATGTTTACAAGAGGTGCAAGGTCAACACTTAAGGCGCAACATGCACTATAACGAATACCCTGATCAATCTCAGCACGAATGGTTTGGTGAGTATCTGCAGCTGCAAAATAGCTATGGCAAAAACTCAGAATACGAGGACGGCCATCATGGAAATGCAGTACTGAGTCGATTCCCCTTGGACCCTAAACATAACGTCAATATCACTGTAAATAAGCTAGAGCAACGCGGGGTGTTGCATTGTGAAGTACAGCCAGCTGGCTGGAAAAAACCTGTAGTGGTGCTATGTGCTCATCTCAATTTGTTCGAGCGCGACCGTATTAAACAATATCAGGCAATTAGCGATTACGTACGTAATGAGATTGCCTCAGATCAACCGCTGATTTTGGCAGGTGACTTTAACGACTGGAAAAAACTATCTTGTGACACACTCGCCAGTGACCTTGGGATGACTGAGGCCTTTAAACACTGTCATGGCAAGCTGTTACCGACCTTCCCAGCGAAGCTACCAGTGCTCAGTTTAGATCGTATTTATGTTCGCAATCTTTCTATAAAAAGTGCTTGGGTGCATAATGGCAAACCATGGTCTAAGCTTTCAGATCATCTACCTATCAGTGCTGAACTGGCTCTGATATAGTGTGGGTTTTCAATCTATATACTAATGAGACAAACAACCATAACTACATAAAATATAAGGATATATAATTATGTCTACCGTTTCTAATAATTCGTTACCAACCACTCAACATGCCGCCCTTATTCGTGAGTTTGGCGAGCCTGAGGTCATGCACTACCAAGATGGTGTCGCTATTCCTGACTTGAACGATGACCAAGTGTTGGTCAAAGTAGCGTATGCAGGTATTAATCCTGTCGACTATAAAACTCGTCAAGGCAAAGGTTGGGGTGCGGAAAATATCCGTAACGACAAATTTAATCACGACAAACCTGCTATTTTAGGTTTTGATGTGGCTGGCGTTGTGGCCAAAAGTAATAACGATCGATTTACAGTCGGTGAACAAGTGGCGGCATTGACCTTTGATGGTGGCTGTTATGCTGAGTACGTTGCAGTTGATGCTAATCTGCTTGCCAAAGTCCCAGAGTCAGTAACGCTAGAGCAAGCAGGAGCACTGCCTTGTATCGGACAAACAGCGCTACAATTTGTTAAGTTTGCTGATATCAAAAAAGGCGAGCATGTCGTCATCAATGCCCCAGCAGGCGGTGTTGGTCATCTACTTATTCAGTTATTGATGGAAAAGGTCAATCAAGATGACATTAAAGTCACTGTTATCTGCTCACCAGAAAAATATAGCAAGCTTGATACTCTCGTAGATAAGAGCAAGCTTGCAGGCTGGATTGACTATACTAAAGAAGATGCATTCCCTAATTTGCAAGCCGATGTGCTACTGGACTTAGTCGGTGATGATGCTGGCGTACGCGCGCTTGATGTGCTTAAATCTGGCGGACGCGTCAATGTATTACCTACTATTTGGGTCGATAAACTTAAAGAGGCGGGTAGCCAGGACAACCTAAATGTGGCAGGTTTTAAGGCTCAGCGTAGTGGAGAGGTTATGGGTCAGGTCTTACAGAAAGTAGGAGATGGAAAGTTGAAGTTACAAATTCAGCAGACTTATCCGCTATCTGAAGTCGTTGCCGCGCACAGTGAACTACAAAAAGGTGATACCTTTGGTAAAATTGTCTTAGCAGTTTCTGATGACGAAGAGACAAGTATTCACGAAACAGCTACTACTGATAATAAAACAATCGCTGATGAAAAAGCGAGTCAAGGTAGTGCTACTAATACCAGTACTACCGATAATAAAGCCTACGAAGATCAAGTTCGTCAAGAAATAGAAGCTTGGAGGAATCCTGATAAAAGCTTGCTAGATAAAGCCTTTGCTACCTTAAGTATGCCTATTGATAAAGCAGGGGAGACGCTTATGGCGGCACCGCAATTCGGTGAAACCCTAAAAAAAGCTACTGAAAAGATGATAATCACGTTAAGTGATACTGCAAATTGGACATTAGATGTGCAAGATACTATTGAAGCTTATCAGAATGAAGCAGATATCGATGGCTCAGCGGTCAAAAAGCTCAAAGACATTGAAAACCTACCTATTGCCATCGTTGATAAGCGGGTTAAACTTTTTAAAAGTAAATATGTGGCGTTAACTAGTGCTCAGGGAGTAGCAACAGGCATAACAGGTTGGGCAGGTATTCCTGCAGATATAATAGGTCTTATCATCGCTAATCTGCGTGCTATTGGTGAATATGCGACTTACTACGGTTTTGACATGAGTGACAAAAATGAGCAGTTATTTGCTATGTCATTATTGGCGGTAGCCACCTCTGCTTCTGCTGAGGAGCGCAAAGCGGCGCTTGATGATACTTTTAGCACGGTAAAAGACCCAGAAGTTCTGGCCTTTAATAAAGTTAACGAAAAAGTAGCTTCACGAGTCTTGCGGCAAACGGCAACTAAGGTGGCGACTAATATGGTCAAGACCAAGGCTGCGCAAGTCATTCCAGCAGTAGGGGCTATGGTAGCAGGTGGGGTTAACGCCAGCTACACATCAAACGTATGTGAAGCTGCTTATCAGTGCTATCGCGAACGTTTTTTAAACCGTAAAGAGATATAGAGTTTAGAACCATCAAGCGGTCAGCATACGTCGAAAGGTCAAACTAATACGACCTTCATTTGCCTTAGTTGTTTTGGTGATACTGTGTTTCCAGAACGTTTGGGTATCACCATGCATTACGATAAGCTGGCCTGACTCAAGATAAAGCTCGACTTTATCTTGAGTTTTTTTATGCTTTAAGACAAATTTGCGCGTGGCACCCAGTGATAAAGACGCGATAACTGGCTGCACACCCAGCTCTTTTTCATCGTCTGCATGATAGCCCATACCCTCAGCACCTGATGGGTAATAGTTAAGCAAGCAGGAATTGAAATCAGCTTCAATTCCTGTCTTTGCCAGCTGTTTTTCGATGCAGTGTTTCACATGAAACACGGAATTTGACCATGGTACACTTTGGCGCGTATGTCCTGAATAGTGATAGCTGGTATTGTTATTACCCATCCAAACAATCTGACGCGCAGTGACATGAGTTTTACCAAACAAAGTCACGACGTCCGAATGCCAAGGAAGCTCAGCTAAGAGAATGTCGTAGAGGTTATTGGGATTATCAATAATAACCCCTAAATCGTTTACTTTGCCATCATAAGGCAATAGGTTATCAGTAGGCATGGGCGCAAAAAGATCAGTCATCGTTTGGTTTATCTTTCGCCTTTATAATGCTCATTTATGATCTGCGCACATAGTTCAGGCGCTTCCATCGGTAACAAATGCCCATAATCAGACAGCGATATCAAGCTGTCATCAGGTACAAATTTCTGCCATTGCTTACGGACTTTATGATTGATAAATAGAGTCGGCTTGCCTGTGACCAGTGTATAAGGACAACGCAGTTTTTTAAGGGCACTATCAATATGCGGCGTACCAAAATAGTTGGCAAGTTCTTGTTCTGGATCGAAGATTAAAGAGTAGCTGCCGTCAGTATTGGCAACGAGGCTTTGCTCAGCGAACACTAGTAAATGCTCATCATTGATACGTCTGTAGGCACGTTGTTTGCGCAGATGCTCGTAGTAGTCATTGATACTTGACCATTGGGTTTGCTTGGTCAAGGTGCTTTTAAACGGTTCACGGCTGAGCATAAAAGCACGTGGCAATAGGTTATATAACGCTGTTTGTTTTTTAGTAAAGGTGACCGGCTCAATAAGATACAACTGCGAGAATAGATCAGGACGCTCAGCGGCTGCCATCGCCGTTGCAGTCGCTCCTTGTGAGTGCCCAATACCAATAATGGGCTTATCTTGAGTCTTATCTAAAAACTCGATAAGCATATCGGCATCTTGCTCACGAGTTAGGCATTGAGCTTTGGGCTTATCATACCAATAGCCACGCAGCGCCAGAGAGGTGAGATCAAAGTTATCTGCAAGATCATTCAGTAGCGGAGAGTAGGTACCAACCGTAAAGCTGTTGCCACCATAAAAATGGGCAGGTGGACGTTTTTGGGTCGTAGTATTTATCGATCTACTAAGTTGATGCAGGTCATAATAACGTGCTTGTTTGCCGCTGATATCGATACTATTTGTAAATGCTTCCATGTTAAGGCTTCCTCCTTTATTGTTTTTGAATGAAGATCAATTGTCTTCACCCAAAAAACCACCGCTTTGACGCTGCCACAAACCAGCATAAACACCTTTTAATGCCAATAATTCATCATGGCTACCTTGTTCGATAATCTGCCCCTTATCCATAACGACCAATCTATCTAGGGCGGCAATCGTTGATAAACGATGCGCGATCGCAATAACGGTTTTACCAGTCATAATGTCATTTAAGCTTTCGGTAATGGCAAATTCAATCTCAGAATCAAGCGCACTGGTTGCCTCATCTAAAAGCAGAATAGGAGCATTTTTTAACATGACACGTGATATGGCAATACGCTGACGCTGACCACCAGAGAGTTTGACACCGCGCTCACCAACTTGGGTATCGAGACCGGTGTTGCCTTTGTCATCATATAAGTCTTTGATAAAGTCCCAAGCTTGGGCTTGCTTGGTCGCAAAAATAATCTCTTCATCAGTGGCATCAGGTCGACCGTAAGCGATGTTTTCACGAACAGTACGATGCAGGAGTGAGGTATCCTGAGTGACCATGCCAATCTGCTGACGCAATGACTCTTGCGTGACCTCGTCAATCGCTTGACCATCGATGTAGATTTTGCCGCTATCGACATCAAAAAAGCGTAAGAGTAAATTAACCAAGGTTGACTTACCAGCACCTGAGCGTCCCACCAAACCAATCTTCTCACCGGGTTTGATATCTAAATAAAAGCTATCAAGTAGCTTTATTGGTGCAGATGTCAGAGTAGGGCTAGTAGCATCAGACTCACTAGCCGCTGCATTTACAGTATTCTCATCTTCATAACTAAAGTCAACGTTGTCGAATACGATATGTCCATCAGTAACTTTTAACGCAGAAGCATTGGGCACATCAATGATGGTTTGAGGCGCAGATAAAGTTCGCATACCATCTTGCACAGTACCGATACTCTCAAACAAGCTGGCTGTCTGCCACATAATCCAGCGAGTGAGACCATTAAGGCGTAGCGCCATGGCAGTTGCTGCCGCAATAGCGCCCACACCTACAGCACCTTGTTGCCATAAATATAATCCAATTCCAGCAGTACTGCTCACTAAGATCACGCTAATTAAATGCGTTGATACCTCAAGATAGCTGACCCAGCGCATTTGAGCATGCACCGTTCCCAAAAACTGCCCCATCGCATTTTTGGCATAACCCAGCTCACGGCGTGAGTGACTAAACAGCTTGACTGTCATAATATTGGCATAAGCATCAGTAATACGCCCAACCATCAAAGCGCGAGCATCCGCTTGCACAATAGCAGTGCGTTTTAACCGTGGAATAAAAAACCAAATAGTAAAGCCGACTAAGACAAACCAGATGATAAAAGGGGTTAGTAATAAGCTGTCAAGATTGAATAAGATAATACCAGAAGTAATAAAGTATACTGTCACGTAGGTAAACATGTCAGTAACAGTCATAACGGTATCACGTACTGCTAGAGCCGTTTGCATCACTTTTGCTGAGACGCGACCAGAGAACTCGTCTTGATAAAACTGCATGGATTGGCCTAGCATGCGCTGATGAAAACGCCAGCGCATTTGCATGGGAAATACACCTTGCAGAGTCTGAAAATGTATAAAAGATGACAAGGCAATCCATAACGGACTTAATATCATCACTGCAAGCATAAGGAGTAATAGATCGCCTTTTTCTGCCCATAGGTTTTGCGGGGTATAAACACCAAGCCAATCGACTATGTTACCAATCCATGCAAACAGCATGGCCTCATAAACACCGATACCAGCAGACAAAATCATAAAGAGCAGCAGCCACCCGCGCAGACCTTTAGTGCATGCCCACAAAAACTTTAACAGCCCATCAGTCGGTGATGGCAGCGGCATAGGCGTATCAGGAAAGGCAGAAAGACGATTTTCAAAAAAACGGAATAGAGCATTCATAGGCAATGACGATACGCCAAGATAAGTGGTATTAGACACTATCTTGGACAATTACTTGTGTTGTTAGGATTGTGCGCTATTTTAGCAAAACTTCGCAATCACCCCTGCATGCTAATTGTAATTTGAACGCGGCAGGTCGTATTTAATATCAGGTATTAAAAACTACTATAAATAAATTGCTGTACAAAAGGTATTTTGTTACCTTTCATTGTTTCGCGTTATTCAGTAACTTAATTTATCGAAGACTGAAGTATGTAAAGATAACTGTGCCAAATTTTTAGTACTGGTATACGAATGGAAAATACGCAAAATTGCGACTCAATAAGGTAGAAGTCAATGATGTATTTAACGATTGCGGTGCTTTGTAGTGTCGCTGTTTCGGTGCTACTCAAAGTATTACGACAAAAAAATATAGATATACGTCAGACGATCGTCGCCGGTTATCCAGTTGCTTTTTTGCTTACTTGGCTATTATTGAAGCCAGAAGTGAGTGGTATTAGTAAACTTGGCAGTGCATGGGGCATCATTGTTGCGCTTGGAGTGCTACTGCCTGCCGTATTCGTGATTCTTGGACGTGCCATTGAAGCCGTCGGGATGGTGGCAACCGATGCCGCTCAGCGCTTATCATTGATTATTCCTATCGGCGCCGCGTTTCTATTATTTGGGGAGGTGTTGACTGGCACTCGTATATTCGGGCTGGCTTTAGGGTTTTTAGCACTTGGCGCACTGATTTATCGCCCAAAACAAACCGGCAACTCTCATGTAAGTAGCAACAATAAAACGGGTAAGCGGTCTAATAATCCTTCTACACTACGAACACCGTTATGGCTATTTGGCGTGTGGGCAGGCTATGGCGTTATTGATATTTTATTCAAGCAAGTTGCTAAACAAGGAGCCGCATTCCCGCTGACTTTATTTATCAGTTTTGGTCTGGCAGGGATATTGTTATTTATGTATTTGCTCGTTACTCGCGTGCGCTGGCAAAGGAACGCACTTAGCGCAGGACTTTTACTGGGCGCGCTTAATATGGGTAATATTTATGCTTACGTACGTGCGCATCAAATGTTGTCTGAATCACCAAGCATCGTATTTACTGGTATGAATGTTGGAGTCATTGCAGTGGCGACTATCATTGGGGTAGGCGTGTTCAAAGAGTCACTCAATCGTATCAATATGCTAGGTTTGTTATTAGCAGTAAGCTGCGTCGCCATCCTATTCTTAGCTTAAAGAAATTACATTTGTATATTAAATTATACAACCAAAAATAAAAAACCAGCTAATAATTTTTACGATGACAGAATTTTGTAGGTAAACAGTAGGTTAAGTTTGTATATTCTTATTTCAATATATATAATAAAAAATAATGTCGTCATATATAAGTCCAACAACTGTTCTTAAAATACGTTGATTCTTAACGTATCGAATATAGGCACATCTTATGTCCTATGCTAAGGTAGACTATAGTTAAATCATACTCAACTTATCGTATAACGCATCATTTACTACAGTAAAATTTGACCCTTATCAACGTTTAGAGGATATATAATTAATGGAATATCAAAAGCAACTTCAACGAATAAAAGAAGGTTCAGGATTCATCGCGGCGCTTGATCAAAGCGGTGGTAGTACTCCTAAGGCTCTTGAAAACTATGGCGTCACTGGTGATGCGTATGACAACGACGAGGCTATGTTTGACCTTGTGCATGAAATGCGTGCTCGAATCATGACCTGTGACTGCTTTGATAATGAGCGGGTACTTGGGGCAATTTTATTCGAAGATACAATGGATCGTGAAGTTAACGGTAAGCCAACAGCTAACTATCTATGGGAAGACAAAAATATCGTACCGTTTTTAAAGGTCGATAAAGGCTTGGCAGAACAAATGAACGGTGTACAAGTGATGCGTCCGATTCCTAATTTGGAGGCGTTATTAGATAAAGCCCAAAACTATCCAGTCTTTGGTACCAAAATGCGTTCAGTTATTTATGAGCCAAGTGCTGATGGTATTGAACTGGTTGTCCAGCAGCAGTTTGATGTTGCAAAGCAAATTATTTCTAAAGGCTTTATGCCAATTGTTGAGCCAGAAGTAAATATCGATAGTGCTAATAAGCATGATTGCGAGTTACTATTGAAAGCTGATATCTTGCGTAATCTTGAGCGTTTAAACGATGATCACCAAGTGATGCTCAAACTGACATTGCCAGAGGAAGAAGGTTTTTATCAAGAGCTAATCGATCATCCAAAAGTGTTAAGAGTCGTTGCCTTGTCTGGTGGTTATAGCCGTAGCGACGCTTGTGAAAAGCTTAAGAAAAATCCAGGTATGATTGCCAGTTTTTCACGTGCCTTTACTGAAGGACTGAGTAAGCAGCAAAGCGATAAAGAGTTTGCCGATACCATTAATGCCTCTATTGACGAGATTTATAAAGCGTCGAAAGTGTAACCAAGACTCTTACTAAGATACTCGCGATCAAAAAAAGCGCTACTGATTAGTAGCGCTTTTTTATGGGACAAAAGTTAATTCTGACTATCATATTTCTTTATACAGCTGGCAACCCTCACTATGATATTTTTCAGTCATTTCCGCCATGCCTTGCTCAATCTCAGCCGCGCTCATAGCGTCTGCGCCTAGATTTTCTTTAGCATCCAAACCCTTAGCATACTCGCGCACGTTTTGAGTGATTTTCATTGAGCAAAACTTCGGTCCACACATCGAGCAAAAGTGGGCGGATTTGTGCGCGTCTTTAGGCAGCGTTTCATCATGATATTCACGGGCGGTATCAGGGTCAAGCGCTAGATTAAATTGATCATCCCAGCGGAACTCAAAACGCGCTTTGGACAAGGCATTATCACGTGCTTGTGCACCTGGATGCCCTTTGGCCAGATCAGCAGCGTGAGCAGCAATTTTATAAGTGATGATACCGTCTTTAACGTCTTTTTTATTGGGCAGACCGAGATGTTCTTTGGGCGTGACATAACAAAGCATGGCGGTACCAAACCAGCCAATCATCGCAGCACCAATGGCACTAGTGATATGGTCATAACCGGGAGCAATATCAGTCGTTAACGGTCCTAACGTATAAAAAGGCGCATCGGCACATAGCTCAAGCTGCAAGTCCATATTTTCTTTAATACGGTTCATCGCTACATGTCCAGGACCTTCAATCATTACTTGTACATCGTGCTGCCATGCCACTTGCGTTAGCTCACCAAGGGTCCGCAATTCACCGAACTGCGCCGCATCATTAGCATCTTGCAGACAGCCGGGACGCAGACCATCGCCTAAGCTAAAGGCAACATCATACTGCTTCATAATCTCGCAAATATCTTCAAAATGGGTGTATAAAAAGCTCTCCTTATGATGGGCAAGGCACCACTGCGCCATGATAGAGCCCCCGCGTGAGACGATACCTGTCAAACGGTTGGCAGTCAGTGGCACATAACGCAGCAGCACGCCTGCGTGAATGGTAAAGTAATCAACACCTTGTTCGGCTTGCTCAATGAGCGTATCGCGGAATATCTCCCATGTTAGGTCTTCTGCCACACCGTCAACTTTTTCTAGTGCTTGATAAATCGGCACCGTACCGATGGGTACAGGCGAGTTACGAATCAGCCACTCACGGGTCTCATGAATATGGTTACCAGTCGACAAATCCATGATGGTGTCTGCGCCCCAGCGCGTTGCCCATGTCATTTTTGAGACTTCTTCATCGATAGAGGAGCCAAGTGCTGAATTACCGATATTGGCGTTAATTTTCACTAAGAAATTGCGTCCGATAATCATCGGCTCAGATTCAGGGTGATTGATGTTGTTAGGAATAATCGCACGACCTGCCGCGACCTCGCTACGGACAAATTCAGGCGTGATAATTTTTGGAGTGTTGGCACCGAAGCTCTCGCCGTCATGTTGGCGCATATCGGTCAGTTCATGCTGCTTTTGCGTCTCGCGAATGGCGATATATTCCATTTCAGGGGTGATGATACCGCGACGCGCGTAATGCATCTGGGTGACATTACCTGATTTGCCATCAATATTTTTAGCACGGCGCGGCTTATCGATATGGGCGAAACGCAAATTTGCCGTGGTGATATCGCGTGCGCGCGCTTGGCCGTATGAGCTAGATAGACCGCTTAATTGTTCGGTATCACCTCGTTCGTCTATCCAGCCCTCGCGCAGTTTTGGCAAGCCACGGGTTAGGTCAATTTGGGCATCGGGGTCGGTATAGACGCCTGAGGTATCATAAACATAAAAGGGCGGGTTTTGCTCCCAGTCAGACTCATCAACACCCTGAATAGGGGTGGGGTCAAGCGTAATCTCGCGCATGGGCACTTGGATATCGGGTCTTGAGCCTTCGATGTAGACTTTTTTGGAGGCAGGGAGGATACGGTGTAGATCGCGCGCGTCTTCTTCAAAACGAACATCTTTTTGGTTGCGATGCGCAGGCGTTTTTAACGCGTCGGCTTTTTTATTAGAGGCGTTTTGCTGGGTTTTGGGGGGTACGGTTGAGGTTGTCATATGCTGTCCTAGCGTGTTGGTTTTTGAACAAAAGCAACACCGCCAGTAGCTGCGGGGATAGCATTACTTATTCCTATAATGTTGATCTTATAAAAACTATCTACTACTAAACCTAGATAAAGATAGTTTTAAAAATCAGTGAACGCAACTTAATATTGACCGTCATACTAAAATTGAACAAGTAAGAACAATGACAGTAATAAAAAGGCATTTCTGCGCGCCCTTTAGGTATAACTAAAGCTTAAGACTTCCCTGCGTCGGTACTAACCGCATCAGGTTCGGCGGGTGATCTCTCAGCGAATGTACAAAGGCAGTTAGCCTTTCATACACCGCACCCCGAGTCTGTCAGTGTTGTAAATCAACTTTATATTAGCAAAGTTTTATAGAAAATTATAGCTATTTACCAAGCTTGCCGATATTAGTTTTATTGGTTTGAGTTTTAAGTCTCTGGTGTCCAGCCTTGTGCACGCTCATAATCTTCATTGTCTAAAAATTTCTCACGTTGCTCAGTTAAAAACTTTTTAGCTTGTGGGTCTATCATACTTAGGTGGTTCTCATTAATCAGCATCGTCTGCTGCTCAAGCCACTCTTGCCATGCTTTGTCAGAGACCGTTTCTTGTAGCTCTTGACCTTTTTTATTAGGAAAAGGCGGATGCGGCATTTTTGGCAGTTCTTGCTGATATTTACGGCAAAAAACGGTATTGGCTTGCGGATTAAAACTCTCAGTCACAGGGCGCTCCTTATTCAGTAAGTTATTTATTTATTAAGTCGAATATTAATATCTATCTATGATAGCGGTCTTAGACCGTTTAGCCAAGGGTATCAAGTGTATAGAAGGTAACAGTCAACCCGCTTAATATAAATGTTGGCAATGGTATGACAACTAAAAACACTCGCCCTAACTTATGCGTATTAGAAGTGAGTGTTAAATATACAAAGTTAAAGCGGTTTTTAGATTAGGCGTTTAAGCAAACGCTTTTAAGCGCGCACGACCATTAATGACCGCTTGCTTAACTTGATTGGGTGCAGTGCCGCCTAAATGGTCACGAGCTGCCAATGAACCTTCTAAGGTTAAGAAATCAAAGACATCATCACCTATTGCATCACTAAACTGCTGTAACTGCGTCAGCGACAAATCACTTAAATCAACGCCTTCTTTAATACCTAGTGCAACGGCATTGCCAACGACTTCGTGCGCATCACGGAATGCTACACCGCGGCGCACCAGATAGTCTGCTAGGTCAGTTGCAGTAGCATAACCCTTCATAGCGGCAGCGCGCATATTTTCTTTATTCGGGGTAATGTTCGGTAGCATATCGGCAAAGGCAAGGAGCGAGCCGGTCAAGGTATCGACACAGTCAAATAGTGGCTCTTTGTCCTCTTGATTGTCTTTATTATAGGCAAGTGGCTGGTTCTTCATCAGACTAAGTAGCGTCATCAATTGTCCATAAACACGTGCTGTTTTACCGCGTACCAATTCTGGTACATCAGGATTTTTCTTTTGCGGCATAATAGATGAACCAGTACAGAAACGATCCGGTATCTGCACAAAGTTAAACTGCGCTGACATCCATAAGATAATCTCTTCGCTCATACGTGACAGATGCATCATTAAAATAGAAGCGTTTGCGGTAAACTCAATCGCAAAATCACGGTCTGACACTGCATCTAATGAGTTTTGACAAATACCTTCAAAACCTAGCAGCTCAGCAGTAATAGTACGATCAATTGGGAAGGTGGTACCAGCAAGAGCAGCACTACCAAGTGGCATCTGGTTGATACGGCGGCGCGTATCGACAAGACGTTCCGTATCGCGGTAGAGCATCTCAAACCACGCCAGCACATGATGACCGAAGCTTACTGGCTGTGCAGTTTGCAAATGAGTAAAGCCTGGCATGATCGTATCAGTATGTTGTTCAGCTAGGCTAAGTAGGCCACTTTGCAAACGTACTAACAGCGCGATAATATTGTCAGTCTCTTCGCGTAGCCATAAGCGTATATCGGTTGCAACCTGGTCATTACGGCTACGTCCTGTATGTAGTTTTTTGCCGACCGCTCCAACGATATTCGTCAAGCGTGATTCAACATTCATGTGTACGTCTTCGAGCGTGATTGACCAGTTAAACGTTCCTGCTTCAATTTCGCGTAAGACCTGCTGTAGACCTTCAATGATGGTTGCAACTTCATCAGCTGTCAAAATGTCACATTTTTTGAGCATGGTTGCATGAGCAATCGAGCCTTCGATATCATGACGTGCAAAGCGCTGATCAAAACCGACTGACGCTGTGAATGCTGCAACGAAGCTATCAGTCGCTTCACTAAAGCGCCCACCCCACATTTGTTGTCCTGGTGCGCTGTTTTCAGGTTGGCTACTTGGCATATGGTTGTCCTGATAAGAGGCATCTGTGTTAGAATCAGCAGAGGCACGTGAATTATTATCTTGCTTGGGATTACTAAAATTTGAAGAATTGGCGTTCATATTGGTCTAAGACAAGTCAGGAAAATAAGAGCTCAAGTATAGCAAAGGATGAGGTTGCCTTACTAGCTGAGCGCTTAGAGTTTTTTATGCCCAAGCTCATAGAGATGATGAAGCCTTGGCAATGGATGCTCTACATCTTTTTTTGGGCGTTATTTGTGACGTCGATTGACCGTCATGATCTAGCCACTTGGCCTCAGTTTTTCGTTAAATTCCTAAGTAGAATTGTTCAATATACTTTGAGTATTATCCCATCTTTATATCTTATAGATTACCTACGACCCATCTTTAAACGCGACAATCCTATCAATGTCAGTATGAAAATACTGCTCTTGTTTGCGATTACATCTGCTGTGTCTGCAACTCTAGTTATGCTGGTCAAGATTAATACAGGCTGGTTAGTTTATGAGCGCAAAGCGTTTGTTTTAAATGTATTATTCAATATCGTAATCACGGTTGGCTTCACTTTGGTGTTTATGTTGTACTTTATCAGACGTTATCGTGAGCTGATTGCCCTAAAACAGTCATTTGAGCATAAACTGACTGCTCAAAACGATTTAATAAAAGCCCGTATTGCCCCGCACTTTTTTTTCAATACCGTCAACAGTCTAGTATCTCTTATTGAATCCAACCCTCCAAAGGCCGCTGATCTTCTGCAACATGTATCAGCTCTATTTCGTGCCACTTTTGACGGTGCGCGTGAGATTAGCTTTGAAGAAGAAGTGGCACTTTGCGAGCACTATTTAGCCATCGAATCGAGTCGTTTGGGCGATAAGCTGGTCGTCAATTGGAACCTTCCTGACGACGACGTCATGTATGATATGGTAATTACGGCGTTAACTTTGCAAAGTGTGCTTGAAAAAATGCTGCTCAATGTCGTTGAAATGACGACTGAAACGATCTTTATTGATATCACAATAGAGTGGCACCAGCACCGAGTTACTATTACCGTTACTGTCCAATTGCCCAGTAAAACCTTGATGATTGTCCACGACCTACGTCGACATGTAAATTTTTATATTCAAGCTGAGCGTCTTCGTGCTTATTTTGATCAAAGTGCTGACATACAAAGTGATGTCACCAACGAGCAAATAGTGACTGTTATCAACTACCCTTTATATGATGTGAGTATTTAGTGGGCGCCTGACCAAGCAAAAAGATATCTGAACCAGTCTCTATTACATGATATAAATCGACCACCTTTCTACCTTTTATTTAAATACTACTACCGTTAGTATAAACATGGCATATTTATTGCTCTTTATCTTATATGACCTGACTTTGAAAACTAAATCAGTAAAAGATATTTTGACTCGTCAATTATCTGATAATGAAGAATTTTAGGTTCAAGGCTGCGTAAGCACTATGTCACCTTGCCTGTGCGAATAACATATAAATGACAAACGCTCTCTAAAAATCATGCAAATTTTATCGCCTGAGTAGAGTATGATAAAGGTCAGTTCTCAGTCTCTAACTAATTAATTGTAGAGTCATTAAATAATCGTTTTATATGCTGAGCTACTACGAGTTTGTACAAATATAATCTTAAAAGTAGTTAATAGTATAATTATTATGCTGTAAGAGAGGAGTCTACATGCGGATTGTAGTTTGTGATGACGAACCACTTGCTCGTGAGCGCTTGGTTAGGATTGTGCAAGAAACAGGATATGAAGTTGTTGCCCAAGCAACTACAGGCGCTGAGGCCATAACGGCAGTGAAAGTACAGCAGCCTGATATAATATTGCTCGATATACGTATGCCAGAAATGGATGGAGTACGCTGTGCACAAGCGTTAAATGAGCTTGAACATCCGCCAGCTATCATTTTCGTTACTGCCTATGATCATTATGCCATCGCCGCATTTAAAGCAAATGCTATTGGCTATTTATTAAAGCCGGCCAATAAAGACGAATTAATAGAAGCCTTGAGTCAAGCAAAAAACTTAAATGCCGCCCAGCTAAATGAGATTCGTAAGCTTGAAGATCCCACTGCTCGTCCTGTACGCGAGCATATCGCAGCGCGTACGCATCGCGGCGTTGAGTTGATTAAGCTTAAAGATATCTATTATTTTACGGCAGATCAAAAATATGTCAAAGTCCGTCATAAAGAGGGAACTGTACTCATCGATGAGACGCTAAAAGAGCTTGAACAAGAGTTTGAAAGCCGACTTTTTCGAGTCCATCGTAATGCGATCATTAATCTAGGATTTTTGGATTATTTAGAAACAATAGATTCGGGTCAATATCAAGTACGCTTCAAAGGGCTGGATGAGACACTCTCAGTTAGCCGCCGACATCTGCCAGCGCTACGAGAAAAAATCCAAAGTATGTGATCGCTGGCGCTAATCATAAAACGATTAGGATGTATGCATTATCGATTGCTAAAGGCCCATTACGTTATAATGAGCACGTCCTAAATAGTTAGTAACAACCAAAATATCTCAGTCATATCTTCATGCCCTTATTTATGCTTAAATAGGGGTATTTTTTTTGCGTCAGATAAAAATACTTACCTATTAAAGGCTTGCAAGCATCAGACCTACTGACGCATCAGACCTAGTATCAACAATCTAGTACTAACAATTTTGAGGCTTATCATGAGTACCACACCGCTATCTGATTTACCTACCTTGAATATTGCTACCCGCCAAAGCCCTCTTGCCCTCTGGCAAGCAGAGCATATACGCGATCGATTGCTGAAGCTTTATCCAGAGTTGACTATTAATCTACTAAAAATCGTCACTAAAGGTGACAAGATTTTAGACACACCACTGGCAAAAATAGGCGGTAAAGGCTTATTTGTCAAAGAGTTAGAACAAGCCCTATACGATGGGCAGGCAGATATTGCGGTACATTCATTAAAAGATGTTCCTATGCAGTTACCTGAAGGGCTTACCTTGGGCGTTTATTGCAAACGTGAAGCCCCAACCGATGCCTTTGTTTCCAATACTTATGATAGTATTGACGAGCTACCACAAGGCGCGATTGTCGGTACTGCAAGTTTGCGTCGTCAATGTCAGATCAAAGCCTATCGTCCAGATTTACAAATCAAAACGTTGCGCGGTAACGTCGGCACGCGGTTAGGTAAGCTTGATGCAGGCGATTATGATGCCATTATCTTGGCTACCAGTGGCCTACAACGCATTGAGCTTGATGAGCGCATTCGCGGTGAATTGGCTATTGATACTTGTCTACCAGCTGTCGGTCAAGGGGCATTAGCGATTGAATGTCGTCAAGATGATACAAACGTATTAGAGCTACTTGCTCCCCTAAACGACGACAAGGCGCGTATTCGTCTCATCGCTGAGCGTGCTCTAAATCGTCATTTGGAAGGGGGTTGCCAAGTTCCAATTGCCGCTTATGCTGTATTGCAAACGGATGAGGCTACAGAAGCTACTACGGTTTATGACAACAATGATAACGGTAGCCATTTGTGGTTGCGCGGCCGTGTTGGACAAGCAGATGGTAGTGAATTACTGAAAGCTGAAAAATGCATCGTATTGACGGGCTCACAAGCGGAAAAAGAAGCACAGGCCAATCAGTTAGGTATCGATGTTGCCAAAAAATTACTCGCTGATGGTGCAGGCGCTATCTTGTCAGCGATTTATCATCCTGAGTCATAAATACATACTGGTAAATACTGTTATTGCTATAAATAACAGTAAGCTGTGCTATATACCGTTGATGTATGTAGCGCATAGCTGTAAAGATCTTAACAGTCATTTTTTAATATCTACTTTTTAATATCTATGTTGGCTGTAGCTAACTACATGATACTTTAAGCAGTGGTAGGCCTATGTCACACGCATTTTTGTCCGAATCAACTCACGATTCATCACCAACAGTCATCATTAATACCCGCCCGCTAGAACGTGCAGCACCATTGTCAACGCATTTAAAAGAGGCAGGATTTAGTGTTGTCGATATGCCAATGCTCACACTAAAGCCGAGAGTAGTAAGTGAGGCAGATATTGGATTGATGCAAGACTGGCTGTCAGGTAGTTATGACGCACTCGTTATCGTCAGTCCTACTGCAGCAGCGTCAGGACTAGCAGTCTGGCAAGCCCTTAAAAAGACCACAGAAAAGTCTACTGATGCTCTATTGTCAGAATCAAGGACACTTTACCCTAGTCAGCCACCAAGTCATCTGATTGCAGTAGGAGAGGCGACAGCGTCTGTGTTACAAGATTCCAAATTGCCATTTAGTTATCAAGTCTTACAGCCGATGGTCGCCAATAATGAAGGTATGTTGGCCATGCCTGAGATTAAGCGTTTGCAAGCTGGCAATAAACTACTGATCTGGCGCGGTTTAGGAGGGCGACGGTTACTGGTCGATACATTAAAGGCGCGCGGTGTACATATTGACAGTATTGCATGGTACGAGCGTATTCAGCCTACTGATGCACAGGCAAATTATCAACAATGGGCTGAGCAGTTCATCAAGCAAAATATCAGTCAATCGCCGCGATTTTCACAGTCACAAGCACCCAAGCCTATTGTCGTCATCAGTAGTGGCACAGCGTTTGAGCATTGGACAGATATTGTTGAGCAAGCGCAGTCGAATTCAGCTATGGCCTCGAAAAGTAACATATTACCGACCCTGACAGATTTTAACTATGTGGTTTTGGGCGCGCGCCTAGCCAATATAGTGGCAGAAAAACAGTTGCACTACTGGCAAGTAGAAGACTTATCCCCTACGACTATTTTGGCTGCTATTAAGCAGGGCCGGTTGATAAAAATAAAACCGTAAACTTGTCTTATTCCTTTGTTTTGAAATGTTCTTAAAACTATAAATGCCATAAAAACTATTGATAACGGTACCGCTTTATGTCAACCAAGTTTAAAAAGTCTACAGCAAATGACTTGTCGGTAAATCAACAGCGGCGGCAGGCAAGTATGTTGCTATTACGGTTGCAATGGTTGTTTATTCTATTATTGGTTATCGCTTTGGTTTGGCTATATATTGCTCAGCAGCGTTTTCAAAATCAAATCAATGAACGTCTACAAAGTAACGAGCATATGGTCAGTCGTTTAAATGAGATAGATGACCGTCTGTTTGCCATCAGTCAGCAAACTTTACCAGAGCCGAGTACAACAACAAACAGCCAAGCACAAAATCAACTTGATCTATTACGTATTCAAATCAAGGCAGTCGATAAATTAATAGCAGATAACAATTATAAAGGCTCAATTGATTTGTTACAGGGTCTACTGTGGCAGTTATCGCAAGATAATAATGAGATATCACCAGCACTAACTATGGTTATCAAACAAAGTTTGTCCAAAGATATCGAGCGTCTACAAGCACAAAGCTCGCAGCCTAATCCTTGGCAGCTACAGAATCTCGCCATTCAAACTATTCAGGAATTTTTGCGCAGTTATGCGCGTAACAGTAATCAGAACAACAGCGCAGCACTTACTGGTCAACAGTTAACTGGTTATGAAGTCATTATGACTTTAAATTTGGCCATTCAAGCCGGTAATATGCGTGAGCAAAACCAGCTGACTGGTTATTTAAA
Source organism: Psychrobacter sp. 1Y10 (assembly GCF_052259005.1). Lineage (NCBI taxonomy): Bacteria > Pseudomonadati > Pseudomonadota > Gammaproteobacteria > Moraxellales > Moraxellaceae > Psychrobacter > Psychrobacter sp. 1Y10. Next base: position 462,024 of record NZ_JBQQES010000002.1, on the reverse strand, counting down.
CCAAGCACGGGCACAGTTACAGACTTTAGTTAAAGATACGTCTCGTAGACAAAAAGCTGCTCTTAGTAAGTCACCATCATCTTCATCGATAGATAACAAGTCAACGATTGAACATCAACAGACCCCAACGACGAAGCAGTCGCCAGATGACATTACAGAAGCCATTATATGGCTTGATAGGCTCATCGCTGACGTGCCAAAGCCACAGACATTATTAACTAGTCAAATGTTGGACAAGTCTGAGCGTAAGTAAGCTTTGAGTAGCAGCCTGTCAGAGTGTTCAAGCTTGTTAAGCATTGTTACTTTTAGACACTAATGTTCTTAAACACTAGTGCTCTTAAACACTGATACTTTGATGCACTTCTATCCCGTAAACGAAAAATAGTAAACGAAAATTAAGGCAAATTATGGATCTCGTTAATCACTCTACACGCCTAACAGCAGATATACCAAACGATAGCTATCCTGTCGATCTGGCCCATTATCCAGTCATACATACTCAGCCAATACATTGGGGGGAGATGGATGCTTTCAATCATTTAAATAACGTGGTGTTTTATCGTTATGCTGAGTCAGCGCGCATTGCTTATTTGCAGACTTTAGGGATGTTTGATGGCAATATGGTCACTGTACTCGCTCAGTCAAGCTGTCAGTATTTACGTCCAGTTTTTTATCCGGACACTTTATTGTTAGGGGTACGCTGTCAACGTTTGGGCACAACCAGTATCGTAATAGAATATAGTTATTATAGCGGCGCGCAACAAACCATAGTCGCGACTGCTGAAGCAGTGATAGTCCGATTGGACAGTGATGGCAAGACCAAACTGCCATGGACGGAAGAGGAGCGCACGCGTTTATTAGCGCTCGAAAAAAAGGTTGGTCACACCCCTCAATTGTAATCTTTGCTTTTTTTAACTTATAAGTTGATAAGACAACCAGAAAAAAAGCACCCCAATAAACTTTATTAGGGTGCCTGTTTAGGATGGTGTTTATAAAAGCTTATCCTAGTCTCAGTGAAAGACTATTACAAAAGTAGCTCTATATTATTGACCATCTTTATTTAGTTCTTGCGTGGGAGCTTGAATAAAATCGATAACATTCAATTCAAACCCTGATAACGCATAGAACTTCATCGGCGATGATAAGAGGTGCATATCGCGTACACCTAAATGGCGCAAAATCTGTGCACCAACACCGATACTGCGATAAGGCTGCTGAGCGATGGTTGAGAGCGATTGATTTTCAGATGCTTTGTCTAGTGCATCTCCTAAGTCGACAGGTTGATGACTGCCAATCCAAACCAACACCCCACGCTCTGAAGCACTGATTTCTTCTAAAGCGGATTGGACACTCCAGCCGCCGCGTCCTGTAGTGTCATTTTTGGCGGCAAATAAATCACGTAGCGGGTGAAAGCCATGTACACGTACCGTACTGACGCCTTCGCTAACATCGCCTTTTACTAAGGCCAGATGGGTCTCATCAGCACCAAATTCACGAAAACGATGCAGAGTGAACGTACCATATTCAGTCTCAAATGGATGCGACTCAATCTCTTCTACCGTCTGCTCATTAGCGATGCGATAGTTGATAAGATCAGCGATGGTGCCGATTTTTATATCATGTTCTTTGGCAAATACCTCAAGATCATCACGGCGTGCCATCGTACCATCAGCGTTGATAATCTCTACAATAACGGCGGCAGGTTCAAGTCCTGCGAGGCGAGCCAAATCACAGCCAGCTTCGGTGTGGCCAGCGCGGTGTAATACGCCGCCATTTTGTGCCATGATTGGGAAAATATGTCCAGGCTGGACGATGTCTTCTGGCTTTGCCGCTGATGACACTGCTGCTTGAATAGTACGCGCACGATCCGCTGCAGAAATACCAGTAGTCACGCCTTCCGCCGCTTCGATAGAAACGGTAAAGTTGGTACTAAATTTTGCTTCGTTACGATCTGACATAAGCGGTAATGCAAGCTGTTGACAACGCGCTTGTGACAAGGTTAGGCATACCAAGCCGCGGGCATGAGTAATCATAAAGTTAACATCTTCAGGACGGACATGCGTGGCCGCCATGATAATATCACCTTCGTTTTCGCGGTCTTCATCATCCATCAAGATGACCATTTTTCCAGCACGGATGTCTTCAATAATTTCAGGAATCGTATTTAAACTCATAAGATGTCTCAATGCTTCAATATTTATAGATATGTGGAGGGATAAGATTTATCTGCCTATTGTAGCAGATAGGCCAAAAACTGTGACTATCGTTACTTACTCGTTGGTGCTTGGCTTTTAAGCCAATCCATAAACTGCTTACTGTGTTGTTCACGCTGATTGTCTGCATACTCATAAAAACGTGTGCCCACCAAATTATCAGGCAAGTAAGTCTGCGGATAGTAATGATTGGAGTAGTTATGCGGATAAGTATAACCTTTACCATAACCTTGTTCGCGCATAAGTTTGCTCACCCCATTACGTAGATGGAGCGGTACAGGAGAGGCGTCTTTTTCTGCCAGCGCCATCGCCGCATTGATGGCATTGTAGGTACTATTGCTTTTGGCACTGGTCGCCAGATAGACCACGACCTGTCCTAGGATAATGCGCGCTTCTGGCATGCCGATAGATTGCACACTACGCAGCGCAGCATCAGCAAGTAATAACGCATTAGGATTGGCATTGCCAATATCCTCACTGGCCAAAATGACCAAACGCCGGGCAATAAAGTCAGCAGGCTCGCCGCCAACTAGCATCCGCGCCATCCAGTATAACGCAGCATCAGGGTCCGAGCCGCGTACGGATTTTATCATCGCTGAGACAATATCATAATGCTGCTCGCCATCTTTGTCGTAGCGTACTAACGCCGTTTGCGCCACACGGCTGACCAGCTTATCATTAACAATAATAGGCGACTGCTGTGGGTCAGCAGTTTGTACCGCAAGCTCCAACAAGTTCAATGCTTTACGTGCATCGCCATGCGCTAATTGGCTAATAAAATCCTGGGCTTGCAAATCAATAGCTAGGTTTTTTAATACCGTATCTTCTTTGATAGCACGTGTTAGTACGGTCGCGATTTGCTCTGTATCAAGTGGTTCTAAGCGATATACTTGGCAACGTGAAAGTAGGGCATTATTGACGCTAAATGATGGATTCTCTGTCGTTGCGCCAATTAAGGTGATATCACCAGACTCGACAGCGCCTAACAACGCATCTTGCTGAGCTTTATTAAAACGATGAATCTCATCAATAAACACCACTGGCGACTCAAAACTCAAGGAGTCCTTGCTGTCTAATACTTCACGTAATTGCTTGACGCCAGTATTAAGCGCTGAGAGAGCGTGAAAAGGACGCCCAACCGTATCCGCTAGTAGCATGGCAATCGTCGTCTTACCTATACCTGCCTCTCCATGCAATATAATCGAAGGCAGATGATTTTGCTCGACCAAACGCCGTAGCGGTGCGCCTTTTGCCAACAAGTGTGCTTGACCGATGATTGCATTAAGGGAGGCGGGACGCATACGCTGGGCAAGTGGCGTATCAGCATGAAAATTAAGGGCCATAAGACTCTCTATATTTTTATAAGTAACTGCCTATAAATTCGCTACAGTGACAAGCATTTGCTATCTCATATTTACTGTTTGTGTAATACTCGTTTTACATCATATAAGTAGCAGCCAAGTTATAATACTGTCATTATTTAAAGTCAGTTAAATAACAGTTTGCAACGGGTTTTAATAGTTCTTGTGTCATAAAAGCATATAGATTATGTTGTGTACGCTTTTATTTTAGAGTCATAGGCTCTATGTATGACTTATACATGCATCTATTGGTTAATTGGCCAAAGATGCTAGATTTTAATCATGGAGATAATCATGACCTACTCCATAAAACAGTTATTGAGTCGCAGGCGACGTTTATCAAGTCGGTTTGCCAAGCGATCTCGCAAACTTAGCAGCGGAGAGGTCAAGCTTGCGCGTTCAGTCTTTGGTGACAGTATCGACCTTGATTCAGTCCAATTAAAGACAGCATGGTGGGTACTCAAAAATTATGCAGTCAGTCCCAACGGAAATATATACTTTCACCCTGAGGACTGGGTAGCAGATTTTAGTAATACAAGCATCAGCAAACAAAGCTGGCTTATTCATGAGCTGACTCACGTCTGGCAGCTACAACAAGGTTTAAAAGTAGTACGCGGCGCTATTATAAACCGTCGTTATAAGTACGACTTAAAGCTTGGCAAACCCTTCTTCAAATATGGTATCGAACAACAAGCACGTATGGTACAGGACTATTTTGTCCGTCGTCAGCTGGGCAAAGACTGTCAAGATTTACAAGCTTGTATTCCTTTTTTGACAATAGATCCAGTTATTAAAGACGATAAATCGTTCACAGTTTAATCTACCACTCAGATCTTATAATGGTTATTATAAAATATGATGGTCTTGGCAATGAGTATTAGCAACATAGAAATAAACAATAAGTTGTATCTGCTATATTTGTTTTTAACAAAGGAGCTGTACCTTGATATTTAAGTCTTGGAATTCAAAGCCTAAAGCGGTTGATAAAGTTGGTCAAAAAACTACCAAATATAAGAATGCTAGGGTAGATTCGTTGCAACCAACCAGTATAGCAGCAGCAATGCTGGCAGGCGCGCTATTACTGACTGGCTGTCAACAGCAGTCAGAACCCACCATAACGGATGACGACAGTCAAACAAACGCTCAAACCGATACTGAAAATACCAAGCCTGCGCCATTAAGCGATTCTGCTAAAGCACGTATAGAGCAGTTTCAGCCATTGTATGTTACCCAAATGCAAGGGTTGCAGCGACGCTTGCAAGCAGAGTTTGAGGCGCTAAAAGCTGCTGATGCATCCGACAGTATCAGCCCATCATTACTCGATGGCGCGTCTGAACCAGTAGAAAATACAACGGCTCAAAACGACACTAACGCTAGTGCCAACACTACTGCTAGTACTGCCTCTGACACAGCAATTGATGAATCTAATAACGATGTTGAAAATGAAATAAACGTTAGTACGGAAGTAGGAGAGCGTGATTTAGAGGTACTAAAGCGTATCAGTCTTGAGCCGCGTAAGCCTGAAGTACTGACAGAAGAACAAATCATCGAACGTTATCAGCAAGCCATGCAAGCATTGTATCAGCCAGCAGCTACTGCACTTAGTGCGCAAAACTCAGATACCTTACTTAATATCGTCACTTTAGTGCCGCAGTTGTTTGAGCATGCAGAAATCGCTGAACGCGTCAATGTAAAGAGCCCTGCACTGGCGCGCTTGATTATCCAGCATCAAGTATGGCAGCAAATAGAAGCTCAGCAAGCTCAAGATATGCAACAAATGAAACTAACGCAGCAGCAAGAGTTTGAAAGTTTGATGACAAAGTTTAATGAGACCATTGAAGACTACGATAAGCAAATCGCCAAATACGAACAAACTTTGCAAGAGTTTCAGTAATTGTCCTTATCATTTATATGACCATAGAAAATCCCGCACGATGGCGGGATTTTTTATGGCTGTAACCGCTACTATTTATAGCAGCGCTTAGAGATTACTTACGATCTTCAACTTTGACAAAATCGCGCTTAGTCTCGCCAGTATATAACTGACGTGGGCGACCGATTTTGAACGGTGCACTATGCATCTCTAACCAATGGCTGATCCAACCAGAAGTACGAGCCAATGAGAAAATCACGGTAAACATTGACGTTGGAATACCAATGGCTTTTAAAATAATGCCAGAGTAGAAGTCAACGTTTGGATACAAGTTACGCTCGATGAAGAACGGATCTTCTAGAGCAATTCTTTCAAGTTCCATCGCCAATTCAAGCTTAGGATCATTGATACCTAGAGCTTCTAATACTTCATCAGAGGCTTTTTTAAGTACTTGAGCGCGTGGGTCGAAGTTTTTATAGACACGGTGACCAAAGCCCATTAGCTTCACTTCACGGCTTTTTACTTTTTCCATAAATGCAGGTACGTTTTCAACGGTACCGATCTCATCTAGCATCTCAAGGACAGCTTCGTTGGCGCCGCCATGTGATGGGCCCCATAACGCTGCGATACCAGCAGCGATACAAGCGTAGGGGTTAGCACCAGTAGAACCTGCTAAGCGTACTGTAGACGTTGAAGCGTTTTGCTCGTGATCAGCATGTAAGGTAAAGATCTTGTCCATTGCTTCGGCAATAACAGGGTTTACTTTATAGTCAACGTCACCAGGGGTGGCAAACATCATGTATAAAAAGTTTTCAGCATAGCTAAAGTCATTGCGTGGATACATGAATGGTTCGCCCTGCGAGTACTTATAACTCATCGCAGCAAGCGCTGGCATTTTGGCAATCAGACGAATAGCAGTAATTTCACGATGTTCTTCGTTACTGACATCCAAGCTTTCATGATAAAACGCTGATAGCGCACCCACGACCCCAACCATGATTGCCATTGGGTGAGCATCACGGCGAAAGCCTTCAAAGAATTTACGCAGCTGGTCATGAACACCTGAATGCTTGCGAATTTTCCCAAAAAAGTCTGCTTTTTGTTCTTTATTAGGTAGGTCGCCATGAATAAGAGCATAAGCAACTTCTAGATACTCAGCGTTGTTCGCCAATTCATCAATAGGGTAGCCACGATGTAGTAACTCACCTTTGCCGCCGTCAATAAAAGTGATTTTTGATTCAACAGGAGCTGTGACTTTAAACCCTGGATCATAAGACCAGTAACCGGCTTCTTGTAAAGCAGCAACATCGACAACTGGGCGACCTAAAGTACCGTGAATAATAGGAAGTTGGTATTCCTTACCATCTACTACTAGTGTGGCTTCATTATTTGACTTAATGTTATCAGCCATAATTTCCTCTCCATTGGTTTTAGCTTGTTAGAGTAAAAATACAAACGACACATAATTTTGTGACGTTACATGAACAAATATGAATTTAACTGATTTAAGATTGAGGCTATGTTACCAGTAATTTGACATAATTAGAAAAGAGTTTTAGCAGCTATATCCCTAATTCACGTGGTTTCAGGGTAGTTATATAAGGTAATTTTTGTATCAAAATATGTCTGTTAGCATATTTAGCGCATATTTAAGGTTTTTATAAAAGTATCAAGGGGTCTGTTAATTTGATAAAAATTGACTCTTTTTATTTGTTTTACCGTTTTAGGTTTTTTATTAATACGATGAAGAACATCTAGTGCATGACCAGTAGTCAAATCTGAGCTTGCTTGTGGTAGGTTCTAAAATAGTAAGGTTGCGACAATTTTATTACCATTGATAGGTTTTATGTCAACATAACCACTATATTCACTATTTAAGGGATAAATTTGTAATTGTCGGCTAGCCATTTTATAATGGCGTGATTTGACTGATGCTGATTATATATTAATGAATGTTAAGTAAGATACATGCGTTTGTTAAATCGTGAATCGAAAGGTGCTTTTTTTGATTGAATACGTAAATTTATAGTTATAACAATAGTTTATAGTGTCAATATTGGCGTTGTTTGTTCTATTTTTATATTGATTCTAAGACCGTTTGTGTCTTAGCAGGCAGTCAAATGACAATGTCTGTTTTTATTAAGGAATCAATTAAAAATAGACCAGTTAACTGAACCTCTTAAAAGACAGTCAACTATAAAATATGAATAAAAATACGTAGGGTTAAAGAATCTAGTATCTTAAATTTAGACAGACAGAATAGTTGATTCAAGCAAAACAATCGACTTAATTAAAACATAGCCATGTGTTCAACTTGCAAATTGTGATCGTCATATAAGTATCGTGTATGAGTGCTATGACTACTGACGATGAGCAAGCATTGTATTAATAATATAGACAGTTAATCGTGAATGTTTTATCTGTTGAATGCATATGAATGCCTAGCGTAAACTAGCACAGTCAGCTAGCTCTTCCTTACTTTATTCGTCTCATGTGTTGCTAAATGTTTGGTAGGATAGATTCCTGCTTAGCGTTGATAGTAGATACAGGAGTATAACCGCAAAAAGGATGCCCGCTGTGAAAAGCAACCGACCTATTGATCTGCCTTTGAGCCAAGTGATGGCCGTTAATCGCTCACCGATTGCGATAGCTTCAATTCTACATCGTATATCTGGCATTGTTCTATTCTTATTAATCCCTGTCATGCTTTGGTTGTTACAGACCTCTCTTGCGTCACCTGAAAGCTTTGCAACCGTATTTGATAATGTTTTTGTTCGCTTTTTAGCATGGATATTCGTTGCATCGATTGCATATCATTTTGTAATGGGTATCAAGCATTTATTTGCTGATAACGGTAACAACGAAGAGCTGAAATCAGCACGTATGGTGTCTGTTGTCAGTTTAGTGATTGCAGCGATTCTAATTGTCGCGTCATTTGTATGGGTGATGTTCTAATGATAAAAAATGATTCAGGAATCAAAAGCGCCACTGGTCTGACAGGCTCAGGCACACGTGATTGGGTAGTCCAGCGTATTAGTGCCGTTGTCCTAGCAGTCTATAGCGTCGTGTTACTTGGCTTCTTTTTGATGCATGGTGATGTGACTTTTATCGAATGGTCTGACTTTATGACCAGTTTGCCTATGCGTCTATTCAGTTTGGTTGCGGTACTTGCACTTGCTGGCCACGCTTGGGTCGGTATGTGGACCATATTCACTGACTATATTACCTCTGGTAAGATGGGTGAAAGCGCGCCAAAACTACGTATGGTATTACAAACCTTAATGATTATCGCCATTTTAGTTTATCTATTCTGGGGAGTTATGATCTTTTGGGGTAGTGGCTTCGGTGTTGTGGCTGTTTAATTATTATAGACACCTCATTTTTAGACGCTACGATGACAGACTGTATAGTTAACTTTAATTGCTTTTAACGCCTTTAAAAGCAGTCAGTCAGTGGCCATATTAGATTCATCATATTGTATTGGGCGGATTTACAGTGTCAATTAGGCGTATCCATAACTATAGAGTACGCGACATCATGTAGTGAGCACCGTTACAAAGCTTATTGAGCGACAGACATCCTAAGCTGAGTATGATGAAGAATATGCAAATTTTAGTAAGTGGCTAAAGGTGGTCTACAAATATTACTAGATTGATGAGCATGGTCAAAAGACGCTTAAAAATCTGACGTGATATTTGATTGGACTTCCTTATATTTACTTCACAAGCATTAGGAAAACCGTAATGGCAACAAGACAAGATAATACCATTAGTAACATCAAAACCTTAAATTACGATGCAGTCATCGTCGGTGGTGGCGGTTCAGGTATGCGTGCTTCACTACATTTGGCTGAAGCGGGTATGAAGGTTGCAGTTTTGACCAAAGTATTCCCAACCCGTTCGCACACAGTTGCAGCGCAGGGCGGTATTGGGGCAAGCTTAGGTAACATGAGTAACGACAACTGGCACTTTCACTTTTATGATACTGTAAAAGGCTCAGATTGGTTGGGTGATCAAGACGCTATCGAGTATATGTGCCGTGAAGCGCCAAAAGTCGTCTATGAGCTTGAGCACATGGGTATGCCATTTGACCGTAACGAAGATGGCACGATTTACCAGCGTCCATTTGGTGGTCATACGTCGAACTATGGTGAAAAAGCGGTTCAACGTGCTTGCGCTGCTGCTGACCGTACTGGTCACGCACTATTACACACTTTGTATCAGAAAAACTTACAGCAAGGTACTGAGTTCTTTATCGAGTGGATTGCACTTGATTTGATCAAAGACGAAGCTGGCAACATCAATGGTGTGGTAGCACTTGAGCAAGAAACAGGCGCGGTAGCTGTGTTCCAGTCACCGATTACGGTGTTAGCGACAGGCGGTGCTGGTCGTATTTTTGCCGCTTCTACCAACGCTTATATTAACACTGGTGACGGTATTGGTATGGCGGTTCGCGCTGGCATTCCATTACAAGATATGGAGTTTTGGCAGTTCCATCCAACGGGTGTTCACGGAGCAGGGGTGCTGTTGACTGAAGGTTGCCGCGGTGAAGGGGCAATCTTACGTAATAAAGACGGTGAAGCCTTTATGGAGCGTTATGCCCCAACCGTTAAAGACTTAGCACCCCGTGATCTGGTATCGCGCTCTATGGACCAAGAGATCAAAGAAGGTCGTGGTTGTGGTCCCAATGCAGATCATATCGTTATGGATATGACGCATTTAGGGGTAGATACCATCATGAAGCGCCTACCATCGGTATTTGAGATTGGTAAAAACTTTGCGAACGTTGATATCACTAAAGAGCCTATTCCAGTTATCCCTACCATTCATTATATGATGGGCGGTATTCCTACTACGATTCATGGTCAAGTGGTTGTACCAGATTTAGAAGCGGGTAAGGATGAAGACGGTCTTTATGCCAAAGGCGATGTCGTCAAAGGTCTATATGCTATTGGTGAGTGTGCGTGTGTTAGTGTCCATGGTGCCAACCGTTTAGGTACCAACTCATTGCTTGATTTATTAGTATTTGGACGTGCAGCAGGTAAGCATATCGTTGATGAATATCATCATGCTGATCATAACTACAAGCCGCTCGACCCGCATGTACTAGACTTTACGGTACGTCGTTTGGATAAATTGCAGCAATCTACAGAAGGCTACAATGCGCAAGACGTGGCAGATGAGATTCGTGCAACTATGCAAAAGCATGCAAGTGTATTCCGTACGCAAGCATTGATGGATGAAGGCGTAGAGAAAATCCTAGCATTGGGCGAGAAGATTGATCAGATTCATTTGGCTGATAAATCACAAGTATTTAATACAGCTCGTATCGAAGCATTTGAAGTCGCTAATCTGTATGAAGTTGCAAAAGCCACGATGATATCAGCAGCGAGTCGACATGAGAGCCGCGGTGCACACAGTGTCTCTGACTACGATCGTCCAGAAGACGATGATTACGCACCAAACGGTCGTAATGATCACGACTGGATGAAGCATACTCTATGGTATTCTGAAGGCAACCGTATTATCTACAAGCCAGTTCGTAAAGTTCCACTAACTGTCGATTATGTTGAGCCAAAAGTTCGCGTTTATTAATTTTATACGACATGCATCTTGTATACGTATAGGATTACCGTTTTATCCCTTATTAATTTATTAAAAAGGTGACCGCTAGCTACAAGCTTATACCAGTGCTATGATATAAATTGAACAATAGCGCTGGTATGATGCACATTTTGTATGCCCGCCATCACCTACGTGTGGAGTTTAGCATTATGAGCCGAGGTACTCGCACCATCGAAATCTATCGCTACGATCCTGATGTGGACGCAGCGCCGCGCATGCAGACTTATACGATTGAGCTACAAGACTCAGATCGTATGTTGCTTGATGTGTTATTGCGTCTCAAAAAGGAAGATGAAACCATCACCTTTCGCCGCTCATGTCGCGAAGGCATCTGTGGTTCTGATGGCGTAAACATTAATGGTAAAAATGGTTTGGCCTGTTTGATTAACATGAACACATTGCCTGAAAAAGTTACTGTTCGTCCATTGCCGGGCTTACCTGTTGTCCGTGACTTAGTCGTTGATATGAACCAGTTCTATGAGCAATACGAAAAAGTACATCCGTACTTGATCAATGAGCAGCCAGCGCCGCCAACCGAGCGTTTGCAGTCACCTGAGCAGCGTGAAAAGATGAATGGTCTGTACGAATGCATCTTATGTGCTTGCTGTTCTACCAGCTGTCCGTCATTTTGGTGGAACCCTGATAAGTTCTTAGGACCAGCAGCACTACTTAATGCCAACCGCTTTGTGGTTGATAGCCGTGATACTGATACCCAAGCTCGCCTAGCACGCTTGGATGATCCGTTCAGCCTATTCCGTTGCCGCGGTATTATGAACTGTGTATCGGTCTGTCCAAAAGGTCTAAACCCTACTAAAGCGATCGGCAACCTACGTAATTTATTATTAGATCAAGCTGGTTAACCAAATATCTAGGTATTCTTATACATACAAAGACACCGTCTGTTAATCAGGCGGTTTTTTTATTGCACAAGATGCTCTATTGCTAGATTAGCAAGAAGAGAGTCATTTATCTTAACTAATGTAAGTCTATGCGTACAGTACGTTGGTAGCATGTAAGAGATTATAGATTGACTATTATTTACCTGTACAATTTATACATGATAAAAAGCTTGTTGATTTGATAGGTCATCATACAATTTTGTCGATTGTAAAAGTTAAAGATTCGTTTAGCGCGAAGAAATCGTTTCTTTATGAGTTTTTTAGGAAAGTAACGTCTGTCATAATCAAGACTGTCTTATAAATAAAGTTGGTGTTTCGCAACTTATGATAAATATTGCTTCATAAAAATGTTATCATAGCGCTACTAAACAACGTTAAAAAATAGACTCTTTACACTAACTCTCTACGAACTTTTAGCCATGCCATCATTAATAATATACGCCTGATGTCCGTAAAGTGATGACTAATATTCGAAAAGTAATAGTTAATATTTAATATGTAAATACTTAGTATTGAACAAACAAACTATGTCAGGTAATTTATGCATGTTACCTTATACAGCAGTGTATGCTCGTTATAGATGACACTTTAAATGGTTTTTAAACATTTTTTGCAAAGCAATTGTTTATCTAAGTGACTAACATCAGTGAAGCTTGGACTTGATATTATCGTGGCTCATACTCATTTATAATATCAAGCGATCATAAGTAGCGCTTAGCGTAATCAGTCAATGACCATTATTCACAAACTATTACTCAAGAACAGTAACTATCGATAAGTAATAACTAGTAAATAGTATTTCATGATGTATACCAACTTTTTTAAAAGCTTAGCGTATAATAGAACACACAATAATAAGCACGATTCCATTCATTTATCTATCAAATAGACGATTATTATGAATAGTATAACGAAAGAAGCAGCCGGCGTAGAACATACTGAACTTGCCGCTGACAATGCCCTTTATATCGAATCCCTTTATGAGCAGTTTTTAAGCGACCCAGACAGTGTCGATACGGATTGGCAAGATTATTTTAAGCAGTACCAATCTCCTAACGATGCCAAGCATAATGCCATTAAAGATCAATTCTTATTGCTTGCCCGTAATCAGACAGCCAATAAAGTTGGCCCCGCCTCTGACAATACAACTACAAGCACCCCAGAAGACTGTGCAGACCCTAAACAGATGGCTGTCCAGCAATTGATTTCGGCGTATCGTCGTCGTGGTCATCGCCGTGCACAGCTTGATCCTTTAGAGCTGCATCCGCGCGCTGAAGTCGAAGATTTGACCCTCGCTTACCATGGCTTATCAGAAGCCGATCTCGATACTGTATATCCTACTAGCGATCTTAATATCGGTAAAAAAGAAGCGCCATTGCGTGAAATTATCGAAATTATGGAGCGCGTCTATTGCCGTCATATCGGTGTAGAGTACATGCACGTGACCACCAGTACCGAAAAACGTTGGATGGAAAAGTATCTCGAGACCAATCTAGGTTATATCAAGTTTGACGAGGAAAAACGCTTATCTATTTTGGAGCGTTTGACGGCTGCTGAAGGATTAGAGAAGTACTTAGCGCGTAAATATACGGGCGTAAAACGTTTTGGTTTAGAAGGCGGCGAAAGCTTTATTCCTGCGGTTAGCGAAATCATTCAACGTGCTGGTAGTTACGGTACCAAAGAGATGGTTATCGGTATGGCTCACCGTGGACGTCTTAACTTATTGGTTAACGTCTTGGGTAAAAATCCTGCTGATCTATTTGACGAGTTTGATGGGAAAGTACAGCCAGAAAAAGGCTCAGGCGATGTCAAATACCACAATGGTTATTCATCTAATGTAATGACACCAGGCGGTGAAGCGCATTTAGCACTGGCCTTTAACCCATCGCACCTTGAGATTGTTGCTCCAGTACTACAAGGTTCAGTACGCGCACGTCAAGTACGCCGTAATGATCAAGCTCGTCATAATGATAAAGATGGCAACTCAGTATTGCCAATTGTTGTGCATGGTGATGCAGCGTTTGCTGGTCAAGGCGTGGTGCAAGAGACTTTTCAGATGTCACAGACGCGTGCTTATACCACGGGTGGTACGGTACATATTGTCATAAACAACCAAGTTGGCTTTACGACCAGTCGTCAAGAAGATTTGCGTTCGACAGAATACTGTACCGATGTCGCCAAAATGGTTCATGCTCCTATTTTACATGTAAACGGTGATGATCCTGAATCGGTTGTTTTTGCCGCGCAGCTTGCACTTGATTACCGTCATGAGTTTGATAAAGATATTATTATCGATCTGTTTTGTTATCGCCGTAACGGTCACAACGAAGCCGATGAGCCTTCTGCAACTCAGCCATTGATGTATGCCGTTATCAAAAAGTTACCAACGACTCGTGCACTCTATGCACAGCAATTAGTAGAAGCTGGTGTGATCGATGAAGAAAAAGCCAAAAACTACGAGGACTTATACCGTGAGTCGCTAGATCGTGGTGATTATGTGGTGAATTCTTTAGTCAACGATCCTGATGAAGCGCTTTTTGTTAACTGGAAACCGTATTTAGGTCATGACTTGGTTGACGATTGGGATACCAGTGTCGATATCGAAAAGTTAAAAGAGTATGGTCACCGCATGGCGAAAATGCCAGAAGGTTATAAGCTACAGCGTCAAGTGCAAAAGCTTGTTGATCAGCGTTTAGCGATGCAAACTGGTGAAGAGCCTCTTAACTGGGGCGCAGCAGAAACGCTTGCTTATGCTTCTCTTGTCGACAATGATGATGTATTAGTACGTATCACTGGTGAAGATGTTGGCCGCGGTACTTTCTCACATCGCCATAGCGAAATTTATAACGTCAACGATGGCAGTATGTATGTGCCACTTGCGCATATAAGCGAGACCCAAGCGCGTTTTGCCACCTACAACTCATTGCTATCAGAAGAAGCGGTACTAGCCTTTGAGTATGGCTATGCAACGACAGTTCCTAACGCGTTGATTGTATGGGAAGCGCAGTTTGGCGATTTCGTTAACGGTGCGCAGGTGGTTATCGACCAGTTTATCTCTAGTGGTGAGACCAAATGGCAGCGTGTTTGCGGTCTAACGATGCTCTTACCACATGGTTATGAAGGTCAAGGCCCTGAACATTCTTCAGCACGTCTTGAGCGCTTTTTACAGTTATGTGCTGAAGACAATATGCAGGTCATTACTCCGACTACGCCAGCGCAAATCTATCATGCACTACGTCGTCAAGCAGTACGTCCAATTCGTAAACCCTTGATCGTGATGTCACCCAAAAGCTTATTACGTCATAAGCTTGCAACTTCACAATTAGAAGAGCTTGCTAACGGCAAATTTGAAACAGTACTACCAGAGATTGATCAGCAAAACGCCGATCAGATCACACGTTTGGTACTGTGCGGTGGTAAAGTTTATTATGACCTACTTGAGCAGCGCCGCGCATTGGGTCTGGAGCATGTGGCCATCGTTCGTATTGAGCAGTTATATCCACTTCCAGAAAAACGCTTGATTGCTGAGATAGAAAAATACAGCAATCTAGAAGAGATCGTTTGGTCACAAGAAGAACCATTGAACCAAGGTGCTTGGTATTATTTAGCGCCGCATATGTTCCGTATTGTGGTACCGCATCCGACTAAAGCGAAAGTGATGGATCCAGTAGCACGTCCTCCTAGTGCAGCGCCAGCGACTGGTTCACCAAAGTTGCATGCTCAGCAGCAGCAAACACTGGTTGCCGAGAGTCTAGGTGTTAGTGTGGATAAATTGGCTGAATAAGTGTCACCAATATAAGATTAATCAATGAGACGATAGCAGTTAGCTCCTATTACATGGTTATATGATCAAGAAGTAAATGAGGTATGAGGGTATGTTTTTATTAATGACATATCCTTAAATAGGAAATAGCTGTCTATCACGACGTAATAATAAATAGTAATATCTAAATCTAAGGAGTATATCGATGGCTGAAATCAATGCCCCCGTTTTTCCAGAATCGATTGCCGACGGCACGATTGTTGAATGGCATGTCACTGAAGGTCAACAGGTTAATCGTGATGACCTATTAGCAGAGATCGAAACTGATAAAGTAGTATTAGAAGTCGTTGCACCTGATGACGGTGTAGTGACCAAAATCGTCAAGCAAGTCGATGATACTGTTGAATCAGCTGACTTAATCGCAGAGTTCGAAGCTGGCGCAAGTGGCAGTTCTGATGCTGGCTCTAATGAAGCGCCAGCCGTAGATCCAGATCAACCTGCTGCACCAGTACAACAAAAAGAAACTGGTTATGGCGATACCCCAAGTCGTCCAGATGCGCCGCATGATGAAGCCGATCATAAAGATCAAAGTCCAGCGGTACGTAAAGCTGCCAAAGAAAGTGGCGTAAATCCTAAAGAAGTCGAAGGCAGTGGTCGCGGCGGCCGAGTAACCAAGACTGACATGGCAAGCCCAAAGCTAAAAGCTGATAGCTCTATCAAGTCTGACAGTGGTCGTCCTGTCGCTGAGTCAACGGGCGAGCGTACTGAAAAACGCGTACCAATGACCCGTTTACGTAAGCGTGTTGCTGAGCGTCTATTGTCAGCATCACAAGATACAGCGATGCTAACGACGTTTAACGAAGTCAACATGAAGCCGTTGATGGACTTACGTACTAAGTATAAAGAGAAGTTTGAAAAACGTCATGGTGTACGTCTAGGCTTTATGTCATTGTTCGTACGCGCCGCTACCGAAGCGCTAAAACGTTTCCCAGCAGTAAACGCCTCATTAGATGGCGATGATATCGTTTATCATGGTTTTTATGATATCGGTGTTGCCGTCTCATCAGATCGCGGCCTAGTTGTGCCAGTATTGCGTGATACCGATCGCATGAGCATGGCAGATGTCGAAAGCAAAATCCGTGAGCTTGGCGGTAAAGCACAAGAAGGCAAATTAGGTCTAGATGAGATGACTGGTGGTACGTTCACTATCTCAAACGGCGGTGTCTTTGGCTCACTGATGTCAACGCCTATCTTGAATCCGCCGCAAACGGCTATTTTAGGTATGCATGCTATCAATGATCGCCCAATGGCTGTTGATGGCAAAGTTGAAATCCTACCGATGATGTATCTGGCGCTGTCTTACGACCACCGTATGATTGATGGTAAAGAGGCGGTACAGTTCTTAGTGACTATCAAAGAGCTCGTTGAAGATCCATCATTATTACTATTAGATCTATAAGTGTTTAAGCTTGTATTGGTAATCACCGATACAAGCTTTTTTAGCTTTGTGACAAAAGCTCTCCCAGTTATTCTGCAATTCTCACGGTTACACATCAGCGTTATACGGCATAAGATACTGAAGTAGTGTATTGACTATACGGTTATCTGCTGGCTGATTACGTTTGTTATTAATAAATTGCTTAATAGCTTAAACGATAACGAATACCAAACCTAAAAAATATGATTGGCCATGTCAAACTTGCTTAGTCTACTAATAGGTAGCGTTTGCACCGGTTTTTCTGGTTACTCAAGCTTTTAGGCATAGTATAAAATTTGAAATAGGAACGGACTATGAAAGACAATTATGATTTGGTCGTCATTGGCGGCGGTCCCGGTGGTTATGAAGCAGCTATCCGTGCAGGACAGCTGGGTATGAGTGTGGCTTGTATCGAAAAACGCGTTTATAAAGGCGAGCCTGCTCTTGGCGGTACGTGCTTAAACGTCGGTTGTATCCCATCAAAAGCACTCCTTGACAGCTCGCATCGTTATGAAGCGACTAAACATGATCTTGATGAGCATGGCATTAGTACAGGCGACGTCTCTATCAACATCGAGCAAATGATAGAGCGTAAAGAAGGTATTGTTAAGCAGTTGACTGGCGGTGTAGCAGCATTATTAAAAGGTAACGGCGTTGACTGGCTACAAGGCTGGGGCACGTTAGTTGACGGTAAAGGTGGTGACAAAAAAGTTAAGTTTGTCGCTTTAGAAGATGAATCTGAGACCACCATCACTGCAAAAAACGTTATTTTGGCAGCAGGCTCTGTGCCTATCGAGATTCCAGTCGCCAAAACTGACGGCGATCGTATCGTTGACTCAACAGGCGCGCTTGATTTCACTGAAGTGCCTAAACGTTTAGGCGTTATCGGTGCTGGTGTTATCGGCCTTGAGCTTGGCTCTGTATGGCGTCGCTTAGGTAGTGAAGTGGTTGTATACGAAGCGCTACCTGAATTTTTAGCCGCTGCTGATAAAGACATCGCTAAAGAATCTCGTAAGATGTTTAAAAAGCAAGGCCTTGATATCCGTGTCGATACCAAAGTCACCAATGCTGAAGTACAAGGAGATGAAGTCGTCGTCACTAGTGAAAACAAAGGCGAATCGAGCGAGGAGCGTTTTGATAAGCTCATCGTTTGTGTTGGCCGCCGTGCTTACTCTGAAAAACTACTGGGTGATGACAGCGGTGTTACCTTGACTGAACGTGGTCTGATTGACGTGAATGACCAATGTAAAACCAATCTTGATGGTGTATATGCAATCGGTGATTTAGTCCGTGGTCCTATGCTGGCGCATAAAGCAATGGAAGAGGGCATGATGGCGGTTGAGCGTATCCATGGTGAAAAAGCACAAGTCAACTATGATACTATTATCAACGTTATCTATACGCATCCAGAAATCGCATGGGTTGGTTTGACTGAACAAGAAGCGACTGAAGCAGGCTATGAAGTCAAAACTGGTTCATTTAACCTAGCTGCTAACGGCCGTGCTCTTGCGCAAAGTGAAGCGCAAGGCTCTATCAAAGTCGTTGCTGATGCAAAAACAGACCGCCTATTAGGCATGCATGCTATCTCAGCTGGTGCTGGTGATATCGTCCATCAAGGTATGATTGCGATGGAGTTTGTTTCTAGTGTTGAAGACTTGCAGCTAATGACGTTTGCGCATCCAACGATATCAGAAGCCGTACACGAAGCGGCACTATCAGCCGATGGCCGTGCTATTCACGCCATTCAGCGTAAAAAACGTAAGTAATCGCTAACGTTTACCGAGTAGGTATTAAGGTATAAATTGACCGTAGTACAGTAGACGTCATGACTATGATAACTATGATGATCATGATGACTATGCTTATGATAAGGGTTATAACGATAAGCGTTATAACCACTGGAGCTACGGCTATAAGTGCACTATATAAATATTATCGTGCACTTATTTTCACTTTTTATTAATTGTAAAAAATAAAGGATACAATCAATGAATTTACATGAGTATCAAGCAAAAGAGCTATTAAAAAGCTACGGTTTGCCAATTCAAGAAGGCATCATTGCCCATAGTGGCGACGAAGCAGCAGCTGCCTTTGATAAAACCCCAACGGATATCGCCGTTATCAAAGCACAGGTCCATGCTGGTGGTCGCGGTAAAGCTGGTGGTGTAAAGCTGGTTAAGACTCGTGAAGAAGCTAAGCAAGTCGCTGATGAGCTTATCGGTACTAATCTAGTAACCTTCCAAACTGACGCTGATGGTCAACCAGTCAACTTCGTATTGGTTGCAGAAGATATGTACCCAGTACAAACTGAGCTATATCTTGGCGCAGTTGTCGATCGTTCTACGCGCCGCGTTACCTTTATGGCATCAACTGAAGGCGGTGTCGATATCGAAGAAGTCGCTAATGAGACGCCAGAAAAAATCTTTAAAGTGAGCGTAGATCCATTGGTAGGTCTAATGCCTTACCAAGCGCGTGATGTCGCGTTTCAGTTGGGTTTAGAAGGTAAACAAATCAACCAGTTTGTAAAAATCATGACTGGCGCTTATCAAGCATTCGTCGAAAATGATTTTGCCTTACTTGAAGTCAACCCGCTAGCAGTTCGTGAAAACGGCGAGATCGTTTGTGTTGATGGCAAAATCGGTATCGACTCAAACGCACTATATCGTCTACCAAAAATCGCAGCACTACAAGACAAAACGCAAGAAAACGAGCGTGAGCTAAAAGCGGCTGAATTTGATCTAAACTATGTGGCCCTAGAAGGCAACATCGGTTGTATGGTCAACGGTGCTGGTCTGGCTATGGCGACTATGGACATCATCAAATTGTATGGCGGCAAGCCTGCTAACTTCCTAGACGTTGGCGGCGGCGCAACTAAAGACCGTGTGGTTGAAGCGTTCAAAATCATTTTAGAAGACAGCAGTGTCGAAGGCGTTCTAATCAACATCTTTGGCGGTATCGTACGCTGTGACATGATTGCAGAAGCGATCATCGCAGCAGTCAAAGAAGTTGATGTACAAGTACCAGTCGTAGTACGTCTAGAAGGTAACAACGCTGAATTAGGCTTGCAGATCCTAGAAGAGTCTGGTCTGAAGCTGACGTCAGCTCAGGGCCTTGCAGATGCAGCACAAAAAATTGTCGACGCAGTTCAAGCATAATTCTCTATATATAGAGTCTTGAATATAGTAGTCAAAGCGTAATAGCAGTTTTAGTGATGATGAATCGTTAATATTCAACGATATATCAGTTTACAAGCTGCTATTACAAGACAACCGAATACAAGGAAAAAACAATGAGTGTATTAATTGATAAAGATACCAAAGTATTGGTACAAGGTTTCACTGGTAAAAACGGTACGTTCCACTCTGAGCAAGCCATCGAATACGGTACTAAAGTCGTTGGCGGTGTCACGCCAGGTAAAGGCGGGCAAACGCACTTAGGCCTACCAGTATTTAACACCATGGCGGAAGCGATGGAAGCGACTCAAGCTGATGCATCAGTTATCTATGTACCAGCACCATTCGTACTAGATTCTATCGTAGAAGCTGTCGATGCAGGCGTAAAGCTTATCGTTGTGATCACTGAAGGCGTACCGACGATCGATATGCTAAAAGCAAAGCGTTATATCGAAGAAGCAGATGATGTACGTATGGTTGGCCCTAACTGCCCAGGTGTCATCACGCCAGGCCAGTGCAAAATCGGTATCATGCCAGGCCATATCCATCAGCCAGGTAAAGTCGGTATCATCTCACGCTCTGGTACGCTAACGTATGAAGCGGTTGCGCAAACGACGAAGCTTGGCTTTGGTCAGTCAACCTGTATCGGTATCGGCGGTGATCCTATCCCTGGTATGAACCAGATCGACGCGCTAAAACTGTTCCAAGACGATCCACAAACCGAAGCTATCGTACTAATCGGTGAGATCGGTGGTACGGCTGAAGAAGAAGCAGCTGCTTATATCAAAGAAAACGTGACTAAGCCAGTCGTTGGTTACATCGCTGGTGTAACGGCTCCTGAAGGCAAGCGTATGGGTCATGCTGGCGCTATCATCTCTGGTGGTCAAGGTACTGCTGAAGAGAAATTCAAAGCCTTTGAAGATGCAGGCATCGCGTATACTCGCGATCCAGCTAAAATCGGTGATAAGTTAAAAGAAGTTACTGGTTGGTAATACAGATCTAGTTCTGATATATAGGCATAAAATATTATTAGAAGAAACACTCCTATATTGGGGTGTTTTTTTTAGTCGATAAAAAGAATATGTTTAATAGATCTTAATATCGCTACGAGTAGAGCTTACCAAGCTATCGTACTAAGGTATTGTTATGATAACTTGGATAAAGTAAACAATTATGGCGATAATCGGTTTTTTATTCTAAAAATCAAATATTTTTGGTTAAGTTTTAGGGCCGATCATAAATATATTTACTATTATGAATATTTTGTAAGGCTTATCAGTTAAAGCTTACATTGATAAAAGTAAATAAACGAGTAAACAACGTAGATTTGATCCCTTCTACCCCCTAAATTAACACCTTGAAAAAACTTTACTACAACCCTACAATGAGGTGTTTTTTATTCAAAATCGGACGAAATTTGTATATGAAGAAAATATTGTTTGTAACAGGTACTAGAGCAGATTTCGGTAAAATAAAAAGCTTAATGGATAAAGTTGAAAGTATGGAAGGTTTTGAGCTTCACGTCTTAGTAACAGGGATGCATATGATGAAGCTATATGGTTCAACTTTCAATGAAGTAAAAAAGCAGAAATATAAGAATAGTTATCTTATCTCAAACCAACATATTGATGAGCCCATGTGCTCTATATTGTCTAATACTATTAGTATCATCTCAAGGTTAGTAAATTCTATCGAACCTGATATGATCGTTGTACATGGAGATCGTATAGAAGCGTTGGCTGGAGCTACAGTAGGAGCTCTTAATCATATTCGAGTATGTCATATAGAAGGTGGTGAGTTATCAGGAACTATCGATGACTCAATAAGACATTCTATTACTAAGCTTTCTCATATTCATATGGTTGCTAATGACGAAGCTAAGCAAAGACTGATTCAAATGGGTGAAAATAATAATGCTATCTTTATTATAGGTTCTCCTGATTTAGATATTATGGACTCTGCAAGTTTACCTAGTCTAAAAGCAGCAAAAAAACATTACGAAATTGACTACGAAAACTACGGTATTGTGATGTTCCATCCTGTAACCAGTGAAGAAAAAGATATTAAACTATATGCTGAGAATCTATTTAGAGTTCTTGATAGCTCAGGTAGAAACTATATAGTTATCTACCCAAATAATGATCCTGGTAGTTTGAAGTTGTTAGATGTTATCGAAACGTATGAAGACAATCCAAGTTTTAGAATATTTCCTTCCATCAACTTTGAGTTCTTCTTAGTTCTACTGAAAAATTCGGAGTTTATTATAGGTAATTCAAGTGCCGGAGTAAGAGAAGCTCCTTTCTATGGCTTACCAAGTATAAATATAGGTACTCGTCAAAACTCTCGCTTTAGAGGTCCTTCAGTGTTGGATTGTGCTTATTCAGAAGAAGATATTAAGCAATCTCTTACGAAGATTGACACACTTGATGTTGAGAAATCTACTTGGTTTGGTAAGGGAAATAGTACTGAGCTATTTGAGTCTCATATCGTTAGTAAAAGAATGTGGGATATCCCAGTTCAAAAAGTTTTTGTGGATCTATGAATCTGGGGTTAAGTAACTATGACATATATTGCAGTTATACCAGCGCGCGGTGGTTCAAAGGGTATAAAAGATAAAAATTTACAGTTAGTCGATGGTACTTCTCTATTAGCCAGAGCTATAAAGTCAGCCAAATCTATACCTAGCATTAGTAGAGTGATCGTATCTACAGATTCTAAAAATATAATGGAAGAAGCATTACTACACGATGCTGAAGTTCATGAAAGACGAGAACTTACATCATCAGACAGTGCAAAAACTATTGAAGTTTTGAAAGATATATATTGTGAGATGCAGCTTTCTAATGAAATATGTATTCTTTTACAGCCTACTAGTCCATTACGTGAAGTTGAAAATATAGAGGCTTGTATAGATGAATACGAAAGCGATATCTCTGTAAATTCTGTAGTATCGGTGACTGAATGTGAACATCACCCTTACAAAGTTGTCGTTCAAGATGTTGATGGTCAAATGGTTCCCATAAGGGATATTTCAGATTTAGAGGCTCCAAGACAGTTATTACCAAAAGCATTACGTATCAATGGAGCTGTTTATATCGTTTCTTTCAAAAACTTGATTAAAAATGAGTCCTTTTTCTGCCAACCTGTAAAATTTATTGCAATGGATGAAGAGGAGTCTATTGATATTGATAGTCATGCAGATTTAGATAGAGCCAACTTAATTATTAAAGGTAGAACATTATGAAACCAAGCTTTAAAATCGGAAATCGCGATATCGGCTATGATTTTGAACCGTTAGTTATTGCGGAAATTGGAATTAATCACGAAGGCTCTTTAGACGTTGCTAAAGAAATGGTAGACGCAGCTCATAGAGCTGGTGCAGAGATGGTAAAACATCAAACACACGTAGTAGAAGATGAGATGTCTGAAGAAGCGAAATCTGTAATTCCAGGTAATGCAGACGTGTCTATCTATGAAATCATGGAAAGGTGTGCGCTGAACGAAGAAGATGAAACTGCTCTTAAAGAGTATATTGAGTCTAAAGGGATGATATTCATTAGTACTCCTTTTTCAAGAGAAGCAGCCTACCGTCTCAAACGTATGGGTGTAGAAGCTTATAAAATAGGGTCGGGTGAATGTAACAACTATCCACTTATCAAACTTGTTGCCTCATTTGGTAAGCCTATTATCTTATCCACTGGTATGAATAGTATTGAAAGTATTCGAAAGTCTGTCGAAATATTGGAATCTGCAAAAGTACCATATTCACTTTTACATTGCACGAACGTATATCCGACTCCATACGAATTGGTACGTTTAGGTGCATTGACCGAATTGGAAGAGGCGTTCCCTAATGCTGTGATTGGGCTGTCTGACCACTGTGTAGATAATTATGCATGCTTAGGAGCAGTAGCATTAGGAGCTAGCGTACTAGAGCGTCATTTCACGGATAGTTTCGATCGCGCGGGTCCAGATATCAATTGTTCTATGGACTCTGATGGGATGGCCGAGCTTATTAAAGGTAGCAAGGCTATTGCAAAAGCTCGTGGCGGTTCTAAGGGTGCAGTTGCTGAAGAAAAATCAACAATTGATTTTGCTTTCGCTTCTGTAGTCGCTTATAAGGATATCGAGGAAGGTGAAACCTTTACCGAAGAGAATTTATGGGTACGTCGTCCTGGAACTGGAGACTTCTTAGTTGACCAATATGAATCATTAATTGGTAAAACTGCTCAAACTAATATTGGCAAAGGTGAGCAGCTCAAAAAAAATCAAGTGAGCTAGACATTGAAAATTGCTTTTCTATTTAAAAGAGACTCTCATTTTAAGGCTGTCAAATCGACAGCCTTAAGGGTATGCGCACAATATAATTGCCAACCTGTGTTTATAGGTATTGATGCAATTTATCATCCAAAAAATTTCAAAGAAATATTGTATCTTCAAAAAGACAATTTGGATTCTCTGGTCGACTATGATTATGTCGTTGCTTGTTTGGGGGGATACCTTCTAAATCATGTTATTAGTAGGTTAGCCAGTACACAAACTAAGGTAATTTCGATATTTCCTGGTATCGTTAGTCATTATCAATTAGATGCCTTTATAAGTAGAGTAAATGCAGACCAAGTTTGGTTGAACTCAAAGGCGGACTACCAACTATACAAAAAGATTTGTAAAGCTCTTGGATGTAGAGATAATGGTATAGCTTATGGAATGAGTTGGTTGAACTTAAAATTATGCTCGCATGTAGTGAATAATAATAGTCCAAAAGAGAGTGCAATAATATTTGAACAAACAGAAATTCTCTCTAGTGCTGAAGATGAAATAAGATGGAAAGAGTTGCTAAAGAAAATAATAGTATCCAACCCTGAAGTAAGATTTAAATATAAAGCTAGAGATAACACTTCAGATAATTATTTCATAGAATTAAGGTCGACTTTAAACAGTTATGATAACGTGACAGTTATTTCTGACCTAGACTCTGATGATATTTTGAAATCTAAGTACTTTTTGAGTATCTCATCTTCAGCTCTTGTGGAAGGTGTAGTTTACGATAAAATCAGTTTAATAATCGGAAAAACATTTCAGGATTTCGATAGTAAAGAATACTATCACAAGAGTAATTTAAAGTTAACTAGTTATATACTTAAAGAAAATACTAGAAAAATAAATAGTGGTTGGGCTAGAAAACGTATTCTCATTCCAAGAGAAAAAGTAGACATCCTCAAGCTAAAAAAAAATAACCTTCTTAGGGTTGAGTCGAGAGGATATTATTATATAAAGTTATTACTTTCTAGACTCATAATTTATAATCCAAAGATAGTATTTCTAATCTATAATAAAAATAAGATAAAGAAATTACAAAAGTCTTTAGAGTATTTAAATATTCAACATTCAGATATATAGTCAATACAGAATAAAAGGGATACGATCCATATGATAAAACAGTTTAGGCAAATCATTTTCTATCCAATCTTGGTGTAGAAACTTCGCTTGTGCCTACTTCTTTTCAATGGGATTTAAATCAGGGCTGTACGGTGGTAGCCATAGAATACGATGTCCATGTCTATTAAGTAGTTTTTAATACATTTATTTTTATGAAAACGGGCATTACCCATGACAATCACGCATTTGGTTTTAAGACTTGGAATTAACGTGTATTTATACCAGTGGTAGAATATGCTGCTGTTAATGTTGTGCTTAAAGTAATCAAGCGCAAACAGCATCTTTTCATAGAGAGCACCGATGAAATTAGCACGCTTTTTGCTTGCCAGTTATAGCGATCAATACAAGATTTACCTATCGATATATAGCCTTAAGGACGAATAGTCCTCGCCTCAAAGCCACTCTCGTCCATATATACAATAGGGTAGCCTTGCTGTGTGAAGCTATTTAACTTAATGTGATACGCCGCTCTTTTTATTAGGCACGCTTTTGGATACTTTAAGGTTTTTTTTGACTGATACCAAGGCGCTTTAAGGCATGGTAAATGCCTGTTTTACTACAGTTTAAACGACGAGCTTTTTCGTACTGCTAATCATTAGGATGTTCCTTGATATCATTAAGTAGCACATCATCTAGTATTTTTATAGGGTTTGGTTTGGTTTGTCTTGTTGTTTTGCTATGAACATGTCTCGACCAGTTTTATATGATGGTTGGGCTGAGACTATAGAATTCAGCCGCTTGAACATAGCTCATACCGTCACCTATACTTTTAAGAACTTGTCTACGAAAATCTGGTGAGTAAGTCATGGTCTTTATAATAACAATTTGGTTTTATAATTAATTTATAACACTTTTAAGTGAGCTTGACTATATTATAATAGTTAAGGGTGTTTATAGATACTGACTTGAAGTAGGAAAGAAAGGGTGGATAAATTTATAAATACCTGTAGGATCAATTTTTAAATTTATAATGGTTAATTTGAAAAACATTTGAATATCGAAAAAAACTTAATGCACAAGAAAGCGGTAATGCGGTATCTGAAAGCATTAGACTCTAAAGACTTATTAAGAAATGTATAATAATTAATTGATTACTTTTGATTCAAGAGGTTAAATAATAAAGGTTTTAATTTTTGTCTTGTGGATTTCAGAAAAAAACAAGCTTAAGCATACTTATCTAAACCTAAATTTACTACAATGTACAGTAAGGTTTTTATTATTTATACATATCCGTGATAGCTTTAAATCCAAGTATAGAAATCCATCTATGTATATCCCATAATTTATTAATCGATCTATATGTGGTGTTTAGAAATTTAATGAAATTATAGTAATATTGAGAATAAGTTGTTATTTTTTATAGTTAATCCACTTCCAGGGTGAATTTTGTATGAGTTTAAAAGTATATAGACCTAAAACGTACTTAAATATAGAGGATTTACCTCATGAAAATATAAATTATGTAAGCAATTTGTTTGTTATATCAAATCTTGGTCAGCTTAAACACGTAACAGGATTGATTGAGAAGATGAATATTACAAATAGTTTTTTATTGGTAGTTTATACCGATGCAAACCTAACGGTGCCACAATTGATACATGGTATGTTTAATTTAAATGCATTCGATGGTGTGCTATTTCACAAGCTACCGGTTAATCCAAATAGCATCTTATTTAGTAATATTAAGCTTATTGAAGCAAATTATAGAAAGATTTTAAAGGCAATTAATCCTAGAACTCTTTACTTAAACAGCTTCCAATTTCATTATGCCATTCTAGCAAATATAGCCAAACGCAACAAAGTTAAGCTTATTTTAATAGAAGAAGGTCTAGGGACTTATAGGCTTGAAGAAAATGAAAATTATGAACCTAATGGTTCAGTCGATTTTGATCTAGTGAGAAAGCTCTCTAGAGAGACTTTGAGTCAAACTGAAGTTTTTAAAAGAATGTATAAAAAATACAAATTGACTAAAGAATTTGTAACTGAGGCTAAGAGGTTAGCTAAGATGGTATGTTTCAGTCCCGAAGTTCAAAGTAAAATAGTAAATATTTATCCAAATTCAAATTTCAAAAGCTTTTATAAACCGTTTGTTGATTTTGATGAATCTTTTACGAGCTTTCCTGACTTAACAAAAAAAACATTTAAAGTGAGTCAGAGTAATTATTATCTTTCTTTTGAAAAACCAACTCAAGACGAAAAAAGATATGCTTTATCAATTATTGATAAATATAATATCAAACCTAAAGACTATATATATCTTAGTCAGAAATTTAGAGTCAATACAAATGAGTATTTACGCATCATAAAAACAACTTTATTAAATTTAATAGAATCTACTGAATCAAATATTTTCGTTAAGCTACACCCAAAAAAAGAACCTGAGCTTGTAATGAAAGGTTTTCTAGATTTGGAAAGAGAAACTAAGGGAAGAATTAAAGTTATAAAGGAATCTGATTTTTTAATAGAGGAGGTTATTAGGTTATCGAAAGTACAGGGTATAATTGGTATAACTTCTTCTGCTTTAGTTTATTCGCCTTTAATAGCGCCAGAATGTAAATCCATGTCCATCGCTTATATTCTTACTAAAAATCTATTGGATAATAAAAATAATAAGAAGGGAGTTGAAATGATTAAGTCTCATACTAAAATCTTAGAGAAGTTCGATAATATATTTTTTCTTGAGTAAACGTAAATAATTAACCATTCAACTTTATTTTCAAGTATCTACGGCTAATAGTATATTTACCCCTAAATAAAATAAATATAAATGTTATAACGCTCTACCGACTACCGATATAAATTTTTATTGCTTGCTGTACGCTTCACATTTTAGAGGTTTCGAAAAATTGATACCAATAAAACTGTACTTATCTTATAGTGGATCGACTACACTGAACTGATTCTTGTTCTAAAGCTGTTTTATGTTAGTACTATTCTAAAAAATGATTTAGTATTTTATTCCTACATCATTTTTTTACTTATTCCTAAGTATTAAAATCATAAATTCTTTAAAAATTTATATATCAATTAGCTTGTCTGTTATAAGAAAAGATGAATATAATAAGAGTCATTGGTATTACGTCAAAGCTACTATTTTTGTATATCTTGCTTACCAATTTTTATACTCAAATTTAAAAAATTAAAAATTATTTGTTTTGGAGAGGTTTATGAACAATCAGGATTATATGAAAGAGCTTTTGAGAACTCAGATGCAAGATTTGTTGAGAGCCAATAATAACAATATCCAGGTCTTTTCTGATATCAATAAAGTCGATAGAGAGGATCGTAACTTAGTTTTATTTACTGATTTAATAAAAAAAGGTGAGTCAGCTATAAGATTATTTGAGTATTTAAATAGTAGAGAAGCTCATTTCAATGATTATATATATTTTCTTGATTTATCTTTTTCGCACAGAAGAGTTGACGTGTACGACGAGGTATTGAGGCTAGCGTTTCAAAAATTCGAATCAAACTCACACTTAGCCTATTACCAAGTCCTATTTGGAAAATATAAATATCTAAGTAACGATGAGCTGATCGAGAATTTACTTAGTAGTAATATATTTAGGTATATTGAGCGTGGGTTAGTTTATAAAGTAAAGTTGCTATCTTCTAGTATTGAATCTGATGAAGTAAAGAATTATTTTGAGCTAGTTGAATCAACTAATTTACCAAAATCATTCAAATCTCCATATATAGAAATATTTTCACATGTAGTGAAAACAATGGATGGTAAAAGGCGTAAAAACTACGAATTAGATGCTAATAAGTTAATTAATCTATTTAACTTATATTTGGCTGATTTTAAGCATCCTTGGTATTTAAGGTTATTTATAAGAATTTACATGTCAACTCTTAAAGGCTACGATCCTGAACTTTACAAGAAAGCTTATAATGCATATCAACACGATATGTATGATATCGATACTGCTAAATATAATTTATTACACTTATTTAACTACTATAACATTAACAATTTAGAGGTAGAAGATACCTTTCTTGATGAGAGTACGAGACATTCGCTAGAAGACCATCCGAGTACGCTATTACTTCGAAGTACTAAGCAGAATACTAGAATACGGCCCATACGTAAGAAGAAAGTAGGTGTCATTATTGCGGGCCAAATTAGAGGTACAAAAAATGGCCAACTAAATTTCAGTAATAGTGATGAGTACGAGTTTGATGTGTTTATTTCATGTTGGGAAAAGAAAGGATTTAAAATACCCTATAATGTGGTTACGAAACCTTATTACCGCATATTTGATCAGGATATTGTTAAGTTGTTCTCTCATGAGGGAGTCTTAGGTAGTCATCTGTATCAGCGTTACCCATCCATCGAAAAGTTACTTTTAGAAGGATCTGTTGTTAAGGACAGCCTAATTAAGAAAAATAAATGGATATCAGAAGGAACTAATTATTCAATCAAGAATGTTCGAACTTATTCTGAGGCTGATAGTGAATTAAATAAGGTTTTTAAAGAATATAAGCTTAATAAGATGTCTAATAATGCATTTAATAACCAGCTTAAAATGTTTTATATGAATTATTGTGGTTACCAAACTCTCTGTGAAGAAGAAGATAGGCTACAAGAAAGCTATGAGTATATTATCAAAGTAAGACCTGATATGGAGATTAGTATAGATATAGCTAGCATCATGAGTGAGCTTGAAGGCAAACAGGCTGTCTCCGCAGATGTTCTTCGTTCTTATGATTGTGGGGATAGAATAGCCGTTGGAAATAGAATTATTATGGGTCAGTACTTAAGAATGTTTGAGAACCTGAGCCTATATCAGAATCAGCCAAATACAATGTATGGTTGTGGAAGATTCAGAGCGCATTCTCCAATTGATTATCAAATAGTTAGTTCTGGCGGGCAGGTTTATAGATCTAAATATGTTGAACATGGCGATTATCTAGAGTTAGATGTAGTTGATAGGGGATTATTGATTGATGGAATGCTAGAGGATGCAAAAAGTAGAGGGTTTGATGATACTGACTATAGAATATTCGAAGCTTTTGGTGTTGAATTCTAAACACCTTTAGTCGATAAAAAATTAAATATTATATGGAGCTCTAATGAAAAGATTAATATTTGACCTCGATGATACTATTAGCTTTACTACTAATGGCGATTACCCTAACGCTGCCCCTAACCATCTGTTAATTAAGAAAATGAAAGAGTATAAAGCGCTTGGTTTTGAGGTTATTATTTCTACCAGTAGAAACATGAGAACGTATGAAGGGAATACTGGTAAGATTAATGCAAATACTCTACCTATAATAATAGATTGGCTTAACAAACACGAAGTTCCGTATGATGAACTATATACTGGTAAACCTTGGTGTGGATTTGAGGGGTTTTACATAGACGACAAGGCTATAAGACCCAATGAATTTACAGAACTAAGTTATACAGAGATTACCCAGCTAATCAATAACAATAAGGAGACATAATGTGAGTACTTTTGTTATACCAATGGCTGGTTTAAGTAGTCGTTTTTTTGACTCTGGCTTTAACGTTCCTAAATACCAGTTACCTATAGAAAATGAAAGCATGTTTGCATGGTCTCTAAGTTCTTTTAAATGCTATTTTTCGAAAGATTACTTTCTTTTTATAGTAAGAGATATTTACGATACTCCGAGTTTTGTTCATAGAGAATGTTTGCGGATGGGCATTGAGAGTTTCCATATTTGTGTTTTAGATCGTGAGACTAAAGGACAGGCTGAAACGGTATCTCTTGGTTTAAAAGAGTTGCCTGAAAGGTTTGACTCGGATATCTTAATTTTTAATATTGATTCTCAACGAAAAGACTATCTTAAACCTGATTGGATAAATCAATGTGATGGGTATTTAGAGCTTTTTATTGCAGAAGGGGATCATTGGTCTTTCGCTAAGTTAGATATGAGTAATATTGTAACTAGTACTGCAGAGAAAAGACGGATAAGTCAATACGCAAGTAATGGGCTTTATTACTTTAGTAATACATCATTGTTTAATGAAGCTTATAAAGATTCGCTAGAGAATAACAAGTTAGAAGCTGGAGAGTTGTATGTTGCCCCGCTGTATAATTATTTGATTCAAGAAGGCTATAAAATAAAAGGTCAGATAATTGATGAAGAAGTTACTCAGGTAGCAGGAACACCTGAAGAGTATAGAAGAATTATGAGTGGGGAAAAGCTGTGATTATTATAAACTCAGGGGCATATGTTATACCAGAGTTTCAAGCAGAGGTCGGAAAAATACCTCCTTGTTTTCTGCCTATAGGGAATAAAAAATTATTAGAACACCAAGTTCAAGTTTTGAAAAATGAGATTAATGAACCTATAGTCTTATCATTACCAGATAGCTATCTACTAAATAGAAGTGAGCAATTATTGTTAGAGGAATTAGAAGTCGATCTTATCCAAGTACCTAGCGACTTCTCGTTGGGCGAAAATATATTATATGTGCTCAATACAATTGATACCCGATATAGATCAGAGCCGATAAGATTCCTTCACGGTGATACTCTAATCAGAGGCTTGCAATGTATAAAAGGAGATTGTATAGGTATCGGCTATACCAATGAGCTTTACAACTGGGAAGCTGCTAGTACGTTAAATCTTAGTGAGAATAGCTTTAAAGTATGGTGTGGTTTCTTTTCCTTTTCTAACGTATCTAAACTGATTAGACTGTTAGCGAT
Organism: Psychrobacter sp. 1Y10; assembly: GCF_052259005.1. NCBI lineage: Bacteria > Pseudomonadati > Pseudomonadota > Gammaproteobacteria > Moraxellales > Moraxellaceae > Psychrobacter > Psychrobacter sp. 1Y10. The sequence goes on along the minus strand of NZ_JBQQES010000002.1, from coordinate 429,519 downwards.
TAATAGAGGAGATTTTACTAAATCGGTTCACGAGTACCATGATCTATATGAGTTAACTGAAGTTGTATTTGATAAATGGTATGACTGCGGACATATTAACTCTTTCTTCAAAACTCGTGGTGAGATGACTACAGAAAGGGCTTTCAACGAGATAAGAATGATAGAAAATGTCATATATAAAAGTGGAAGTTTCTCATCTAAGATAGAAGCAGAGGCTTATTGGTTTGAGAGCTTACCTGCCGAGTTAAAGCGTTTTACTCCACATCTAATAGACTCAGGAACTTCTGAAGAGGGATTTTCGTATGCTTTAGAATATCTACCTAACTTGCCATTAAATGAACTCTTCGTGCATGGCAAATTACATCATAATCAATGGGTAAATATTATTAACAAAATAGCAGCTTTTATCAGCTCAAGTAGTCAAGTCGAAATCGACCCAAAGTTGTTAGGTAGCATCAACAAAAGTTTTACGAATTTAGTAGTAGATAAGACTTGTCAACGAATTATGAAGTATAGCTCTTCAAATAATATCGATTTAGATAAGTCTTTTGTCGTAAACAATCAGGAGTCACCTTCACTAAATAGTATTATTTCTAGATGCATTGATAAAATATTAGCTTTACCGACACAGAGCTCGGTGTTACACGGTGATCTTTGCTTTAGTAATATTTTGTATGACTCCAGAATAAATGACATTAAGTTGATTGACCCAAGAGGGATGGACTTTCATGGAAATTTTACAATATATGGTGATCAGAGGTACGACATAGCTAAGTTAACTCACTCTGTGATAGGATTGTATGACCATATTATTGCCAATCGATATAAATTAGAAGTTATAGAAGATTATCAGTACAACCTAAGCTTTGAGTTATCATCCGAAATAGAAGAGTTTCAGCATTTCTTTCTTACAAAGTCTTTTAATGGTATAGAGGTTAAATCGATAATGCCATTAACAGTTTTGTTATTTTTGTCGATGTTGCCTCTACATTCTGATAGAGAGGATAGACAGCAAGCTCTACTGATTAATGCTATAAGGCTTTATAATGAGTTTTTAGCTTAGTGCTAGCATTTTAAAGCCATCTATATAATTGAACTATTTCGCAGCAAGGTTTGTGATATTAAAGTTGTATTTAAGAATTAAATAAAATATAACTGTTTGTCTTTTCTTTAAAGTACTGTTGCTATTAGTCTCTAAGAGCTGATAATAAAAAGGTCGCCCTAATACGGTGACCTTCTTGCCTCTAAGTAACGCCTCAAATCCACCTAATGAAGTAATCGTATAGACATGATCGACTGTCTCTAACGCGTCGACTAAATGAATAGACTGAGTGAGGATAAGGCAATCTAGTTCAGTCAGCGCACTGACGATAGACGGATCATCCAGCGTCATCGGGTGCGGTTTCACGATAATTTGGGCCTCAGGATTTTCTTCAATGGCCTTGTTGACCACATCAAGCAGCGTAATACCCTCACTGCCACCGTACTTTAATGAATCATCATGAGGTACCTGTCCTAATACCAATACTCGCTTCTTATTCTTAACCCCATAGATAGGCTGCACATCCACATAGGGCTGATGATTATATTTGCTCACTCGATGCGAGATGTAATAATTTAGCATCTCCTGTGCCAATTCCCCATTATAACCGTCTTGATCAAAGTCGAAGTTAGCGATTAAATCTGTTAAATCGTTCGGCCGTGTCGTATCAAAGTAGGGCGCTTGGCTGTCCATGACGATAGATAATGGCGGCGTACTGCTGTCATCGTTAGGGCCTGAGCGGATAAAACCATCTTCTAAAAAGAAAATATCTAGGCCTTGTTCTCGTATATAGTCAATAAAGTATTCAGGCGCTTTATATCCCCATATATAAATGACAGGATTTACAAGTTTGATAAAGGGTTTTAACCATAGGTTAAAGTAGCGTTTACTAAAATGCCGCTGTATCTGTATATGCGCTGGCTCAAATACCCAGTCTCCAACCATATCCTGCCACGGCTGCATACCGACTACTAATGCTAAGCGCTGTGGCGAGCGTTTATAATGAATACAATAGCCTGACAGAAGCGGTTGAATATATTGGTTAAAATTCATGGGCTGATACAACCTATCTTTTGATAGCGGGTAAATTTTATTATGATACGCTATAGCTCCTGTATTTTAAATTATTTCCACAATAAGTAGATTACGCATATTATTATAAGTGCTAATAGGATTATTCAAACATGCCCAATATCACCCACGCCGTCATCCCCGTCGCAGGCTTCGGCACCCGTATGCTACCGCTATCTAAATCCGTACCAAAAGAGCTGCTGCCGCTTGGCAATCGCCCAGCCATTCATTATGTCGTTGAGGAGGCCATCGCTGCCGGTATTAAACATATTGTCTTAGTCGGGCATGCACAAAAAAGCGCAATTGAAAACTACTTCGATATCAATGCCGAGCTCGATAATCAACTGCGTTATAAAGGTAAAGACGAGCTTGCCGATAGCTTAAACTGGCTACCAGACGATGTGACCGTATCGATGATCCGTCAGGGTAAGCCGCTAGGGTTGGGCCATGCGGTGTTGGCCGCGCGTCCCATTATAGGCGCGCATGATTTTGCTGTCCTATTACCGGATGTGGTCCTCGACCCCTTTACCACTGATATGACCACTGATAATTTAGCCTTTATGATTGATGCCTTTGCTAAGGATAAGCATTCGCAAATATTGGTAGATAAAGTCGCTGATGAGGACGTGCATAAGTACGGTATCGCTAAGTTAAAGAATGATGATGCCAAAGATATCAATGATAAGTCTGCTACAAAAGATAGTAATGCTAGTTTTGCAGTGGCGGGATTTGTAGAAAAGCCGAGCTTAGACGATGCGCCATCCAACTTAGCGGTGGTTGGTCGTTATGTATTTAGCAATCAAATCTTTGATTATCTAGCCAATACCACAGCCTCGGTCGGCGGTGAGATTCAGCTGACTGATGCGATTGATGCACTTATTAACGAATACGGGGTCAATGTGACGACTATGCGCGGCGATAGCTATGATGCAGGTGATATGCGCTCATATATGCAGGCATTTATCTATTTTGCTGAGCAGCAACTAGCAGATGCTAAATAACTGACGGGTAATATCACTAATGAATAATATCAAGGATGATAACGCCTATAATAGCGCGCGCCGCTCTAAGTATTGGCAGCAGTTGCAAAGCCTAGCAGATCAGCCGTGGTCGCTTACCGCCTTGTTTGCTCAAGATTATGAGCGTGCCACACGCTTTAGCACGCAGGCTGGTGCGCTCTATATGGACTATAGCAAGCAGCGTATCGATGAGACGGTGTTATCCAATCTGCTACATCTAGCAAAGAGCTGTGATTTATCAGCTCGTATCAAAGCACTATTACAAGGGGCGATGGTCAATACCAGTGAACAGCGTGCCGCCCTACATACCGCGTTACGCCTGCCTGAGACTGCAACGCTACAAGTCGATGAGCAAGATGTGGTGGCAGATGTGCATCATAGTCTGGCGCAGGTTGCTAGGTTATCTGAGCGGGTCCGTAGCGGTACGTGGCGCGGGTTTTCGGGTAAGGCGATTACCGATGTCGTCAATATCGGCGTTGGCGGCTCTGATCTTGGGCCACTGATGGCGACGACTGCACTTGATGAGTGGGCAGATACGGATATCGAAGTGCACTTTGTTTCCAATATGGATGGAACTCATCTTGATAATTTGCTCAAGCATTTAAATCCTGAGACCACTTTATTTATCATTTCTTCTAAATCTTTTGGTACCGTTGATACGTTATCCAATGCGAAGACGGCATTATCATGGCTACTTGCTACTGCCAAGCGCCGTGATGGGACAGAGGGTAGCGTATTACGTCGCCACTTTATCGGTATATCGGCTAATGGTGAGAAGATGAGTGCTTGGGGTATCCATCCTGAGCATCAGTTGCAGCTTTGGGAATGGGTCGGTGGTCGATTTTCGCTATGGTCGGCGATTGGACTGGCGATTGCGATTCGTATTGGTATGTCTGGCTTTAAAGGTTTATTGGCGGGTGCTCATAGTATGGATGAGCACTTTGCGCAGGCGGAATTTGCCCGAAACTTACCAGTATTATTAGGTTTACTTGCTGTTTGGAACAGTACTTTTTTGCGGGTAAATGCGCATACAGTATTGCCTTATGATGGGCGCTTAAACTATTTGCCAAGCTACTTAACCCAGCTTGAGATGGAGAGTAATGGCAAGTCGGTCACCCAGCACGGCGATCATATTGATTATGATACCTGTCCGATACTATGGGGCGAGATTGGCTCCAATGCGCAGCATGCATTTTATCAGCTACTACACCAAGGGACGCAGCAGGTCTCTTGCGACTTTATCGCCTGCGTCCGTCGTTATGACGATAAGGTCCACAATGCCTCATTGCAACAGCAGCATGAGCTGTCATTGGCCAACTGTCTGGCACAAAGCCGCGTACTGGCCTTTGGTAACGCTGCGATTGAAGATACTATCACTGATGCTACGGCCCATATCATGTCTGAAGCGGACAAATACAAGTACTATCATGGCAACCAGCCATCGACGACGCTACTTATCGATGAGCTGACGCCGCATAGCTTGGGGGCGCTGATTGCACTGTATGAGCATAAAGTCTATGTGATGGCCAGTATTTGGGATATTAATCCGTTCGATCAATGGGGCGTTGAGATGGGTAAGCAGATGGCTGAGTCGGTGCATCATGCAATGCAGCAAGAGGGTAGTGCTCTATTTGATACCTCTACTGATCAGCTCTTACAACATATCAAGCGCTTCTCTTAATGTGAATCAGATAATGTTATTAACATAAAAATATTGAAGGTCACTCTATGTCAGCTCAACTGCTTCATCAATCCAAAAATCCTGCAGTTTGCGTTATCGTTGGTCACGGTATCGAGGCCATTACCAGTGCCGTAGTGCTGGCAAGCTTGGGTCAGACTGTCCACTTATATGCAGACTTAGGGATGCTAGAGCAGCAGTTGCAGCAATATGGCTTTGAGCGGCATTTGCAGGCGCTATGGCAGATGTATGATCAGCAAGAGCAGATTATCAGTCAAGCGTTGCCAAGTAGTGCTCATCAGTTATTGCATACTTATGAGTCCGCCAGTGATGACAGTGAACCACGCTCAAAAGTGGCGCTTTATTGGCTGTTTTTGGACAGTATAAAGTCAGTATGGGTGGAGGAGAGCTGGGTGACTGCGTTTAATCAAAGTCGCCAGCAAGCGTTACCGATTATCATGAGTAGTATTGAGCAATTAGGGCATATCTCAGCGCTTGCCCAGCGCTTGCAACGTGCATGGGTATATTACATACCCTTTGTGTTTTTGCAAGATGGCGCTGCCTATAGCTCGATGTTGACACCGTCACTATGGCTGCTTGGCGAAAAGACAGCGGACAGTAGCCGTCAGCATCTAAGTGCGCTACAGCCTTTGATGCAACAAGCTCGTGTCAATCATAGTGCCGATATTGCAACGATAGAGTTTGCCCGCAGTAGCATCATGAGTATGCTGGCGACGCGAGTAAGCTTTATGAATGAGATGTCGCGCCTTGCTGATAGTCACGACGTCGACATTCAGCAAGTCAGTCACATCATGGGATTAGATGAGCGCGTTGGGAGTAGCTATTTGCAAGCAGGCTGGGGCTTTGGTGGTAATACACTACCGACGGAGCTATTACAGCTACAGCAATCGGGGCAGGCGAGCCGCGTGGATATGCCGATGCTACAGTCAGTGCTCGATATCAATGAAGACCAAAAAGAGCTGATATTTCGTAAGTTCTGGCAATATTTCGATGGTTTTATCGATAATAAGACCGTGATGATCTGGGGCGGTAGCTACAAGTCAGGGTCCGGTCGCACCGTAGGATCAGCGATTCATCCACTGTTAGCATTGCTATGGTCGTATAATATTCAGACGATTATCTACAGCGAAAAGGCGCAGACTGAATTAGAGACACTATACGGCAAGCAGCCTTTATTAACGCTAGTTGAAGATCCTTATACAAGACTTGATGATACTCAAGCCTTGTTTATCATGAGCTGGCCATTGGACAAGGATTTGGATATCAGTCAAATCAACAAAACCGCGCAACCTATATTTGATACGCAAAACGCTTTAACCTTTACCCAGATGGATAATCTGATCGGTGATTATATAGGTATTGGCCGCGCTAAATAATCAGCGTTTATTCATACATAGTAGATCGACTATAAGATAAATACAGCACTACTGGAGTAAATTTTGCGTAGCCTCTGTCTGCGTAGGCACTACAAGCAAGAAAAAATTAACCCAGTCATGCGTTGTAATTTTTGTACCGCTTTTATATAGGACTGACTATAGATAGGAACAAACGCTTTTTCTATAAACTTATAACCAAGATTTTATTTTGTGTGGACAAAGTTTTAAGCCAACACCGCGCCTTGCTCGCTCAGCCATGCCTTTATTTCTCGTACCTTATCGGCTAACAACGACTTATCACCATGGGTTTCGATATTAAGCCTAATAAGCGGTTCGGTGTTGGAAGCGCGTAGATTCAAACGCCAGTCACCGAAGTTAAGACTTAAACCATCAAGCATCGACTTGCTCGGATTTTGAGCGTCAAACTTATCTTCGATAGCACGAATGATAGTCGGCGCATCATGGGTAGTCAGACGAAAATTAAGCTCACCTGAGCTAGGATACGCGTGAATATAGCCTGTGACCAACTCTGATAGCGTCTTGCCAGTAGTGGATAATAGCTCAATGGTTAATAGCCATGGAATCATGCCGCTGTCACAATAGAAAAAGTCGCGAAAATAGTGATGCGCGGACATCTCACCCCCATAGACTGCGCCCGATTCGCGCATGACTTGCTTGATAAATGAGTGCCCCGACTTACTGATGACCGCCTTGCCATTATGTGCTTCGATAACTGCTTCGGTATTGTAAATTACTCGTGGATCATAGACGATGGATTCGCCTTGTTCTTGGTGTTGATACTTATTCAAAAATGCTTGTGCCAGCATGCCAACGACGTAGCTGCCATCAATAAATTCGCCATTCTCATCGAATAAAAAACAACGATCAAAATCCCCATCAAAAGCAATACCGAGGTCGGCTTTGTTTTCTAAGACAGCTTGCTGGGTAGCGACTCTATTGGCTTCAATCATTGGGTTGGGGATGCCATTGGGGAAGCTGCCATCGGGGGTATGATGCAGTTTGATGACTTCAATCGGTGCGCCAGCTTGTGCCAGTTTATCAACTAATAGATCAACGACAGGGCCTGCACTGCCATTACCAGAGTTGATAACCAGTTTAAGTGGTTTGAGTTTGTCAGTATCGATAAAGCTTATAACGTGATCAACATAGGCGCTTTTATCGTCTAATAACTGCAATTTTCCTGCCTGATGCGCCGTGGTAAATTGTCCCGTCTCTGCTAATGCTTGAATCTCTGCCAGACCCTCATCAGCACTGATGGGTTTTGAATGCTCTTTTACCAGTTTTAGCCCATTATAGTTAATAGGGTTGTGGCTGGCCGTGACTTCGATACCGCCGAGCGCTTGGTAGTGACTGGTCGCAAAATATACCTCTTCTGTCCCCGTCATACCCAAATCGATGACATCGACACCTGCGTCGATAATACCCTTGAGGGTCGCTTGTTTTAATTGCTCGCTTGAGTGGCGAATATCACTACCGATAACGATAGCAGGTTGTAAGTCTGTCAAATCGCTATCTTGCTGATCGGCTGCTGCGTTATAACGCTGATATAAAATCTGTGCAAAAGCACGCCCGATACGGTAAGCGATATCTTCATCAAGATTGACCCCAAGCTCACCGCGAATATCATAAGCTTTAAATGAGCTAATCGTAATAGAATGAAATTCAGTTGCTGGCTGGTAGCTAGTGGTCGCAGAAGTAGACATAATGACAAGATTCCTTGCGCTAAAGCAGTGGTAAAATAACGAAGTAGATAGCACAATTATAAGCTAATAAGCATTCAATGCTACACTAATGACAAAATCGTTATGAAATTAACGTCATTCTATTCAACAATAAATAAAAGTTGTAGGCTGGGTTTTTAACCCAGCATTGTAATTTTGCAAAATCTCAAATCTGGGTTAAAAATCCAGCCTACGCTAACTACGCTAACAAATTTAATGGGTTGAGCCATTAGATAATGAGTAGTAAATATAAGCAATAATAAAAAGATAAGAGTATCTGTTATGAGCCGTCAAGACATAAAACCCCAAGACAGTTTAGATAAGAATCTTCAAGTTCTGCCTCCCACAACTGTACAAGGCACTCCAGAAGCGAGTGGGCAACTTGATGACTTGTTAGCACTGATGGCAAGATTGCGCGCTGACTGTCCGTGGGATAAAAAACAAAGCAATCATAGCCTCATTCCCTATGCCATTGAAGAAGCCTATGAGCTAGGCGAGGCGGTACAAAGCGATGATGACGAAGATATCAAAGGTGAGCTTGGCGATGTGCTGCTACAAGTCGTCTTTCATTGCCAGATGTATGCTGAGCAAGGGCGTTTCGATATGGGCGATGTCATTACCACTCTACAAGAGAAGCTGATTCGCCGTCATCCGCACGTATTTGAGGCTGAAACCCTAACAGACGAAGCGGCGGTTAAAGCGCGCTGGAATGAGATTAAATTGGAGGAGCAGCAAGCGCGCGAGGCACGGGGCAAATTAAAGCGTCGTTTGGATAATATCAAAGCAGGAAGTGCTTTGATGCAAGCGCAAGAGGTACAAAAGCAGGCGTCAAAGTTAGGCTTTGATTGGGAAGGCGTAGCAGGCGCTTTTGAAAAACTTGAAGAAGAGATTAGTGAGTTAAAGTCTGAGCTGATAGAGAAATCCAAATTTGAAATTGAAGCCAATACTAGAGAGATTGAAAAAGAGCTGGGCGATTGCATGTTTGCCCTAGTCAACGTCGCGCGCAAATTAAACCTTGACGCTGAGACAGCGACCCTTACTTGCGTGCATAAATTTAAGTCGCGTTTTGGTTATATTGAAGAACAACTGGCTGCGGTTGGTAAGCATTTGGAAGATAGTGATATAACAGAAATGGATGCACTATGGGATGCAGCGAAACGACATGAAAGATCGTTATGAGTACTTATCACAAAGCCCCATTCGTTCGTTTATTAATGATCGCTACTTTGGGCTTTATTTTGGTTACTATAATAGCCAGTAGTGCAAATGCAGCGCCTTGTTTTGATAACCCACAAAGCGCTTATAAGTACCTGTTGGCGCAGGAAAATGCTAAAACACAAGCGCGCGAGCAAACGACAGTGAATATCAATCGTGCCTCTGAAGGTGAGCTGGTTTCACTAAACGGTATCGGTAGTAGTAAAGCCCAAGCGATTATTTTATATCGTGACATGTTTGGCGATTTTAAAAGCGTTGATGAGCTAGCAAAGGTCAAAGGTATCGGCGCAAAAACGGTTGAGAAAAATCGAAGTCGTTTAAGGGTGCAAGATTAATAGCATTATTTTGCTTTAATTAACCCTAATATTGACAAAATAGCACGTAAGTAAATGTCATAACGCACCTACCACGCACAAAATTTGTTAAACTAGTAGTTACATCCGCCTGACAAACGCTGTGTTCGTCAGTGGTGGTTAAAGAATACCGGCGAGGAGTAGATGCATGGCCGAGCGTGCCGCCAAGCAATTAGAGCTAAATAAATCTGAATTACCCAATTCCATTACTGAAGTGATTGCCACATTAACCCGAGCTGGGTTCGATGCTTATATCGTTGGTGGCGGCGTGCGCGATACCTTGCTAGGTCTGCGCCCAAAGGACTTTGATGCGGTCACCGATGCCAAACCGCATGAGATCAAAGACGTTTTTGGTAAGCGTTGTCGCATTATCGGTCGCCGCTTTCAGTTGGCGCATGTGTACTCCGGGCGCGAGTTGATTGAAGTGGCTACTTTTCGCGGGCCACCAACGAGTGACGCCAATACCAATCAGGATGGTATGATCTTGCGTGACAATGTCTGGGGCGATATCAAACAAGACTTCTCTCGTCGTGATTTTTCTATTAATGCACTTTATTATCAGCCACTTAAAGGCGTGGTTCATGATTTTTGCGGAGCGCTGGAAGACATTGATAATAAAATCATTCGCCTATTAGGTCATGCGCCAGTTCGTATCGAAGAAGATCCGGTAAGGTTATTGCGCGCGTTACGCTTCAAAGCCAAATTGGGCTTTGAGTTTGACGAAGAGTTGTCTCAGCAGTTTCACGATGATAATTGGGCATTGCTTGAGCAAATATCACCGCATCGTCTCTATGATGAAACGCAAAAGATGTTTACTGGCGGCTACTTAGTACCATTGTTGCCGCTATTGTTTGAATCGGGTGCGATTGACAGCTTGGTTATCTATCCGCCATCTGAGCCAAGCGCTTTAGTCAAACAAGTCGCCATCAATACCGATAAACGCATTGCAGCGGGCAAAAGCATCAATCCCGCATTTTTCTATGCAGCTCTATTATGGGAAAACTACTTACATCAGCTAGAAAAAGCCAAAAAGCGTAACATGCCTTTTGCAGAAGCACAGATGTATGCGGCTGGTAAGGTTATTGATCGCCAACGTATTAAGACTGCGATTCCAAAGTTTGCTGAGCAATTTATCCGTGATATTTGGATATTGCAGCCAAAGCTTGCTGCTCCGCGCAACAAGCAAATCGTTCAGCTTTCTGAACATCCACGCTTTCGTGCTGGTTTTGACTTTTTGTTATTGCGTGAGCAGTGCGGGGATGCTGAGCATCCATTATCAGAGTCGACCAATGGTATGGGCGACTGGTGGCAGACTTATCAGACTCTATCTGAGCGTCAGCAGCAGCAAGCGATCGATGACTTTGATGAAAGTATTCGCCGCGGCGCTTACAAAAAATCTCAGCGTGGTCGCGGGCGCAATCGTCAAAAGTCAGCAGCAGATACCGCTGACAAATGGACGTCCAATCAAAAAAGCGTGTCGGACAGCAAGGTTAATGGTAGATCCAGTAGCAGTGCCGAAGACCGTAGTAGTGACCAGACAATGGTAAATGATTCATCAACTATTCCAGCACGTCGCCGCCGTGCGACAAGTCAGTCTGCTAAAGCTACGCAGTCTGATAGCCATAAAGGTAAAACTGATGTTACGCAGCCATTAAAGCAAGCCACTGATGAGCTTGCTCAGTTACAAAAACTGTCTCTTGCCAGTAGCAATAAGCAAATGTCGGATAAGCAGCAAAACGCCCAACCTGCGCCGTTGTTCGTCATCGAACACCAAAGCGTCGTGCCGCCATTACAAAAGCAGCTATCAGGTAGCGATAAGCATAAGACGGCTGGAGATAAGACTAAGCCTCATCAACAGCCTGAGCAAAAAAAGACCGTCGCTAAAAATGCATCGGCTAATAAGGAAGCGCATCAGTCAGAGCACTTAGAAGACAAACCATCACCTTCTACCTCTAAAGAAAAGGCCACTCAAACGATAGCAAGATCGCCTGCGCTTGTCAGTATGAATAACGAGCCGATACCGCATAAGCGTCGCCGCCGTGAGCCTAGCGTTGCTAACAGCGCTAATAATGAGCCTGTATCAAAAACTGCCCCTAAGTACGCCAAAAAAGCGCCTAAGCCAGCAACTCAGTCTAATGGAAAAGCTAATACTAAAGTTGAGAAAACGGTAAAGCATGCCGAAGCTACGGCAGGAAACAAGTCAGAAAACAAGGCAAGTACTAATAAAGCAACTACGCCTGTGAAAGCGAGAAAACCAGCTAAAACTGCAGAAGCAAAGTCTGATAAAACCAGTCAAGCTGCTAACGGCAAGGTTAATTCTGGTAAAGTGATTGATAATAAAGGGCCTGTCCCATCGAAGCGTCGCCGCCGTCAGCCTAGTACCGATAATGTCTAATATGAATAACGATACGGGCAACGCCCATTGGGTAACTTCCTATGTAGGCTTGGGTAGCAATCTGGCTAATGAATTAGGTTCACCTATAGAGCATTTGCAGCAAGCACTTGCACTGATGCGTGCACATCAGCAAATATATGACGTTCGTGTTTCTTCATTCTACGCCTCAGCGCCTATGGGACCACAAGATCAGCCCGACTTTGTTAATGCGGTCGCTGGTTTTGAGACAACGTTGCCACCTTTTGCGTTGCTCGCATTTTGTCAGCAGCTAGAAGAGCAAGCTAAGCGTGCGCGCATACGACGTTGGGGTGAACGTAGTCTTGATGTCGATATTTTATTGTATGGTGAAGCGCAAATTGCAGAGCCGCAATTAACCATACCGCATGCTGGACTGCTTGAACGTAATTTTGTCTTAATACCGCTACGAGAGCTAGCTCCAGAGCTAGTAGTTGCCGGCAAGTCGATAGATGCTTATCCACAAAGTAAAGATTGGACAGATTTAAAGCTACTATAGTTAATTTATTATTGAATTGAATCAACTATAAAGTAAATATAGCGCTATTGGGATAAATTTTGCGCAGCCTCTGTCTGCGTAGGCACAGCAAGCAAGGAAAAATTATCCCAATAGCGCATCACAATTTTTGTGTTTTTTGTGTTTAGGATGACTATATATTAAGAAATTGCTAAGTTTTTTGATCACAAGCAGAATAACAATTACTAGTAAGTTAAAAGCATTGCAGATTAATCGAGGGTCATATGACGACGTTATCTACGTTAAATAAGTTTAAAAAAGACGGTACTAAGTTCACATGTCTGACGTGTTATGACTCAATGTTTGCACGCATGATGGACAAGGCGCAGATTGATACTATCTTGATAGGTGATAGCTTGGGCATGGTCGTCCAAGGTCACGACTCAACACTGCCAGTTACCGTCGACGATATGGTATATCATACGGCTAATGTCGCGCAGAGTAACAATAGCGCCCTGATATTGGCTGACTTGCCGTTTATGAGCTATGTGACGCTGCCAGACGCAGTAGCCAATAGTCGCAGACTTATGCAAGCAGGGGCACATGTCATTAAGATTGAAGGCGGCGATGAGCTTTGTGAGTTGGTCGCCACATTAGCGCAAGCAGGCACGCCAACTTGTGTCCATCTTGGTTTGACCCCGCAATCAGTCAATGTTTTTGGTGGCTACAAAATCCAAGGTCGCGGTGATGCAGCAGCCGATAAACTGTTGTCTGATGCCAAAGCAGTCGTCGCTGCAGGTGCAGCGCTACTTGTACTAGAGTGTGTTCCAGCTGAGCTTGCCAAAGCAGTCACCCAAGCGGTTGCAGTGCCGGTGATCGGAATCGGTGCAGGCGCAGATACAGACGGTCAGGTATTGGTCATGCATGATATGCTAGGTATGGCACATGGCCGTGTGCCGCGTTTTGTGCATGACTTTTTGACTGATGAGCGCAATACGGCGCATAGTATTGAAGGCGCTTTTGCGCTTTATCAGCAGTCAGTACGCGAAAGCAGTTTTCCAGCAGAGCAGCACCAGTTTAGTTAAGGTATGCTCTAGCTTTTTACGCTCATCTTTTTATGTTTATAAAGAAGAATATTTAATAATGCCAATCATTTACCATCATATCTCAGCGATGCGTACTGCTTTACAGACCCATCGCGGGCAGCAGCGCATTGCTTTAGTGCCAACGATGGGCAATTTGCATAAAGGTCATCTTGAGCTAGTAACGCTTGCTAAACAGCATGCTGATATTGTAATCGTGAGTATCTTTGTCAATCCTACTCAGTTTGGGGAAGGAGAGGATTTTGACAGTTATCCACGCACACTTGATAGTGACGTTGCCAAGCTGACATCAGTCGATGCTGATTATATCTTTGCGCCGAGTATTGATGAGATGTATCCCGTATTGCCGCCTCCGACCTGTGTGCTTGCGGGTGCTATTGCCAATCAATTGTGTGGTCAGTCGCGTCCTGGTCACTTCGATGGTGTTGGGATTGTGGTATCTAAACTGTTTAATATTATCCAACCCGATTTGGCAGTATTTGGACAAAAAGACTATCAACAGTTGGCAATTATTAAGCAATTGGTACGTGACTTAAGTTATCCGATCGAAATCATAGGCGCGCCCATTATCCGTGCTGATGATGGTTTGGCGTTGTCCTCGCGCAATCAGTATTTAACTAGCGCTGAGCGTCACATTGCGTCGGTACTACATCAAGCGCTCCAACGTTTGGCTCAGCAGCTAGCAACTGGCAAGCTAAGTCAACAAAGGATGCAAGCATTATTGGCAGAGACACGCATGTACCTTACTGATGCTGGATTCACGATTGATTATCTAGAGATAAAAACGGATCAGCTAGTCTCAATAACTACTGCTGAAGGCTCCGAGATAGTTGAAAAACGGTTTATTATTTTAGTTGCCGCTTGGTTGGGAAGAGCCCGTCTATTAGATAACGAGTTTGTCACTATTAATGAGTAGTTTTAATGATGGATTCACAACGTGTGGTAATACCTAAAAGACAGAAAACGCTTAACATGCTCGTAGACAAAGTAGACGATAAGATATGGTCAATTCGCTATAAAAACAATACAGCGAGACTGGTATAAATTTTTTGCAGCCTCTGTCAGCGTAGACACAGCAAGCAGAAAGAATTTATACCAGTTACGCATCATGTTACAACGTATCGATTTTATTTGGTATCGACTATACAACGTATGCATCAGTGATTGAACAAACTAGGATGGTGGGATCATGGAAGCAATAGGGACAAATCAAGACAACAAAGTAACGTCAGGACCAGTAGTAACAGACAAGTCGCAAGATGACAGCGTCAGTATTCTGGTGGTGTCAGGTCGTTCAGGGTCGGGTAAGACCTCGGTATTAAATATTTTAGAAGATTTGGGCTATTATTCTATCGACAATTTACCCCTGTCTTTGGTACCAAGTGCCGTCGATAAATTAGTTGGTGAGAGCAGTATTCGCCGTATTGCCCTTGGTGTCGATATCCGCACTCCACGCGCAGATTTAAGCAATTTTGCCTCTATTCATAAGATGCTTAAGCAAACCTATGGCGAACAGACGGTCAAAGTAATCTACGTGACCGCGCAGGACACTATTTTAGTGGCACGCTTTAACGCCACTCGCCGCGTACATCCTCTAATGGCACAAGAGTATGAAAGCTCTACTTATCCGACATACAATCTGCCTGCTGCTATCAAAAAAGAAGAAGAGTTACTAGAGCCTATTGCCAGCTATGCTGATATAAAGATTGATACGAGTAAATTAAACATTCATCAGCTAAAAGAGCGCCTGCGAGATCATATTGGTGCAGACAATAAGATTGTGATCAATCTGCTATCTTTTGGCTTTAAATATGGCAGTCCTATCGATGCCGATTTTATATTTGATGTAAGAATTTTACCAAACCCGCATTGGAACCCTGAGCTGCGTACCGCAACTGGTCTTGATCCAGAGGTTGATGAGTTCTTCGCTGATTATCCAGAGGTCGCCGAGATGACTGACGATATTGCAAAATTTTTGGATCGTTGGTTGCCAGATTTTTTACATAACAATCGCCATACGGTGACAGTTGCTATTGGCTGTACGGGCGGCAAGCATCGTTCTGTTTTTATCACCGATAAGCTGCAACGTTATCTTGCAAAGAGTCTACCTCAAGGTTTGGTAGTGGCCGCAAAGCATCGTGAAAAGCGCCGTTGGTAGCTTTATTGCCGCTGTTCTATTAGCAGATAGGCGATATGTATGATGTAGTATAAAAATTGTGCTGGTACAAATGGTTGCCAGCCATCTCTCATTTTTATTTATTATTTTGGAAAGCTTGTATGATTGATTGGTCAGAACAGGACATGCGCGTCTCGCGTACTGAACTTAAAAAAGCTCATGAACGCTTGCAAGAATTATCAATACCGCTTGCTAGCTTATCGAAAAAGCAACTCAAAAACCTACCAGCTAGTGACTACTTTATGGCTGAATTGATGGCATTGGCAGATATTAGCAGTGCAAATGCCCGCAATCGCCAGACCAAACGTGTTGGTAAACTCATTAGCGAAGAAAACCGCCATGAACTGGTAAAAGCATTGTTTGATGCTTTTTTTCCTAACGAGCAGATTGCTAAAATTGAAAGCTGGCGGGGTAGGCTTAATATTAACGACGAAGGTACGCTCAAGCAGTTTGTAAAACAGTACAAAGCCTCAGAGCGCAACAGCTTATATCAACTGCTGCTTTGGATT
Organism: Psychrobacter sp. 1Y10; assembly: GCF_052259005.1. NCBI lineage: Bacteria > Pseudomonadati > Pseudomonadota > Gammaproteobacteria > Moraxellales > Moraxellaceae > Psychrobacter > Psychrobacter sp. 1Y10. The sequence continues at coordinate 413,347 of NZ_JBQQES010000002.1, read as the reverse complement.
GAGTACGCCAAACACATGCAAGATGACGAGCTACTAGTAGAGTCAGAACAAGATCTGGCCAGTTACATCCGAGAAGTTGCGATTTTAACGCAGCTAAAATATTAAATATCTAATCATAAGATATAAAAGCCGACTAAGTTTAGTCGGCTTTTTGCTATATATCGTTTATATAAAATGAATTTTATAAAGGAAAAATATTAAACCGTACGTTTTATGTCGGACAATTTAAGAACTATTATCGGTGTTGCTAACAACATATTTATTGTAGGTTAAGTAAGTTGTTTACAAGTCATATCTCGCCTTATGGTATTTTCTATGCTATCTATATGATATTAAGGTGTATTTATTTTTTGGATAAGTACAGTTACGTTAACATCGTTTCTTTTATTAATCGTTCCTTATACATCAGGTAGGAGTATTATCATTGGCTGAACCTATAATAGTAACTGTGATTTTGAATCCAGTACCGGATCCATCTTTTGATGAGCCAATGTATCACGCCTTTGTGATGCTAAAAGAATGGGCCGCTGATCACAACGTAACCGTACAACCTCCTATAGACACTGATGCGGAAGCTTTACGGTATGCAGCTTTGCTGGTTCCTGATAAGGAACAGGTAAATACATTGATTGTCGAGCTTTTAGAGCTAACGTTCGTTGATACCTGCTATAAAAAGCCAACTGACGTTCCTCCCTAAGTAGTCCTTGCTAAGCAATTTTTGTCTTAATAGGAGTGATAATTATGATAAATAGTTCAGGAAAAAAAGCGCTTGCAGCCCCACGTGAGACGATTGTTATTATGCAGCCTGATGTGGGACTGCGTGCCTCCGATGGGCGTCTTGAGACCACCACAGCAGAACCAGTATCTGATATAAAAAAAGTATTAGATACATATCAAGCTAATATGGTTCCTATGTTTGGCAGTACAGAGGAGAGAGTTGAGCAACAGATGATGGCCGAGTCTGCTGAAGGCGTGGCAGATATACCGATGCCGAATCTGTGTCGATTTTATAAGCTGGAAGTGGATCAAGAAAGGGCGCAAGAAGCTGCTGAGGCAATGGCCAGTTTGAGCCGAGTTGAAGCCTCTTATGTAAAACCTGGTGCTGAACCTCCTGTGATGCTAGATGAACAAAATGCCGCTATACAGGATGAAGTACCTGCTCTTGTGACCCCAGACTTTGTGTCGCACCAACTTTATTTAGAACCCAGCCCTGTAGGGGTGAATGCCCAATGGGCGCACGCACGTGAAGGTGGCCGAGGACAGAATGTTCGCATCATTGATATTGAAGGAGCATGGCGCTTCACTCACGAAGACTTACGCCAACTCCAAGGCGGCGTAGTTGGTGGCACTCAATCACCAGATCTTGGCTGGCGCAATCACGGTACGGCAGTGTTAGGCATATATTCTGGTGATCACAATCGATTTGGGGTATCTGGCATCAGTGATCAGGCTATGGCATCAGCAGTGTCAATCTTTGGTAGTATGGGATCGGCAGCTGCGATCCGCAGTGCAACAGCGCGGTTACGAAGCGGTGACGTGTTGTTGCTAGAGCTTCATCGTCCAGGGCCACGCTATGACTTTCAAGCTCGAGAAGATCAAAAAGGATATATTGCCATTGAGTGGTGGGAGGATGACTATGCTGCTATTTTAGCGGCAACTCGTCGTGGCATCATCGTGGTCGAAGCGGCTGGCAATGGTGCTGAAAATCTGGATGATGATATCTATGAGGTGCGACCAAACAATTTTCCAAGTAGTTGGCGTAATTCTTTTCGCCGATCAAATCGAGATTCTGGCGCTATTTTCGTTGGCGCAGGAGCACCGCCGCCTGGTACTCATGGACGCGATCATGGACCAGATAGATCAAGATTGGGTTTTTCAAACTACGGCGCACTGATCGATGCACAAGGCTGGGGTCGTGAAGTGACGACGTGTGGCTATGGTGATCTACAAAGCGGTTTAGACGAGGACGTTTGGTACACAGATACTTTTTCAGGCACGTCGTCTGCATCACCTATTGTGGTTGGAGCCGTGGCCTCATTGCAAGGTATGGCGCGTGCCCGCGGTAGTGCAATCCTAACACCTACCCAAATACGCCAGTGCTTACGTGCGACAGGCGCTGAACAAACTGATGCACCTGAACGTCCACGTACACAGCGTATCGGCAATAGACCCGATATAAAAGCATTATACCAATATGCCTTTGAGGGCACTCAAGCGATGATAGAAATTGAAAAAAGCAAAGAAGAAGAGTCTATTAAAGCGTTCCAAGAGTTTGAAGCGTTCAAAGCGTTTGAAAGGTTTGAACGCTTCAAACAATTCAGAGCGTTTGAGGAATTCAAAGCGTTCAAAGAAAAAGATCGTGAAGCGTTCGATACAAACGTGGGAAAAGAGACTGACACCTGATAAGAGCTTGCTCGACACGCAGTCTAACTTTCTAGAGCTTGTACCGTTACAAGCTTATCCATAAACAAGCTCTTTTTTCGTAAACTTAATTCTTTAAGACAAAACAACTAAACATAAAAAAGCCAATCGTTAACGATTGGCTTTTTTATTGTCAATAGTAATTGGTGCTCACTAAACTATTTTTTTTCAGCGCGAACTTTATCTACCAAATAATCGACTACTTTAGGAACGGTTGCACCTTCACCCGTTACCACATATTTGCCTTGCACAACTACTGCTGGTACACCAGAGAGTTGATAGCGCTTAGCACCCGCTTGTGAGCGGCCGATTTTGGTGCCTACTGCAAATGAGTTATATAAGCTATTAAACTTCTTTTGATCAACACCTTTTGTAGCGTACCATTTGCTTAGTGAAGCTTGATCAAACAGCTGCTTGCCGTCTTTGTGGACAGCGTCAAACAAAGCATCGTGGGTTTTGTCTTCATAACCCAATAGCTGAGCGGCATAAAAACCGCGTGCACTGGCTTCCCAAACTGGATTTAGCGCAGCTGGCGTCTTAAAGAAAGCCACGTCTTTGTCTTTGGTCTTAGCCCATTTTTCCATATGCGGATTAAGGACGTTACAATGAGGGCAACCATACCAAAAGAATTCGCGTACGATAATAGCATCACCGCTGATTTTCTCTGGGTTATCTAGGACACGGTAGTCCTTTCCTGCGACATAATCGGCTGCTTGTGCGCCCATATTGGCGATTCCAATGGCAATAGCCAGACCAGTCAATGTGATGACACGTTTCATACGTCTTCCTTTGGGAATAAATGTTTGAATTTTTAATGACGATGTTTGCTGAGAAAGCGCGAGGCGCAAGCTGCTTATCATAACGTAAAATAGGGCTGTTTGTGAACCGGATTCTTAATCTACCGTTGTAAAGCTGTTAGACATTATTTATGCAACCTTACCTATAAACAAATTAAACAGTTGTTTTTGACCTGTCAATCCATGATTGAGAGACATATTTCACTTGGCATAAGTTAACAATACCCCTCATAATCGGTCACGATGTCCTTACGCAAAATGCGCGCGCTCATGCTACCATAAAGCCCATGACAGCGCGTAACAACGCACAACAGATAAGTAATGCATAATAGATAAGTAATGACACTAAAGGAAACCTCATGAGCTCAGCCATTCCCCCTTCATCTAACGATCTTCAGTCAGATACGATGACAAACGACATCCCAGATAATACGGATATGACCGAAGTAGAAGCCACGCATACACAGAGGAACGCGTCTACCAATGTCGATCCAAGCGAAGTCGATAAGTTTAATAAACTTGCTAATGAATGGTGGGATAGTACGGGTGCATTTGCAACGTTGCACCATATTAATCCGCTACGTCTTAATTGGATAGAAGAAAACGTCAAACGTGGCTATCAAAATAGCAATCAAGACGGTAATCAAAGTCATGACGCAAAGAAAACGGCTGAGATGGGTCTGAGTGGTAAAAAAGTATTGGATGTTGGCTGCGGGGGCGGCATATTAGCCGAATCGATGGCACGTCGCGGCGCTGATGTCACTGGTATCGATTTGGGTACTGAAAACTTAAAAGCGGCCAGCTTACATGCAGAGCAAAGCCATTTAGAAGACTGTTTACGTTATCAGCATGTACCCGTTGAGAGCTTAGCAGCCACTCATGCAGGTCAGTTCGATGTCGTGACCTGCATGGAGATGCTCGAGCATGTACCAGATCCTAGTGCAATTGTACAAGCATGTTATGATCTGCTGGCCCCAGGCGGTGTCTGTGTGCTCTCTACCCTCAATCGCAATCCAAAATCTTACTTGTTTGCGATCATTGGAGCAGAGTATGTATTGCGCCTGCTAGATCGTGGCACCCATGACTATGCAAAATTTATTACCCCAGCTGAGCTTGATAAAATGGCATTAAACTCAGGCTTTCGTCGTCAAGATATCATCGGGTTACATTACAATCCATTAACCAAACGCTATTGGTTGGCACAAAATGTCGATGTTAATTATATGTTGGCTGTTCAAAAGCCACTGATTGAAGATAAATTTTAATAAGAGCAGACGATATGACTCAATTTGTAAAAGCTGTTTTATTTGATTTAGACGGTACGCTCATTGATACTGCAGCAGATTTTGTACGTATTATTGGTAAGATGAGTGCCCAAAACAATTGGCAAGCCCCGCCTGAGGCCCAGATTCGTGAGCAAGTTTCTGCTGGTGCATCGGCCATGGTGCAGCTGATGCTACGTTATAATGATCAAATCGAGATGAGCGAAGACGCCTTACTGGCTTTTCGTCAGCAGTTTTTGGATGATTATGAGACAGATATTTGTGTCGATAGCTGCGTGTTCGATGAGTTGGAAACGGTACTAGTAGCGCTTGAAGAAAAAGGCGTGCCTTGGGGTATTGTAACTAATAAACCGCGTTACTTATCAGAGCAACTGCTCAAAGTAATGCAATTGGATGAGCGCTGTGCTGTTTTGGTATGTCCCGATGACGTCTCACGCAGTAAGCCGGATCCAGAGCCGATGTATATGGCCCTAGAAAAGCTTGGAATACCCCGTGGCGCTGCTGGTTGCGTGGTTTATGTAGGCGATCATATACGTGACATAGACGCTGGTAGGGCTGCTGGTATGTCGACGATTTTGGCCGCTTATGGGTATATCCCTCCTGAAGATCAAAACAACTTAAAAAGCTGGGGCGCAGACCATATTATCGATACGCCCAAGCAATTGAGCAAATTGTTATTATCCCCCAGCAAGTTTGAATATATATAATTTAAGCGTATTGGTTTGGATATTTCTGGTCAGTGATATCCAACCAGTCTGAGATATTCCAAACATAAACTTTATTATAAATAGATAAGTAGTGGACGAACCTATGAGCGACAATGTGAATCAACCTCTAAGCCATGATGATATTCGTACTTTTGAGCCGCAGGATAATTGTCTAAATGGTAAAACCATCTTAGTGACAGGGGCAGGGGATGGTATCGGACGTATCGCTGCTTTGACCTATGCGCGCTATGGCGCAACGGTACTATTACTTGGTCGTACTACCAGTAAGCTTGAAACTGTCTATGATGAGATCGAGAGCTTGGGCGGTAAACAACCTGCAATGCTACCGATGGATTTAGAGAAAGCCACTTATTCTGAAATGCAGCAATTAGAAGGTTTGATCGTCAAAGAAATCGGTCAACTTGATGGCATACTACATAATGCAGGGATATTAGGCGAGCTGACACCGCTTGAGATGTACGATGTCGATACCTTTGCCAAGGTGATGCAGGTCAACTTTACCGCCACCTTTATGCTCACTCAAGCACTATTACCGTTACTTAAAGACGCTGCTAATGGATCTATTGTCTTTACCTCCAGTACTGTCGGTACATATCCACGCGCATTTTGGGGTGCATATGCGCTCTCAAAACAAGCCGTAGAAGGCATGAGTGATATCTTCACTCAAGAAACGCAAAACACGACTCGTTTACGCTTTAACTGTATCAATCCAGGTGGTACGCGTACCAATATGCGCGCGCATGCTTTTCCGGGTGAAAGCCCGATGAGTCTTAAAACACCTGAGGATATCATGGCAGGTTATGTCTGTCTGATGAGCGATGACAGCATTGGTGTACGCGGTCAAGTTGTGGCATTACAACCAAAAGATTGAAACGCATAATAACTGGCTTTATTTTCTTCAGTATTGAAAACAAGGCTGTTTAGCCCCATCTATTTGTTCTTAAAGACTTTTATTAAATAAGAAAGGATAAGTTATGGCAGGTGGCTGGTCAAGAGATGGTGCTGAGCACGAACAGATGGATGCAACTGTGAATGATGCATTAGATCGTGTCAGAAGTGCTATACCTACAGGCGATAGCGCTGAGTTTTGTGATGAGTGTGGTAGCCCAATTCCACAAGCGCGGCGTATAGCTGTACCTGGTGTTCAGCATTGTGTCGGCTGTCAGACGGAGCTTGAACAAGATGCCAAAGCGGCAGAGCTATTTAATCGCCGTGGTAGTAAAGACAGTCAACTGCGCTAATAATCTTATGTTATGTTTATCATAAAAAACCAACCCGATGCGGTTGGTTTTTTTATAAAAGTACTTGAGTAATTAAAAAATAAATAGTGGCCAGATTCAACAGTAAGCCAGCTAAAAACACATACCCATCTTCTGTAATCAAAGCGATGGCAAATAAAATGACAGAAGCCGCAGGTATCATAACCGCGAAAGGTATGAGCTCAAGAGGAATCATAGCAAGGGCAGCAAAAATACAAAGGGCTGCCGCTACCTTTTTTGCCTTATTAGAGGTTAGCGACTTAAGTCTGGGTTTAACGACTTTGTCGATCCACCTTGTGGCTTTTGATGCAATGTTCACACCTTTGTGCAGTTTGTCCTCATCAAAAGAGATATTATCAACAAATTGTGGTAACCAAGGTCTCTCTTTACCAAAGAGCATCTGAATACTAATCAAAATAATTATAACACCGCAAACTGTCGGCACCCCAGGGATGCCGCCTGTTGGCATGATAGCAATGAGAGCGGGGGCAAATATTAAAGATCCAAAGCCTTTAGAGTTAAGCGTATCCATGATATCGCCGATATCTACCTTGCCCGCATCTTTATCAGGGTCTAATTGCTCAAGTACAGCAGTCAGACTGTGTTCTGATGAAGAATGACTCGACTCTGAATCTTCATTATCACGATGAGCACTTTTATGCTTATCTAGAGTAGCTGAATGGTGGTCTGTACGAACGCCAGATTTATGAGGAAAAGAGTTATCGTCTGTCATCATAGTTCCTAAGCGCTTAGCTTTTATCCGTTTTCAGCTTCAGCATCCGACTCTGACTCATCAGGAACAAAGACATAGCCCACACCCCAAACTGTTTGAATATAACGGGCCTGTGATGGGTTGTCTTCTATTAGGCGGCGCAAGCGCGATACTTGAACATCGATTGAGCGCTCCATCGCGCCCCATTCACGGCCACGTGCAAGATTCATAAGCTTATCACGCGTCAATGGTTCGCGCGGATGCTGTACGAGGGCCTTTAAGACAGAAAACTCTCCTGTCGTCAATGTCACGACGTTGCCGTCACGTTTAAGTGTACGCGTCGATAAATCAAGCGTCCATGGTCCAAACTCAACCACTTCTAGCTGATAGCTTGGTGCACCTGGCAGCTCGCGGTTTTGACGACGCAATACCGCTTTGATACGTGCTAATAGCTCTTTTGGGTTAAAGGGCTTTGGCAAGTAATCATCAGCGCCTGCCTCCAAACCGGCAATACGATCCGCATCGCCACCTTTGGCGGTCAGCATGATGATTGGAATATCACCGTTGTCATCACGTAGACGTCTACAAATACTGATACCGTCTTCTCCTGGTAGCATCAAATCCAATACTACTAAAGAAAACAATTCACGCTGCATTAGTTTGTCCATTTGACTGGCATCGTGAGCCGTCCGTACTACAAAGCCATCATCTTCTAGAAAACGCTGTAATAAAGAACGTAGGCGTGCATCATCATCGACGACTAAAATACGTTGGGTCATGCTATCGGTGCTTTTATTATCAGTCATGCAGATATCCTTTAATGAATAGTGTTGTTACCAAAAACTGTTGTTACCAAAGATTGTCATTGCCAAGAGCCACTATATTGTCAAAAATTATGATTGTTATTGATAATCGACACATTAGATACTAGTACCATCTTGAGGGTAGTGGTTGTTATGAGTTCATATCAATCTATTTAACAGTCAATTTATGTGGTATCCATCCCACTAAATACTTATAACACAAAATCAAAAATGCTACGGTCAAAAATTCTAAAAAAGTAATAGTAACAAAAACCGTTTTTAGAGCAAATCTGACCATTCATACCTTTATTGAAGGGTTTGAGGAAGATTGATATTTTTAATCTTATAGCTTTAGTGTATAAGATTGGACAGGCAATTGCATCATCCATAGACATAAATGCTGTATGCGTTTGTTTAACGTAGCGATTAACGCTAGTTTATATGAAAACTTAAACCATAAAGACTATTATTTGAGCGATAAAGACTATGATAAGTAATGAAGATATAAAAAGGATTTTTATTCATGCAGCTTTTGCTATAATGCCAAACTACATTTCTCAACGATTGATACGGATATGAGTAGCACTGATACCTTAACGGCGTCTCAACCCTCGACAAATACACAGGGCCTAGATGCAACCACACACGCGAATATTCACGACAAACTTGCTCGCGCGCTTGGCATTAAGACTGCTCAAGTCAATGCGTTTGTCAAACTCTACGATGAAGGGGCCACTGTCCCGTTTATTGCACGTTATCGCAAAGAAAAGACGCAAAATCTTGACGATGCGCAGCTACGTGCTTTAGAAAAATCGCTCAATTATGAGCGCGATATGGCAACACGTCGCCTCAAAATTACTGAGCTTCTCAGCACACAAGGCAATTTGACAGACGAGTTGCAGACCCGTATTGATAATGCGACGTCTAAGCTTGAGCTTGAAGACATCTACCTGCCATACCGTCCGCGTCGCCGTTCACCGGCTGCCAAAGCACGCGCCGCTGGTCTCGATGTTGCTGCGCAAGCGGTCTTGACGCAAGGGATCACGCCAACAGATGCACTGGCTGACTATCAAGCGCCATCTAGTATCTCTGACGATAGCGGCAATGAGATTGAAGTTGACTTCAGTGATCTTGAAAAGCAACTGGCTGGTGTCCAAGCTATCATCGTCGATGAGTGGACACAGGCATTGGATTTGCTTGATGGTCTGCGTAATGGTTTTGCTAAAACGGCTAGTATCGTATCGAACGTGGCCAGTGACGAGAAGCGTGAAGTAGGCGAGAAGTTCAAAGATTACTTTGAGCATAGCGAAAGCCTTGCGCGTCTGCCCAACCATCGTCTATTAGCGATGCTACGCGGTCGCCAAGAAAACGTCTTAGGTCTCAAAATCGAAGGCGAAGATGCCCCTTTTATCGAAAAAATCATTAGTCATTTCGATGTCGATTCTAAAGCGCCAGCTGAGCGCCGTGAGTTTTTAGCAGAAGCTGCTAGCAGCTTATGGAAAGATAAATGGCGTCCGCATATCGAACATCGCTTATTGACTGAAAAGCGTCTGACTGCTGAGGCGGATGCGATTGATGTATTTGCTAATAATTTACAGCATCTACTCATGTCAGCACCTGCTGGTCGTAAAGTTATTTTAGGTGTCGATCCTGGTATTCGTCATGGCGTCAAAATGGCGATTGTCGATGCCCAAGGCCACGTCATGCTAGATAGCGAAGACAAGCCTGTGGTGGCGACTGTCTATCCATTTGCTCCTGACAATAAGATGGATGAAGCCAAAAAAGTCATTGATGAGTTATTAAGTACTTATAACGTTGATCTAGTGGCTATTGGCAATGGTACTGCTAGCCGCGAAACAGATGCGATGGTTAAAGAGATATTGGCTGCGAATGATGCTCTAAAAGCCAAAGCTGTTATCGTTAATGAGTCTGGCGCATCTGTCTATTCTGCCAGTGAGCTTGCTAGTGATGAGCTTGCCAACCTAGATGTCTCTGTACGCGGCGCGGTATCTATCGCTCGCCGCTTGCAAGATCCACTCTCAGAGCTGGTCAAGGTTGACCCAAAAGCGATTGGTGTTGGTCAATATCAGCATGATGTGAACCAAAGCCAGTTAGCTGATAGCCTTGATAAAGTTACCCAAGACAGCGTGAACGCGGTTGGTGTTGATGTAAATACGGCGAGCCCTGCCATCTTGGCTCATATCGCTGGTCTGAACCGCAATGTCGCGCAGCAAATCGTCACTTATCGTAAAGAGCATGGCGCATTTGATAGCCGTGAGGCGCTCAAAAACGTACCGCGCTTAGGTGCTAAGACCTTTGAGCAGGCAGCAGGCTTCTTACGTATCCATGACGGTAGCAATCCACTTGACGCCACTGGCGTGCATCCAGAAAGCTATGAGCTGGTCGACAGCTTATTGGCGCAAACAGACAAGGTATTATCAGAGGTGCTCGGTAATGATGGTGTGCTAAATACTATCGATACCAATGCGCTCGCGGCAAATGATGACAATATCAGTGTAAAAGCGATTATTGAAGAGCTGGCAAAACCAGCACGCGATCCACGTCCTGAGTTCAAAACTGCTAGTTTCCGTGAAGACGTCAATAGCATTAAGGACTTAGAAGAAGGCATGCAGCTTGAAGGCGTCGTGACCAACGTGACCGCTTTTGGTTGTTTCGTTGATGTTGGCGTACATCAAGACGGCTTAGTACATATCTCACAGATGGCCAATGACTTCGTTGCAGATCCGATGAACCGCGTTAAACCAGGTGACATCGTTTCGGTGCGCGTCATTTCTATTGATGAAAAACGTGGCCGCATTGGTTTTAGTATGAAGCCTGAGTCTGAAAAGCCAGCGCGTTCAGTAGCAAAGCCTACTTCAAGCACTGGTAATGATGACAAAGCCAGCCGCCCACGTAGCAACCGCCCAGCCGCCGATAAACGCCCATCAAAACCACGTGGCAACCGTCAAGACAAAGACAGCGCTAATAACCGCAGTAAAGCGCCTAGAGCTGATAAAGCTGAAGCGCCTAGCAAAATGGGTACACTTGGTGCACTGCTACAAGAAGCGGGTGTAACAAAAACTAAGAAATAATAGCAAGTAATTGATAAAGAGACATAAAAAGGCAGCCTAACGGCTGCCTTTTTTATGCACACAACATATGTTTCCAGTAGTGATATATCTTTAACAAGCCATCGCTGAATTATCGTTAGTTAAACAACATTAACGTGGCATAACACGGCGATTTTCGCTAAATTCAACTTCAGCAGGCTGAGTTGCTAGTAATTCACCACGGTTATCTTTAGTTTTCTCTTGCAGCGTAACTGTTGCGTTTGCGCTGTTAGGGTCATCGTTAAGCACTTCACCTGCAATCAATGGCTGATATTCATTATTGCTATGTTGTTGGTTTAGGGCTTGCGGGGCAGCTTGCTCAGAGTCGAGATTGGTCATCTCATCAGGGTTGCCCATCATGTTTGAATCGTTCATCTCATCAGGATTGCCCATCATGTCTGGATCGTTCATCTCATCAGGATTGCCCATCATGTTTGGGTCATTCATCTCATCAGGGTTACCCATCATGTTTGGGTCGTTCATCTCATCAGGGTTCGTTTCAGCAATATTTACATCACTTTCTACTTCACCCGGTTGAGTGGCCAATAACTCACCATCTGGGCCTTCAATCTCAGCTTGTAAAGTATTAGGTGCAGGAGTATCGCGCATATCTGCTGGTGTAATATTGCCCTGATCCATAGGAGCAGCCATGGCAATACTTGGCATTACTAAAGCTGCGCCGATGATTAATGATAAAGTACGATTTTGCATCAGTTAATTCCTTGAGTCACAAGTTTTATTAATCAGCTTAAAAATATGTTTAAGCTTGATCGTTATTCCTTTAGTTATCCATCTACTTAACGTCTTAAATATAACTGTTTAATATATTTAAAACGTCAACTGTAGATAGAACAAAATCATGACAACTGGGTTATAGGTTGTCATGACACATATAAGTAAAAGATTTATAAAATAGCTATAATCTCAACACGCAAAGTACCAGCTCTCATGCTGGTACTTCAGTAGTAAACTCATTAAAGGTCTAACAGATTGATGTATTCGTGTGACGATATGCAAGTGCTGTGTCTGTAAATATGTATAAATTTTGACCGATAATTTAGGATTTAATATCAATAAAATATGACACGTTATCCTTTGATGGTAAGCCAACTATACATTCTACAATGAGCTATTCGGCAGTATCTGGGTCCACAACACGTGATGATGTATCATTGTTAGGTACACGAGTAACTGGAAAAGTCTGATTGATTTCGATTTCATCAACGATTTGCTCGTCAGCTTCTTGACCAACAATCGTAGCACGCTCAGTACCATCTTCGATGGCTACTGCTGTACCTTCCGCCGTTTTGATACGTTTAATCTGGTCTTCTGGAGCATAGATGACCTCTTTCACACTATATTTAGTAGGACGAATAACGCGCTTAGTTGCAACGACGACTGGCTCTACAGTACGCGCTTCTGCCACAGCCACTTGCGCTTCAAGAGATGTCACTTCGCTTACTACAGGAGTTGGAAACTTATCACTAAAATGATTGTCGCACTGTTGCATGCTCAAACGTATAGGGTCACCACTTTTATTCATGTAGACATTAACTGGCATATCAGGGGCGATAGGCACGTATTTACCGACCAATGCACCCGAAACACCATAACGATCATCCGATTGACCGACACCCAAATCACAAGCACCAGCTGCATAATCTGACGTTTGCAAATTATTGCCGCTAACCACATTTTGAGGAATCATAACTTCGGACAAACGCATTGTTTTGACAGAAGCTTCACCAGCGCGGCGTTTTGGCTTTTGATAGGTATAAGGGGTGTAGAATGTAGCAGAGCCGTCTTTTACCGCGGTGACACATTCTTCATAGCTGTCGTAGCCTACGTTACCATGTTCATCAGTAACCATAGCTGCATTGGCAGAATGCGCAAACATAGCTAGGCCTGACGCTAACATGGCTGTCGTTAATATATTCAATTTCATAATAGATTCCTCTCAATGACTGTTGGTTGTCGTTGTTATTCAACCGTTATTTTACGATTTCAGTTTAAAGAACAGTTATTTGAGCGTTATTTTCTTGCTCTTAACTTATCGTTTTTTAGCTATTTGAACTGGTTATTGAAGCCTTATCTAATCAATTTTATAGACACAATCTTCACAGGTTGATAACTTTATTAAGGGTACGTGATATAAATGATGGTCGCTGTTTCATTGCATTAACGAAATGTGTCGTTATGTGGCACATAACCATGAATTGGTGATAATACTTACGTAAGAAATACACAATTATCGTTCGTTAACATTGCTGACTTTAATACTTATTTAACACATTTACTAAATATTAGTTTAGTCATGTGCTACCTCTTTTATCTTGACTCGACTATCACTCTGTTAATTTATCCAGTCGTTTAGAAGTCTAAATAGTAAAGCTCAAAGCAACAAAAAAGCCGCACTCTATAATTAAAGTGCGGCTATCATTCATGATATATTTTACGGTTATTATTGGTCAACGACTTCAAAGCTAAGACCAGCGTGAGTCTCTAAGCGCGTTAATAGCTTATCACCCATCGCAGAAGCGGGTGTCCAAAAACCACCTGACACATCCTCTTTAGCGATATCTTGAGCAAGACATAAGGCTGATTGAGCAAGCATACGTGAGGTGCTGCCATAGCCTGGGTCTTTATTGCCTGTGACCTTAGTATTGATACTATCCTTGTTGGCAGTCTCACCAAAAAAACGAATATCAAAGTAGCCGTTTTCTTGTTCAGACTTAGAAGGTCCAGAGCCTGACTTTGGTAAGATATGTTTTGAGAGCAGCTCGCGACTCGGTTTAAACACCATTGCCGTAGCAAACCCCAACAATCCAACGCTCATACCGTAGCTCATTAGTTTGCCTTTCACCCCATCCTTCATCCACATCGCTTCGTCATATTTAAAATCACGGCCATATTCGTAGCCTAAGAGCTGATTACTACGATGAACGATGCGCGTATTAATGCTTGCCATCACAAAAGGCGCCAACCAACGTTCCTGTTGCTCATCATACTCAGGTCGGCTGACATTCTCTTGACGCACGCTAGGCGCGTCTTTATCGTCGTTGAGTAAGTAGGGGTTAGCAACTTGCTTACGGCGCCCTTTATCTTGACCGACTTCTTCAAATATAGTGGCCATAGAAGCAACTGTACCGCCCGACAAGCCACCTTTTGCCGCTTTTACTCTCATATTGATGACCGTACAGGCTTCATTAAACTGCTTCTCAGCTTTTTGCTGGGTGTAGTAGACACCTAGGTCTGAGGGGATAGAGTCAAATCCGCACGAATTAACAATACGTGCGCCGCTTTGCTTCGCAGCGTCTTGATATTTGTCCATCATATCTTTAATAAAAATGGCTTCGCCTGTAAGGTCGACATAGTCGGTACCATTTTTGGTACACGATTTAATCAAAGGTTCGCCATATTTGAGGTAGGGACCAACCGTTGAGATAATAACTTGTGTTTGTTCGGTCATCTTATCCAGACTGGCATCATCATTACTATTAGCGACGATGATATCGATCTTCGCTTTAGTATCTCCATTCTGCTGCACTGAGCTAAGCTCAGATTGCAGTTTTTCTAATTTTTCTTGGTCGCGACCAGCGATTGCCCAAGTGACGGATTGTGAATCTGCATCACTTTGCTTGCTGGTATCTGCCAAAAATTGCGCTAAATAATGCGCAGTAATTTGACCGACAAAACTCGTTGCACCGTATAAAACGACAGCATATGTGCGTTGTTGAGTATCCATATCATTATTCATATTTTTTCCTTACTATTTTTTAGATAAATGAGAGCAGAGTAATGCTTAGATTTTTACGTCATATAAACGTTTGATAGCGTTATGAGTTCAAAGTCAACTTAGAACCATACCAGTTATATATCGGTTTGATAAACGACCAATAACCCAACTTTGTCCAAAACAGGGCAATGAGCATACATAAGTTACATAACATATCGTGATCATTACCAAACTGAACGTTTATCTGCTCTAAAAGGTTGTTAATCTACTACTACAACTTATAAGAAATAATATTAACAACAATAAGCATTAAGAGTAATCGAATTTAGCGAACCTGGCAGTATTGATTGTTTATAGGACTTATCGTCTGTAGGTTGATAACCGATCATATTACTAATATGCGTTGGTTTGCTCTATTTATATTCTGGATGTTTTTTGTTTAAGGAGAAAGATTATGTTTCGTTGGGCGATTATATTTGCTGTTATTGCGCTATTAGCAAGTTTGTTAGGGTTTGGCGGCGTTGCTGGACTATCTGCTAATTTGGCCTATATTTTCTTAGCAGTAGCAGTTATCTTGTTTATCGTGGCGTTTGTTAGCCGTAAAATGTAAACAGCACAACATATTCATAATTGATAAATGCTGCTTATTTAGCATAAAAAAACGTCCTCAAGTGAGGACGTTTTTATTTGTGTTTTCACTAAGTCGGTATTAATTAAAAATATTGAGCAATACAATCTTATAGACGTTTAGGTTGAATAATATGTTCCATACGTTTTGCTAAGCGAATATCATGGCTGGTAATACCGCCCGTATCATTAGTCGTCAAACGTACCTCGACGATGTTATAAATATTTTTCCATTCAGGATGATGCTCAAGTGCTTCAGCATAGAATGCTGCTTGATTCATAAAACTCATGGCTTCGACGAAGTTACTAAAATGGTAAGTTTTTACTATACTGTTCCCATCACGCTGCCAACCAGTAAGGTCTTCTAGCTGCATATCAACTTGTTTGTCGGATAAACTACTCATACCGATATCCTTTATTATTATGTCGTGGTTAATAAGAGTGTTGTCGTCATTGATTAAAATGCTATCAATAATCGCACCTTTTTTATTGGTAAAACTGGTATTTTGTTTTAACTATTACTATTTGATACTTATATTCAAGCGTATTACGTATTGCTACTTAATAGAGAACAAAAAACCCACCTATCCTTTACATCCTGCCATATATCCATGGATAAATATATAGTTAGATAGCTTAAATAGATAGGTAGGCAATGGGTTAGTCGGTTCTGTTAGGTAAGATTAAGGCGGCCCATTTAAATACTTAGACATACTATGACAGGTATTTTAGGCTGTCATATTGATACTGTATCATACAGCTACTACACCAAGTCTTTGTATTCTGGATGCTTGCTAATATAAGAGGATACAAACGAGCATTGTGGCACGACTTTTTTGTCATGATCACGTGCATAGTCTAGAGCATGTTTGACTAATTTTGAACCCACTCCGCGCCCACCAAGCGCTGGCGGTACAATCGTATGGTCATAAACCAAAGCATCACCACGTTCTTGATAACTAATATAGCCAGTTTGACCTTCTATCGTAGTCTCAAAGCGATTGCGATCTTCATTATGCGTGATATCTAACGGTTGTTGATTACTCATATAAATCTCCAGTTATTGGGTATATTTTATTGATGTGATTCAACATAGAATAAAGATTATTTATAATAAAATAAAGCATGACGCACGACGGGTGGCAAGTATTTACTCAGACCTTGCGTAACAGTTAAGGACGTCTTTGCTTGGCTTGTCTCATTATTTTTATCCATAACCATTTGCGTTTGCAAGTATGAATCTCGCTTATCATTACTTGGTTTACTAAAGTGATAAATACGTTTAATGACTTGGGTAAGCTGCGCACCAAAGCTGCCTGTATTGTAAGGTAGGCCATACTTTTTGCATATCTCTTGTACTTGCGGGGCCACGCGTGTGTAATGGTTGGCTGGCATATCAGGATAAATATGATGTTCAATTTGATGCGACAAATGACCGGTCAAAATATGGAACCACTTGCGACCTGTGATGTTGCTTGATCCTAATATCTGTCTGGTATACCAGTCGCCGCGACTCTCATTGTCATCTAAATGCGTATAGATATGTGCCTGCTCGGTAAAATGACCACAAAATATCACCGCCCAAGTCCAAACATTACGTACGATATTGGCAGTCACGTTGCCACTGGCTGTCGTCATAGCACTACGCGCGCCAAATACCAGCCCACTAAACATAGGCAGAACCAGATAATCTTTGCCTATTTGTCGCTTTATCTTGTCAAATAGCGCTTGTGACTTGGGTGTCATGACATCTACCAAGTGCGCGTCATGTGCATATTCATCAACACTGATCTGAATATCGTGAAAGGCCACTGCCCATTCAAACCCTAATGCCAGTATCATGGTGATCAATAAATTATTACTATCGCTTGGCGTCCAAGGCTGCTCATCGGTCACTCGAATCAGATGATACCCCACATCGTGGTCACGACCAACGATGTTGGTAAAGGTATGGTGTAAGTAATTGTGCGAGTGCTGCCAAAGCGGCGCAGGACAGACAATGTCCCAATCGAACTTTTGACTGTTCAGATGCGGATGCTGCATCCAATCATACTGACCGTGCATGACATTGTGACCAAGCTCCATGTTGTTTAATATCTTGCTAAAACTTAGTAAAGAAGTACCTAATAGCCAAATGCTCAATTGCTTACGGCGTGAAGAGGGACATGCGGCAACAGCAAGCAGACCACGTGCTAGTATTTCACTATAAACGACAGCAGCATAAATGCGCTGAATATAGCGCGCATCCTCTGCACCAAGCGATGCCATGACACTCTGATATAACGCATCTAACTCAGCAGCCATCGTCTCAGTTTGTACCTTTGATAGGGGCGCGCTGCTTAATGTCGGGTAACGAGTCTGCGCTACCCATCGCTTATCTACTACAGACTGAATAGGGGTAGTAGGGAGCGCGGATCGAGCACTAAACATAGGCGGTAATAAACGCATAAAAAGTCCTTTGTTATATTAAATATCGAGCACAACATCGGTTACAGGTACATTAATACAAGTCTGAATGGACTCAAAACCTTCACCGCTGACAACCCCTGTCTGGATGTTCTTGACCTGACCGCTGATTTTTTGACAGCGGCACAGGTGGCAAATGCCTTGACGACAACCATAGGGCAAACGTATATCTGCCGCTTCAGCGCTTTTAAGCAAAGTAGTACGGCTAGTAAACTGCCGCTGTCGTCCGCGTAAATGTACGGTTCGCGCTATGCTATCAGTCTCGCTTCCTTCCTGATCGTGATGATTAGCACTCGTCCCAAAGCGTTCTATCGTGATGTTATCGAGTAGCGATGCTGTATTTTCAACAGTCAAATCATTTACTGCTTGGTACAGGCTTGATAACAAAGACTGTGACCCGCAGGCATATATCTGCGTTTGAGCGAGCGGTAGTCCAAGCGCAAGTAGGCTATTCTTGGTCAGGTATCGATTGTCTGCAAGATAAGTGCTGACATCTTGCGTTGCAATCAGATGATAGCGAAACGCAGGATAAGTCGTGGCTAGTGAAGCCCAAAATGATGTCAATATAGGCGTGCGATTGTAGTGAAGCAGAGTGACTGGTTGTTTATCCTTGAGCGCCTGCGTGACTAAGCTTAACATCGGCGTAATACCGCTACCACTAGCGATACACAATATCGGTGTCGGTTCCTCTAGCGTCTGTGACAGGACAAAACTGCCGTTTGGAACACTGCACGCAAAAAAATCTCCAAGCAATGCTTGCTGAGTCAAGTATTTTGATACCAAACCTTGAGGTTTAATAGCGATAGTAAGCGTGTGCGGTTTTTTACTTTGCCACCATAATGCTTGCTGAGGTAAACCAAGCAGTGAATACTGACGCTGATGATGAATACCGTCTATTGGTACGATTAAGCTTAAGTGCTGTCCGCCATGCCAGAGATTGTTCGATTGTTGTCGAAAAGCATGGTTGGTTTCAAACTGTAGAGCTATCAGATCATCGCTCAATGTGTGCTTGGCTAATAATCGTAGCTTAGGTGCAGTCAATGACCAAAAAGAATGTATATGCGTACTGACAAAATCCACAAAAACGCGCTGAATAAGCTCAGGGTGGTAGCCAGTCGTCATAAATAAAGCACCTGTTTGCTAAGAATTGCTACGCAAATTGTAAATATTAAGCTTAAAATCACTTTCACCAAATTATTGTTTTATTAAGTTATATTAATATAATAACCCTTGTTAATTAAGTTTATAGTTTGATTGATGCAAAATTTTGTAGGTTTTATAAAACAAAAATCTATCAGCAGTTAATTTTATTTATTATTATTTTTTATAGCGTCTACAAGTTTATTCTTAGCTTTTATCAGAAATGAGTAGCAGAAGTATTAAAAACGACTAAACATACCAGAAAACAAGCTGTTAGCTTGCAGGGCATGCGCCACAATGCGATAATAGCAGACAATTTATAACCCTGATTTTTGAGGCGCAGTTCACTTAGCATCATTGCTAACTGTGATGACAGTCCTCGTCTATGTAGTCTATCGGAGTGTTAATGGCTCAATATATTTACACGATGAACAACGTGTCAAAACTTGTTCCGCCTAAGCGCGAAATCCTAAAGAATATCAATTTATCGTTTTTCCCGGGTGCCAAAATCGGCGTACTCGGTATCAACGGTTCTGGCAAATCGACGTTGCTACGCATCATGGCAGGCGTCGATACTGAATTTAGCGGTGAAGCACGCGCACAAACGGGTACTAAGGTTGGCTACTTACCGCAGGAGCCACAGCTTGATGATAGCAAAGATGTTCGTGGTAATGTCGAAGATGGCATGCGTGAAGCATTAGATGCGCTTGCCCGTCTCGATGCAATTTATGCTGAATACGCAGAGCCTGATGCCGACTTTGATAAGCTTGCTGAAGAACAAGGCAAGATGGAAGACATCATTCAAGCTTGGGATGCGCATAACTTGAATACTCAGCTAGAAAAAGCGGCTGATGCACTACGTCTGCCGCCATGGGATGCTGATGTTAGCAAACTGTCAGGTGGTGAAAAACGCCGTGTGGCCTTATGTCGTTTGTTATTGTCGCGCCCTGATATGCTATTGCTTGATGAGCCGACCAACCATTTGGACGCTGAATCTGTCGCTTGGCTTGAGCTGTTCTTACAGAACTATAGCGGTACGATCGTGGCCATTACCCATGACCGTTATTTCTTGGACAACGTTGCTCAGTGGATCCTAGAGCTGGACCGTGGTCATGGCTATCCTTATGAGGGCAACTACACTGAGTGGCTTGAGCAAAAGAATAACCGTCTTGAGCAGCAAAATAAACAAGAAGAATCATTTGCTAAAGCACTCAAAAAAGAGCTTGAGTGGATTCGTAAAAACCAAAAAGGTCAGCAGGCCAAGTCCAAATCTCGTGTACAGCGTTTTGAAGAGTTAAACTCACAAGAGTTCCAGAAACGTAACGAGACCTCTGAGATTTATATTCCACCTGGTCCACGTTTGGGCAACAAAGTCATCGAAGTCAATGATATCTCTAAGTCATTCGGTGATCGTTTGCTTTATGAAAACCTAAGCTTTAACGTCCCAGCGGGTGCTATCGTCGGTATCATCGGTCCAAATGGTGCAGGCAAAACCACACTATTTAATATGATTACCGAACGAGATACGCCAGATACAGGCTCGGTTGACTTGGGTGAAAGCGTTAAAGTCGCTTATGTCGGTCAGGTACGTGACAATTTAGATGATAATAAAACCGTCTGGGAAGAAGTGTCTGACGGCTTAGATATTATCACCGTTGGTGACTATACGACGCCAAGTCGCGCCTATATTGGCCGCTTTAACTTTAAAGGCTCAGACCAGCAAAAGCACGTCGGGCAGCTATCGGGTGGTGAGCGTAACCGTCTACAATTGGCAAAAACTTTGAAGCAGGGCGCCAACGTTTTGCTTCTTGATGAACCCTCAAACGATTTGGATATTGAGACCCTACGTGCGCTAGAGGATGCGATTCAAGTATTCCCAGGTACGGTCATGGTGGTCTCGCATGATCGCTGGTTCCTTGACCGTATCGCCACGCATATCCTAGCCTTTGAAGAAGAAGGGCCGATTTGGTATGACGGTAACTACACAGAATTTGAAGCGTATCGCAAAAAAACGATGGGTGACGATGCCGGTCCTAAGCGTATGAAGTATAAAAAGATTTCTACCTAGCTTGTCGGCTTAAAAACCTCAAGTTTTATACAATAAAAAAAGACCTCTAATTATTAGAGGTCTTTTTTATTAGCATATAAAGAAGCGAGAACGCCCTAACGCTTAAGACCAAATTTGCGCTGCTTTTTATTACTAATCTCAGTAATCGCATGGGCGATCTCTTCATCATCAAGACTGGCGATTTGCTGCAAAATTTGCATCATGTCAGGGCTTAGTACATATTTAGCATGATGAGCGATATCGTCAATACGCTGATCGAAGTTTAGCACGCCTGTGTCTTTATCTACTTGTAAGTAGTTCAGACGAGTCAGTGCTGTGACAAAACTTAAGAACAAGGAGCGATCAAAGAAATCAGGAATATCATCAGCATACAATACTGATAAACGTTGACCAAGCAGATGACAAAGATCAACTACTTCTTCTGTGGTCAAGTTTCCTGAGCCTTGTTGTGACAACAACGCCAAGGTCATAAAGTAACGCTCAAGACTCTGGGCAACAGGAGCGGCGAGGACTTCTAGCTGCTGATAACAGCTACTATTAGCATCTGGCACACTGAGCATGCCATCACCTAAGTCGATAATTAGGCCATGATCGATCAGGTTGTCGATTTTTTGATTAAGCGTATCCATCAGACCGTGCGCTGGATAGTATAAAAACAGCTCGCTTTGCAAGAAAGGATACATCTGAGTAACGATATCATCAAGACGGCTGCGACTCACGCGACCATTGCGTGCGACCAGTGCAGCTAAGAAAGACAATAGGATAAATACATGCAAAATGTTATTACGGAAATAGCTCAATAGCGCGGCTTGCTTGCCAGCGACTTGAATGATATCACCCAAAATATGCGGTATACGCTCAATAAGTTTGAGCTTGATACCATAGTCGATGATTTTTTGCGGGCTCATATCTGTGACGATAGTGTCATCAGAGTAGGGTATTTGACGCGCAATACCTTGATATAGGGCGATTTGTTCGCGGCAGATGTCTTCATCAAGAGCCGCTTTTGGCGCTGATAGTAAGACTAGAGACAGTAATGATACGGGATTGACGACCGCCGCTTTATTGATATGCTGCATGATCTTTACACCAATATTATCAACCATGGCACTGGCTTTTTCATCAAGTGGCGTATCGGTACGATCAGCGGGTAAGCTATCAGCAGGCACATCGAATTTTTGCATAAAGTCGCTTAGGTGCAGCGGTGTGCCAAAGCTTAAATGTACATTACCAAAAATACGCTCAATTTTGCGTCCAACTTTTAGTAACCCAATTAAGGATTCGGACTCTTTTGGCTTGCCTTTTAGCTCGCCGATATAAGTGCCACCTTCCATAATGCGCTCATAACCAATATAGGTCGGAATAAACACCACAGGTTTATTGGTTTGACGTAGCTGGCTATGTACTGTCATTGCTAGCATGCCCATCTTCGGTGGTAGCAGGCGTCCTGAGCGTGAGCGTCCGCCTTCTATAAAGTATTCAATCGGTGTATTACGGGTGATAAGGGTATGCATATACTCACGCAATACTGCGGTATAAAGCGCGTTACCACGAAAGCTACGACGAATATAAAAAGCCACAGCGCCGCGTAATAGAGGGCCTAATACGGGAACATCTAAGTTATCACCCGCTGCCACATAAGGAATGCTCAGACCGCGTTTATAGATAACGTAAGATAGAAGCAAGTAATCAACGTGGCTACGGTGACAGGGCACATAGATGATTTCATGATCGGTTGCAAGCTTGCGTACGCGCTCAAAATGATGGACGTCGACACCGTCATACAGCTGCGTCCATAGCCAAGTCAAAAATTTATCAAAGACGCGAATGATCGGGTGAGAGTAATCATTAACCATCTCATTTGCATAGTTTCTAGCAAGCCCGCGTGCTTCACGGACACTAATGCCTTTTTCATCCGCTTCGATCTGTGCAGCATGCTGGATAGCAGGCGAATAAACCAGCTTATCTACCAAGTTACGTCTATCTGATAAGTCAGGACCGAGCATAGTGGCGCGCTGATTATCAAGATAAGTATTGAGCTGCTGCTGTAATGTGCGTACCAACTCACGATTAGCGTCTGCTGCTGGAACTAATGTATGACGTGCGTCTCGGCTATCTGCACTATCAGCTACTCCGAGCTCATCTGCTTGTCCATCATGCAAGCTATCATAAATAATGGTACGTAAGTCTTTTGGCGCATGGAACTGGACAAAGGTATCGCGACCCATCACACCGATATTAAATAATTGCTTGGTAATACTTGGATCTTGCCAGTTATCTGCCATCAATAGCTTGAACAAGGAGTCCTCTTTTTCAGGCGCGCGGCCCCAAAGAATCGATACTGGTACCAGACGTATTTGTAAGTCTGGATGTTGTAGAATGGCCGCAACCAAACGTGAAAAGCGCGGCGATAGTTGATTGTCCTTGGCTTTGGGATGATGCAAAAATATGATAGCAGCATTTTCATTCACATCATGTATGCTGTCTTTGACACTCATCAGTGCAGGCGGCAGCTTATGTTCCCCAGTTTGCAGATCGATCAAAATACTATTGGAGCGCGAATAATCTTGTAGTACATAAAAGGTTAGCGTTTGATCGTCGGTATCGAATACTGGCAGCTCGCCCAAAAGCTTTGCTTTGACGGCGACATCAAGCGCCTGTCCCGATATCTTTCGGTACAGCTGATTGATAGGTGCCTTGGTATAAGTCGTCGCAGTTGACGACTTGCTAGCCTCAGAGGTGGCTTGCGCTTTGGGCGTTCGGTTTTTTAGGAGCTTGTTTTTTAGGAAACTGGGTATCATAATCAAAAGTCAGACTTTGCAAAATGTAATGCGCTTATGATGCCATAAAAGCGCTTAAAGCGATATATGGTGTCGGTATCTGTGCTGAATATATTATAAATGCCAATTTGTCTAAGGTAACACAACCTTGATATATCGTGATTGTATTAAGCGATAGAATATAAATAAAGTATGGGTACAAGGTATAACCGTCTGGTGTATGGTATTTATGATTATCGCTTTAATCCTATTATCCGTGTTTATTTTAAGTTTAATAAGAGTGCCTTATGACCCCTGCCATTAAGACTGCTAAGCAGCATCACCTTGATTATCAACTGCATGAGTATGTACACGATAGCAGTGCGACGTCTTTTGGTTTAGAGGCGGCTGACAAGCTCGGTATACAAGCTGCGCAAGTTTTTAAAACATTGGTGGTAGAGACAGATGCTGGCACGTTAGCTGTTGCTCTTGTGCCAGTCGATACCACCTTGAACTTTAAAAAAATGGCCAAAGCCCTTTCTTCTAATAAAGTGCTGCCCTGTAAAAAAGTGCAAATGGCTGATCCAAAGCGCGTTGCACGTAGTACAGGTTATGTGCTTGGCGGTGTCAGCCCGCTTGGGCAAAAGAAGCGTTTGATCACGATAATTGATATAACGGCTAAAGATCAGCCCACTGTCTATGTGAGTGCTGGCCGCCGCGGGCTTGAGATTGAGCTACCGCCATTACAACTGGCTAAAACGCTGACTGCTCTTTTTGAAGATATTGCTGATACATGATGGCTATTTTCAGAAATCCTATAAAATAATCAGACGTATTAAACTTGTCTTCATGCGTAAATTTTTAACTTATTATAAGGACGTATTCATGCCGCATTTAACTATCCAAGCATCTCCCAATGTCAGTATCTCTCACGAAGAGTCGTTACTCAAATCTCTAAATAAAGTATTATGGGATAGTGGTCATTTTGGTAAGCCAACTGATATTAAAGCGCGAATAATCCCTATCGATACGTTTTTGGTTGGAGTTGAGGATGATGAGCAAGCCCATGGTTTTATCTATGCACATTTAAAATTGATGCCAGGTCGTGACAGTAGTGTCCGTGAGCAATTGGCACAGCTATTGGTGGCTACGATAGAGGATACATTAGGCGAGGAGCAGTCGGGGCGAGCAGCGCTACAAGTATGCGTAGAAGTGGAGGAGATCAGTCCTATTTATCAAAAAAAGCTGCTTGGTAGCTAGCATTGTTTTTTAACTGAAAGCTTTTTAACTTTTATGTCATTTGAAATCATACTTGCTTATTTAATTACTTAAGTATAAAAAAAGCGCCCAGCTATTAAAAGTTGGGCGCTTTTTACTTTTCTTAATCTTAATTAAGCTTAAGTGCTAATTAAGATTAGTCTAAAAAGGCAAAGTTCTCGATATCCATTGCCGTCATACTTTCACTTGGTGCAACCATACTCTCAGCATGGCCTGATGTACGTGGCAAGATTTTGTCAAAATAAAACTCTGCCGTTTGGACTTTGGCTTTATAAAACTCTGGTGACTCAGTACCCCCATTTTTAAGCTTGTCATAAGCGACGGCTGCCATGCGCGCCCAGTGATAGCCCATCATTATGTAGCCTGAATACATTAAGAAGTCTTCTGAGGCCGCTGAGATCACTTCACGGTCTTTACGTGC
Organism: Psychrobacter sp. 1Y10; assembly: GCF_052259005.1. Taxonomy (NCBI): domain Bacteria; kingdom Pseudomonadati; phylum Pseudomonadota; class Gammaproteobacteria; order Moraxellales; family Moraxellaceae; genus Psychrobacter; species Psychrobacter sp. 1Y10. Next base: position 387,739 of record NZ_JBQQES010000002.1, on the reverse strand, counting down.
CATGAGCATCAAGCGTACCGTAAGCGTGTTCCACTCGGCACATAGTTTAGTCAATGCCCAGACAAACTTACGCATGTCTTTATCGAGTGCATACTCGCCGCACCATTTCATAATGCTTGACGTGTAGTCACGGATGATTTTACCTTTAGACTGCAAGATAACCTTACGGCCTAATAGATCAAGTGCCTGTACACCAGTCGTGCCTTCATACAAGGTAGCGATACGGGCATCGCGAGCGATAAGCTCCATACCCCATTCTTTAATATAGCCGTGACCACCGTAGATTTGCTGACCATGTTTGGCCGCCTCGATACCAAGCTCAGTCAAGAAGCCTTTTAGGATTGGCGTATAAAAGCCTAGTTTATCGTCCCATTTTTCAAACTCATCATCATCACCATTAGCCACGCCTTGCGCCATTTTATCCGCATAACGCGCTGAGTGATAAATCATCGAGCGACCGCCTTCGGCAAAGGCTTTTTGGGTCAGTAGCATACGACGTACGTCAGCATGGTGAATGATGGCATCCGCAACTTTTTCAGGGTCTTTGGTCCCTGATAGGGCGCGCATAGAGCGACGCTCTTTGGCATAAGGTAGGGCATTTTGGAATGACAGCTCAGTATGGGCCAGCCCTTGAATACCAGTACCAATACGAGCAGTGTTCATAAAGGTGAACATCGCTTTGAGGCCTTTATTTGGCTCTCCAATCAGATAGCCGGCGGCATCATCAAAGTTCAATACACAAGTTGATGAAGAGCTGATGCCCATTTTGTGTTCGATAGAACCACAAGTGACGCCATTACGCTCGCCAACTTCGCCTTCATCATTAGGAAGGAATTTTGGTACGATGAATAATGAGATACCGCGGGTGCCTTCAGGTGCGCCAGGTAAGCGTGCTAGTACGATATGAATGATGTTTTCAGTCAAATCGTGTTCACCGCTTGAGATGAAAATTTTAGTACCGCTAATCTTATAACTGTCGTCCTCTTGCGGGATTGCTTTTGATTTGACTTGTCCCAAATCTGTACCGCATTGTGGCTCAGTTAGGCACATCGTACCTGCCCATGAGCCGTCAACCAATTTATGTAAATAAGTCTCTTTTTGCTCGTCAGTACCATATTGCATTAGCGTATTGATGCAACCTGTTGAGAGGCCAGGATACATTGCCCAAGGCCAGTTGGCTGTACCAATCATCTCAGCTTTAATCAGGTTAATAGACATGGGCAGGTTCATACCGCCGTATTCTTCAGGGTATGAAATGCCTTGCCAGCCGCCCTCAACAAACTGATTATAAGCTTCCTTAAAGCCTTTAGGAGTTGTCACGACGCCGTTTTCAAAATGACAACCTTCTGCATCAGCAGGCTGATAAAGAGGGGCTAAGACGTTTTCTGAAAAATCAGCCATGCCCTGTAAAATCATATCGATGGTTTCAGGGTCAGCATTTGCGCCATTGTCTAAGTCTTTATAATGCGTTTGAAAGTCAAATACATCGTTAATCAAAAACTTAATATCACGTAAAGGAGCTTTGTAAGTTAACATAGTTGATCTCTTTATTTGGTTTGCTCTAGTACGACCGATGGCTGGTTTTTATAAGCTTGTATTCGTATTAGAGATAAGAATGGATAAATACGGTTGGTTATCGCTATTAGATTATTATCGTTATAATCACAATGTACTGAGTAAAATGACAAGCTATGTGAATACTGGTCATATGTATATGATTAGTATAAATGTTCTTTTGAGACAAATATACAATGCATAATTAATTTTCATGACTTGATGGTTTAGATATTAATTTAATTTATCAAATAGCAATAGGTTTCTTAATATAGAAGAGGATTGCGATGGTTAGGGCTGTCTAACTTAAGCTATGAACAGTAAGCACAAACAATGTATGAGGGTAATAATTTATGAACGTGTATGGGTTCTTCACATCGCTAAAACAGAAGGGACAATAAATGCTCGCTTATATTAAGCATTTAATTCGTGGAGAGCTTGATCATTTGCTCACGGTCAATCGAAGCCGCCGACCATGGCATATGCCGATCATCGCTGCTATAGCCATCAGTTTTCCAGTCTTTGTTGGCGCATATTTTGGGGTACTACATGCAGGGATTAAGGCGTCTTTAGGAGCCATGGTTATATTAAACTTACCATTTGTAGGCGGGTTGCCTTATCGTTTAGTGACGGTGATGGCGTGGAGCTTTGCGATGACGCTTTGCTTTGCGCTCGGACTGATTGCGCAGCAAGTGCCCTTACTAAAACTACCAGTATTTGCGCTGATTGCCTTTAGCGTTGTTGTTTTCGGTCGCTATTATCGTCAGCCGCCGCCTGCCGGACTGTTTGTCATGATGGCGGGTGCAATTGCTCTATTCATTCCTGTTTCAGCTGAAAAGATATTATCAGCCACTGGGCTTGTGATGTTGGGCAGTGGTTTTTCAATGTTTATGGCACTTTTATATACGCTGTTTTTATTAGTGACGCGCCCCTCTACTGCTGTGCCAGAGTATCGTTATGAGCCAGATATAATCAGTGACAGTATCATCGTTGCAAGTTTTGTTAGCTTGGCATTATCGATAGCAGTGCTGCTAGACATGCCTTATCCATACTGGGCTGCGGTCAGTTGTTTTATTATTATTCAAGGCATACAAATGCGCACGATATGGATTAAACAGCTGCATCGTCTGCTGGGTACCTTAGTAGGTATGATGGTTGCCGGCTGGATGTTGTCTTGGAATCTATCAATGTGGGAGGTGGCGCTCGCAATACTGCTTATGATGCTGTGTATTGAATCGCTGGTTGATCGACATTACGGACTGGCCGTAATACTGATCACTCCGTTAACGATATTTATCGCTGAGTATGGCAGTGTTACCTCGCTTGCGCAGGCGAGTGTCCAAGAGATTATTCGGGCGCGAATGCTCGATACTGCGCTAGGCTGCGCGGTAGGCTTGAGTGGAGGGCTGGCGATACATTCAGTCAAGCTACGCGTACCGCTACGGCGCATAGAAAAATGGCTATTAGTACGTTTTTCATCTTCGCCCTAATAGCACTTTATGGTTACGAGCCCCTTATTGCTTCTTATTTGCTTGAATCGCAGTGGTCGCTTGAGTCACATCGATACTATGAGCGGTCCAACGCTCAAAGCTTAATGCAGCTTGGCCGATGAGCATCCCATAACCGTCTGAGGTTTGCGCGCCGCGCGCGGCGAAATGCTGCAAAAAGGGCAGTGCGCGTCCATACATCATATCGTAGGCATAGTGGCAGTCTAAACTTTGCTGAAGTGGTAAAGTCTCGCCTGTTAGCCCAATGGAAGTAGCGTTGATAATCAAGTCGAACTGCCCTGTCAGCTCAGTCGTTGCACACATGGCGATGGGGTGATTGTTAATCGTCTCACTGGCTGCGCTAAGCTCATCGACCAATACTTCAGCTTTACTCAACGTTCGATTCGCAAGGGTCAGTTGTCCAATACCTGCTTGAATCAGTGGCAGTATCACCCCACGTGCTGCGCCGCCTGCGCCAATGATAGCGACACGAGCGTTTGTAAGCGGCCAATCTAAGCTCATCATATGATTGACCAAACCTTGACCGTCGGTATTATCACCATATAGCGTCTTATCTTTTGACGAATCATCACTGACTAATAGTAACGTATTGACCGCGCCTGCGATACGCGCATGTTCAGACAGACCGCCTTGAGATTGACAAGATGCGTAAGCGAGTTGTTTAAAAGGTACTGTCACATTGGCACCCACGCCGCCACCATTAAAAAACGCCTCAACAACTGCGTTGAAGCTTGCGGCATCATCAGGACAATATTGACGTTGATAGCTAATATCAATACCCACTTGCGCGGCAAATACTTGATGAATCTCCGGGGATTTACTATGAGCAATAGGATTGCCAATAACGATAAAATGCTGGGTCATAAACGGTCCACTAGCGCTGTAGTCAATATAAATAATAAAAGTCGGTGCACTGTAGCTATAAAATGTCTTGCTTATTGTACGCTTTGCCAGACAGAGGATTCATAAAATTTATCTGAGTAACTCTGCAAGTCTTTTAGATTGTATTCATGATAACAAAGAAATAATAAGCAGCAAGAGAGAGAAAATCAAACAGTGCTTACTCATCATAGGGGATAACAATGTTTTTAACAAATTTGCACCTTCTACGATTGTTATCCGTAACGTAAAGGCTAGTCAAGCGCTGGGCAGTTGGGTACACTGTTGGCATAATGGCATTATAATTATGACAGTAAAGAGCGGCACAATGAGCCAAGCTTAAGCTAATAAATGGCGCATTTATTGCAAGCGCACTTGTTATAGAAGTTGTCGTATAAGTATAACTGAAGCATAGAATATTTATCATATAGGTCGTTGCTTGACCGCATTTATGATATCGATAGCCTATGACAGTAATAACAATATGTATTGATAATGCACCGTGTAGATAACTATTCTTTTCATTATTGGCAAGCCGCACCATTAACGGCTGGTTAATATAATTTATACCCAAAAAGTGTGAGTAAATTGCCCATGTGGAATAACAGCCTACAGACCTTTGCGGTCAGTATAGTGATAGCAGCTGGTGTCTCATTGAGCGCGTGTAATGCCCCAACGCAAGAAACCCCCTCTGAGGCAGTGTCTGATAGTACAGCTGAGCAGGCCAAACCTGAACAAGCAAATCCTACGCCAGAGACAGATTTGGATGGTGCGACAGTTGAGCAAGGCACGCCAGTCAAATATGATGTTTCTTCATGGGGTGACAAACAAGTCCAGCCTGTAAGCGTACAAGAGGTCGATCAAATAAAATCAACGTTTGGCAAGGTCGTCACCACTGATGAGAATAGCTTGGACTACGCCAGTAACCCGGCAGTCAAGTACCGTTTTATGGATACAGATGCGCCTTATCTGGACTTGATTGACTCTGAAAAGTATCTTGAGCTTGGTTGGTACTTTGCCAATCCTACTGACTCAGATAAAGAAAAAGAGCTGAGCATAGCCCATGCGAAAAAATCCTATCAGCTTGCGCGTCAGCTTATGAATGATGATGGCGGAAAAGTCATCTCAGATATGCTCAGAGGACAAATCATAAAAAATAAAACCATTGGTGGACAAAAGATAGAGCTGGGTAAATGCGAGTTTTATAGTTGTATGCTGGTGTTAAATAAGTCAGGTGAACAGCAAGCGGAAGAAAGCTAGTTATGATGGCTAAGCTCGATAACAGCGAATCCAATAACAGTCAGTTTATTAACCATGCTTCTATCACTAACTACGCCTCTACATGGCAGCGTCTATATCCGCAGTCTGATAATATGGTTGCGAATGCAAATAATAGCGTCATCACCCCAGACAATCGCGGGCTGGCTTATGGAGATGGGTTTTTTACTACTATTGGCGTCATCGATGGCTCGATATTGTGGCCAGACTATCATCACCAAAGACTGCTCTCTCATGCCCATGCATTGCAATTAGCTGTCGATAGCGACTCGCTACTCGCCACTTTGCAAGCCCACGCTCAGCAGCTACAGCAAGGTATTATAAAAGTCATCGTCACGCGTGCTGTACAAGCTGTGCGCGGTTATGGTTTTGCAGCAGATATGGTAGGTAGTCCTTGTGAAGTCTGGTGTAAAGCAACGGCAATGTCTATCGATACCGCGCAACATACTCAGCTGCCAGAGGGACGCAGCGTATTGATACAACCTACTACATCAGCCGTATGTCTAACCGCACAACTTGCTTGCTTGCCGCCACCGTTAGCGGGACTCAAAAGCCTTAATCGACTGGATAATGTACTGGCGAGCGGTGAGCTCCAACGTCTTAAAGCCAAATCGTTAAAATCTAATGCAGAATTGGGCGTTGGTGAAGGGATAGGCATTGGCGAAGGATTAGTACGCGATATAAGCGGCAGTTGGGTGGAGGGCACGATGAGCAATGTCTTTTATCAGTTGTCTAACGCCCAATCGACTGACTCTAGCGATAAAGCTAAAGCCAATTATCCTGATGATTCTCTATTATCAGGTCAGTGGTTTACACCGCCGTTGACGCAATCCGGTGTCGCTGGGGTGATGCGCCAAGTCATTATTGATGCATTCGCTAAGACCAAGACGCCAGTGATTGTGCGCGCATTAAATGATGATGATTTGCCAAATTTAAACCAGATATTTTTTTGTAATGCTTTGCGCGGGGTGATGCCAGTGAAAAGTTTGGCTTTGTTGTCGGGAGAAGTAGTAGAGTTTGGTTAGTCGATTACTCTTCTGCAAATATAATAAATTTGGTATCGAGCATATCATCAGGATATAACACAATATCTTCATTTCTATATTTTTCGCTCGCTTTTAATATAGCAGTTTCGCCATTCTCAGCAGTCACTTCTATTAGAGCGCTCATTGTCTCAATAATTTCTATTTGATAAACCTTCAACTCTTTTTCGTTTGTCATAATTATTCTCACTTTTGCTAATTATTTGTGCTGCTGATCGTAGCAAACGAATTCAAAAGAAGTGATCGTCTTTTGTTACGTGGACTTGTGTAATAGAAGAGGACAGCTTAAATCTGAGTGATATAACGAAACACGATTAGTATAATTTCCGATAATGTCCACGACCTAAAAACTCAATAATGCCTTTATCCCGTAGCACTTGTAATTGCTGGCGGATTTTATCGTGAACGTGGTTATTATCAGGATGTTTGAGTTGTAATGCATCTGCAAAAGCATAGACCTGTTTTAGAGAAAACTTATCATCAAGTCTGTCAATACATTGCCAAATATCTAATGTCCAGCCGCGTGAGTCTAGCGATTGCTTACGTAAGAATAGCGTTTTTTGAAATTGTTGAGTAACGTTATCGCGCGCAATGACTTTTTGATTCTTTACTAAAAACACTTTTCCTGATTCTGGCACTTTACGCAAATCGATATTGCAACCAACCCAACCAGCACGCTTAGCAGTAACTGATAACGGTTTACGCTTGATGATAATGTCTGGTTTAAAGAACTGCTTAGGGATAATTAAGAAGCTATTAACAGTAAATTCTGCTGAGTAAGTCAGAAAGAAAAAACTAGGATTATCCTCGCTATTAATGCGCTTAATCATAGTGTCATAAGCGCCATCATTGATAATGTTGCTTAGTTTCGCTTTTTTACTTTTTAGCTCAAATTGTTCGCTACAACCATCACAGTAAAAGTCAGCAACAGGTTGATTGTTAGCAAATTCAATTAAAGGCTGAGCGCTACAATTGGGACAATAGCTTTGCTTCGCGACCCAGTCTTCACTTAATACTCTAATGATTTGGCTAGGTGACTTATAAGCGCTGACAAGCTGTTGATTAAAGTTTAAATCCATAACAAAAAATCTTTATTTAAATATGTCCGATAGAATAATAGCCACTAAGCCATAAAACCTTTTACAAACGCTAAGATATCTCACAAGATAAGCAAATAACATTGAAAAGCACACGGTTCAATGCTAAATTCTAGCAAACATCTGCCTCGCGAGTTGCCATGAGCAAGCCTACACCTGAAATACCTCCTGAACGTCCAAATGATCCTGCATCAGACAAGCGAGACGGCACTATTAACGATCCTGCTAAGACATCTACAGACTCTGATAATGATGACAAAGCACCAGCGACAGATATTTCGCTTATCAATGGAAGAAACACTCCGCGTGAGTACAAAAAAGACAACCAGTCGTTTTTTATGCAGCGTGGCTATCAGATTTTATTGGTATTGGGACTGATTGCCGCCTTTTTATTGGTGATGGTTTATCAAACGTTGTTTGGTCGTATCGAGCAGCCCAAGCAAAAGGTGACGATTGAACAGGGCGACACTTATTATGGCTTGCTTCCGCAGTGGCAACAGCAAATCCCGCTGTTTTCTGCCAGTATTGCCAAGTTTTATATCAAGTCGCAAGTAGATGCACCGCTGCATGCAGGTATCTATCAGTTGCCAGAGAATCCGACGATAGCAGAAGCATTGCACGTCTTGCAACAAGGTGCGAAGGTGGCGATGGTAAAAGTACAAGTCATCGAAGGCAAAACCGCTAAAGACTTGTATCAAAATCTACGCGACAACCCAGGCATCAAAAAAGAAGTACTGACCGCCGATAGTGACAATGCCAGTATCGCAGAAGCGCTGGATCTGGTGGGTATAATGCCTGATTCAGTGATCAATAGTGACGACCCTATTGTGAGATATAATCTTGAAGGCTGGTTCACTCCTGATACCTATTATTATGGCGAAGATGCCAGTGACAAGCAGGTGTTGACAGATCTCTATAAGCGCCAGCAACAAGCACTGACCCTAGCTTGGGAGAACCGTGCAGCCGATTTGCCGTATAAGACGCCTTATGAAGCATTGATTATGGCGTCGATTATCGAAAAAGAAACCAGTGTGCCTGAAGAGCGTGAGCTGGTAGCCGCTGTGTTTACCAATCGATTAAATAAAGGAATGCGCATGCAGACGGACCCGACCATTATTTACGGTATGGGCAGTCGCTACGATGGCAATATCCGCCGTCAAGATATCGATGAAAAAACATCGTATAATACTTATCAAATCGATGGTTTGCCGCCCACGCCTATCGCGCTGCCATCTGCTGCCTCTATCGAAGCCACATTGCACCCAGCTGATAGCGAAGCCTTATATTTTGTGGCGACAGGCAATGGAGGTCATAAGTTTACCAATAGCTTGGACGAGCATAACCAAGCGGTAAGAGAGTACTTAAAAGTCATGCGTGAAAGAAAGTCTCAAATACCGCCAGAGTAAGAGAGTAGCAACGAATCTTGGTTACAAGCGTTAAACGCTCGATAACCATTTTTATTTTGCACAAAAATAAGTAACACAATTTTGAAATACAAGGCAATACCATGTCAGTACCTATAAATACGCAAGCGACTCAACTGGCTACTGATAAGGAAGCATCCGACATAGACACAGTGAGCGAAAGAGGGCGCTTTATTAGCTTTGAGGGTACCGAAGGGGTGGGTAAAACAACCGCTATTGAGCAGCTTTGCTCGCGTTTAGAAGCAGCGGGTATTGACTATCTGCGGACACGTGAGCCCGGCGGTAGTCCATTCGCTGAGCGTCTGCGTGCCATTTTATTAGACCCTACGACCGACATCAACGATGACACTGAGCTACTGCTATTGTTTGCCGCCCGCTGTGATCATATTCAGCAAGTGATTGCCCCAGCATTACAACGCGGTACTTGGGTCATCTGTGATCGCTTTACGGACTCTACTATCGCCTACCAAGGCTTTGGCCGTGCGCAGGGCGATAGTGAAGTATTGACAAAAATAGAAACGCTTATCGCACAGTTTGTCCCAAGGTTGCCTGAGCTGACACTTTGGCTGGATTTACCTGTGCTTGAGGGTATGAGCCGTGCAGGCAAACGTAGCGTGGCCGATCGTTTTGAGCAGCAGGCGCTGGATTTTTTTACGCAAGTGTATAGAGGGTTTGATACGCTTGCTACTGCACATCCTGAGCGTATTCGTCGCATTGATGCGTCAGGTACTGCCAAGGAGGTTAGCGCACGTATATGGCAAGAGGTCGAGTCTCAGTTTAAGGTTAATTAACGATGCTGTTATTCGATGCTATGATTTAACTTTACGATTCAACGTGATTGGTAGATGTTCGAAATGCTTTAGTTGTTAATTAATAACGGTTAACGAGCAACTATTAAACTAATAGATATAAAAAACCCTAGCTATTATAAGCTGGGGTTTTTCTATTGCCTTAGAACAAAATACTCTTACTAAGCTAAACGCTTTTACTGCTTATCTGAACTGTCATCAGCTTTTATCTCGACGGTGTCAGTCTTAGCATCAGTCTCTTTATCAGCAGTAGTATTTTTATCCGTATCAGGTAGACGATTCGGATCGAGCGAGCCTTTTTTATTCTTGGGTGCACTGCCACTACCATTAGCGTTGGCTTTTAATGCAGCGACTGAGCCTGACACTTTTTGCGCGGGCTTTGTCGTCTCAGTAGCTTTATTAGCGGCTTTAGAGGATGCAATGGCATTCTCTTGACTATTGGTTACAGGGCTGATCGATTTTTCTTTGGCAGTCACGTTATCTGACTCTGTCAGCGAATCTGCTGCTGATGTAGCGTTTGACTGTGCCGGTTGGCTTTGACTCTGGTCATCTAAATCAGCTTTCGTTGCTGTTGCGTTATCTTGTTCAGATTCATCGGCCAGCTCTTCAGTCATCTCTTTTTCTTTGCGTTTTTCAGGCGCTTTAGAGTTGGCTTCAAAATGTGCATCAGCGACGGCACGTGCTTGTACTTGTTTGTCAGTCACGTCTACAGGTTTTGGTTGTATATCGTCATCGACGACCAAAGCGACCAGCTTACGATCACGGGGCACAACACCATCGAATTTGTCCGTGATCACACTCAGCTTGCCTTCTTTATCGAGTGTATATAAAGGGACAAATTGTTTGTTATCCGCTTTGTATTGCTCAAAGCTATAGCTGTCAGTGATATTGGTAATCTTGATACGTGCCTTTTTAGATAGCATGCTGGCAAGCTTGGTGTAAGTAACGTCTTTGCCAAACAGCCACTGAGAATGGAAGTTTGATTGTTTAGTATCGCGCTCATTTTTGACTTTTTCGTCGCTGAACTTTAGACGAAATATCTTTTGTTCACCGAATTCATGACGATAATGTATCTCAGATAAGGTGTTTAGCTCTTTATCTGTACTCATGGCAAACAAATGACCGATACCGATCAGATCGAGATGATGGTCAGCGTGATCCGAGACTGGATTACCAAAATAAGTGCGTAGGCCACTCATACGAGCACCGGCGATATTGGTATAGTTGTTGTGCGCTACGATCACATCAAAGCCCTGATCTCGTAAAGACGTCGCTACTAATAACGCGATGGGGTTTGAGCCGACGACCAAAATGCCGTTGGTAGCAGGCTCACGCACGCCCAGCAAATTACCAACCATTTTTGCGCCCAAGCCTTGGATCATAACCGTGCCAATGATGACCATAAAGACCAGCGGTACTAATAGCTCAACACCTTGAATATCATACTCTTGTAGACGAATGGCAAACAGTGATGAGATGGCGGCGGCGACGATACCACGCGGACCAATCCAGCTAATCATCAGCTTTTCATTGGTCTTTAAGTTGGAGCCAATAGAAGACGCCCAAACAGAGAGCGGACGCGCGATGAACATCACGATGGCCAGCAATATAATCCCTGCAAAACCTACACTCATAAGACTTGCCAGCTCTACACGAGCCGCAAGAATAATGAATAATACGGAGATCAATAAAACAGTCAACGACTCGTTAAATTCCAAAATCGTATCGCGCGGGAAGTTTGGCCAGTTCGCCAGTGCCACGCCAAGTACAGTCACGGTTAAAAGACCAGACTCGTGCTCTAAATGGTTCGATATCGAAAATAGTACTAAGACAAAGGCGAGGGTAAAGACATTGCGTAAAAACTCAGGCACCATATGACGACGCATTAAGAACGCCAATACCCACGCGCCCGCCATACCAAGCGCTGTCGCTAAAACCACAATCTTAGCAAATAGCAAAAGACTGCTGGCCTCACCGCCTGAGATGATGTACTCATACACCAATACCACGGCAATCGCACCGATAGGATCGATGATGATACCTTCCCACTTGAGGATATTAGAGATGGTTTTATTTGGACGTACACTACGTAGTAACGGCATAATCACCGTTGGCCCAGTCACACAAACCAGCGCACCAAATAATAACGCAATCAAAGGGTCGACATCGAACAATAAATAGGTCGATAGCGCCACTACCGCGATGGTAATGACCACCCCGATTGACACCAGCATCTGCACCACGGTTCCATGCTGCTTGATTTCATCAAACTCAAGTGTCAACGAGCCTTCAAACAAAATAATGGCCACACCTAAAGAGATAATAGGGAACATAAGCTCGCCTAAAACCAAATCAGGGTCAAAGTAACCCAATACTGGACCGACAATAATGCCGATCAGCAACAAAAACAAAATGGACGGTTGCTTTAAGTACCAAGCCAACCATTGGGCCGCGATGCCGATCCCAACCACGCCGGATAACAATAGGGCGGTATCCATAAATTAATCCTTTTATAAGCTTGTCATACTGCACATACGTTAGGGGGACGCTTACAATCTAATAGCGGCTCTTGATAAGCGTAAAATAGACCCTAACTTTTATGATAGTAAATAGTTATTGCAAACGGTAACAACGGTTTTTTTTATGACGATTGGTTATCATACAGGGGTAGTTATGCCATATAACGTAATCGGCAAAAATAGTAGTAGAAATCTATATAATAGGAAAAAGCGTTCAAAAGCAGTTACAAGTCATCTTATAATGCACAAACAGACAGGGCAAACCAATAGAAACAAAGACTAGCACATGATAATTTCATAGAAAATGACTGCGTATTATTTATAAACTTTTGTTTATTATTGAATTTATTTGGTTTGTTATCATACCATGATTTTATTTTGCTTGTGCGAAACGTGTTATAGGTATAAACACAACAAGCAATTAGTGGTAGTAGAGAATGACGATACGAGTTAACACCTTACAAACGAATTTTTCTATATACTCGTTTAGGTATCTTGTTTACGTATAAAGCAGTAGGGACATAGCCATGACAACTGTTCTCCTACATAATACAAACGGCGTTTATCCAATCATAGTGCGTATTGGTTTGGGTAGTCTAGAGAAAACGAGTCAAACAGGCTATATAAGTAAATCAAGAAAATAGAAGACAAAATGTTTAAACGTCTAAAAGGGAGAGTAATGAGATGAAGGGCCAATCACAATTTCATCAGCTACAGGGCAAACTACAACGCAGAATACTGACAGCGATCTTAAGCACAGCGATGACCACAAGTGTCAGCGCGTTAGCTATCAGTGTTATGACTGTCTCTAGTGCGCAAGCTGCCGTCATTACTACTGATTTCTCCGATCTTGTACAGCAAGTAACACCAGGCGTGGCACGGGTCAATGTAACCAAGACCGTCAGTGAGGCTGAGCTGGCAAAAGCCCAGACTGCTGACTTATTGCGCAAGTTCTTTGGTGACCGCGTACGTATCCCTGAACAGGCGGTGATACCAGCAATTGAACATGCTTATGGCACTGCGTTTTTTGTGACCTCTAACGGTTATATGCTTACCAATCATCATGTAGTAGAAGGCGCAGATAACATTACTGTCACTTTAAATGACCGTACAGAGCTTGATGCGACGCTGATTGGGAGTGATGAGCGCTCAGATGTAGCGGTACTAAAGGTATCGGGTAGGCAGTTTCCAGCGCTACCTATTGGCGACTCTAATCTTATAAAAGTCGGTGAGCCTGTATTGGCGATTGGCTCACCATTCGGCTTTGATTACTCAGCATCCGCTGGTATTGTGAGTGCTAAGTCGCGCAGCTTCTCACGCGAGACCAGTGTCCCTTTTATCCAAACAGATGTGGCACTCAATCCTGGTAACTCAGGTGGGCCACTATTTAACCAGCGCGGTGAAGTCATCGGTATCAACTCACGGATTTTTAGCGGTACAGGGGGCTATATGGGTTTGTCGTTTTCCATCCCGATAGATGCGGCGATAGATATTTATGAGCAGCTCAAATCTAACGGTGAAGTGGCGCGTGCTTATCTGGGCATCTATCCGCAGGATATCGACCGTAACTTGGCCGAGGTCTATCAGTTGGCACGGCCACAAGGTGCGCTGTTGACCCGCGTATCGCCAGATTCACCTGCGCAGAAGGCGGGGCTTAAAACAGGTGATATTATTTTGCAGTATAATGATAGCAAAATCATGCGAGCATCAGACCTATTAAACCTCATTAATCGCGCGCGTCCCAATGACGCTTTTCGCGCACAAGTACAACGTAACGGTAAGCAGTTGACGCTATCCGGTAAGCTTAGTCAGGCTCCAAGTGATGTCCAAGCTCAGGGCCGTGATCAGCAAAATAACGAAGTGCGCGTAGGCCTGCGTCTGCGTAACCTCACGCCAGATGAGCAAGCGGAGCTTGCAACCGATGATAAGACTGGCGTACTCGTTACCGCTGTTGACCCGACAGGACTGGCTGCGCGTTCAGGTATCATGGCAGGGGATATCATCACCAATTTGAATCAAAAGCCTATAGCCACTGCAAGCGATTTCTCTGATGCCATCTCGTCGCTACCGACTAAAGGGGTGGTGACCATTGAAGTGATGCGTCAGGGAATACCAGCGATTATTGGACTGCGTATCGAGTAGGGCCAGTGATAATAACTGGTCATAAAGGGTCGCTAAAGAGACTTGTTTATCATCGACGTCGCCCTTTATAATGGCTGGTTTTTTGATTTTAGTCAGAATCAGTATTTCTTTATTTTTGTACGTCTATATTACAGCTAGGTATTCATGATTGACCACACCCTCTATACGCTAAGTATGCTTATCGCAACAGCACTGTTAGCGTACGTGGTATTGTGGTCAGGATTACAAACCTTTAATGCCAATCCCAGTAAGCGCTTTATGCGCATTTGGCCAAAATTGGCATTATATTATGCCGCCTACACCATGCCGATCTGGGCACTACTGTTAATCATCGATCGAACACAAATCGTGACTTCAGTAGTGGCGCAGTTACCATTATCGCTAGTATTAATCGCATTAGTAGCTATGGGATTGTATTTTTATACGGTTATCGTGCAGCCCAATCGCTTGCGTATACATCGTCAGACGGTAGATATCGACTTAAAAGCAGCCATGACCGTAGCTGTATTAGCAGATTTACGTATTGGATTGTATAGTGGCAAACCGCGACACATACGCAAGCTTGTGGCGACAATTAACGAGCTATCGGTAGATGCGGTATTGATTACTGGCGATTGGCTTTATTATCCGGGAGCGGATTTGGTTGGGCAACTGATGCTTTTTAAAGGCATCAATAAGCCTGTTTATACCGTCATGAGCATCTCGGATTTACGTTATCAATCAATGAATACGACCAAGCAGGGTCAACCTTTATTAGAAGATACTTTGGCGTGTGCTTTTGATGTACTGGACATCACTTATATCGGTCAGCAATGCCGGTTGCTACCGCCAATTGCTACTTCCCTTGCTAAAAACATCACACCAAGTGCGCAACCAAAAAGCTCAAATCTGACACCGCAGGTTGCGATGCTGTGCGGCTGGCAGGATATGCCGTCATCTTATAAAGGCAAAAGTCAACAAGTTGATGGCAAGCAATCTGGTAAGAATCCCGTCGCAAAAACATCTCAGTTACCCAAACCGACTCAGAATGAGGCTACTGATAGCGACATTACCATGGTAGCTAACAAAGCGGAGCTGTGTACTGAAATTGAAGAATCGGTACTGCCAGTTATTATTCTTGCGTCACGCTTTGATAGTATTACGGATTTACCAAAAGCATTAAAGCCAAGGCCGTTATTGATTGCTGCAGCGGCAAAATCTGTAAAGTCTGGCGAAAAACTAAGCAACCTACCCAAGCCGCAACGCGCTAATAATGGTGCTAGTATCAAATCTACTATTTTTTCTTATGCAGGCTTCAATAATACGCGCGGATTGTATCAACATGCAAGCGCTCAAGTATTCGTCAGTAGTGGCATCGGTACGCGTGGGTTGCCATTTCGTCTCCGTCGTCCTACCATTGATGTATTGACGATTCGTTAAAAGTAAGTAAAAATTTTATCAAGATTGATACTGGTTGTTAAACATACTTCTATACTAAAAGATTTAAGTGTTTATTCTCTACAAATAATAGCCAATTGACGCTCAATTGTTAGTGAGTGACTAAATCAAAATATGCTACACTATCGAGCATTTATAACAGTAGTTAATAATATTTATTTAGCCAAACATTCATCACAATTGAGTGTTGAGCGAACCGCATTAATATGAAGCAGGACAGTAGTCCTTGCATACGACCTATCATGTGATAGCTTTAATCAAAGCTAAGACAATACAGTAAGGCACAGTTATGAGTACAGCATACGACGATATCAAAACCCGACTACAAGGCTCAATGGTAGCCCTAGTGACGCCCATGCATCCTGACGGTACGGTCGATTATAAACGTCTTGCCAAGCTTATAGACTGGCAGATTGAGCAAGGCACTCATTGTCTCGTTGCAGTTGGAACTACAGGTGAATCTGCGACTTTATCCATGCAAGAGCATAGTGATGTTATTTGCTACTTCGTCAAACATGTTAATGGCCGCGTACCAGTCATTGCTGGGACGGGCGCTAATAATACCATGGAGGCGATTAAGCTTACTCAAGATGCTAAAGAAGCTGGTGCAGACTGTGCGTTATTGGTCGCACCTTATTATAATAAGCCGCCTCAAGAAGGCCTGTATCAGCATTATAAGGCTATTGCCGAAGCCGTAGATATGCCGCAAATGCTTTACAATGTACCAGGTCGTACAGTCGTAGATATCGCCCAAGAAACCGTAGAGCGTCTAGCGGATATCGACAATATCGTGGCGATTAAAGATGCGACTGGCTCTGTGGAGCGCGGAGAGCAATTGATCAAAGCGGTCGGTGATAGAATGGTTGTCCTATCTGGCGATGATGGCACAGCGCTTGACTTGATGAAGGTGGGCGGTAAAGGTAATATTTCAGTGACTGCCAATGTCGCGCCTAAAGCAATGAGTGAAACCTTCTCAGCCGCTCTACGTGGGGATTTCGATACAGCGTATGCGCTACATGATGTCGTTAAGCACTTACATCGTGATTTATTTATTGAGTCGAGCCCTATTCCAGCAAAATATGCGTTACATAAGATGGGTATGATAGATACGGGTATACGTTTACCACTAGTATGGCTGGCCAAAGAGCACCATGCCACGATTGATACTGCCTTAGCACAGGCAAACTTATTATAAAAATCGACTAAAAGCCAATTATTGGATGCGGTGAATACAGTATTAACACCGTGTCTATAGAAGTGTCGATTGCTAACTCTGAGAGATGATATGATGAAAGCATCATTAACGACCCCAAAACTTCTGACCGCACTAGTGACTGTGGTGTTGAGCAGTACTTTAGTGTTAAGTGGCTGTCAGGCTACCAAAGAGCTACTTGGTAAGCGTGACAATGGCAGCTTAGAATATCAAGACAGCAAAAAGCTTGCGCCATTAGAGATGCCTGTCGCCCAAGAATCAGCACCGTTTGTACCTTTGTATCCAACACCGAATCTTGGCGCAAACACGCTCAAGCTACAGAATGAATCAGGCAAGCAGTATCGGCTACCAAAGCCTGAACGCGCGGTTCCAGTAACTGCTATCCCTGCTAATTAGTAATTTAGTCTTTTACGTATTATATTGCAGCCAATATTTTGGCCGTGGTTGCACGTTTTTATTACATAAGTTTGAATGAACAGGATGCTCTACCATGCAAAAGCAACAATTGCTCTATAAAGGCAAAGCCAAATCTGTCTACGAAACCGAGGACAATGATTTTTTAATCTTGCACTTTCGTGATGACACCTCAGCGCTTGATGGCAAACGTATTGAGCAATTGGCACGTAAGGGCGAAGTCAATAATCGCTTTAATACCTTTATTATGCAAAAGCTAAGCGATGCTGGCATCGAGACGCATTTTGAACAGCAGCTCTCTGGCGATGAAGTGCTGGTTAAGCGCATGGACATGTTGCCCGTTGAGTGCGTGGTGCGCAACTATGCTGCTGGCAGTCTGGTACGCCGCTTAGGGTTAGAAGAGGGGCAGGTATTGACGCCGCCAACTTTCGAGCTGTTTTATAAGGATGACGCGCTAGGCGACCCGATGGTCAACGAATCACTGGCCGTAACTTTAGGCTGGGCGAACGATGATCAGCTGGCAAAAATGAAAGAAATCAGTTATCAGGTCAATGAGGTCTTAAAAGACTTGTTTGACAAGGGCGATTTGATTTTGGTTGACTTTAAACTTGAGTTTGGCGTCTTTCATGACCGCATCGTTTTAGGTGATGAATTCTCACCAGATGGTTGTCGCATTTGGGACAAAGCGACCAAGAAAAAACTTGATAAAGACCGCTTCCGTCAATCTTTAGGTGATGTGATCGAAGGCTATGAAGAGGTCGCCCGCCGTATTGGGGTACCGATGGATTAAAGGTATCTATATGTTCAATAAAAACTGGGCCATGTGCTCAGTTTTTTTATGCTTACTGTTTACGCTTACTGATTAGTACTGTTGATAATCTACAACATAGTTGACAATAATTAATAGTCGTTATTAGATCAAATATTATAATGGCGTTTAAAATAAATACTCTAACAGAAAGGAGTTACGAAAATCGCTGTTAAATATTCCGAATAAAAATATAAAGGTTGAGAACAACCACATAATTGAAAAATAAAGTTTGTTTTGGTTTGGAGTCCAACCCCAAGAGCCGAGTCTCTCTGCCATACTAGCATTAGAGAATATGAGCCATCTGAACAATAAACAAATAAGAATATAAAGAGTAATCCATATAAGCATTCTACTACCTCACTTTTTGTATATATATCATATGTATAGGCTGTATAGGGAGCAGAACGGACAGACGTCTATTAGTCCTTACAACTATGAGATGTCATTGTCTTTACTAGGGTTTGAAAATATAATCTTATTATTTTTTCAAATGATAAAAGAACAGGGTAGATAATCTTTTTCATGTTAGCCCAAAAAGCTTATTTATCGATAATAGTTCATACAATACAGCTGAAACAGTTAGTTTTCAATGTATACCCTACAGAAGCCACATAAATGGACCACTTAAAACCAACTGCTAAAGGCAAACAGTCAGTACCAACCATCAAACTTCGCTAACGCACAGCTTTTATCCAGGTCAATGCAAACACAGCACAAACATTCCCAGCACAACGACCTTTTAGTTTTTATGCTAAGTTATTCATAAAAATAAAAAGGTCACCTCCATGCCCACGACACAAGAACAAATGACTAAAGCTACCATATTAATGCCTGATTGGTTCGCCCGCCCAACCTGCGTGGTGGCAGCAGATTTGATTGGCAAAATTTTATGTCGACAGATGACAGACACTGATGGCAACGTTAAAACGCTGCGTATGCGTGTTTCAGAAACTGAAGCTTATATTGGTGAAGACGATCCTGCTTGTCATTCGCATGCAGGTACTCGTACCTCACGTACTAAGATTATGTATGAGCAAGGGGGCGTATTTTACGTTTATCTGACGTATGGCGTGCATCATATGCTCAATCTCATCAGTGGATCTGCTGAGTCACCTGAATCGGTATTGATTCGCGCTGGGTTTTTATGTGAGGACAGTGATCGCTTAATTGAGGAGCAAGCGCTCAGTAAAGACAAACAGCTGAACCATATCAAACAGTTAGCAGGGCCAGGTAAGCTGACTAAGCGCTTACAAATTGATCGCGATTTGTACGGCGCGCCTATTGCCTTTGAGTCTGGCGTTTGGATTGAGGATGATGGTTGTCAGCCGCCATTAACATTACGTCCTCGTATTGGTATTGATTATGCTGGTGAGGCCAAAGACTGGCTACTGCGCTACGTGTGGACAGATCATCCGTCATTATCAAAAAAGTAAGGCATGCTAGCGCTTTGTATTATCTACATCAACACTCGGAGATTAACAAATGTATAAACTAACGGTTTTTATTCCAGATAGTGCTTTGGAATCAGTTAAAGCGGCGCTATTTGCCGCCGGTGCTGGTACTATTGGTAATTATGAGCAGTGCTGCTGGCAAGTGCAAGGGATGGGGCAGTTTATGCCGACTGCTGGCAGCAATCCGCACATTGGCGCACAGGATACGTTAGAGCAGGTGAGTGAGTGGCGCATTGAAATGGTGGTTAAAACATCAATCATCAAAGAGGTGATCAATGCATTAAAGCAGGCACACCCATATGAGACGCCTGCCTATGATGTGATAGAGGTGCTAGACTTTTAGTACGAGCAAGATTTGTACTTTTTGAGGTTAGTTCCTCTTAAAGCTAACTGTCTTTGGTTTTGAGGGTCTTTTTATGTTTTTTATAGATGTTGATGAGGTAAATTGTCATCAACAATATCTCCGTAAGCAATGTAGCTAGGAATGGCGCAACCGATGATAATAGCGTCTTATGATGATGGTCATAAAAAACGGCCAGATAAGACCAAAGTGGCTTATCTGACCGGCGGTACCAAAGGGTGGGTACCTAAATCGAAAGGATGCTCCAAGCTTATGAAAATCATCGCAAGCTTTAGTCATACAAGGCGTCTGTTAGTCACGCTCAAGTTTAATGACGTTTAAGTTAGGATAGCCTAAGATTACTTCATAGTCTTGACCACTATTGGTAGCTTCAATCTCAAAGACACCTTTGCCATTTTTTTCATCGATCTCGATATCTTCGACTTGATAGCCCATGTTGTTTAGCTTTTTTATAGCGCGCTGTTTAAACTTAGGGTAGCGTGACTCGTTTTTAATAGTTTCTTCGATGTCATTTTTATCATGGTGGTCGCCGTGATGTTTTCTATCATCCCAGATAATGGACCACTCTTTTTTGTCAGAGCTGATAAGCTTTAAGCCTGGATAAGTATATTTAAGCTTATAAGGCTGATTGTTCTTTTTAGCATAGACGTTGATACGCGAGTCTGATACTGGTTCGACATCCATCACATAGTAGCCACTTCGGCGCAAATCAGCGCGCAATTTACCAATA
Organism: Psychrobacter sp. 1Y10; assembly: GCF_052259005.1. Lineage (NCBI taxonomy): Bacteria > Pseudomonadati > Pseudomonadota > Gammaproteobacteria > Moraxellales > Moraxellaceae > Psychrobacter > Psychrobacter sp. 1Y10. The sequence goes on along the minus strand of NZ_JBQQES010000002.1, from coordinate 367,069 downwards.
TTCTTGCCAAAATTCTTATCTTTATAGATATGGTTATATCTGCCTTCATAGCGGTTGCCATCATGGTCGTATGCCATCGCTGTACCGCCAAGAGCGGTGCTAAGTAGGGCGGCACCTAGAAGGGATGCGGTCATCGTTTTTAAGGTAGTGCGGTTTTTTGTACTCATTATAGGTATCTTCTTTTTTATTACTATTTTTCAGTTAGTCAGTTGCATGGCGTTTTGATTTTATTTACCAAACAATTTTAGTTGTTAGCGTTCTTAGTCATTGGCATTCACCGATTTAGCCTTATTTATAACGTTGTTATTCAGCTAATCTATTAAGCTAATACTAATCAACAAAAATATTCTGAAATATTTTTTTACATTCACTATGGTAGGCGCCAAAACTTGATAGCAGATGTCGTTTTCGTTAATAAGTTGTAAGTAATTCTGATGCTTTCGTAAGAATACTACGCGTTTAGTGAGCATAATCTTGTAAACATTGTGATATCAAGCTAACGCTAAGACTGTTTAGAATAATAAAAGAACAAGTTATGCTGCTAAAACTTATTTTGTTCTCAGGGTTTGCTGGTATCACCGTATTTGTTGATGGTCTTTTGGCCAATGTGTTCAATCATCATGTTAAAGACAGTCCAGTTAAGTATGAAATCACTCATACGCTCATGTCGTTTTGTGCTGGTATTATTTTATCGGCGCTAGCATTGGTACTAGTACCAAAAGGAATGGAGACGCTTGACGTCTGGGGTGTAATAGGATCATTTTTAATGGGAGCCATACTGTTTATGCTCATCGATCGGCGTCTGGCCAGGTCGGGTGGTCAGCAGGCGACCTTACTTGCGATGATGATGGATTTTGTACCTGAGTCGATTGCGCTTGGAGCGGTATTTTCTATCGAGCCACAGATGGCGGCGCTACTAGCGGTCTTTATTGGTCTACAAAACTTACCAGAATCGTTCAACTCTTTTCGTGATTTGGTTCAAAGTGGCTTTAGTGTTAAAAAAACCTTATTGATATTTTTTGGTTTAAGCTTTTTTGGTATTATCTCAGCGCTCATCGGTCACTATTTACTGAGCTCATATCCAGATTTGACTGCCCATCTGATGATATTTGCTAGTGGCGGTATTTTATATCTGCTCATTCAAGATCTTATTCCTGAGAGTAAACTTGATCATCATTATTTGACATCATTGGGCGCTTGTCTCGGGTTTTTAGTGGGCATCATCGGTGAGATACTGATTTAATCTTGGTTATACTGCAGGGTATAGCGAGCTATTATAAGGAATATGCAGAATCGCTGTGTAAGCATATGCTTACAAGCAATGACGCTTACGCGACTTAACATGAAAGCAATAATTTGACACTATAGTCACACGGCATTAGGGAGTATGACTCAAGGATTGAGTTGACCGCATTAAGGATAATGATTCACTTGTTAGCATCAGGAAGATAATAATAAGTGGAGTAAGGATATATAACCTTTGCTGAGAGCAGCAGTATATGCTGTGATAGTCGTAGTAAAAAGGGCAGGATGCCTAGTATCACAACATACTGAATATTATGCAAGGATGTATAACAGTCAGTCGTGATAGGTAACATGGATAGTTAACAATAAAACCGCATAACAATAAATTGCTATGCGGTTTTATCGTGTCTAACGGTTAAGAAAATTCCATTTTACTAGAGTATAGCTATAGTAAGGAATTTTTTAACTTACTGGGCAATGAGATAAACGGGCTAAAAGCAAAACAGAACTACAATCAGAAATTATTTTTCTGGTCTATTAAGTACGTCTCTCAACGAGTTTATTAAGCAGATTGGTTGGACAGTACATAAGCTATTGACCATTAAAAAACCGCATAACGTTGATGCGGTTTTTTATTTTCTGATTAAGATACTTTAAATACTATTTATCTACTCTTTAGTAAAAAAATATCTTAGTATTTGTGTTCGCGGCGCCAATCGTCTACTTCGCGTTCAGCGTCATCTTTACTATGACCATAGCGTTCTTGTACACGGCCGACCAATTTATCACGGCTGCCTTCAATATGGGTAAGATCGTCATCAGTCAAATCGCCCCATTTTTGCTTAACAGCGCCTTTCATTTGGTTCCATTCGCCTTTTAGAGTATGTTCATTCATTATTATATTCCTTCTGTTGTTGAATTAATTTTTGAGACAATCATTCCATCTGTCTTTATTTAATATTTTATTCGTCGTACAGTTGTCATTGGTAGATACCAACAAGCCAACTGGTGATATCTAATATAGGTGCTAACAATTGCATTGTCTGTATATGCAATGTTTAGAGTGTTACTTCATTATGGTTGTCTGCATACCTTTGTTAGAAGCCCCTTATCTATGTAAAGAGTTCATGATTTTTCTTTAGATTGCGTAAGTACAATAAATAGTTTTTAAACGCATGAGCTGAGATATGCGATTTGATTAAAGACATATTAGCCAAATAAATATGCTTTGTTAAATATTCATTTATAGAGCTGCCGCTTAAATAGATATAATCTTATTGTTATAACAATAGCTACAATAACTACTAGAGTGTGCTCTTGCGTTAAAAATAATTGAAGCTATAAATATGATAGAACGAAATTTATATAGTCAGTTCAGGAGAGCGTTAACACAAAAAATGCGTATAAAAGTGCGATAAATCGTACGTTGAATGAATCTGACATCGTATTTGACTTCTATAGAGTGGATTATAGGTATAGAGTTGACGGTAGGGAAATCACAAGGAGCGTGCCATGAGTAACGAGCAAACCAAGACGAATGAGCAAACCCACTTTAGAACGTGCAATTTATGCGAAGCGATGTGCGGTATCGTCATCAAGCACGATGGTGAAAAAGTGTTATCGATTAAAGGCGATAAAGACGACCCATTCTCCCAAGGTTATATTTGCCCAAAAGCGACTGCCTTGCAAGACTTGCATGAAGACAATGATCGTCTGCGTCAGCCCGTTGAGAGAACTACTCACGGTTGGAAAGAGATTGGCTGGTCTGAGGCGCTAGATAAAGTTGCTGCTGGCATTCAGTCGGTACAGAAAAAACATGGCAAAAACGTCCTTGGTATTTATCTAGGCAATCCTAATGTCCATAATCTGGGCGGCATGCTGACCATTAAGCATTTACTTAGTAGTATAAAGACGCGCAGTCGTTTTTCTGCGACTTCCATCGACCAACTACCACACCATATCGTCAGTATGCATCTGTTTGGGCATATGCTGCGTATTCCTGTGCCCGACGTCAATCGTACCCAATATATGCTCATTATCGGCGGCAATCCGCTGGCGTCGAACGGCAGTATTATGACCGCGCCGAACATGCGTCAAAAGCTCAAAGACATTAAAGCCCGTGATGGCAAAGTGGTGGTCATTGATCCAAGACGCACCGAAACAGCGAATATTGCGAGCGAGCATCATTTTATTCGTCCAGCGACCGATGTTTTACTCTTGCTCGCCATGCTCAATGAAATCTATTTACAAGGTTATGCGGACAAAGCGCGCGCGAAAAATAATAGAGCGGTGAGCTTAGCGCCAGAGATTGATCGACTTGCAGACTTTGCTAAAGACTATAGCGCCGAATCCGTAGCTGATATTACTGGTATTGCTGCAAGTGAGATTAAACGTCTCGTCAAAGAGTTTTGTGAAGCCGAAAGTTCGGTCTGCTATGGGCGTATGGGCGTATCGGTACAAGCGTTTGGCTTATTAAGTCAGTATCTCATTATGGTCATTAATATTGTCACAGGTCGCTTAGATGAAATGGGTGGCTTGATGTTCCCTAATCCTGCAGTCGATGTGGTCAATAACTCAGGCCCAGGCTATCTTGGTAAACGCCATAGCCGCGTGAGTAATTTGCCTGATTTTAATGGCGATTATCCAGTGGTGGCGATGGCGGATGAGATGCTGGTAGAGGGCGCGGGGCAGTTAAAAGGATTTATGACTGTCGCTGGCAACCCTGTACTCAGCACGCCCAATGGTGAAAAATTAGATGAGGCTTTTGCCAGCTTGGATTTTATGGTTGTGATCGATTATTTTGTCACAGAAACCAGTCGTCATGCCGATATTATTTTGCCACCCGTATCGCCGCTAGAGCGTGACCATTATGATGTCACTTTCAACAATTTTGCTGTGCATAACGTAGCTAAATACTCAAAAGCCCTATTCCGTAAGAAAAAAAGTGCCAAACATGATTGGCAAATCTATTTAGAGCTGGCAAAGCGTTTAGATAAAAAAGCGCCGCTTACAACCAGAGTTGAGCGTCTGTTAGTAAAGGTTTTGGGTCCGAAATTTGTGCTCAATCAGGGTTTAAAGCGTGGGCCTTATAAAGGTCTTAATCTAAAAAAGTTGAAGAAAAATCCGCACGGGGTTGATTTAGGGCCGCTTAAAAAGATGTTGCCAGAAGCGTTAAAACATAAAGACAAGCAAATACATCTCAATGTGGACTTTTATCAAGCAGATTTAGAGCGCGTACAGGAGATGATGCAGGATTATGATGATGAGCAGGTTTTATTGATCGGTCGTCGCCATGTACGTAGTAACAATTCGTGGCTGCATAATAGCTATCGCTTGGTAAAAGGTAAGCCGCGCTGTACGCTCATGTTGCATCCAGAAACGGCCAAAGAATACGGTATCGAGGACGGTCAAAACGTCAAAGTTACCTCGCGCGTTGGCAGTGTGACTATCATCGCAGAAGTCACCGATGAGCTGATGCCAAGCGTGGTGAGCATCCCGCATGGTTGGGGTCACGGCCGTAAAGGCGTCAAACAAAAGATTGCGCAGGCGCATGCTGGTGTCAGTGTCAATGATTTGACGGATGATACGTTAATCGATCAGTTAAGTGGTAACGCAGCGGTCAACGGCGTACCGGTGCAGTTAGAAGCAATTAAGCCTGAAGTGTTTGATTTGGACACTACCGATTCAAGCGTTGATTCTGACATTAAACCTTCCGATATTGAATCAGGAAGTGCTGCATAAAATAAGTACAAAAACTATAACGTGCTACTGGTACAAATTTTCCTTGCTTATGTGCCTACGCAGACAGAGGCTACGCAAAATTTTTACCAGTAGTACTATGCTTATTTTATGGCAGATTAACTATACGAAAAGTAAATATGTATGGCTGGTGTAAGTGTTCTCTATTGAGCGTTTACACCTACAAAGTCAAAATCGACTGGCGGTGTCTCGCCTTGTATTAACAAACTAATCGCTTTGGCAGAACCACAAGCATGCGTCCAGCCAAGCGTGCCGTGACCCGTATTAAGCCATAAATTATCAAAACTAGCGCTTGTATTGTGACTACCATGACGGACGTGACCCTTATGCGCGCGTCCTATTAAGGGTACGTTTGATGGGGTCATCGGTCGCAGCCCCGTCCAATATTGCACAGAGTTAGCAATGATGCCTTTTGGGAATAACTGCTGTACACGGCGCGTGATGGCTTGGCAGCGTATAGTATTTAAGTCTAAATTATAGCCGTTAAATTCTGCTGTGCCCGCAACGCGCAATTTATCGCCAAGGCGTGAGGTCACAAGCTTAAACTCATCATCAATGAGACTGACAAAGGGTGCTAGATGCGGGGCGCGGGGATTGACCTGATAAGTGGCTGAGTAGCCTTTAGCCGGGAAGATCGGTAGATGAATATTAAGTGGCTTCATCAAGGCGATACTATAGCTACCAAGTGCCAACACATGGCTGTCTGCACTAAAAGTTTGTACATTTTCGCCTTTAGGACGGATATTGATGCTATGGATATGCGGGCGACTAGAGTGGGCGTCAGCGTTTAATGCCAGTACCTCGGTGTCATATAAAAACTGTATGCCAGCATTAGCGCAGCGCTCAGCTAAGCGCTGGGTAAATAGATGGGCATTACCCGATTCATCGCGGCTGGTATAAGTAGCGCCTTTGAGCTTATGGGCAATAGGATAGAGCGCGGGCTCCAGACTGGCCGCATTATTAATGTCAATGATATGACGCTCACAGCCTAGCGCTTGCATACGCTCTGTTGGCGCAATAGCAACGTCAAACTCAGCTTGATCGGTATAAAAATGCATGATACCGCGCTTTTGCTGCTCGTAATCGATACCAATATCAGCACGTAGCTGCTGCAAAGATTCTCGTGAATATAGTCCCAAACGCACCATCTGTATCAGATTGGCATCGGCTCTATCTGCACGGCACTCTTGCAAAAACTGCATCGCCCACCTAAGCTGCGCTTTGTCAGCTCGCAGACGATACAGTAGTGGCGCGTCTTCTTTAAATAGCCACTTAAGCGCTTTCATTGGAGTAGTAGGATTGGCCCAAGGGGTCGCATGCGAAACCGATATCTGCCCGCCATTGGCAAACGACGTCTGCATTCCCGCTGCAGATTCACGCTCGATGACAGTCACATCATAGCCAGCTTGGCGAAGATACCATGCGGTGGTCACGCCCACCACGCCTGCTCCGAGTACCGCAATATGGGTCATGAGTAAAATCTCTTAGTGACTGTTTTAGCTGCTTGTTGGGCAGTTTACTGCGGTTTGGACCACGCTACTTTGGACGTGCGACATCAGCTTGAAGTGCTGTTGGCAACTCCAATAGGGTGAGGTCGCTATCATCAAGATGGGCTGGACGTGCAACGACTAGCGCTTCAAAGCCATCATTGGTAGCAATGGCATTGACCACTTGGATCTTATCAAGCTTATCCCCTGCTGCTGGCGCGTCACCTGTCCCGCTAACATAGTGCAAAAACGCCTTGGGCGCCGCTTTAAAGTAAATGCGAGCGATGACCTCTTGACCCAAATAGCAGCCTTTGTCGTAGTCCATACCACCGCGCTGATGCAGACGCAGCTCTTGCGGCTGAAACTCACCCTGCGTTGCCGCCACGATCCAATAGTTGCCAGTAGCAATACTTCGCTGCATCCAAGCTTGAGTATCTTCTGCTGTATTATGCTCATCCTTATGGCTAAAGGTTGGCTCATCAGCGAGCACACAAGGATAAATGGCTGTTGCTGCACTGGTCTCAAACTTCGAAAACGCTCCAAATTTCTTTAAATGTGCCTGTAAAGCGTCTACACAATCAGCGCTAGTCACCACGTCATAATGTTTTTCGTCTTGTTTTTTAATCCAAAGTCCAAATTCAATCCGCCCTTTTAAGTTGCTAAGGGCAGTTGGCTGATAGCTAAGACCAAGCTTGGTCACATCACAAGTTAATTGTCCTTGTAAGAATTTTTCAGCATCTTCACCTTGGATAGTTAATTGAGAAAACTGCGGCAAAGTCGAGACGTCGGTAGATTGAGTCATTGTTATTATCCTTCTAATAAGAGCTTACTTATGAATAACTGGGTCTTAGATATAAGGAACAAAAGAAGCAAATTGGCGCTTTTATCCCCTATTAGACAAGCGAATACAAAATTAAATGAGGTTGAAGAGTACCATAAAAAGCACTGTCATAAGAAACGCTATGGTTAAGGTTTAGATTGGGCGCAGTGCCCAATTTTCAACCGTACAAATTGGTTAAAGCAAGCGAGTTACGGTACAATGTTATCTCTAGTCTGGGGTCTAGGCTAAGTCTAGAATAAACCTACATGATGATGGCTGCCGAGGAAATAATGAGCTTACCCAATTGTCCAAAATGTGATGCTGAATATACGTACGAAGATGGTGCGTTACTGGTATGCCCTATGTGTGCTCATGAATGGACGGCAGCTGAGACTGACGCGGCTGAGGCAGAGGCGCAAGACGCGGTCATTCGCGATGCTGTCGGCAACGAGCTACAAGATGGCGATGCCGTGACCGTCATCAAAGACTTAAAAGTTAAAGGCTCATCCATCGTTATCAAAGTAGGCACCAAGGCAAAAAGCATTCGCTTGTTGCCAGATGCGAGCGATGGCCACGATATTGACTGTAAACTTGATGGCTATGGCCCCATGAAGCTTAAATCCTCAGTCGTTAAAAAGGCTTGAGACGATAAGTTTAACCAACAAGTTCAATAATATTTAAGTGAAAGATTTTACTTTTAATAAAACAATAGAGAATAACCATGAGCACTAAAAACGAACAACTATTTGCGCAAGCTCGCAAACATATTCCAGGCGGTGTCAACTCACCCGTCCGCGCTTTTGCAGGGGTAGGTGGTACGCCCATCTTTATGCACCGTGCTAATGGCAGCAAAATCTACGACACCGAAGACAATGCCTATATTGATTATGTTGGCTCATGGGGGCCAATGATCTTGGGTCATGCGCACCCAAAAGTGATCGATGCGGTCAAAAAAGCCGCTGATGATGGGTTAAGCTTTGGGACACCAACACCGTTTGAAACCACGGTTGCCGATAAGATTTGTGACATCGTACCCAGCGTTGAGATGATTCGTATGACCAGCTCTGGTACAGAAGCGACCATGAGTGCGATTCGTCTGGCGCGTGGTTATACGCAGCGTGACAAAATCGTCAAGTTTGAAGGCTGCTACCATGGCCATTCAGACAGTCTGCTAGTGAAGGCAGGCTCAGGAATGCTGGATATTGGTGAGCCAACCTCAAAAGGCGTGCCAGCAGATTTCGCTAAGCATACCATCACCATTCCTTATAATGATCCACAAGCGATTAAAGACTGCTTTGAGAAATGGGGTGATGAGATTGCTTGCGTTATCCTAGAACCAATCGCTGGCAACATGAACATGGTTATCCCAACCCAAGAGTTCCATGATACCTTGCGTGCTGAGTGTACCGCTAATGACGCAGTACTTATCTTTGATGAAGTGATGACAGGCTTTCGCGTTGGCCTTGGTGGCGCCCAGGCGCACTTCGGTATCGATCCTGACTTGACTTGTTTTGGTAAAATCATCGGTGCAGGCTTGCCCGTTGGTGCTTTTGGTGGCAAAAAAGAAATCATGTCTTGTATCGCGCCACTTGGCGGTGTCTATCAAGCGGGTACGTTGTCAGGCAATCCGCTAGCGATGCGTGCTGGTATCGCGATGTTTGAAGACTTAACGGCAGACGGCTTCTATGATGAATTATCAGCGAAAGTAGACAAGCTCGTTGATGGCTTTCAAGCGGCAGCTGACAAGCATGGTATTAATCTGCGTACCAATAAATTGGGCGGCATGTTTGGTATGTTCTTTGTTCGAGACAATGAGACGACTGTACCTCAGAACTTTGATGATGTGACAGAGTGCGATATGGACGTGTTTAACACTTTTTTCCATGGTATGTTAGATCGCGGTATTTATTTGGCACCGTCTGCTTATGAAGCAGGTTTTATGTCTATTAAGCATAGCGATACAGATATCGAAGACTCGATCAAAGCGGCCGATGAGATATTTGCCCAAATGGCTAAAGCGTAATTAGACAGTTCTAGCTTTAAGCACTTAAAATAGAAAACCAGCCATCGCGCTGGTTTTTTTGTGGCTAATTTTTATTGTACTTTGTGAATGATTGGCTCTTACTTTAAGTCGCGTTCACCATAAAAAGTGAGTAGAAGCCAGAGAAAATCATGCTCTACTCATTTGTAAAACAGAGAATAAACTGTGCTATTCTGAGACTAATAGTGACAACCAAGCAAGGATGCTAACTGATGAATACCAGTTCTGAAAACAATGCCCCCAGTAGTACCGTCCCTCCATTATGGCAAGCCGCGTATGAAAGATATGAACTAAGAAACAATCTAAATGTGTTAGAAGATAAGCATAACCTACTAGATTTGTTACAACCAAAGATTGAGCAGCATAGCGATTCTGTGGCTTTTAGTATGGGTCCTGCCACGCTGAGTTTTGCGCAATTAGATATCGCTAGTCGCCGCTTTGCCGCCTTTTTACAAGCACAAGGCATCCATAAAGGCGATCGTATCGCTGTCCAACTGCCCAATATCTTGCAGTATGCCGTGGTTTTGCTCGGCTGTTTGCGGGCAGGAGCGGTACTGGTCAATGTCAATCCTATGTATACCCACTATGAGTTGGCCCATCAGCTGACAGATGCTCAAGCTTGTGGTCTTATCATCCTAGATGGTATGGCCTCAGCCTATGAGCAGTTGAATGATGACATCAGGGCGCAACTAAAATGGGTTGTGAGATGTTCTATCGACCCCAACGCTCCATCCACTGACAATGATATCGCGTTATTAAGTCAGATCAGCGCCAAGCAAGCCGACAACTCGTCTATAACCAAATCAGCGGCAGCTAATACGTTAGACTCAAAGGACCACATAACGTTTGCGCACATCTTACAATCGCAGCGCGAGCAAGACTTTAAAGACGTCACTATCGAGCGTGAAGATTTGGCATTATTACAGTATACAGGGGGCACGACTGGTAAGCCAAAAGGCGCTATGTTGACTCACTATAATGTCATGGCCAATGTCTGTCAGTGTTATGCGATGTTTGGCAGTGCGATTGAAGCGGGTCGTCGCGAGCAAATTAAGATACTCAACCCGTTGCCGCTCTATCACATCTTCTCTTTTACCGTTTGCGGCTTGCTGGGTATTTATGGCGGCTGGGAGGATATATTGGTCACCAACCCACGCGATATCGATGGTCTAGTCAAGACCATTGAACAGCATCGTCCACATGTCATTCCATCGGTCAATACCTTGTTTATCGGTATGTTGCATCATCCAAAGTTTGCCAGCCTTGATTTTAGTCGCTTGGCGCTATCTATCGGTGGCGGTACAGCGATTATTAAAGCGGTCTCTGATCAATGGCAACAAGTCACTGGCATGATAATTAATGAAGGGTACGGCATGTCTGAGACTTCTCCTGTTATCTCTTTTAACCCACCTGGTATTAGTAGTTTTAATGGTAGCGTTGGTCTGCCATTAGCCATGATGGATATCAAAATCATTGATGAAAATGACTCAGCATGTGCGATTGGCGAGCCTGGAGAGGTAGGCATAAAAGGCCCACAAGTGATGCGCGGCTATTGGCAACAAGATAATACCAACACCTTTACTAAAGATGGCTATTTTAAATCAGGTGATATCGGAATAATGGATGAAGAAGGGTTTTTAACGCTCGTCGATCGCAAAAAAGACATGATACTAGTCTCAGGGTTTAACGTTTATCCTAATGAAGTAGAAGCTGCGTTGACTGAGCATCCAAAAGTGCTTGAAGTAGCGGTGATTGGTATTGCTGATGAGCATAGTGGCGAGGTGCCAAAAGCCTTTGTGGTCAAAAAAGAGGCAAGCTTGAGCGTAGAGGAATTACAAGCTTTTGCAAGCGAGCGTCTGACAGGTTATAAACGCCCGCAGTCATACGAGTTTATCGATGAATTACCTAAGACGGCGGTAGGTAAGATACTGCGTAAGTCTTTACGTTAGTAGTATGAATAAACTACTTTCGTCCGATTTTATCAAATTTACGATCTTTTAAGCTTAAGTTGCCGCGTAGAACGTCACTATACATACGAAAGTCGCTGACGAAGCTTTTTAGTGGGAATTTAAAAGAGGCGGGCTTATTTTTTTCAAAGAAAAAATGTCCAACCCAGGCGCAGGCATATCCTGCAGCAATACCTTTGAGTAATGGTTTCGGCGAGCGCGTCTTGACCGATTTTGCCAGTCCTAATAGACCAAAACTGCTACCAGCAAAATGCAGACGTCGGCACATAACGTTTTGATGTTCATTTAAATAAAAATCGTAAAATCCTTGCTCAGAGACAGGGTCTACTTTGGTGATATCCGTACCAACAATTGCAGTTTTTATCTCTGTGTTGGCAGTAGCCCGAGATTGAGTACGCGTAGATTGATTCATTTTGGCAGCTTCCTTTGCTTATTATTTGGACTAACAGAGAACTATCAATACTTGGTGACTACATCAATAGAGGAGGATCAATAATGCAATGCAACAATGAACTGGACACCAAGATAGAAGTTACAGTTATTAATAATTATTCTAAATTATCAATGTTACTGGTTAATAATATGACTTATTTAGAATGTAGCAAAGGGTTATAATGAACACAAGTTATTGAATGTACCTTAATAGAAATGCTTTAATAGCAAAACTTGTCTGCGACATTACGATAAAATTTAAGGCTTGAAAACTTAGTATCCAAGGCAAGTATTATTTATTACAACACTTGCGGTTACTACTATATTCTTATACACCATCCTACAGGATAACGATTTTTCCTATGCTCAATCCTATGCTTAATAATGACATTATAGATTCGCCACTCGCTGATGATGAACTGATGGCGGCCATCGATATCGGTTCGAACAGCTTTCATTTAGCTATTGCTCGTCTTGATCATGGTGAAGTGCGAAAAGTAGTCTCTATGTCCGAAAAAGTACAGCTGGCAGCAGGATTAGATGAACATAATATCTTAAGCGCTGCTGCTGAAAAGCGAGGTCTAGAATGTCTTAGCCGCTTCGTTGCACGCCTTGACTCAGTCTCTCCTTCGCGCATACGTGTCGTTGCGACAAATGCGCTGCGCCAAGCAAAAAATGCCAATGATTTTATAAAGCGGGCCAATGAAATACTACCCAAGCCAATTGAAATCATCTCTGGACGTGAAGAGGCGCGACTGATATATCTTGGTGTTTCTCACACCAATGCCAGTAGTGATAAGCGCTTGGTTATTGATATCGGTGGTGGCTCCACTGAATTTATTATTGGAAAAGGTTTCGATCCATTGTTGACCGAAAGCTTACAGATGGGCTGTGTGGCCTTTACAAAGAAGTTTTTTGTAGATGGACAAATCACCAAAGAGAATTTTAATCGTGCTATCGTTGCGGCCCGCAAAGAAGTACTGGCTATTAATGGTCAGTATCAAAAGACAGGCTGGAGTAGTGTGGTTGGCTCTAGTGGTACGATTAAAGCCGTGCGTAATGTGCTGGTATCTAAAGGTTGGTCAGATGAGCAAGAGCGCGTCACTTATCAAGGGGTCAAGAAGTTAGAAAAACTGCTCATTAAAATCAGTGATGTAAATGACATCGAGTTAGAAGGGGTGAAAGAGCACCGTAAGGCAGTATTTCCAGCAGGCGTAGCCGTACTACGTGCTACCATGAAAGTGCTTGGTATTGAGACTATCGTTTACTCTGATGGCGCGCTACGAGAAGGGGTGATGTATGACATGCTTGGACGCTTGGCTAGTGAGGATGTCCGTGATCGTAGTGTGCTTGCATTAATCAAACGCTATTCAGTGGACAAAAAACAAGCCAGACAAGTGGTTAGAACCAGCCGCCATCTGTTCAAACAAGTTAAAGATGACTTGCAATTGACCAATGATGATGCTGACGTATTGAGACGGGCAGCATATTTGCACGAGATCGGTCTTGCGATTAGCCATAGCAGCTATCATAAGCACAGTGCATATTTGCTTGAATACTCGGACATTCCGGGGTTTTCGCAAGTCGACCAAAAGCGTATGGCACAGCTGATGCTTAACCATAGACGCAAGCTTAAGAGCGATATGCTTGAGCAAACGTGTAACATTGGCGGTGATGATTTGGTTTATCTATGCTTACTACTAAGGCTTGCGGTCTTAGCGCATCGTAGCCGTAGTGAGTATGATCTACCCGACATGCGCCTTGTCATCACTGATACCAACTGCTGGCAACTTACTGTCAGTACCGACAAAAAACATTATGCATTTTTATTTTCAGACCTTTATGTAGAGATTGAGCAGTTTGCAAAATGGGGTATTAAGCTCAGTGTTATCGAAGCTACGGCATCCGCTTAGCTAATAGGCTTTGGTTAGGCCAGTCAGCCAAATATTTACATTACAAAAGCATTGTTAAATGCCACAGTATATAAACTGTGCTACTATAAGTTTTATTGAGTTTACAACTGTACTTTATTTAGCCTCAAATAAATCATGACACGTAGTATCATATAAATTATACAAAACGATAGAAAGGAAACGTCTATGAGTACCGTCTGGGATAGCGTTCAGCTTGCACGGCATGCCAAACGTCCATTATTTATGGACTATGTTAATCAGCTGTTTACAGAGTTTGATGTATTGCATGGTGATCGTGCCTATGCCGATGACAAAGCAATTGTAGGTGGATTGGCCCGTTTGGATGGTATGCCAGTCATGGTCATTGGACAACATCGTGGTCGTAGTACGCGTGAGCGCATTGCTCATAACTTTGGTATGGCAAACCCTGAGGGTTATCGTAAAGTCATACGTTTGGTAAAGATGGCGGAGCGTTTTAATATTCCCGTAATGACCTTTGTCGACACGCAAGGTGCATACCCTGGTATTGGTGCCGAAGAGCGTGGGCAAGCGCAAGCGATAGCAGAGAGCATTGCTGTATTCTCAAGTTTAAAAGCCCCTATTATTGTTACTATCATTGGTGAAGGCGGCTCAGGCGGTGCATTGGCCATTGGGGTCGGTGACAAAGTAAATATGCTACAAAACAGTATTTATTCCGTTATTTCTCCTGAAGGCTGTGCCTCAATCTTATGGAAAACGGCAGAAAAAGCGAAAGACGCCAGTGAAGCTTTGAAGTTGAATGCAGATAACTTGTATCAACTGGGACTGATTGATGCGGTCATCGAAGAAGGGGAAGGCGCGCACATTCATCCCCAGCCAGTGATGAATTCTCTTAAAGCGCTACTGCTTGAACAGCTTAATGAGATCAAAGACATGGATGCAGACGCTCGTTGTGAGCAGCGCTATGAAAAGCTCAAGACCTTCAATTCAGAAGTCATGTTGCCTTGTTAGGTATATAATATAAGGCTGATCTGATATTACTCTTGTTCGATGACATGCTTTTGGTCCTAGACGGTTACTCTTAGCGATAGACTAAAAAGTGATAGAATAAAAACGCGCTACTTGATAGCGCGTTTTTTCGTTTTTAACTTTACTCATATAAGATTGATTATGACTAGTAGCGCCATTTTACAGTATCCTATCAAGCCAGTAGACCAATTGCCGATCGATGATAATCTAGCAGAAGCGTTATTGGTTAGCATGGCTGAATATGGTGGTCAATTACATGGCCGGCGTATTTGGTTGGCTTGTAGTGGTGGCCGAGACTCGTTGGCATTGGCCGCGCTATGTGTACAGTTATATCGACTGGGTAAATTGCCGTTTTTGCCGCAATTGTTGCATGTCAATCACGGACTGCAAGCAGATAGTAGTTATTGGTCAGAGCATGTCGCTAGCTGGGCACACATTCAGCAGCTACCGTGTCAGGTATTAATGGCAAAAGTAGACGGTCATGATGAGCAAGCAGCGCGACTAGCACGTTATCATGTGATGCGTGCCCATATTAACCAAGACGATGTGCTACTCTTGGGCCATCATGCTGATGATCAAGCTGAGACGGTACTCATGCGCTTGATTCAAGGGGCGGGGGTGAATGGCTTGTCAGGTATGCAGGCGTGGCGAGAGCAGTCACAAAGCGCACAACGCAACATACTGTGGCGGCCTTGGTTATCGGTACGCCGCTCTATCATTAGTCACTATGCTCAGCAGTTAGAGCTGCCGTATATCGATGACCCTACCAATGACAGCGGCGATAATATGCGTAGTGGGCTGCGCCGCGATATCATGCCAGCACTTGCTACGTATAACTCGAATGTTATTGATAACATTGCTCGCAGTGCGCAGCTACTCGCGGATGCTCAGGCTATCGTGAGCGATCAAGCCGCACAAGACTTGCAGCAGACCGCTATTATTCCGTTGAATTGTCCACCAGCGCAACGTGTGCTAAATATCGATAAACTGCACTTATTGCCTATCTATCGTCAACGCCAACTCATACATACTTGGCTCACGCAAGATGAGCCATTGCCACCGTCCAAGCAGCTTGTCGATGATGCCTTAAGTTTAACTGAACGTAATGATCACAACCATCAAACCCAATTAGACTGGCAGGGCAGTAAGCAGACTTATACTATCCGCCGTTATCGTCAGCAGCTATATCGTCTTAGCAGTAGTTGGCTTGCATGGCTAGCGCTACCACTTACTGCACACACCCAAACGTTACCTTGTTTAAGCTTGCCTCAAAAACATGCCATGATGGTGACGTTACGCACAGGCAAAGGTGCCAATTGGCAATTAAAAATCGCGCTCAATACGTTGATACACTTTATAAATGATAGATTTATCAGCGATAATATTATAAGCGATAAAGATAAGATTGAGCTGACGTTTACACCATTAGGGCGGCAGCAGCGCGTTCAAACCACGCTAGCCACTCGTCCGCAAGCGGGCAAAAAACTCTATCAAACACTTGGCGTGCCTGTTTGGCTGCGTGATAGCTTGGTGGTTGTTAGTATTGTCTTCGCTCATAAAGATGAAGCGTTACCGTTATTGCTAGTATCGCCATTTGAAAGTTGGGTGCTAGGGACTGATAAATCGTTGGAAAACGTTAAAAATGATAGTGGTTTCTTAGCTAGTGCTATCAAAAATATCTTAAGCATATAGCCAGTATGCAATAAAATCGTTACGTTAATCGGTTTTTGAGGTGATTGGACTACAGATAAATTTCTTTAATGCTCGTGGCAGTATGGTAGACTAAGTGTCATTTTAGATGTCATGATATACGTTTGAAAACTATACCTTTGGATACTTTGCGTTTTGTTAGTGAGGAATAATAATGTCAGTACTCGACAATAAAAAAATCAGCTTTATCGGTGGCGGAAACATGGCGCAAGCTTTGATAAGTGGGCTTATTGCCTGCGGTGTCAAACCTGAGCTAATCACCGTATCAGCACCTAGCGCTGAGACACGTCAGCAGTTTGCAGATCAAAAGATGAATACGGTTGATGCAAGTGTAGACCCAAAGGCTGCGATCATTGATGCTGACGTCGTCGTCTTAGCGGTAAAACCTCAAGTCATGAATAAAGTTGTCAGCGCTTTTGCTGATGCCTTAGACAACCAATTAGTGATATCAGTGGCAGCAGGGTTATCGACTGATGACCTCTCTAGTATGCTTGGTGGCTACCCTAATGTCGTACGTGCCATGCCCAATACGCCCTCCAAAATACAGATGGGGGCAACTGGGTTGTATGCATCCGCTGACCTTGACGAGTCGCAAAAGCAGTTGGCAACGGCGGTGATGGAAGCGTCAGGTCTGGCTATGTGGGTAGATGATGAGACACATATGCATGCTGTAACGGCCGTTTCTGGTTCTGCACCAGCCTATGTGTTTTATTTTATTGAATCAATGATTGATGGCGCCGTGGCGCTCGGTCTGGACAAAGAGCAAGCCTCAGCTCTAGCTATGCAGACGGTACTAGGTGCAGCTAAAATGACTATCGAGAGTGATGATAGTCCAAGTGAGCTACGCCGTAAAGTCATGTCACCGAATGGCACCACACAAGCCGCTATCGAATCTATGCAAAGTAATGAGATTGGTCGCCAAATCGGCGAGGCCATGCAAGCTTGTTACGACCGTAGTCAAGCGCTTAGTACAGAAAATAAATAAGAATTTAGCCCAGTAAAATTCTCCTTTAATACAAATAAGCCACCATCTTAAAAATATTTATTCGTGGCACATTGAGTAGCGTTTTATGAACAACACGTTGTTGCAAATTTTTGACTTAGTGACTACCTTCGCTATGATGCTAGTATTTATCCGTTTTATGCTGCAGTTTGCTGGAATGGATGAGAGAAACCCTATGATTGCGCCTGCTTATAAGGCCACGCGCATTGTAGATACGTTTGGGCGTATTTTTCCGACAGTTGCGCAAGGGCGTATCAGTATTGCGGCCATTGTATTGATGTTTTTAATCCGTCTCGTTGATATCTCTGGCAAAGCGGCGCTGATGCATAAAGGTATTGCACCTGCGCCGTTGTTTTTTGCTGGTACCACCAGTTTGGTTTTAGACTTTTTGCGCATGTGTCGCTATTTGGTCATTGGTTCTATTATCGTAAGTTGGATTGTGGTATTTACCCGATCTGAGCACCCGATCATTGGTATTATTATTAATTTAGCTGAACCTATCTTAGCGCCGTTTCGCCGCATTACACCAAATTTAGGCATGCTTGATTTATCACCGATGGTTGCCTTTATTGCCTTTCTTTTACTCGAGATGTTTATCGGCGGTTTGGCCTCAAGCTTTATGCCGATGTTAGGCTAAGCTGTATTTAATTTAGTATTGAGTACTATTTTAAAATATATTCTAAAGACTACTTAATACAAAAAAGACGCTCTCATCATAGGGCGTCTTTTTTATTTTTAGTTAAAGCTATTTTTATAAACTTACTTCTAGCTTACCCTTACTTAAAAGCTATAAAGCGATTCGGTATCAGTTGGGCACTGCTGTCTTCAGGATGTGGACGATCTGCTGCCACCAATGTCTGCATAATCCATCGATCAGCAGCTTTGATAGCTGTAATCAGCTCATCACCTAGAGCTAAGCGTCCTGCGATAAAGCTGGCCAGTGAGCAGCCAGAGCCATGAAATTCACCGTTTAGGCGCGGCAACGTACTTTGGTGTACCATGTCACTTTTAACGTATAAGTATTGCTCGATATCACCGCTGTCAAAGTCATGTGAGGTTTTGACCAGTACGGCATGTGTGCCTTGTGCACATAGTTTTTGTGCACCACTATGTAAGTCCTGCTCTCCGCTTAACGCCCTTAGCTCATGCGTGTTTGGCGTGATAAGTGTGGCATAGGGGAGCAGCTCTCTAAAAGCTGCGACAAGCGTTTGCTCGTCGCCCAAGCTGCCCCCGCTATTGGCAACGAGTACAGGGTCAAGAACAAAGGGGGTATCACTGCTAATTGTCTGCTCTGCAAATAAGCGTGTCAGCATAGCGATGTTATCTGTGGTGCCAAGCATGCCTGATTTTATCACGTGAACCGGCAAATCATTAAGAACTACTGTTGCCTGATCTTTTACTAAGGTTGCAGCGCAGGCTTCAAAACCGAATACTTGCTGTGAGCTTTGAACAGTGATGGCAGTACACGCGACAGCTGCGTGTCCACCTGCTGCCCCTATCGCTTCGATATCTGCTTGTAGCCCTGCACCCCCTGAGGGATCTAATCCAGAAAAACATAAAACAACTGGTCGCATAGCCTTCCTTTATCTATTTTGTTATGTTGGTTAAAGCTTGCTAAAAATTAACGCAATTTAGCGCTTATTAATTACTATAGCCATCTCAAGCCAAAAAAGCCACAACAGTAGGCTGCTACTTGTCTCTCGTTTAATTTGAATAATTAAGAAATAAGGCTAAGTCGTTGAAAAATAGAAATTATTGCATTCTTCAAAAGAGTATTATTTAAAATTTATGAGAAAGTGTCATGAAAATGATGGGTAACGCTTGCAATTCGTTTTGGCTTTGTTATAATACTCGCCCACGACATAAGACGTATCAACAAGCATTGATACTACAGTTTAAAGATATATTTCTTAAAATAATATTTAATAAATATTTCGATAAGTGTCTTAAATCGTTCGGTGAAGTGGGTGAGTGGCTGAAACCAGTTCCCTGCTAAGGAACCATACGTGTAAGCGTATCGAGGGTTCGAATCCCTCCTTCACCGCCATTTATTCGGTTTATTGTTAGATTGTAATGCAGTAAGTCGATGTCAGATATATTTGTAATTAGAATAGAAAAAAATTTTATTTTAATGAATAAAAAATATTGACATCAGCTGGATTATCTATATAATAGCCAACCTAATTTACTGTAAATGTTATTTAAAATACAGTGGATGATGTGCAAAATACGCGCCTGTAGCTCAGTTGGATAGAGCACTTGGCTACGAACTAAGGGGTCGGGAGTTCGAATCTCTCCAGGCGCACCATTTGCATAATAGCTTGTCTTATTAAGCTTCGAGCTAAAAACTAAATCAATCGCCTGTCTTATGACAATTTGGCGATTTTTTTATGTCTGCTGTTTTTGTAATAAGGGTTGTTTGTCTTATCTTTATATACTTCAAGTTTTAAATATTACAACACGTTTTCGACGCATCATCATTTTTATAATATGTATACTTCTGGGGCTTGGTATAAGTGTACGATAAGCACCCAAATTACGGTACAATAGTGTCATTATTTTCGCTTGCTATGAGCTTGTATCATGTCAAAAAGTACACCGAAGACTGTCCTTAAGTCAAAGTCTCCAAAAAAGAACACCTCTCAACAGCCCGTCCCTCATATTGAAGAGCCTACTATTGCCAAACCGACGACCCGTGTCGTTGCTATCTTATATGATGGGATGCTGATTTTGGCATTGTTGTTTTTGGTGGGGACGATGCTGACGGTGATTGGTACGCTATTGACCATGGAGACAGGGACGCAGTCTGAAGAGGCGCAGTCGCTACCCAGATGGTATCAGAACGTCGTTATGACACCTTCTTTTATACTGACGCTAGTAGCCTTCTATGGCGTGTTTTGGCGACGTGGTGGTCAAACACTGGGCATGCAAACATGGCGATTAAAAACGGTCAATAATGCTGGGCATTTGCTAACATGGGGGCAGTCATTCAAGCGAATTTTAGCAGCGGCATTAATGCCGTTAATTTTCGGTATCATTGGCAGTCTGATAGGAGGCTCGCGTGCCGTCCTGCTGACCAGTGCCTTTTTGGGTTTGGTATTTAACTATGTATTTTGCTTGTTTAATCGTCGGGGCCTAGCAGTGCAAGATATGCTATCAAACACCATTACCCTAAAGATGCCAAAAGTAGCGCATGAAGGTCTATGGCGTGGCTTTAAGAACCGCAAGCAGAGCAAATAATCAAAAGACATCAGCATCATCAGCCCATCGATGATGATACCACCTGTTATACAATGGCCGTTTGAACCAGCCATACCGTATAGCCAGTAAACAGTAGTATCATTGTAACGCCAGAGGTACGACCAAATCTTCGATTAGATATAAAAGCAAATGCACACATTATAAAGAGTAGAGAGGTAATCAGTGCCATTACCAATACATCACGAGATAAAATCATTGGGTTGGTTGTAATCGGTGCGATAACAGCCGCTAGCCCTACCACTCCTAACGTATTAAAGATATTGGAGCCAATGATGTTGCCAAGTGCCATATCGTGCTCACCGTGACGCGCTGCAGCGAGGCTTGCCACCAACTCTGGTAGGGACGTGCCAACAGCGACGATGGTCAGACCAATAATCAACTCGCTTAATCCCCAAAATGTCGCCATCTCAATTGCACCCCAAACAATCGCTCGTGAGCTTAAGACCAGCATCAGCATACCCACAAACAAGCTACCCAAACCCCGTGCCAAACTTGGTTCTATATAACCTGAATCAGTGCTTTTTATCCCTAAGCTTTCTATTGTATTGTTTGTGACCGGAACAATTTTTACTGTATCGCTGTCTTCGATGACATCGTTTTTCGGCTTTGAGCTGCCCTCACGTAGGCTCAGCACGATTTGGATGCTCAAGACCATGACTAATAAGGTTAGTAATGAGATACCATCGTTCAAGCTTAGTACGCCATCACGCAATTGCCATGCTGACAGAGCAGTAATGAGTAATAGCATAGGTAAGTCACGTGCTACAATACCTTTATGAATCACAATGGGGCTGATGAGAACGGTCGCCCCCAAGACTAACGCAATGTTGATGATGTTTGAGCCGTAAGCATTACCTAAGGCAAGCTCAGGACTACCATCTAGCGCTGCTAATATCGATACCACCATCTCAGGTGCGGAGGTACCCAATCCTAAGATCAACACCCCAATCAGAAAACTAGGTACACCTAATGTCTTTGCTAATGCGGTTGCGCCATCAATGAATACATCAGCACTCCAAACCAGAATGGCCAAACCAATCAGTATCGCAACACCTGCCAACCACATGGGTACTTTCCTTCAAAAATGATGAATTATTAAATCTGGATTGATATAAAAAAAGCCGAACCACAATGTGGATTCAGCTTTTGTATCGGAATAAATAGTTTTGCAAAGTTTAATGCAGGCTAACTATAAAGATAGGCGCTTTTGACTTTTTATCGGAACTATTAAGCCACTTGCACAGGGATAATATTTGCAGTGTCTTTAACGGTGTTATCTTCATTACAATAAACCAGTTTTGGCTGGTAGGTCGAGGCTTCAACTTCGTCAAAATGAGCATAAGCGCAAATAATGACGATATCACCCAAGTCTGCCATGTGAGCGGCGGCACCATTTAATGAGATAATACCAGAGCCAGCTTCAGCGCGAATAGCGTAGGTGCGAAAGCGCTTACCATTGGTGACATTATAGATGTCGATAGATTCGTTCTCGCGTAATCCAGCAAGATCTAATAAATCGCCATCGATACCGCATGAGCCTTCATAATGGAGCTCAGCATGCGTGACGCGGGCACGGTGCAATTTGCATTTAAGCATATTAAGTAGCATGAATTGCTTCCTTAGCGTAACAAAAGTAATCAGTTAATGGGGGCAGATACATAAAAATTAAAGGTTAAATCAAGACCTTATAAAGTTTGTGCTACCTACCGACTGATAAAGCCAAGATAGCATCATCAGTTTTAGGTAAATTTAACCAAAAGTATCATACCGTTTAGGCAGGTAGTTTAAAACTATTAATTTGCGAACGCGCGCGTTCAATATCGCCCTCTAATAATAAAGGTAGCGCTTCAAAAGCTGTCGTGAGTGCACTATCGATCGCAATTTGTTCATCAGGCGATGCTTTAGAGAGCACATGTCCGCTCACTTTAGACTTATGTCCTGGATGCCCAATACCGACGCGCAAGCGATGAAAGTCGTTTCCAATATGCGGGGTAATATCACGCAGGCCATTATGACCGCCATGACCGCCCGCCGTTTTTAGCTTGATGCTACCGGCATCAATATCGAGCTCATCATGAGCGATCAGTAGCTCATCATTGGCGATATTGTAATAATTGACCATCGGCACGACTGACTGTCCCGATTTATTCATAAAAGTTAGGGGTAGTAGCAAGCGCACATCATGACCATATACTTGTCCGCGTCCGGTCACGCCATGGAACTTCTTATCAGGGCTTAAGGCAATATTAAAATGATGAGCGATATGCTGCACAAACCAAAAACCTGCATTATGGCGAGTGAACATATATTGCTCACCAGGATTACCAAGACCAACAATGAGTTTTATCGCCATAACATACCTTGCCTAAAATGAGGGTTAAGCTAACTACAAAGAGTAAAATAGTATAAAGAGTAAAATAGCCTAAAATGAATATTATTTACAAAAATAACGCTGTCAGCTATTTTTGTAAATAATACTAGCAAAAACAGCAGGAGACAATGATCACCTGCTGTTTCTTTATCAACAAAATTGCTACTATTATAAATACAGTAGAGCGGTGTCTACTGATTGATAATCAATTATTCAGCGTCTTTGTCGTCAGCTTTGTCAGCTTGCTCGGTAGCTGGTACTTCGTCAGCATCAACTTCCTCAGCATCTTCGTCAACTTCTTCAACCGTTGGTGGCTGCATGTTAACGATAGTACGGTCGTGCGCATCTTCCATATCAAGATCAAAGATAATCACGCCTTCAGGTAAGTCGATGTCTGATAAGCGGAATAGATCGCCGATTTCCATACCTGATACATCTACTTCTAGATACTCAGGTAGCTGTGATGGTAGGCAAACGATTTCAACTTCAGTAACCAACGTAGATAGGATACCGCCTGCTTTTGTACCAGGAGCTTCTTCACGACCAGCGAAATGCACAGGAACGTTCATGTTGATCTTTTGGCCTTTGATAATGCGCTGAAAGTCAGCATGCATTGGAAAGCCTTTAGCAGGATGACGCTGTAAGTCTTTAATAACGACTTGATGTTCTTCACCTTTATCAGTCGTGATCGTCAAGATTTGTGAAAAGAAGGCTTCGTATTCAAGCGACTTTACCATCTCATTTAATTTAATTGAGATAGCCGTTGGTTCTTCACCGCCACCATAAATGATAGCAGGAACTAAGTTCTGCTTACGTAGGCGGCGGCTCGCACCTTTACCTTGTTGTTCAGCAGAGCGGTCAACCGCATTAATTGCAAAATGATCGATAGTCATGGATATAATCCTATAGAGTGTATGTGAAGTATCTACCAGTAACCTAAGACTTGCGACCAGTCTTCTACCGGATAATCGATACCTTAAATAGTATGAGTCACACCGCTAAGCCTCAAATGCTTAAAACTTACGAATAACGCATACAGGCGCGCATTATACGTGTTTTTGCAGCAATAATAAAGGCTTAGATAATTTGATGAAGATTAAGAAGCTCTTACGTGACAAATGATAGACGGTTGACCATGAGCAAAAATATTAAAGCAAAAAAAAGCGCTAAAGTTAACCTTTAGCGCTAATCATTAAGTAATCAGAATCATAAATATCAAATAATAAAAATATAATCTTTAAGCATCAAACATAGCGCTGATTGACTCTTCATTATTGATACGGCGTAAGCTTTCAGCCAGCATCGGAGCTATAGAGACTTGACGGATTTTGCTACATGCTTGCGCAGCAGGAGACAATGGAATGGTGTCAGTCACGACCACTTCGTCCAATGCCGATTCGCTGATATTTTTTAGAGCATTACCTGATAGGACAGGGTGAGTGATATAAGCCAATACACGACGGGCGCCGTTTTCTTTTAAGGCTTCAGCCGCTTTGCATAGCGTACCTGCCGTATCGACCATATCGTCAACGATAACGCAGTCACGATCACGAACATCACCGATGATATGCATGACTTGTGACTCGTTGGCACGGGCACGGCGTTTATCGATAATCGCCATATCAGTATCACCTAATTGCTTGGCCATTGCGCGCGCACGAACCACACCGCCAACGTCAGGTGAAACCACCATGATGTTGTCGTAGTCTTGCTTTTGCAAATCGTTCAAAAGGACGGGTGTGCCGTAGATGTTATCTACAGGAATGTCGAAGAAACCTTGAATCTGATCTGAGTGTAGATCCACCGTCATGACGCGATCAATGCTAACGATATTTAGCATGTCAGCGACGACTTTGGCCGAGATAGGTACGCGAGCAGAACGAGGACGACGGTCTTGACGCGCATAACCAAAATACGGCATAACTGCTGTAATACGGCCAGCACTAGAACGACGAAGCGCATCCGCCATCATCATGATTTCCATCAAATTATCGTTGGTTGGTGCACAAGTCGGCTGCATAATAAACACGTCTTTACCGCGTACGTGTTCTTTGATTTCCACAGCAATTTCGCCATCAGAAAAACGGGTGATGTCAGCTTTACCAAGAGGGATGTGTAGGTGGTCGGCGACGGTTTTCGCAAGTTCTGGATGGGCATTGCCCGTAAAAATTGCCAAATAAGGCATGACTGAAGTCCTATTTATTGACTCAAGCAGCGACCACTAAGCAGTGTCTAACTGCCCAAATAAAGAAAAGAGTGGTGAAAATAATTGAAGACTACTTTTACAGTAAAAAATGGCAGGGGTAGCTGGACTCGAACCAACGGATGTCAGGATCAAAACCTGATGCCTTACCAACTTGGCTATACCCCTGTAATGTCTAGGTAGTACGAAAGCTAAATATTGATAAAATACTAGACTGACGTCGTTACCTATTCAACCGTCTAAGACGGTGTTCCCGAGCGGTGTTCATTGCGAACTATACCGAAACTGGGAAGGTGTTGTCAATTGCTATAAATCAGCAATCCAAACTAAAAAATGGCAGGGGTAGCTGGACTCGAACCAACGGATGTCAGGATCAAAACCTGATGCCTTACCAACTTGGCTATACCCCTATTGTGGCGACCTATTATAAGTAAATTTTGAGATTTTGCAAGTCATTTATGTTCTTTTCTGCCTTTTATTCGTAAAAAGTAAACTCTAAGGTAGTTTTGGCAATTCAGTAATGAAAAGCAATCATAGTCGTTATTCATAGTTGTTCATAGTTGTTCATAGTTGTTTTAACGAAGCCGCATTCATACACATGTCTTACTCAATACCATAAAGAAAATAAGGTAATATAGATAGCACTACTAGCACGTACGAAATAAGGAAAGTGATATGACTTATCTTCTAACCAAGCACAGTAACAATCACATTGAATTAACCATTAATGGCAAAATACATAGTGATGATATGAATCGTCTACTTGATGAATGGGTGCAGGCAACGGTGTCTATGGTTCAGGCTGACCCAAATACTGAACTACAAAACGCCACTTTACTCTATCGCATTGATAGCTTTGCCATGCCATCTTTTTCAGCAGTAATGGATGAGATGAGACGTATGCCTGAGTTATGGGCAACCATGAAGTATTTTGGCAAGATGGCAGTTATCAGTGAGCAGCAATGGCTACAAAAGGTTGCTGAAATTGAAGGATGGATGATACCAAATCTGGACATCAAAGGCTTTAACCCTGACGAAGAGTCAGCTGCTAAGGTTTGGCTAGGACTGCAAGGTTAGCGTGTAGGTTGAGCTTGAATAAGTATGTCTTGCACACACCATTTTTAATGATCCGTATCTTTTCGGTGTGTAAGACGCATTCTATACAAGTTTGTGTAGGGTGCGCCCAGTACACTGATATTGAGTTAAGACAACTATAAATGGTACGCTAGGCCACACCATACAAGTCTTTGCTACTGCGCTTGATGACTCAATCTATTTACTAACGCCACTTTCTATAATAGAGAAAGTTTGATTGTCACAGTCAATCTGCGCTTTTACACCTAGGGGTAGGGTAAAAGTCGGGCTACTGTGTCCAAAATCCATCCCTGTTATGATTGGCAAATGACTCAGTCCAGCTTCATTGTAGATCACATCGAGTAACACTTCATCATACTCTCGCCAGAATTTGTTATCTTCAGGACGCCCAAGAATAATTCCTCTAATGCGTCCCATAATGCCGGATGCTACATAATTGCGTAACCAATATCTAAAAAAGGTAGGCGAAGGTTGATCTTCGGAGGTTTCAATAAATAAGATTTTGCCCTGCCAATCTGCAGGACTCACCCATAGAGCCGTATCTTTCATAAACTCTAGTACTTCTATACAACCACCAAGCAGCTCACCAGTTACTTTACCTACAGCTTTTCCTTGTTGTTTACTCTGACCATTTAACCAACGCCATCCTCGGCTTTGGGTCATCATGCGTTTTTTAGTCGCAAGTTCAGGGTTTTCCCATTCGAGCCACTCACTTGTCCAGGCGGTACTTGGCTGAATCTGTCCAATAGGTCTACTAGAAAATAGAGTGCGTTTAATATCTTCAATGACATAGTCATGCATACCGCCATTTTCAGCAAAACCAACCAATAGACTGGTGCCATAAAACGAGGTAACACCTGCTTTGTAAAACATAAAATGGGTTATGGTAGAGTCTGAGAAACCTAAAAATATTTTTGGGTTTTTCTGAATTAAGTCGAAGTCAATATAAGGTAATAGACGAATACTGTCTGATCCGCCAATATTAGAAATGATGGCTTTTACATTGGGATTAGTCAGCGCTTCATGTAGGTCATCTGCTCTCGCCTGTGGATTTTCTTGTAACCATTTAGCAGGCTTTAGGGTGTTGTGCATTCCAATGACATTCACGCCAAAGGTATCTTGAAATTGCTGTTTGCCAGCTTGATAACGATGCGGAAGCTCACTTGCTCCCCCCCAAGAGAGGGATACGGTAGCGACAGTATCTCCTTTATTTAATTTGGCTGGTTTTATCATCTAAAACTCTTATTTGATTAAGTATTTCAGGTAGGCTGTTCGCACCCTATTTTTTAAGTAATAGCTATAAACTTCTCACCACATACCCCATACAAGGCGCCTCTGCAATCCACTTTGCCAACAGCGCCTTATCACTGGCAATACCCGCATCCAATGGTAAAAACACTGCGCTACCAGAGCCAGTCATTCGTGCTGTGCCTGATGCCACTTTTTCTAAACTTTTCAAATAATCTAATGCTTCATCAACCGCGGGCGCAAGGCTGGTGACGACTGGAGTAAAAACATTGTGATAGGGTGCAGTTAAGTGTTGCAGATAATTGTCAAACTGATTTTCAATCGTTTGTATTGAGAGTGGTGTGATATCACGCTGTAATTTAGGATGCGCAAAGAGTGTTGCCGTATTGATGTGAGCATTTGGTGTTAGGATTAGATAGTGCTGATTCGGCAAATTAATGGCGGTCAATTCTTCGCCAATACCCATAGCGATAGCGTCTTGCCCAAAAATAAATATTGGCACATCTGCACCAATCGTCGCACCGATTTTTATCAGCTCATCTTGAGTGAAGTTAAATCGCCAAATCTCATTTAATGTTAATAAGGTAGTTGCGGCATTAGAAGAGCCGCCGCCTAAACCTGCGCCCATCGGCAAACGCTTGTCTAAACCAATATATACTTGCGGTAGCTGCTTGGGTAGTTTTTTTGACTCCAAAGCAGCAGTCAATAAAGCATGAGCGGCTTTAATAATTAAGTTATCTTCTATAACACTAGTAATAGTATCTGCACCAGACAAGGTCAACAGTTGACGACAGATATTACTTACATCTTGACCCTTAATCGTAACTACCGTGTCGGCAACTAAGAAATGCAAATAGTCGCCCCAATCAAGTAGGCGAAAAACCGTTTGCAAATTATGATAGTTATCTGCACGCTTACCTACGATATGCAAAAATAAATTTATCTTGGCAGGAGATAAGCGTGTTATGGACGCTTTTGAAGTCAAGGAATTATCGGTCGTCATTGGTTATATTTATCAGCTGTTTTGGTGATTAATGGTCATGATGACTTTGTGGCCTTTTGGCTGCACAGCGCTAATCTTAACAGGCAGTTTATCTGTACCTTTGTAAGTAAAGCTTGCCGTCCATTGACCATTAACTGAGCTTATGAGTCGACCTTGCGCATCAAGTTGTGGGGCGCTGTCTGAAGGTGCTGAGCGCCCTGATATCCAATACGGCATTTGTGAGATAGGCGCTTGCCAGCCAGTGGCTTTTTGTAGCAAAGTCTCAGGGTTGTCGGCGGTTAAGGTACCTGTTTTTTCACTGACTAAAGTTGCCGTTTGGCCATCATATTCGATATTGGTTTTGCCAATGCCCAACGCACCAATCAATTCAATGGCAAAGCGCTCGTTTTGCTGTCCCCAAGCGTAAAAAGCACTACCACCTTGCGCGCCTGTATTAGTCGCACTATTGGCAGGCATGGTCACACCAATCTTGCCTGTAATATTGAAATTATCAAGTTTTTGAGCTTGCACTATAGTTGAGGGGCCAGCATTAGTACTTGTACCTTGTAAAGACTGACAACCAGACGTTATTAATAATGCAGCGGTCATCGCGCTGAATGCGACTAATTTATTGGGTTTATGGCGTAGTGTTGTTGAGCGTGCAGACATGGTTATTCCTCAAAATTTACAAACTTAATATAGTTAATGCTAAAAATATTACGCTCAATTTGTTACTCAGTTATGCCCTGTTGTTAGAGACTTATTGGTTGCATGAGTAATGATTGTATATGATAAAAAATGACAATTATTCATTCAATTACCTTTTAATAAAGCTGTACGCGGTCATTGACGTTGTGTTGTCCAAACGAAAAACGCTGTTGCAAGTCCGCCAGTAGCGCGTTGACCTTTGCGCTTTCGCCCAGTCCTTGATAGGCGCGTAGCAACAGCACACCTGAACGCAGCGTTGGCAGCACATCATAAGGGGTTTTTAGGTACTCGATGACTTGTGCATAGTTTTCATTGGCCAAAGCGCTGCTAGCCAGTACGTTTAGTGCTTGCAAATGCAGCTCGTTATCGTAGCGAGGATCATCGAAACGAACCTGGCGTATGTTTTGGGCAAGCTCTAACCCTTGTTCAGAGTTTTGATCATTAGCCAAAAGTAATTGAGCATAACTTAGCTGGTAAGACAGATTGTTAGGATCTAGCGCTTGCAAGTGATTAAGCAAAGTACGTTTAATAATATAGTCACTACGATCATCGAGCAGTTGTACACGGGCGAACAGTATGGACTGATCGTTAGGGTACTTGCGGCTGACGCGAGTCAATAACTGTAGAGCTTCCTCAGCTTGGTCGTGCTGCCATAAGATATTGGCTTGTAAGACGTAAGTTTCGGGAGCAAAGACGGTAAACTGTTTACGCAGATTAACCAATGTGTCGATCGCAGCATCAATATTGTCATCTAGCAGTTCAAGATCGACCACTTTTTTGCGTGCTGCCAGTACCAAATCTTCTTGCATGACGCTCTTTAGATAAGATTTGGCTTGCTCAAAGCGCTGTTGTCGCTCTGCGCTAATACCTAAATAATAATATGCTTGATCTAGATAAGTAGGAGTCTTTGCCAGTACGTTTAAGAGGCGGTCAGCGCTACGGTATTCTTCATTATCCAAGCTGACTAAAGCGGCCAATAGAGTAATCTCTGCATCATTAAAGCGCTGATGCGCTTCAAGGAGTAACTCTAGGGCTTCTTGGCTCTGCTGTAGATCAAGCAAATAGCGGATTTCATATAAGTACAAGCTTTTGCTATCAGGATTACGCAGGCGTGATTGATTGATATAATTAAGCACCGTCTCTGCTGGTTCGGTTTTGCGTAAGATATCGGCTTTTAGGGTAATAAAAGGCACATAATCAGGCTGATGTAACAAAGCTCTATTGATATGAATAATGGCAATCTCAGGCTCATTAAATTGATACAGCAAGCCTGCTTTTAACACTGATAAAGAGGCGTTTTGCTCGCTATTAATAGGCTGTAAGGCTTCTAAGAGCTCACGCTGATCGCTGTCTGTCGTTGGGTAAATACCAATCAATATGTCGCTCAAATCAGTACGTGGATCATAGCGCAAAATACGGTCTAAGGACTGACCCGCTAGAGTATAGTCGTGAGCTTTAAGCGCTAAATGCGCCACATAAAACCAAGCGGGTACGTGATCAGGGTTTTGATCTTGCCACATTTTGGCAAACTGTAACGAGTCCCCGACATTGTCATGACGCAGCGACAAGCTCAGCGCACGCTCAAACACTGCTGTGGCATCTTCTTTAAAAGACTGCTGCTTATAAAGGGTTAGCGCCCGTTCAATATCACCGCGATCTGCCGCGAATTCTGCATTTAGTAAAGCATACAAACTGGGTTCTCTAAGCTCTGGCTGTAAGACAGTCGCTGAGGGCAGCTTTGTAGTATTGATTGTACTATCTATCGATTGGTTTCTGGATTGGTCCTTTAGTTGATTATGGTCATCAGTATCGACTAAGTGAGAGGTCAGTGGAAACACCATCAAATCAGTATCGTCTTTATGAAACGTCATATGTTGAGTACTATTTTTATCGATGACATGTCGAGCTGAGTCACTGACTACATCGACGACTGTTTTAGGTGTACATATCAGCGTTGGGGTATCGATGAAATTTGCATGAGCAGAAGTGTCAACACACAGCAAAGTGGCCAATAACAAAATTAGCTTACGACGCTTACGCAGACGATTCAGCATGTCATTTAATAAATATTGAAAATTAAATTGACAATCGTACACAGACGATAGCGCAAACTTTGACTGAAACAACCACCCAAAAAAGATCATAGAATAAGGGTATTCACTAATAAAAAAGACATTTCATTATAAAGGCCTATCTAGAGACTAAACAATAGTACTCGTGTTACCTAATAGACAAAGCAGAGATTAACAGAATACGATGAGAAATAACCACTACTATCGATGTGTTAAAGTGAGCAATATGCGCAAAAAGTAAAAAAACCAGATAAACGATTTTAATAATAACTGTGTCAATCATAGCATATTTGTTTTTAATTATAGTTTGACGATAGTGAAAGGTCATACTCTTCATATCTAGCAATAATATTTAGTAAAAGCATATATAGCGGTTGATTTGTTAGTCATGCGCCCAGATACAAGCGAATAGCTAGCGCAAATGAGCAGGTGTTAAATAAAATCGGTAACAATGATATAATAAGCGGTTTTATATTTATAGTATCTGCTATATAACCTATTCAAATCAATAACGTCACGTCTATGCACCAGCTAATCATTGACTGTAGTATGCTGCAACATACCTTGGGCACACTATAGTGATAGATTAGGTCGGTGAGCGTTATGTCTATGGTCTATCGATAATGAGATTAGTGGTCATTGGGGTCAATCATAAAACCGCACCAGTCGCTCTACGTGAGCGCTTGGCGTTCGTGGGTGATGATGTGACCATCGCCCTTGAGCAATTAGAGGTCTTTACTGATGGAAGTGTGATTGTCTCAACTTGTAACCGTACTGAAATCTATGCGCTAGTTCCTCAATTATCAGCCTCTCAAACTCCCAATAACAGTGCGCTTGGTAATGATTCTATTGCCAGCACCAACGCTTCTTCGTCATCTATTAACGCTCATATCCTGCAGATCAAAACATGGCTTGCTAACTTTAAGCAGGTGCCATTGAATGACATTGATGCTTATCTTTACGTACATCGCGATACGCATGCGCTTACTCATTGGCTGCGAGTGGCAGCGGGTCTTGACTCTATGATACTCGGTGAGCCGCAAATCTTAGGTCAAATCAAGCGAGCCGTGCATCTTGCGCAGGACGAAAAAGCACTCAGTAACCAGTTAGGCTGGATTGTCGATCAAGTTTTTGCAGCCGCCAAGCGTGTGCGTAATGAAACCCAAGTTGGCGCTCAGGCTGTCTCGCTCGGATTTGCAGCAGCCAAATTGGTCACCCAAATATTTGACGATTTACCTAGCCGTACTTTATTAGTGGTTGCAGCAGGTGAGATGAACCGCTTGGTCGCAACTCATATTGCAGGGCTTGGAGTAGGGCGAATTATCATCTGCAATCGCAATCCTGAGCGCGCAGAAGCGCTAGCGGCAGAGCTGCGTCATTCTAACCGCAGTGTGGAGGTTAGATCCTTACAAGATTTGCCACAAGTACTGGCAGAGGCCGATGTTGTAAGTAGCTGCAGCGGTAGCATGGATTTATTGATTGATAGACCGATGACCATGCAAGCGCTAAAACGTCGCCGCTATCGGCCCATACTAATGATTGACTTGGCCGTACCGCGTGATATCGACTCAACGATTAGTCGTATTGACGATGTTTATTTGTATTCTGTCGACGACTTGCAGCATGTAATCGCAGGCAATATCGAGCAGCGCAGGCAAGCCGCCGTCGATGCTGAGCTGCTAGTGAGTCAATTGGTCGTAGAAATGGAACGCAGCTTTCAAGTCAAGCAAGTAGGAAAAGATATTCAGCGCTATCGTATGTCGACGCATACCCAAGTCGACAAACTTCTGCATGAGTCTATTGCAAAACTTGAGCAAGGAGAAGCGAGCGCTGAAGATGTCATCACTGAGCTATCACGGCGTCTTACCCAAACGCTCACGCATGCACCATCAAAGCTTATGCGTAAAGCGGCTCGTGAAGGCGATAGTGAATTGCTTGAGTTTGTCGTATCGGGCCTGCACGACGCTTACCGTAAGCGTTAATAATTGTCTTTTGGTTGTTAATAAGTTATCGATTGTATAGGCGCTATTATGACGCCAACAAACCGTTGTCAACCGTCATTATCAGTGCTACTATCAAGCTGTCATATATGCACTAGGTGATAACAATGTGGCGATCATCGACAGTAGTATTACTGCGCTTCTTGCAATTTACTGCATGTTGCCATGCTAAATTGTCAGTGACCATTTTGACCCGCCTACCGCCGCGTAGCATCAACAATGGCGCAGATATCACCTAAGGGTTACAGAACCTAAGTTATAAAATCTAAGCTATAAAAAACATAACCAACAACGGCAATAGCGCTAGGATAAAGCGCTATATCGTCAATCCTATGTCATACCCTCTATTATTACTCGGTGTTCATTGTTTGGTACTGTTGCCTAGATAATCGTATCAGTACCCAAGTTTAGTAGCAAAAACTTGCTATAACCAAGCTTTTTTATAATCAAAAATTAATAACACCTACATAGTCTAACAACAAACAAGGAGTGTCCCATGACCGCATTACGTCAAGATATCGACCCAGAAGGTTTATTAGAGTATTCAGTGGTCTATACTGATCGCGCCCTCAATCATATGTCAAAAGTCTTTCAGCAAGTAATGAATGACCTATCTAGCGAGCTCAAATCAGTCTACAACGCTGATGCCGTCGCCATTGTTCCAGGATCTGGTACTTATGGCATGGAAGCAGTCGCCGTGCAGCTAGCAAAAGATCAAGACTGTCTAATCATCCGTAACGGTTGGTTTAGCTATCGCTGGACGCAAATTTTAGAAAAAGGCAATATTGCTAAGTCGTCTACGGTCTTAACCGCTGATCGCACCAAAGATACCGATGCCCCAAAACCGTTTGTACCCGTCGATATCGAAACTGCCGTTGCTAATATTAAAGAACAAAAACCAGCGATCGTTTTTGCTCCGCATGTCGAGACATCAGCCGGTATCATCTTGCCAGAAGACTATATCAAAGCACTAGCAGAGGCGACTCATAGCGTTGGCGGCTTACTAGTAATTGACTGTATCGCTTCAGGTTGTGTCTGGTTGGATATGAAAGACTTGGGTATTGATGTGCTTATCAGCGCACCGCAAAAAGGTTGGAGCAGCACCCCTTGTGCTGGACTGGTTATGTTAAGCGATGCTGCTGTCAAACAAGTAGATAACACCGAATCAAACAGCTTTAGCCTTGACTTAAAGCAGTGGTTAAATATCATGCGTGCTTATGAGAATGGCGGTCATGCGTATCATGCTACAATGCCAACAGATAGCTTGCGTCAGTTCCGCGATACGATTAACGAAGCGAAAGAGATTGGTTTTGATAAACTGTGTGATGCGCAGTGGGAATTAGGCAAACGCGTCCGTAAAGTACTAGAAGATAAAGGGATTGAGAGCGTCGCAGCCGATGGCTTTAAAGCCCCAGGTGTCGTCGTTTCTTATACTGAACGTGACGATATGCACAAAGGTAGCGCTTTTGTTGAAGCTGGCATGCAAATCGCCTCTGGCGTACCATTAAAAGTGGGTGAGCCTGATAGCTTTAAAACCTTCCGCTTAGGTTTATTCGGTTTAGATAAATTAACGGATATTGACGGTGCGGTACAACGTTTTGAGTCAGTACTTGATGAAGTATTAGCAAAATAATACCTGTATCTACTAAGCTACTTTTGGCTAAAAATACTGAGCTTATATAATATAGGTTCAGTATTTTTTTACCTTTTTATTATGTTTTATAATATAATGTATTTTTATAGAACGTGAAACAAGTAAATACTTAATAAAAACTGGTAGGTAATGCGTTATGAGTATACAAGTAGACTGGCAAGCATTTACTCCAATCTCCTTAGTGGGTGGTTTAATGCTAGGGGTAGCGACCGTCGTCCTGCTACTGGGTATTGGACGTATTGCAGGTATAAGTGGTATTTTTTCAAGCCTGCTCAAACCCAAGCACGTCGAGATATGGCAAGTATTATTCATACTTGGTCTCGTTGTCTCGCCATTACTATACAAGCTAGTAAGACCGCTCCCAAATATGGAAATTAGTACTTCTTTACCATTGTTAATCAGCGCAGGTTTGCTGGTCGGCTTTGGTACGCGTCTAGGCTCAGGTTGTACGAGCGGTCATGGTATTTGTGGCAATGCACGTATGTCACCACGCTCTATGGCAGCGACCGTGACCTTTATGTTCTTTGGTATCGTGACCGTCTATATCGGTCGACATGTACTAGGGCTGCTGTAAATGCTAAATGGCATAAGTAGCGTATTACACAGACGATGTTCGATACTATTAATAAAAGATGATAGTGAGATATAACAATGCTAAAAAACATAATTGGATTACTGGCTGGATTATTATTCGGGTTTGGGCTGCTGGTATCAGGTATGACCGATCCTGTTAAAGTACAAGGGTTTTTAGATGTCTTTGAGGCGTGGGATATTTCCTTAGCGCTAGTGATGGGTGGTGGCTTAGCGGTTGCTATTGTTGGCGTACAATTGGCCAAGCGTCAACAGATTAGCTGGATTGGCACCGTAATTGATATGCCCAGCAAAACGGTCATCACGAAAAAGTTGTTAATTGGTGCAATGCTATTCGGCATCGGCTGGGGATTGGTGGGTATTTGTCCAGGGCCAGGAATTGTGCTGCTTGGTACCGGACAGTGGCAGGCCTATGTATTTATTTCAGCGATGATAATAGGTATGCTGATTTATCAATGGCTTGAGCCTAGGCTTAATTAACATGGACTTGGTTGATGTAAAGATTGGTTAATAAAAAGGAAGCCTAAAATAAAAAAAGGCTCAGTCTAAGAAAATAGACTGAGCTTTCTTTTGTGTCTTAAGCTTACGCATGCAATAGCTTACAACTCAAGTTCAAGAGTTATTTTGCACTAGACGTTACTTTTGGCGTCTCATGTGCAAGTGAGACGGCCGCTTGACGCAGCTCAAATTTTTGTACTTTACCCGTACTGGTTTTTGGAATTTCTGCAAAGATAATATATTTAGGGACTTTAAAGCCTGCTAAATGCTGTTTGCAATGTTCCATAACAGTATCACGTTGTAAGGTGCTGCCTTCATGAATCTCGATAAATGCCACTGGCACTTCGCCCCATTTATCATGCGGGGCAGCGACTACTGCACAGCTTTGAATCGAAGGCAATTTATATAAAACGTTTTCGACTTCGATACTAGAGATATTCTCACCGCCTGAGATGATGATGTCTTTGAGTCTGTCCATAATTTTAATATAACCATCGGGGTATTTGACGCCCAAATCACCGGTACGGAACCAACCATCAGCGAAGGCTTCTTCGGTCGCTTTGCGGCTTTTGAGGTAGCCTTTCATCACCATATTACCGCGCAGTGCCAGCTCACCCATCTCTTTGCCATCAGCGGCAACCGGTTCGGTGGTGCCTTGTTTAAACAGCTCAAACCCAGTCATCAAATGTGAGGTCACACCTTGGCGCGACTTCTTTTGCGCGCGTGCTGCGACATCAAGATCATTCCATTCTGCTTGCTCGGCACAGACCGTCACTGGTCCATACACTTCTGTAAGGCCATATACATGCGAGATATGAAAGCCCATCGCCTCCATAGCCGCTAGCATGGTTTCAGACGGCGGCGCACCAGCGACCCAGCCCTTGACTTCATGATTAATCGCTTCTTTGTATTCAGGCTTACCGCCTGCAATCATGTTGTGTACGATAGGTGCTGAACAATAATGCGTCACTTTATGCTTAGCAATAAGCTGTAAGATTAAGTCGGCATCAATCTTACGTAAGCAGACGTTGACACCAGCACGCTCAGCGATGGTCCACGGAAAACACCAGCCGTTACAGTGAAACAGAGGCAACGTCCATAAGTACATGGGGTGTTTGGGCATATCCCAATCTAGAATATTGGAGACAGCATTGAGCGTGGCACCGCGATGATGATAGACCACGCCTTTAGGTTTGCCTGTGGTGCCAGACGTATAATTGAGCGCAATTGCTTCCCATTCATCAGCAGGCTTTTCCCAATTATCTAGACTGTCTGAGCTGGCAACCAATTCTTCATAGCTCATCTGTCCAAAACGCTCTACATCGACTGCAGCGTCTGTTGCATGAATGACAATCAAGTTTGGAAAAGTTTCATCGATAATCTCAGCATGTTCAGCAAACTCACTATCTAAAATTAATACTTTGGCTTCTGAATGCTGTAGACAAAAGGTCAAGGCATTGATATCGAGACGGGTATTTAACGTACATACTACGCCACCTGACATCGGTACACCAAACGCGCACTCGACCATCGCTGGGGTGTTCGGCATCATGACCGCGACCGTATCATTCTTATCAACGCCTAATTTGCGCAGGCCATCTGCTAGCTGACGGCAACGAGTGTAAGTTTGCTGCCACGTCTGGATGAGGTCATTGTGCTCTAGATCGTCATAAATAATGGCGGCCTTGTCAGGATAGACCTGCGCACTACGGATAATAAAGTCAATTGGAGTGAGCGGTTGATAGTTGGCTGCATTTTTGCTAAGACCCGTATGAAAGTCGGTCATGGAAATAGTCCTTTATCTTTATCGTATTATGAATTTGACGGTTTTTTATATTGGCTTTTACAGATTAAATTTTGCAGGTTAATAGCCATCTTGATTAACACGTGTTCTTTTTATTATAGACAACTGTACTTAGAAAGCGAGTTTGTTTTGTGGCCTTTACCTAACTATTTAATTAAAAAGACAGAGTAAATAATGTTATGAACACAGTGATGTAAACATATTGCTCACTCGTCAGTCGCTTGTCTGCGTAGCTGTGAATAATAGCGGTGTGTTACGATAGAATGAACACTGAATCATTAAATATGATCATTTTTAAACCCAATATACCCCATACTCAATGATATGAATATGAGCAAGTTAAAAGTAGGCTGAATCATCGTATGGAGAACTAGACTACCGATGACATCAGATTATTGTGAGCAAGTGATAAAAATATAACCCATTAATTCATAAGGACGATGATATGAGCGCCAGCCCTAATAGCGTAAGCCCAGCAGACTCAAATACTAAGACCTCTGATCGTATTGCGAGCACTGACATGGCGACGGATACCGCCAATGCATCTGAGCATTATCCGCACTTGTTTGAGCCGTTAGATTTGGGCTTTACTACCCTTAAAAACCGTGTGGT
Organism: Psychrobacter sp. 1Y10; assembly: GCF_052259005.1. Taxonomy (NCBI): domain Bacteria; kingdom Pseudomonadati; phylum Pseudomonadota; class Gammaproteobacteria; order Moraxellales; family Moraxellaceae; genus Psychrobacter; species Psychrobacter sp. 1Y10. Next base: position 328,585 of record NZ_JBQQES010000002.1, on the reverse strand, counting down.
TATGGGCTCAATGCACACAGGACTTGAAGATCGCTTTTATAACTACGGTAAACTGGCGGCGTATTTTGCGGAGCGCGCAAAGGGCGGTGTGGCGATGATGATTACTGGTGGTATCTCGCCCAATCGTGAAGGGTGGTTGTTGCCTGCTGGCGGCACCATGAATACGAGAGCTGACGTTATTAATCATCAGCGGGTCACTCGCGCGGCGCATAAATATGACAGCAAAATTATCATGCAAATCCTGCACAGTGGTCGCTACGGTTATCATCCATTTATCGTGTCATCAAGTCCTATTAAGTCGCCAATCACTCCGTTTAAACCGCGTAAAATGAGCATTAAAAACATCGAGCAGACGGTGAAGGACTATGCACGCTGTGCAAAACTTGCCAAGCAAGCAGGCTATGATGGTGTCGAAATCATGGGCTCTGAAGGTTATTTGCTTAATCAGTTTTTATCGCGTCATGTGAATAAGCGTAAGGACGAATACGGCGGTGATATTCAGAATCGTATGAAGTTTGCAGTTGATGTGGTCAAAGCGGTGCGCGCGGCGGCTGGTGAAGATTTTGTTATTCTATTTCGTTTGTCAGTGATTGACTTAGTCAAAGACGGCAACGTCATGGATGAAGTCATCACTGTGGCTAAAGCGCTAGAAGAAGCGGGCGTGACGATCATGAATACCGGTATCGGCTGGCATGAAGCGCGTGTACCAACGATTGTAACGAGCGTACCGCGTGCTGCCTTTGTCGACTTTACCGCTGAAATTAAAAAGCACATCAGTATCCCTATGATGGCGGCCAACCGTATCAATATGCCAGACACCGCTGAGGAAATCGTCGCCAGTGGTCAAGCGGATATGATTCAGATGGCGCGTCCATTCTTAGCGGATCCAAGCTGGGTTAACAAAGCCAAAAACGGCGAAGCTGACCGCATTAATACTTGTATCGCGTGTAATCAAGCCTGCCTCGACCACACATTTGAGAATAAACGCTCAACTTGTCTGGTCAACCCACAAGCTTGTCATGAAACCGAACTGGTCTATAAGAAAACTAAAAAATCACAAAAAGTTGCCGTCATCGGTGGCGGTGTCGCTGGCATGTCAGCGGCGCATGTTGCCGCGCTACGTGGTCATGAAGTGACACTGTTTGAAGCAAAAGACATCTTAGGTGGCCAGTTTAACTATGCCAAAGTTATCCCAGGTAAAGAAGAGTTCTTTGAGACCATCCGCTACTATATCAATGAGCTTGAGCATTTAGGCGTTGAGATTAAACTCAATACCAAAGTTGATAAAGCCATGCTAGAGAAAGCCAAGTTCCATCATGTCATCGTTGCTACTGGTGTAGTACCAAGAAGCCTAGCAGGTAAGCTGGAAGGCGCTGATTTGCCACAAGTGATGAGCTATGCAGAATTGCTATCTGGTGAAAAATCAGTCGGTGATACGGTCGCTGTCATTGGCGCTGGTGGTATTGGCTACGACGTCAGCGAATATCTCACTGCACGTCATGGTCAGCCATTAGATGAGCTAGCTCCTGAAACGCTAAAAGATCCAAGCTATCGTCCAAAAGCGCAATCAGTTAGCGAATGGCGCGAAGAGTGGGGTGTCACTGCTAACCCTGACTATCAAACTGAGGGTGGCTTGATTAAGCCTGAAGGCATCACGCCTATTCGCCAAGTGTATCTCATGCAGCGGACTAAAGGACGCTTGGGTCGCGGCCTCAATAAAACTACAGGTTGGGTACACCGCGCTCATGTCAAATCGCATGGCGTTATCCAAGTATCAGGCGCACAGTACGAAAAAATCACTAACGAAGGTATTTGGATCACCAACAATCAAGGGCAAAGCCAGCTACTACGTGTCGATAGCGTGGTGGTCTGTGCTGGTCAAGAGTCCGTGGTAGAGTTGATGCCAAATGTCGGTGATGCGCCAGACGCGCAATACCATCTCATCGGTGGCGCTAAACTGGCGGCAGAGCTGGATGCCAAACGTGCAATTCGTGATGGGGCTGAGGTTGCGGTATTGATTTAGGGTTTAAGACTTTAGGTCAGATAAGAGGCGGCGAGATTGATTATCTTGCCGTTTTTTTTTTGGTTCTATCTAATCGATTTCGTCTATGCTATTTACTGTGGTAGCTATAGTTTAAGAAACCGACTACTATTGCTTAACTAGGAATGAACTCAATGATTTTATACAAATACATGTCATTATCAGGTGCAATAAAAGCTATTGAAACGTCTTCAATTGGTTTTACACGTTTAGATGATTTTAACGATCCTTTTGAATGTACCTCTTTTGGGTTTAAAGAAAGACTAGATTCAAAGATAAGCCCCCAAATTGCTCAAAATGCCTGTAGAAATAGATTCTCTCGAGGGTACGTTGTTTTGTCTTTGACTAGACAACCACTAAATTCATTAATGTGGTCTCATTATGGAGATTCGCATAAAGGTGTTGTTATTGGAATTGATGTTGATGAAGCTAACTTTCATTCACTTTCCGATAATTTCGTTCCATATCAGTTTGGTGAAATAATATATACAAAAACTAAACCACAGAATGATTTAGACATAATTACTGATGATGAATTAATGAGTATTGGCAAAAACGCTTCTTTTGAGAGTGATATATTTAATCTTGCTAAAAGAGCCTTCTTATATAAATCATTAGATTGGGCTTATGAAGAAGAAGTAAGAGTAGTCAAAGAAGTTAAAAGCCAGAAAGCTGACAATAACGCTAGTAAAGAAGTTTTTCAGGACTTTAAAAAAATTACTATAGGAGGTAGACCTTTATACTGTTTTTCTATTCCTAAAAGCTCAATAAAGGAGATATATTTAGGTGAAAATACTTATAAAAATGTATCAAAAACGGCAACAATCTCTCAAAATGATTACATATCGACGATACAGAACTGGGAAGATCAAGGTATTAAAATTTACTACTGTGAATGCGAACTGGATTCTTGGGATTTGAAAAAAAGAGTTAAAAGCTAGGGAAGCTTATCTAGATTTTAATGTGCAAACGTATGATTTTGACATCAAACAATGAATTAAGCTTTGTCTCCACTCCTAACAAAAGCACAAAAGCCACAACTGAATCTCAGTCGTGGATTTTATATGTAACATAGTTGTTTTCCACTAGCGATACGCTTTAATTAGCCACATCTTTTTTCATCTTTAAATCTATAATCTTTTTGTTTGAACTTACTACTATGATTAGCTGCTTTCTGCTTCGCTCTTAATGCGACTTGTTGTTTGGCTTTTTGCTTAGCTCGTATCTCTGCTTGATGCTTAGCCTTCTGTTTAGCTTTTAATGCCACTTGTTGTTTAGCTTTTGTTTGGCTTTTTGCTTAGCTTGTATCTCTGCTTGATACTTAGCCTTCTGTTTAGCCTTTAATGCGGCTTGTTGTTTCGCTTTCTGTTTAGCTTTTAATGCGGCTTGTTGTTTCGCTTTTTGCTTAGCAGCAATGGTATTTTTCTGTTTTTGTGTTAGATGCGTCGTGTCTGAGTGAGGAGCAGCATTTGCCTGACCGACCATAGCGAAGCAAGTAGACAAAGCTAGTAGCGAACTGATAGCGATATTTTTCATGTTGAAGTTTGACATAGTGAATTCCTTTTAGGCTCATTATCATAATAAGTATTTATTAAGTAGTTAAAGAGATTTGAGTAGAACTTTGCACTACCGAATAAGGAAATCATAATAGATTGTAGTGTTACATACCTTTATGAAAGCTAAAGAAAGGTAACGATTTTTGTTAGCAGCTCAACTATCGCAATTGATTTTGGATGGGTTGTCGATAGAGTAAACTATAAAAGAGCGTCAACTGTCTAAGCCAAAGTAGAGCTTTGACGTTTTTAGTTTTCGTCTAAAATTACGGTTATTGGAATACTATATTTCTGATAGTCCGTGCTTTTATAATCAGTAGGGAGCGCTTTAAAAGGCTCAAGCGTGAAGCTAAAAGTCTTATCACCATCAAAAACCCAATAATTACCTAATCGCTGACCATCTTCGGTTTGCAAATTATCATTGGGTATATAATTGATAGAAAACTGATTTTGCTGCGCATCGTACCAAACGCCCAACGCTCGCAAGTCTGTTTCATCCTGATAAGTCAGCGTAATATGTGTATTGAGCTGGTTGTCTGTTGATGAAAAAGTAATCGCTTTATCAGTAAAGCTATTTAGCTCCTTTGCCCATGCCGTATTCTGCTGAGCTTCAGAGAATAGAGCAGTTTGCTCCTCCTTGACTACCTCTAAATCGTCGTCTTTATGAACTATCGTAAATAGATCTTCTTGAATTATCTCTATCTGCTGACCTTGCGGTTGTATGGTTACTGTCGTTTTGTCGGCAACAATAGGCGAGTGCTCTAGCCTTAAAAAAGAGCTTAAGGCAAAGAAAAGAATAGTAATAGGTTCCATAAGATAAGCTCCCAGTCTGCTATGCCAAAATACATATCACACTCTAAGTTTCCATTTCACTTATTAACCACGCAGACACGTCATCAATCTGCAATGCCAAATCAGAACACGCTTTGCTCAACTCATCAAACTCAGCTTTAATCTCATGCCTATCATATTTGATATCAGTCAATGTCTCTTTTAACCGATCGATCAATTCCACATTTAGCGCATCAGAGAAGATGACCACCTCGCTAATGACTGCGTGTTTTACATCAAGGTGCAAATCAATAATACCCCAATCAAATCGCGTCTCGATATGATGGCTAAATTCAGGGGTCTTACCAAAGCGCCAATCCCAATCTGCCATTTGTTGATAGTATTTATTCAGGTTAGGCTGCTTAGCGAGACTGGCTTCATCCAATTCTTCTACTAGCGCGGTGTCGCCATAACCAATGTCACGATAATACTCACAAAACGCCTCAATAATCGCATTAGATAAGATATCGTGATTGATGTCTTCATTAAACTCAACCAAGTTAGCGACGCGAGCGCGCACGGACTTGATACCTTTGGCTTTTAATTTGAGGGGATGCGGATGGAGATAATCACCCAGCTTTTGCATGTTGGCATTTACCAGTAACGTACCATGATGAAAGCTACGATCCGCCGCATGTTTAAAGGCGCTGCCTGATATTTTTTTATCACCGACTTGCATATCATTACGACCAGACAATTCCGCGTCTATGCCCAGTTTCTTTAGCGCATTAATAATGATGGTAAAGTTCGCTTCTTGATTGTAGTCGTTTTTAGGCGATAGAAAGGTAAAGTTGGTATTGCCCAAATCGTGAAACACCGCGCCGCCGCCGCTCTGACGCCGCGCCAAAAATAAATCGTCTACTTCCATTTTATCGATTTTGCACTCTACCCATGGGTTTTGCGAGCGCCCGATGACCACGGTCTCGCTATTGCGCCATAAGAATAGCGTATGCGAGTCAGGGTTCAGCGTGTTAAATATCCAATCTTCGGTCGCAAGGTTAAACCATGGGTTGGTAACGGCAGATTTTAGAATGCGCAGTTTCATTGGGTGTCCTTTTTATTATGGAGATTGTTAGTAGCAGTTATTGTTGCCGACGCGGGACTTTAATTCAATGGGGGTGCGGGAGAAGGGAATGGTTTTGAAGGGTTAATAGGATTAGATATGTTGCTTTCGATTAATTTTTAAGTGTGGCGTAGGGTGGGTTAGCGAACGCGTAACCCACCGAATGATCTTCTGCTTTCAATGATGGGTTACGCCTTGTTTTTATTCTCTACGAGAATTTAACAAGTCTAACGCCACCCTACGGCTCTAATCTATCTAATAGACTCAGCTTGTACCTGTTCTGCGATAAGCTCAGTGACAATCCGAGCAAAGGCACTCATGCGCTGTTTGATCCGCTCTTCGCCGAGCGCTTGTGTCAATACCGCTTCATTATCCACGTCTGGATTGTGCCATGAGTAGCCGCCTGGTATGTCGGGATTATCCGTTTGCGTATAGCCGTCAAAATCTGGTCCCAGGCTCCAGTTGGTTGCCTCAAAAGCAACGACAGGCATAATACTGTCGAACGATTCTTGATCGCTACAACAGCCTACGCCAAATGGCTTGTAAGGCTCGGTTTCGCCCGGAGGAATGATAGCGGGGTTTACTTGCAAGCTAAGATTAAGCTCGTTTGCAATACGCAGCGCCGCTTCACGTAATTTGACATTGGCTGCAATCTCATTGCCATCATCGTCATAACTATTGTCCCCAGCATTGGCATACATATTATCGCCTGTGAGCAAGCTGTCTAAATTTATCATACCAATAGCATTGTCAATCTCATCTTGGCTTAAGCTTGCGACAAACGCCTTAGAACCTTGCAGTCCGCCTTCTTCAGAGCCAAAGGCTATAAACTTAATCGTATCTGCGGTCTTGACTCCGTTAAAATGATAGACTAGCTCGCTTAGTACGCCAGAACCTGAGGCATTGTCATCTAATCCTTCAAGCTCGATATAATTAGGATACTGCGTTGCCGAATCATAGTGAGCGCCTACGTATAAGGTTCGTCCGGTGTTTTCTGTGCCTTCATGAGTAACAACCACATTTTGACTGGTAATCGCTTGCTCAGCAAATGGCCCACGAGACGCGACAAAAGTAAAAGGCTCTAGTATCACTTCATCGCCATTAGCGCCAAAGGTCATGCGCTGTTTCATATATTGAGCAGCAGCAAGCTCGGTACTCGACCCCATATAACGCCCTGAATAGTCACGCGCTAAGGTCAGCGCGGTCTCGGTACCATACTCCCCGTATGTGATGACAGGGGTAATGATCGTCTCGCTATCGTCATCATTACATGCGGTTACACCTGCAACCATCATGGCTATAGCTAAGACTTTTATTGTCTGTTTTGGTGCTTGTTTCACTATTGTCTGTAACATCGTCAGCATCCCTGTTTCAGTTATCGTAAAAGACCTAATCAGTAATATAAAACGTTTCTAGTCCAAAGTGTGAATAGTTTTATAGAGACATTGTTGTAAGTTACGTTCTATTAAGATGGGCAGGTGGATGATGACTGTAGAAAATTAAGTAATGAAGTTTTCATAACACGTCTTGATATAAATCGCCCTTACTATGCGTCTTTGTCACTGTTCGATTGTTCAATGCTGCAAAACATTCATCTCAGTAACACAGTACTTATTTTTAGTGGATTGACTATATAAATACGTGCAAATCAACGCTAGTTATTGACCTTAAACAAGACTTACCTTAAAATACGTTTCAGTGTACTAGAACGTTAATACAAAAGTTTTATTATAACGCTATAAAATAACGTGCTCGGACAATTTTTCAGACTATAAGTCGTCAAATATCACAACTTTCAACATTATAATTTCAGATACTAGGGTTTAACGATGACAACAGACAATATGACCGACAGCTATGGCTTACATCACTCTATCTTGCCAAGTAACGATGGTCTATACGGTGAGTTCGGCGGTAAGATTGAACATCCAGAACTTGCCAAAGCCATGGATGACATTGAGCAAGGATTTCGCGAAATTATTAAAGATAATGACTTTATCAAAGAGATGAGCCGCTTGCGTCAGACTTATGTTGGTCGCCCAAGTCCGATATTTCATGCCAGACGCTTAAGCGCACATTGCGGCGGGGCGCAGATTTATTTTAAGCGTGAAGATCTCAATCATACGGGCGCGCACAAGATTAATCACTGCTTAGGTGAAGTATTACTTGCCAAAAAACTAGGCAAAACCAAGGTCATTGCGGAGACGGGCGCAGGGCAACATGGCGTGGCGTTGGCAACCGCAGCGGCGTTGATGGGCCTTGAGTGTGAGATCCATATGGGTGTCGTTGATATCGAAAAAGAGCATCCCAATGTCAGCCGGATGAAAATACTAGGCGCGAAGATCGTCCCTGTATCGCGCGGGGCAGGGACACTAAAAGAGGCGGTCGATAGCGCTTTTGAGACTTATCTTGATGAGCTGGATACCAGTCTATTTGCTATTGGCTCAGCTTTAGGCCCTGCACCGTATCCTGAAATCGTCAGTTATTTTCAATCGGTCGTTGGCCGCGAAGCAAGAGCGCAGTTCTTAGAGACAACTGGTAAGCTCCCTAATAAAGTGGTCGCTTGTGTCGGCGGTGGCTCTAATGCTATCGGCATTTTTAGTGGTTTTTTGGACGACAAAGAGGTCGAGAAAGTTGGGGTGGAACCTGCAGGTGAAGGCTTAGAGACATCCAATCACGCCGCTACCATGACGTTGGGAGTAAAAGGCACGCTGCATGGCTTTAAGTGTTATGTCTTGCTAGATGAAGATGGCGAGCCTGCCCCCGTGCATTCGATTGCCTCAGGGCTTGATTACCCAGGCGTTGGGCCACAGCATTCGCTTTTGCGCGATATGGGTTTAGCGACTTATGAGTCGGCAACCGACGCAGAGTGCTTGGATGCCTTTATGGCGTTATCAAGATTAGAAGGTATTATTCCCGCTTTAGAAACTGCCCATGCCATTGCCTATGCGATGAGAGTTGCCAAAGACATGTCGCCTGATGAGACTATTTTGGTCAATTTATCCGGGCGTGGTGACAAAGATATTGATTTTATTTTGGATAAAGTCAAGTTATAACGAATTAATTACTGACGAATACATAAAACCGCACCTAAAGAGCGATTAACAAGTTATCATCATGGCGTTTTTAACGACATAATACGTCTCATGACATAACTTTTTACGACTTAGCAAAAGCAGTCTAAACGCTTAATAGGATTCACCAGTGACTAAACGCGACCTCATTATCTTTTTTACCCTCTCTTTTATGTGGTCGCTGTCTTTTATATTCTATCGTGTTGGGGTTCCTGAGTTTGGTTCGATAGCATTTGCAAGCCTACGAGTGCTGTTCGCAGGTTTCACTATGCTGGTCTTTGTATTGATCAGCTTGGAGAATCGGCGCGGTATTCGTGAAAACTGGAAGCTATTGACCGTCGTCGGCTTGGTTTCTACGGCCATTCCATTTGTGCTATTTTCATTCTCAGCCCAGTCAGTGAACGCTGGTGTATTGGCAGTGCTAAACGCCTCTGTGCCGATGATGAGTGGCTTTATCGCCAGTACATTTTTTAATGATAAGCTCTCAAAAAAGCAAATTCTTGGTTTATTTATCGGTCTGGTCGGTGTCGTGATTTTGATGAGTGAGAGTCTATTTGCTGGTAGTGAGTCAGACACAAGTTTGCTTGAAGGGTTATTGCCAATGGGCTATGCGCTACTAGGCTGTGTCGGTTATGCCACAGGGGCCAATATCACCAAAAACTATTTGCAAGGCTTGTCGCCGATTGCTATCACTGCTGGCTCGACCATTATTGCCAGCATGGTCATGCTACCTATTGGCTTATATGAGTTTCCATATGGCAAGAGTATTAGTCTACAAGCATGGGTATCTGTCATCTGCATCGGAGTGTTTTCGACAGCAATCGCGCTGATTTTTATGAATCAGCTGATTAAGAATATCGGTCCAATGCGCGCGACGAGTATCACTTTAGTCATTCCAATTTTTGCGATATTCTTTGGTTATGTATTGCTGGGCGAAGCGTTAGATTTGGGTGCAATTATTGGCTCAGCAGTCATTTTATTTGGTACATACCTGTCTTTAAATATCTCTTTTAAAAAGATGCTAAGGTCGTAAAACACGAGTACTCATAAAACAGTAACAAATAGTGTGGGCGTGCCTATCTAAATATTTTTGGAATCGGTATGTATAAAATAGGGTTTTATTGCTTGTCCTTGTCTACACAAATGACACCATGCAAACAGTTTCTATCTCTAACTGTATCACGTAGCGAAGATATATCTAACGCTTGACTCAATTGATAATGAGTTACTTCCCATTCGTTTATTTTATGGCCGTTTTCATCTTTATCAGGAACAGGGTATAACTGTTGACGTTCGCTATCCGACTGCGCCATAAATACCAAAAGCTTTTGTACGTCTTCAGCCAGTTGACTATCAGTACGCTCAGTCAATTGCGTCATCAAGCGCTCGTCTTTTAACAGATAAAATTTGCGGGCCTCATCATCGATCCATTGAGTGTTTTCTGAGCCAAAAAAGAGTAGATAGCGATAGGTATCTAGCAAAGCTTTGGCATCATCATAGAATCTACTATCTGGGTAACGGCCTATAAAATCTTCCCAAAATACAGCGCGTTCAACCAACTCTTCAAGAGATATACCAATTGCAGCATCGAACCAAAATATCTCTTGATTGTCTTGCGCCATTCGCTGGATAAACTCACTTTGGTCATCTGGTAGATAAGGGGTGAACATATCAGCCATGGCCGAAAGATCGTGATGAAAGGCAAAGTGACCTTCGCCTATATATCGGACACTGACGTCAGCTTTGCTCCTTACCAAGCTAATAAGATAGCGGACACGAGGATTTACCAGCTTTAATTGCGCTACCGTTAATTTTTCATCTTGGTCAATATTATCCATGACGCTGTAAAACGCTTCATCATCCATAGAGCTATCAGTATTCAAAAAACGTCCATACATCGCTTGGTAGGCTTCTAGCCATTGAAGTATCTCGGCATTTTCTGCCACTGGCAAGCAAGCCTCTATTTGACGCTGAACTGCATGAATATTTTCGATCTTACTTTTATTATCGATGGTATTTATCGTGTCATCAAGCTTGGAACAAATGAGCTGCTCTTTTAATGTTTTTTCAGATAGTGTGACCAACGCTTTAGTAAGAGCTTTTGGCGTTTTCGCTTCTGCAAGAGGCTGTGTACTTGGCGCTGTTTCGGTTTGTGCTGACGTTGAGGGCGTATCTGATGAATCAGTTTTATCCGAAGGCGGCTGGCAAGCAGTTAGGCCAAGCAGTAAGCTTGCACCTATGATGAGTGTTCTTCTGTTCATTTGCACAGACTGCATCCTTTTAATACTCAATAGAGTATTAATCTTAGTTTTTAAAAAATTATTTTGACTATTCAATATGCAATAAATTGGCTTAATTGTAAAAAATTAGGACAATCTTATCGAATCATTAGAAGACTATTGTTTGCTTGTATACATTCTACTCTTTTATATTCTTTAGAGATAGTCAATCTGTAACCTTTTTCAATTATCAAATAGAGCTGAAAAGGTGTTTCGGTTTGTAAAGCTTACTTGAATAATCATAGTCATCCCTTATAAAGAGAACGGTCGTTCAATATAGGTGCTTAAGTATTGGTACGTATTGGTACTTAAGTATAAGTATTCAGACGTATGTTCTTGAATACAGATTCTTATTTGATAGATATCCATTTAAGAGGTGATCATCTAATGGGTATTGATTCGAAAAGTACTTACTGATCTATCGAACAAACATACATTTTGTTGACCTAATGACTCATAAAGTTTTCATAATTATAAATAGATTGCTTTATAGTTATGAATATCATTTTTACCCATATTTTTTATAACCACAAACAAGGCATACTATGGCTTACGATAATTTATTTGAAACAGTAAAAATGGGCACTCAAACCCTAAAAAACCGCATCATTATGGCACCACTAACTCGTCTACGCGCTGTTGAGCCAGGCGATGTACCAACGGCATTAGCAGGTGAATACTATTCACAGCGTGCAGCGGGAGCGGGCCTTGTGATCGCTGAGGCGACGCAAGTATCATTTCAAGCAAAAGGTTATGCAGGTGCGCCTGGCATCCATACTAAAGATCAGATGACCGCGTGGAAAGCCATCGTCGATAATGTCCATGCTAAAGGCGGCAAGATCGTCGTACAGCTATGGCATACTGGTCTAGTGGCACATGAAAGTGTACAGCCTGATGGTAAAGCGCCTATTTCAGCGTCGGACGTCGAAGTCGGCGCTCGCACCTCTTTACGTGATAGCGATAATCAAGCGATTCGCGTTGAAACCACGCCACCACGTCCAGCCACCGCTGATGAAATCAAGCAAGTGATTAAGGACTTTGCTTATGCAACCAAGACGGCACGAGAAGCAGGATTTGATGGCGTAGAGGTTCATGGTGCCCATGGTTATCTGTTGCATCAATTTTGGGTTGAGCAAACCAACAAGCGTGATGACGAGTACGGCGGCAGTCGTGAAAACCGCGCGCGCTTAACCCTTGATGTCATCGATGCTTGTGTTGATGAATGGGATAACGATCACGTCGGTATTCGACTCTCGCCACAAGGCACGTTTAACGCCGTAGAAGCCGGCTATGATGAAGATGATAACATTTGGCTCATTGAGCAAATCAATAAACGCGGTTTGATGTATCTTCATCTCTCTGAGCCTGATTGGGCAGGAGGCACGCCATATAATGACGGTTTCCGCCAGCGTATTCGTGATGCCTTTGACAATACGATCATTGCAGCGGGTGGCTATACGGCCGAAAAAGCAGAAAGAAATGTCCGTGAAGGCTATATTGACGCGGTTGCGTTTGGTCGTGATTTCATTGCAAACCCTGATTTGCCTGAGCGTATTCGTCAAGATGCGCCGCTCAATGAGCAGCATCCACAAACCTTCTATGGTGGCGGTGCTGAGGGTTATACCGATTATCCGTATTTGGAGCAAAAACAAGCGTAAGTGTACGCTTAGTTTTACATGTTAATATAATAAAAAGCCGCCTTACTGTCATAGTAGGGCGGCTTTTTTTGAGCTTGTATTAATGGTTAAACGACTTCACCGCAGACAAAACCGCTTGCCCAGGCCCATTGAAAGTTATAGCCGCCAAGCCAGCCCGTGACATCAAGCACCTCACCGATAAAGTATAGACCGTCCTGAAAATTGCTCTGCATTGTTTTTGACGACACCTCATCGGTTTTTACGCCGCCACGCGTCACCTCAGCGGTACGATAGCCTTCCGTACCAGAGGGTTTGAGTTGCCAATTATTAATAGTATTCCCAAGCTCGCTTAGGCGCTCATCTTTAATATTGGCAAGCTCTTTGTCTTTAATATCATCCCACAGCGTTGTCTGTAGGGCTGTCAGTAGTTTTTTAGGCAATGCATTGTCTGTATAGTCTGCCAGTACAGTACGGATGAGCTGCTTTGGGTGCGATTTTTTATGAGCAAGTAGTAGGGTGGTGACATCGATATCAGGCAGTAAGTTGATATTGATGTGCTCGCCCGTCTGCCAATAATTGGACAGCTGGAGCATGGCAGGACCAGATAGACCGCGATGGGTAAAGAGTAACGGCAGCTTAAACGAGATGCGCTCGTTACTGGCAATTACGGGCAAACTAATACCAGCCAAGGCGCGGATAAGCTCGCCCGTCTTATCGGTAAAGGTAAAGGGCACGAGGCTGGCATCGGTTGGCATAAGCTGATGCCCAAACTGCTGCGCCAGCTCATAACCAAGACCGCTTGCGCCCATCGTTGGTATAGATAGGCCACCAGTCGCCACGACTAACGAGTCACAGCTGTATTTGTGTTGCGAAGGTTTAACGCTATTGGCGATATCTTTTTTACTCAGTTTTTTAGAGGTCGATAGATTGAATCTTTTATATTCAGTCTCATTGACATCGATCTTATCAATCTGGGTATTAATGCGTATTTGCACACCTACCGCCGCGCATTCATCAAGTAGCATAGTGACGATATCTTGCGCAGAATCATCACAAAACAGCTGACCGTGCTCACGCTCATGGTATGGGATTTTATGCTGTTCAACCATGCCGATAAACTCCCAACTGGGGTAACGGCTCAGTGCTGACTTACAAAAATGTGGGTTGGCACTGATAAAATGCTCAGGCTCGACGAAGTAGTTGGTAAAGTTACAGCGTCCACCGCCCGACATCAGGATCTTTTTGCCGACTTTATTGGCATGATCGAGCACCAATACGCGGCGGCCTCGACGCCCAGCGGTGAGTGCGCAGTATAGCCCTGAGGCTCCTGCGCCAACAATGATGACATCATAATGGGTGTTATTGTCCATGACGGTTTTGGTCCATAAAGCGCTGCTTTTAAACAAACGTAAAAATAAGGTAGAAGCAATGATACAAATACGCCGATATAAGTATCATTCAAACAGTGTATCTAGAGTGGCTATTGTCCATATTTAACTTAGGGTTACAAGGATTAAATACTTATCAGGTTTTTACCATGCCCTAATAGAAAGTATAAATACATAAGTAAACAGCTGTACATTGGAATTGTTGTAATTAGTCGTTAGTGTCTTGCATCACTTCTTCTTATTTGTCAAACTAGAATTGAGGCGTCACTCATTATGGAAGATGATAGCCTGTTGTCTGCAACCACCGTTGTGACTGATGAGCTGCCGATTAGCATTGTCTGATAGTCGTATTATTGCTTCAGTTTCAGTCAGTCTATTAGATAGTTTTTTCTTTTATTTTCAATATCTCTTATTTTCGATATTTTATGCAGACAATGATAATTAAAAAAGGAATGTCTCATGACTCAAAAATCTTTTCCTATTACGGCTGAGTTTATCGCCGCTGCCAATACCACTGCTGAGCAGTATGCCCAAGACTATGAGCGGTCAGTCGAATCACCCGAGGCCACTGATGCTTTTTGGGCTGAGCGTGCTGAGCTGATTGATTGGATGAAAAAGCCAACTATTATTAGCAACGTCAATTATGACTTGGACGACTTTCGTATTAAATGGTACGAGGATGGCGAGCTAAATATTTCGGTAAACTGTCTTGATCGACATCTTAAAACCAACCCCTACAAGCCTGCCATTATTTGGGAAGGGGATCACCCTTCTTTGCATAAGATTATCTCCTTTAAAGAGCTTCATGCTGAAGTTTGTCGTTTAGGTAATGCGATGCGTAAGCTTGGGGTCAAAAAAGGCGATCGTGTGACCCTATATATGCCGATGATACCTGAAGCGATGGTAGGGATGCTAGCATGTACGCGTATCGGTGCGGTGCATTCGGTGGTGTTTGGTGGATTCTCTGCTGAGAGCTTAGGTAACCGTATCGTTGATAGCCAATCCAAAATCGTGATTACGGCTGATGAAGGTCTACGCGGTAATAAGCACAATCCGCTTAAGGTCAATGTTGATCGTGCGCTAGATATGGAGGGTACTGATAGCGTTGAAAAGGTCATTGTCGTGCATCGTACAGGTAATTCAATTCCGATGAGTGGTCGCCGTGATGTTTGGTATCATTCTTTAATAGCCGGCGAGCAAGAGCAGTGCGAGCCTGAAGTCATGAATAGCGAGGACCCGTTATTTTTGTTATATACCTCTGGTTCAACTGGCAAACCGAAAGGTGTGCTGCATACGACTGGTGGTTATATCACCTACGCGCTATCAACCTTCCGCGATGTCTTCGATATCAAAGACGATGATGTGTATTGGTGTACGGCAGATGTCGGCTGGGTGACCGGTCATACGTATTCTACCTATGGGCCGCTTGCCAATGGTACGACGACAGTGATGTTTGAGGGCGTGCCTGAATATCCAACATGGGCGCGGATTGGTCATATTATCGATAAGCATAAAATTACGGTTTTATATACGGCGCCGACGGCGATTCGCTCGATGATGAAAGAGGGTGATACCTTTGTCCGTGAGTCTGATCGCTCAAGTTTACGTCTGCTTGGTACCGTTGGTGAACCTATCAACCCTGAAGCGTGGGATTGGTATTATGATGTTGTTGGTGGTGGTCGTTGCCCAATCGTAGATACATGGTGGCAGACCGAAACAGGTGGTATTTTGCTGGCTCCGATACCAGGTACGGTAGCGCTCAAACCGGGTGCTGCGATGAATCCTTTATATGGCATCATACCGCAAGTGATCGATACCGATGATACGGCTCTTGAAGGTCCCGCTGAGGGCAATCTTGTCATCAGTAATAGCTGGCCGGGACAAATGCGTACTATTTATCATGACCATGAACGCTTTTTAGAGACCTACTTTACTGAGTATCCAGGCTACTACTTTACTGGTGATGGGGTACAACGCGATGAAGACGGGCATTATTGGATTACCGGCCGCGTCGATGATGTACTTAATGTCTCAGGGCACCGCTTGGGCACTGCAGAAGTCGAAAGTGCAGTAGATGCTCATCCTTCTACGGTTGAAGCCGCTGTCGTCGGTATGCCGCATGACATTCGCGGCGTAGGTATTGCCGCCTTTATTATTCTCAGTATAGGAGAGGTTGCAAGCGATCAGCTAAAAGCTGAGTTAAATCGCCATGTGCGCACCGAGATTGGGCCAATTGCCAATTTAGATGCTATCTATGTCGTTGAGGCTCTACCCAAAACCCGATCTGGTAAGATTATGCGTCGCATCTTACGTAATATCGCTGCAGGGCAGTATGTTGGGCTTGGTGATTTATCTACCCTTGCTGATAGCTCGGTCATCAACAAGATAATTGATGTGGTCAAAGCAGAACGCGAGGCAAAACACTGTTAGTAAGCAACTGTTAGTAAGCAATAAAATAGCGAACCATAGTTATAAATAGGGATCATCAGTATGGTTCGCACGCAACTTTACTAGACAAACATCAAATATCACAAAAGTCATGCTGTTTTTAATAGCATGACTTTTTAATATAGACAGCATCACAAAAACACAAAGACTCGTTTTTAATGAGGTTTTAATCGTTGCCAAATCTTACAAGGCCTACTGCACTCATGACTGACCATTCTTCGCCATCCATTAGCAACCATGCAAAACAGACTAACCATGACAATCAGGCTACCTTTAATACTGGCCTAAACACTGATCAAAGCACTGCGCCGAAAATAGCCATTATCGGAGCTGGATTGACGGGTTTATTGACAGCGACTTTGTTGGAACGCGCTTTTATTAAGCGACAAAATAAACCATCGAATAATGCATCAATGCTGCACGTGACTATTTTTGAGAAGTCGCGTAGCGTTGGCCGCCTAGCTACGCGCTATCACACCGATAATAAGACCAAGCAAAACTGGCAATGGGCATTTGGTGCACAGTTTTTTACAGCAAAAACCTCTAGCTTTCAGCAATTCATTGCGCCTTGGCTAGACTCAACATTACTGCAACCGTGGTGCGCTCAAGTAGTTGATTTGACGCCAGCTAACGACCATGTTCAAAAAAATAAAAATGCTCAATCTCAAAATACTTGCTTACCTAATATTCAGAAAAAAGAGCAATGGGATACCAATCACGCGCGTTATGTTGGCACCCCTAAAATGACCAGTTGGGGACGCGCGTTGGCTGATGAGTTACAGCATACGACTATTAACTTTAAAACTCGCGTCGCACCACTTAGCCAGACACAAACTGAGAGCCGACAAGATAATACTAACAAAACTGAGTTATTCGATGAGGTAGGCAATAGTCTTGGCTGGTTTGATTGGGTCATTTGTACTGTACCTAACGGTCAAGCAGTAGAGCTGATGGCAGACAGTGGCTTTACAGAGCATGCCAAAATTACCGAACCAAAAATGCAAGCATGCTATACGCTTATGCTGGGCTGGGATAATGTTGAGATGCTCCCTAAAACTCTGATCAATCAGGCAGGGCCAGTATGGGATGTGGCTTATGTGAGTCATTCAATACTCGATAGAATATTTGTTGAACATCAAAAGCCTGCTCGTGATGAGCTACTCCCAAGTATCACCATTCATGCGCGCAACGACTGGTCAGAAGAGCATGTCGATGATGATATCGAAATCATTAAAGCGCAATTGCTAGCGGCTGCACAGCGAGCATTGCATTGGAGCGCTGATACAGCGCCCAGTAAAATAGACTGTCATCGTTGGCGCTATGCTGCGACAGTCATGGATACCAAAAACAAGCAGGCTTGTGATCCGTTAGGAGTATTGCTCGATCAAACCCATCAATGGATTGTTAGTGGCGACTGGTGCGGACAAGGTAATATTGAAAGCTGCTATCAAATGGCAAAAGACACAGTACAAGCGATCAGTAAAGTAGAGTGGATAAAATAAGCCAAATTTATTTAGTTTTAACTTAAAGATAGAGAGCGTCGTAAATTATGTTTGGATTCGATCTAGATATAGACTTAATGCAGTACCATTTTTTTCAATTAAGCATTGCTTTTATATTGTCATTACCGATTGCACTCAATCGTGAAATGAAGGATAACGGTGCAGGACTTAGAACGTTTCCGTTGGTGACTATTGCTTCATGTGCCTTTATGTTAGTCGGTATGGATATCTACGAGTCTGAAGGCGAAGCGAGGATTATGTACGCCATTATCACTGGTATGGGCTTTATCGGTGGTGGCGCTATTTTTAAGAATGAGGAAGGCTCAAAGGGCACCGCGACGGCAGCCAGCTTATGGAACACAGGTGCTATCGGTATTTCAGTGGCTTATGGTCGTTACGAGATAGCGATTATTTTATCTGTGGTGGGTTTTTTAATACTACAATTTTCAGAGCCATTTAAAGTCAAAAATAAGTGATAGTAATCAAACAATCATGCATTTTGTTTGTCATTGACTCATATAAAAATCATAAAATTAGATGATTGTTTCTTATTGGTAAATAGAAAGATTTTACTCATGGATGCCAATTGACTCCTCTGTTTTTTTAGCCTATGGTTGATAATGCAATCTCTAATAAAATCAATAGTATGGAGTATGTTGTGAGCGAACGGGTTGTGAGCAAAATTACCAAGGAGTCTGTGTCAGCGTTAGATATGGCAGCTCGCCTCGATGAAGGTAGTCTTTGTCCGGTTGCGCTGGTAGAAGAGACGTTTGCAAACATCCGCTCTTCCGATCCCGCTATTTTTACAGAGTTGTTTGAAGCGCGCGCATTAAAAGAAGCTCATGCTTCTAGGCAACGTCGCCGTGACGGTAAGCCACTAAGCCCGTGGGATGGTATACCTATCGCATGGAAAGACCTTTTTGATATAAAAGATCGAGTGACCACCGCAGGCTCTGTGATTCTTAAATCCAACGCGCCTGCCCCTTGTGATGCCAATATGGTGGCCAATGCCTCTCAAGCAGGCCTTGTGTCAATCGGCTGTCTTAATATGACCGAGTTTGCTTATTCCGGCCTTGGTCTTAATCCACATTTTGGTACACCTAAAAACCCTCATGGCTCAGGCCCTGCTCGCATTCCTGGCGGCTCGTCTTCAGGGTGCGGGGTAGCTGTCGCGCGCGGTCTGGTGCCATTGGCTATCGGCAGTGATACTGGTGGCTCGATACGCATTCCTGCTGGACTAAACGGCATAGTCGGCTATAAAGGCTCTAGCGTTGCGTTTCCAAATGGTGGTACGTTGCCGCTCTCACCGACGTTAGACACCTTTGGTCCGCTTGCAGCTGATCTAAAGAGCTGTATTGGTGCGGCACAAATTCTTAATGGGCGGGCGATTGCCATACCCAAACCTTCACCTATTGACCAACTCAAATTTTTTATTCCCAGTAATGTCGTCTTTGAAAACGCGCAAGAGGCGGTAATCCAAAATTTTGAAGCTTCTGTCCGCGCACTTGAGCAGGCAGGGGCGACAATCACTCGCGGAGTATGTGATGAGTTTGACGATATAGGGGCGCTTGCCCGTAAGCATGGCTACTTAGTTGGCCCAGAAGCACTAGATGTGCATTGGGATCTGGTACATTCGGCACAGGCAAAGCAGATAGATCCAAGAATCCTTGACCGTATTCTTGATGCAGGAGAGATGAGTGCGCGAGATTTGCTTGTCATTCAACGGAAGCGTGCAAGATTGATTGAAAAAAACCGTCAAGCTTTAGATAAGCAAATTGTACTGTTTCCAACCACGCCTATTACGGCGCCTAAGCTTAAACCGCTTGAAGAAGACGATGACTTGTACTTGCAAACCAACAAACTGATGCTGCGCAATACGGCTCTAGGTAATTTTTTGGACTGGTGCGGCGTCGCTTTACCAAACGGCATAGATGAAAACCAGATGCCTACTAGTATTTTGCTATCGATGACCAGCGGCCGAGACAGTGATTTGTTAGCGGCAGCGCTGAGTGTCGAGAGCGTATTACTCAAAGCCGATGACAGATCTACATAGAAGCGGTTAAATAACTATCAAGTAAGTAAAGATAAGACCCCAAACAAAGGCTAGTAACCTATACCATCAAAGGAGTGAGACATGAGTAAAAAAACCATTATATGTGGCTTTGGTACAGATGTAGATTCAGTAGCAGGATGGATTGGATCGTACGGTGGTGGGGATAGCCCCTCAGACATT
The DNA here is from genome assembly GCF_052259005.1 of Psychrobacter sp. 1Y10. NCBI lineage: Bacteria > Pseudomonadati > Pseudomonadota > Gammaproteobacteria > Moraxellales > Moraxellaceae > Psychrobacter > Psychrobacter sp. 1Y10. The sequence goes on along the minus strand of NZ_JBQQES010000002.1, from coordinate 308,536 downwards.
CAGCGCGGCGTCTGGGCATCTGAAGTTGGTGTACCACGGCTATTAAGGTTATTTAAAAAATACGATCTACGCACCTCGTTTTTTATTCCTGGTCATAGTATCGAAACTTTTCCAGACATTGCCAAAATGATTGTCGATCATGGTCACGAAGTAGGCGCGCATGGTTACTTGCACGAGAACCCCATTGCCATGACCCGCGCTCAAGAAGAGGCAGTCATGGAAAAGTCGGTTGAGCTGATTACTAAGCTGACAGGTCAAAGCCCGCGTGGCTATGTGGCACCGTGGTGGGAGATGTCAGCTGCGACCCCTGAAATCTTAGCCAAATATAATTTTAAATATGACCATAGCCAAGGTTACCGTGATTTTCAGCCTTTCTATGCTCGAGTTGGCGATGATTGGAACGTTATTGACTACTCAAAAACTGCAGAAGAATGGATGCATCCTATGACCCATGGCGACGAGATCGATTTGGTCGAGATTGCTGCCAACTGGTGTGTGGATGATTTACCCCCAATGCTGTTTATGAAAAATGTCCCTAACAGTCATGGATTTGTCAACCCACGCGATATCGAGCAAATGTGGCGTGATCAGTTTGACTGGGTCTACCGTAATATGGACTATGCCGTGTTTCCCTTCACGATTCATCCGGATGTCTCTGGACGTCCACATGTACTCATGATGCTTGAGCGTCTAATTGACTATATCAACGGTCATGAAGGGGTTGTTTGGATGCCATTCGAAGATATCGCTGCTGATTTTCGCACACGTTTCCCATTTGAAGGTGGTAAGCGTCCGGAAGTTATTTGAACGCTGCATTGATAAATTTATGGATCTTGGTGGCATTGTTAAAATACTGGTCACTTATAGGGAGAAGAGTCATGTGTAATGGATGTGGAAACCCAGCTGCCCCAGGGCATTGGACAGAAGCAGGCGCTCAAAAAGGCAGCATTCGCATGAGAGCAATGTTTCAAAGAATGTCTGTCTTAAAGCGGGTGCTAAAACCTTATGGGTTCTCCGTTTATGCTGATGGGGTAATTCCGCAGCTTCAGCTGATATGTCCAGGCGGGGCCCGCGTCATGGTTGATAATCTAACTGAGCTGTGGGCTGAAGTAGAACGTCGTCAAGGCTTTGCAATCGATCCGTTAGCACCTCACTCTATGGCTTGACTTTAATGCAAACCTCACAAGACAATCGTCTCAATATCGTTCTACTAAGCGGCTATCTGGGTTCAGGTAAGACCACGTGGCTGCGGCATGCGCTTTTTACTAAGAGGTTTGGCCGTGCTCAAGTATTCACCCAAGAAGCGGCCGAGCAGCCTGTTGATGATTTGCTGTTGGGCGAAGCAATGAGTGTCAACGTTCTGACTGGAACCGCGGGTACCCCAAAAGGCAAAGAGGAGCTCATATCAGCACTGCTTACGGTTGCCGAATCCAGAACGAACGGACAAACAAGCGATTTGGCTGATGCTCTTATTTCTGATACCTTGATTATAGAAACCAGTGGTTTGGCTGATCCCAAAGAAATCATAGTCGCCATCAAAGAGCATCCGATTCTCATTTACCATTTTGCGCTCAAAGAAACGGTTATTATGGCTGATGCGCTACATTTTCATATGGCGCTAAAGACTGATGCATTGTGTCGTCAGCAGATACTGTCGGCTGATCGCATTGTCATTGCAAAATCAAAAGAAGTAGCTGAGCAGTCCCTATCAAACCTTGTCTCGACTATTAGTAACATTAATCCAGCTGTCCCAATCTCCTTATCCACATTCGGCGTCGAAAGCCCTGTACCTAAACTACCAGCGCCGACCGAAATCTATGAGACGACTCTTGTCAATGGGGTTGCTCCGACGACTGTGGTTTCGCTGCCGATTCCTAAAGAAGTCGGTTGGGTTGAGTTTACCGTTTGGCTATCGGCGTTGCTGCATGCGCGGGGTGATACGATTCTGCGAGTCAAGGGCGTTTTGCACACGGATGAAGGTCCGCTATTGCTACAATCTGTACGCAAAGTCATGCAGCAACCTGAGATTCTCCCTGCTGTCAGAAGTAGTTTTACATCCAAAGATATCGTATTTATAGGGGAAGGTATAAATCAAGAAGCATTGCTCGCTTCTTTGTCCTCTTTTTTTGGAGAACAGCGCTAAAAGCGAAGTATATACTTATATAAGTTTTTAATAGGTAGTGGCAAAATCATTAAGTTACTATAATTTTAATAAATAGAGTTTAGAGATTTTGATAAATAGGGTTCAGAAATTTAAGACAAAAAAAGACCCACAGAGGAGGAAACTGTGGGCTGAGGAAAACTGAGTATGTAGTGTGTCTACAATTACAGTAAAAACTTATTATTTTTATAGAGATTCTAGCGTTATCAGAAACATAAACAGTTATAATTTGGAGTGAAAACTCAGTGTACAACTGTTTCTTCTAATATATTTATATTACCTGATGTTCTCCTTAATTGGCTACTTAAATTACATGAAGTTACTCTTAAGAGAGTTTTAATACAATGTCACATTTTGAAATATTTTATTTGTTAGAACTTTTCGTTCAATAAACGTTTTCTCTCAAAATAGTATCGATAAACTCGCAGAAGATGGCATGACGCAATACAAGAAAAATGCTAAGCTAGCAGGCATTCTTATGTCTATATAACACTAGGCTTACCATGACCGAAAGCACACAACTGCATACAAAAGAGCCGCTACAACCGCAAAACGACAAAAGCATTTTTAATCTACCCAATAATCTTACTATTGCGCGTATTTTGATGATTCCATTGTTTGTAGCGATAGCTTACTGGCCACCAGCCATGGGTATTGGCATGCCTGCCATCTCAGACAATGTCATCGCGCGGGTAGGAATGAGTGAGTTTAGTGACAGTTTACTACGGCATTTATTGTTAACTGGGGTGTTTGTTGTCGCTGCCATTACAGATTGGCTCGATGGCTACTTTGCTCGTAAGCTTAATGTGATGTCGGCTTTTGGACGGTTTTTAGATCCAGTCGCTGATAAACTGATGGTAGCAGCAGCGCTGATTATTTTGGTACAGTGGCATCCTAATATCATTATGGCGATAGCAGCGATTGTGATTATCTCTCGTGAGATTGCAGTATCGGCATTAAGGGAGTGGATGGCAGAGCTTGGTAATCGTACTAGTGTGGCGGTCTCGTATGTAGGTAAGCTTAAGACGACGTTTCAGATGATAGCCATCACTGTGCTTCTATTAAACTGGGAGTCGCTTGAGATGATAGGGTATGTACTGATGGTCGCTGCAGTGATTTTAACTTTGTGGTCCATGTTTATTTATCTAAAAGCAGCATGGCCATATTTAAAACAAAGTGGTTAGATAGAGCGTGTTAATACTGATTTAATTTCATTTACGTGCACAATCTTGCATAAAAAAGCCAGTCGCTTATCGCACTGGCTTTTTTTATGTATAACATCTAATGATGTCTAAACAAATCATCAGAGTTCTACTGAAAAATTCTCACCCAAACTCTTTTCAATAGCAGTATCTGTGACTGCCGCTGCCGTCATTTTAACAGCGCTAGTAATGGCGTTACCATTTTCCCAATATTCTGCACCATGAGGAACGACTTTGATTAGCTGTACCCCTGGGTCTTCTTTACCTTGTTCAAAATAAGCGTTGTACATTACTGACCACAGCTCATCAAGCTTTTCTCGATCTTCGATCAATTCAGCCTTACCAGTGATAGACAAATAGCTTTTATCATCTTGGCTGACGTAAGCCAAGTTTACTTCTGGGTTCTTATTAATATTATCAACAGTGTCAGAAGGTGTGTGACCGATAAACCAAATCTCTTTAGCACCGATGCTGGTTTCTGTGGTGTTCATTGGGCACGAATGGAGGTGGTTTTCATGATTGCGAGTGGTCATCATCGTATACTTGATATTGTTTACCATCGCTTGGATTTTATCCATCTTTTCTTGTTTACTCATAATAGTTGTCCTTTACTATTTAAAATATTGAGGTTTACATGCTATAAAACTTACATACTATAAAAACGCCAATAAACAATGGCTTACTGGCGTCTCAAGTCATCAAACTGCTCGTTTTTACAATATAAAAGACGCTTATATTATAAAGATACAGAGAACTGCTCGCCAATATCTTCTGCAGTCTTACCATCTTGTACCGCGGCTGTAGCCATCTTAAACATGTTTACAGTAGAGCTACCACTCAACCAGCATTCTACGCCATGTGGTACTACTTTAATAAGTTGTACATTTGGGTCTTCTTTACCGTGCTCAAAAAACGCATTGTAGACAGGTGACCATAGCTCATCTAGCTTATCTTTATCTGTTGGCAGCTCTGCATTGGCACTGACAGAAACATAGTCTTTTTCGTCTTGAGTGGCATAAGACAAGCCTATTTTTTGATTGTCTTGAATATCTTTTACGACATCTGAGGTTTTGTCACCGATAAACCAAATCTCTTTATCAGCGATACTGGCTTCACTCGTCGTCATCGGCCATGCATGCACATCACCTTTACTATTAATAGTGCTCATCATGGCAAACTTTACGTCTTTAATTACGTCTTGGATTTTATCGATTTGTTCTTGTTTATTCATAATAGATATCCTTATTACGTTAAAATTGAAATTATTGTGAAAACTGTGTTAATGGTTTTAATTATTAGCTGGTTGTAGAATAACGATAGTTGCCTGCCTGATTATATAGGTTGCCCGTAAGACGATGTGAGCGTTTGTAAAACGTATAAGAGTTAAGTAAAAAATGTGTCAGATTAGGCAAAAGTTTGCTGATAAAAAGAAATAGATATTGTAACAACAGCTCAGAAATTATTTATAAGTAGGGTGGGCAATTTATCATGGTTTACCCCTGCTTATTATTAGCCTTCTTGTTATAATACACGGACCATTTACTTTGCATGGCAGAGATGCCTTGATCTTACGGATTATGCCTTTATGATGACCATCGCCGGACAACCGTTTCTTACCGATTTTCAGACGCAGCAACTCATCAGTCAGTTTCAGCAAAAAACCGAGCTAAATGTCAGCCAAATTCATACCCAGCAAGTGTATGTATTATCACGCAAACTTGAAGGTGATGAGCAGAAAAAAGCGCTGGACCTGTTTGGTATTAAAGAGGATGCCCAACTTACCACCCCGCAAGACAGCCAATTACAAGTGATTGTTAGTCCACGTTTTGGTACGATTTCACCGTGGGCCAGTAAAGCGACCGATATTTTTAATAACTGTGACATTAAGATCAATCGTGTCGAGCGGGTGATTGTTTATACGCTAACCCTTGATGGAACAACAGACGGTGAGATAAGTACAACATTGCCTGCTGCCGCTGAGCAATTGTTGTTTGACCGTATGACCCAGAGCTTGGTTTATGACTTAAATGATGTAGATAAATTGTTTGACGATGAAGCCCCAGCTTCGCTCAATCATATCGATGTGATTGGACAAGGTCAGTCAGCACTAGAGTCAGCCAACACAGAGTTTGGCTTTGCGTTATCGAGTGAAGATATCGATTATCTGATGAATGCTTACGTCAATGAGCTAAAGCGCAATCCAACTGACGTTGAGCTGATGATGTTTGCACAGGCCAACTCAGAGCATTGCCGTCATAAAATCTTTAATGCCGAATGGACAGTTGATGGCGAGATACAGCCAAAATCCTTGTTCCAAATGATTAAGAATACTTATCAGTCGAATCCACAAGGTATCTTGTCTGCTTATAAAGACAACGCTGCGGTGATGGCAGGGGCAGAGGGGATGCGTTTTTATTCCATTCCTACTGATGCTCAAGATCCTAATGCTGCCCATCCTTACAATTTTCATCAAGAAGAAATCGATATCTTAATGAAAGTCGAAACCCATAACCATCCAACCGCGATTGCCCCTTATGCAGGCGCAGCGACGGGCGCAGGCGGTGAAATTCGTGATGAAGGTGCAACGGGCCGCGGCGGTAAGCCAAAAGCTGGTCTGACTGGTTTCCATGTGTCACATCTGCATATCCCAGAGCTTGCGGAAAAGTGGGAGACATCAGGTCAATTAAGCACGCAGGATTATGGTACGCCGGATCGTATGGCGACCAGCCTTGAGATTATGACAGAAGCCCCATTAGGTAGTGCCAACTTCTCAAACGAATTTGGTCGTCCAAACCTCTGCGGTTACTTCCGTAGTTTTCAACTTGATACGTCAGCCGCCAAAGACGGTAGTGAGATGCGCGGTTACCATAAACCGATCATGCTGGCAGGTGGTTACGGCAATATCAAACGTAACCTCATTGAGAAAAACGCCATTCAACAAGGTGATTTGCTTATCGTCCTAGGTGGCCCTGCGATGCAGATTGGTCTTGGCGGCGGGGCAGCATCGTCGGTCGATAGTGGTGAGCTAGATGAAGGATTGGACTTCGCCTCAGTGCAGCGTGATAACGCAGAGATGGAGCGTCGCTGTCAGGAAGTCCTTGATCGCTGTTGGGCGCTTGCTGGTAATGGACAGTCAGACAATAATGGCGATGTCAGTAACAACAGTCAAGACGGCAACCCAATTGTTTCTCTCCACGACGTCGGAGCCGGTGGTCTGTCTAATGCGATGCCAGAGCTGGTCAATGATCATGAAATGGGCGCGGTGCTCAATCTACGTAAAATCCCGTCGTTAGAAGCTGGCATGTCGCCGATGGCGATTTGGTCAAACGAAGCACAAGAGCGCTATGTACTAGCGATTCGCCCAGAGAGTAAAGATCAGTTCAATGCGATCTGTGCCCGTGAGCGCTGCCCGTATGCCATCTTAGGGGAAGCGACGGAAGTACGTCAGCTGGTCGTTAATGATGAGTTGCTCTCTGAGCAGCCAGTTGATATGCCGATGCAAGTGTTGCTCGGTGGTACACCAAAAATGCAGCGTAGCTTTGAGCGTCAAGAGAGTACGTTGCCAGCGTTAGAGCTTAATAACTTTAATTTGTCCGAATCCATTAAAGACGTGCTACGTCATCCAACCGTTGCCAGTAAATCATTCCTAATCAGCATTGGTGACCGTTCTATCACTGGTATGGTGGTGCGTGATCAGTATGTGGGTCGCTATCAGGTGCCAGTCGCTGACTGCGCGGTGACGGCATCAGGTTTGATTGCGTTAGATGATCAACCTATGACTGGAGAGGCGATGAGCGTTGGCGAGCGTACGCCAGTCGCCTTGATTAGCCCTAAAGCCTCTGCGCGCTTAGCGGTCGGTGAGGCGATTACTAATATCGCCGGTGCGCGTATTGCGCAGCTGTCTGATATCACCATGTCAGCGAACTGGATGGCCGCTTGCGGTGATGACGCGGAAGATGCGGCATTATTCGACGCGGTACATACTGTCGGTGAAGAGCTATGCCCAGCACTCGGTATTGCTATCCCAGTTGGTAAAGATTCGCTATCGATGCGTGCCAACTGGAGTGACGAAGACGCTGACAATCAAAGCCAAGACAAATCAGTCGTCTCGCCAATGAGCCTTGTGATTACCGCGTTTGCTCCTGTTGTCGACGTGGCAAAAACCTTAACGCCAGAATTGATTAACGGCGATAGCGCGTTCTACCGTATTGATTTATCAAAAGGTAAATTGCGCCTCGGCGGTTCAATCCTTGCACAAACAGCAAGCCAATTGGGTAATGAGTGTCCAGACCTTGATAAGCCTAGCGATTTAATCGACTTCTTTAGCTTTATCCAAGCGGGCAACGCACAAGGCGTCATTAGCGCCTATCACGATATCGGTGATGGTGGTTTGCTGGCAACGATCGCAGAGATGCAATTCACCAGTCGTCAAGGTATCAAGCTGTCATTGGCTGATGAAAATCTGCTCGGTCAATTATTCAGTGAAGAGCTGGGCGCAGTGATTCAAGTATTACCCGAAAACGTCGCGGCCTTGATGCAACTGGCAGAAGAATTTAATGTCAGCGATATGCTAAGCCTCGTCGGTCAAAGTACTGAGGAAGATAGCCTCATTATCCAGACGCCTTTGCACATGGGTGACGATACCCTACGCTTTAGCCGTTCTGAGCTGCAGCAAGAGTGGAGTCAGGTCAGCTATCAAATCGCCCGTCGCCGTGATAATCCAGAATGCGTGCAGCAAGAGTATGACTTGATTAGCGATGCCAGCCATAAAGGCCTCATCGCTGCACCAAACTTTGATCTCAATCAAAAGGTCGAAGAACCGTACTTGGGCAGCCGCGACAATAAACCAAGAGTCGCTATCTTGCGTGAGCAAGGCGTCAATGGTCAGTCAGAGATGGCAGCAGGCTTTACCCAAGCGGGCTTTGAAGCGGTCGATGTGCACATGAGTGACTTGCTAGAAGGTCGTATCAACTTACGTGACTTCGATGGTCTGGTCGCTTGTGGTGGCTTTAGTTATGGTGATGTACTTGGCGCAGGCTCTGGCTGGGCGAACTCTATCTTGTTCCATGATGAATTGCGCATGCAGTTTGTGCGCTTCTTTGCCCGTCCCGATACCTTTTCACTTGGCGTCTGTAACGGTTGTCAGATGATGGCGCAGCTCAAAGATTTAATCCCAGGTGCGGAAAACTTTCCACGCTTCATCGCTAATAAATCCGCTCGCTTTGAAGCGCGTACGGTCAACGTCAAAGTCGAGCGCACCAAGTCGATCCTGTTCAAAGGCATGCAAGACAGCATCTTGCCAATCGCGGTGGCGCACGGTGAAGGCTATGCCACATTAGACAACACCGAAATCGACGGTATGGCAAAACACGGTCAGCTCGCCATGCGTTATGTCGATAGCCAAGGTCATCCAACCGAGACCTATCCACTCAATCCAAACGGTTCGCTCGGCGGTGTCACGGGTCTATGTAGCACCGATGGTCGCGTCACCCTCATGATGCCGCATCCTGAGCGGACGCTACGTGCCTACAATCACAGCTGGAAACCAGAGGAGTGGGATGAAGACGGCGCGTGGATGCGTATGTTCCGTAATGCGCGGGCTTGGTTGCGTTAGGCTAATTTGAATTAATCTTAGATAATAAAAAAGGTGAGCTTCGGCTCACCTTTTTTGTGTTTGGGGTTAAGTTCTTTTGGCAGCTGATTTCTGAGAATCGTTAAAAGTTATACTGTAATGTTAGTTCCGCTATAGTTAGCGCTAAACCACGACTCAGTCACTTACATTTGTGACTCTCAAAACCCACCAAAATCAATCCCAGCTTAAAATCACCTTACCGCATTGCCCACTTTCCATGATATCAAAGCCTTCTTGAAAGTCATCAATGTGCATGCGATGGGTAATGATTGGCGACAAATCAATACCGCTAATCAGCATTTGCTCCATCTGATACCACGTTTCCCACATCTCACGGCCATAAATACCCTTTAGGGTTAATGCCTTGAAAATAATCTTGCTCCAATCCACCGTGGTGGTATTAGGTAAAATGCCTAAAAGAGAGATTTTAGAGCCGTTATACATGTTATTAATCATCGAATTAAAAGCCTGAGGCGAGCCTGACATCTCAAGCCCAACATCAAAGCCGTGCATGTTTAACTCATCGATGGCGCCTTCGATGGTCTCACCTTTGGCTGGGTTTACGGTCATAGTAGCGCCCATTTTTTTGGCAAGCTCCAAGCGATAATCACTGATATCACTTGCCACGATATTACGCGCTCCTGCAAAGCGGCAAATTGCCGCTGCCATTGAACCAATCAGCCCTGCACCCGTAATCAGCACATCCTCCCCAAGTACAGGAAATGATAAAGCGGTATGCGTGGCGTTGCCAAAGGGGTCCATAATGGCTGCCATATCGTCGCTGATACGCTCATCAAGTTTGATGGCGTTATCGGCAGGTATTACCAGATATTCGGCAAACGCGCCATCGCGGTCAACGCCTACGCCGATAGTGTTTTCGCACACGTGTAGCTTACCACGGCGACAGTTACGGCAATGTCCGCAAGCGATATGCCCCTCTCCAGTGACTCGGTCACCCACTTCAAAATGCTTCACACCATCACCCACTTCACTAATAATACCGACATATTCATGTCCGATAATCATCGGCGTCTTGATGGTTTTTTGTGACCACTCATCCCATTTATAAATGTGCAAATCTGTACCACAAATGGCGGTTTTTTTAACTTTTATTTTAACGTCATTGATGCCAACCTTTGGTTCTGGCACATCTTGCATCCAGATGCCTTTTTTATCATGGGCTTTAACCAGTGCTTTCATACTTCTCTCTTATTTAATTGCATTACATTTCATTGTTGAATTCAGTAGGCAAATACCGAACTACTTGTAGGGCGTGTTGAATACGCTCTAATCAATCACTTTCATTTGCTTAGCGACTTTGATAAACGCAGCGATACACTGGTCTAGCTGCTCCGTAGTATGGGCAGCAGAGAGCTGAACACGAATGCGCGCCTCGTCTTTGGGTACGACAGGGTAGAAGAAGCCAATTACATAAATACCTTCTTCAAGTAGCGCATTTGCCATTTGCTGGGAGACATTGGCGTCATAAAGCATCACTGCACAAATGGCTGATTCGGTAGGCTTGATATCGAAGCCGGCATCTTGCATTTGCTTCACAAAATAGGCCGTATTTTCATGCAATTTATCTTGTAGGGTATTGTCTTGAGACAGCATATCAAATGCTTTAACCCCAGCCGCCGCCACCATAGGAGGAATAGAGTTTGAAAACAGATACGGGCGTGAGCGTTGACGTAACATCTCAATAATTTCTTTTTTACCGGTCGTAAAGCCGCCGATAGCACCGCCAAACGCCTTACCTAAAGTACCAGTGATAAGCTCAATATCACCGCGTAGATCAAACAATTCAGTCACGCCGCCACCAGTGCGACCGACCACGCCTGCTGAATGCGACTCATCAATCATTACCATGGCGTCATATTTTTGTGCCAACGCATAAATCTCATCCATCGGTGCCACGTTACCATCCATCGAAAACACACCGTCGGTGACAATCAAACGAAAACGCTGTGCTTGCGCCGCTTGCAATTGCGTTTCTAAATCTTGCATATCTGCATTGGCGTAGCGATAACGCGCTGCTTTACATAGGCGCACCCCATCGATGATGGAGGCATGATTTAACGAATCAGAAATAATGGCATCTTCGCTGGTCAATAGTGGCTCAAATGCACCGCCATTGGCATCAAAACAGGCTGCATAAAGAATCGTATCTTCGGTATTAAAAAACTTAGAAATCGACGCCTCTAATTTCTTATGCAAATCTTGCGTACCACAAATAAAACGCACCGATGACATACCATAGCCTGAATCTTCGATGGCTTTGATCGCCGCCTTTTTAATCTCAGGGTGGTCGGACAATCCAAGGTAATTATTGGCACAGAAGTTCAGCACCTCACGACCATCGGCGATCTTGATTAGCGCATCTTGCGGGGAGGTGATGACGCGCTCAGTTTTATATAGTCCTGCTGCACGTATATCGCTGATTTCTTGCTGTAGATGCTTTTGAAAGGCCTGATACATAAAGATTCCTTTTTTGATATTATGGGAGCCCACTTGATAATGTAGATATGAAAACTGCTAATAAAACCAAATTATTAAAGTCGCACATCATCCTAAGCTTCAATCAAACCAACGATGTGGGAAGCCAACAATATGCTACGAGCAGCGATACTATCTATAACTCCGTAAGCGGTGATTTTATCATTAGCCCATTGCAATAACTAGCTCAAATAGCTGGTGGATAGGGCTATTTCTTCAAAACTATATAGGGTTGTTTAGCTCATATACAGACGGGCAAGCTGTGGGTTGGGATTGAGGACGGCGCGTGGATGCGGATGTTCCGTAATGCGCGGGCGTGGGTTTGTTAAGATATAGGCTAAGTTGGTTTAGATTATTATTTTAGATAACTGTTTTTCATATAGCAAAGGTGGGCTTTGGCTCACCTTTTTTGTGTTTAGGGTTTGGTTTTGTGTGAGAGCATTTCCCGCCTTCCGCTTGTATCTGCCAGTCTGGGCGAGGCACTGGCTACGGTTTGGGTCGTCGCTTGCTCCGCGTCGCCACCCCAAAACCTACCCATCGCAACTCGCCCAAACAAGCAGGATACCGCTACAGACGGGGCTAGCGGTGACATCGTGTTCTTGCTACTATCTATTGTTGCTAAGAAATTTAATCTTGTACAGACGCGATTTTTACTTTATTGAATTTACGTTATGGATACTATTTGGATGACAAAAATAATCGACTACACAAATGAATTCCCTCTACCAATGAGCTGTGTACCGCTAAATTTAAAGTCGCTTCTTTCACAAGAGAGCGTCGATATACCAGATAGTAAAATAAATGTAACTACTCAATTTGAAAAGAATCAGTATAAGAATGGATATGAACATCTACATATGCTCATGGCTTGTGTTCCTGAGAAAGATATTCAATTTCTCAAAGTGCTATCAGAAAGTGCAGAAGGTACAGTCAAATCATCTACGCCAATCTGTGATGAAGTAGGTGGCATTTATCCAATTAAAACAACTGTGTCAGGATACGACTATATTGTCGCGTCATGGGGCGATGGGGCACGTTATTCCTATAACTTAGCTGAAAAAGTGTGGATGACTTTAGGATTGTCACCAAGGGTTGTAGGTAACGATGAACAAAAAATAATTTATGATGATTTATCACGACCAATCATAGGGGTGACCGAAGGAGATATCGCTTCCGAGTTTGAGTTTAAACTCAAGCGAGATGTTTATTGGACAATGCGAAATGATTATCTAAGAAAATACTTATGGATGACAGGTTGCTATGGTGTGCGAATTTTCTTCTATGAAGCATATATAGATGATGGTCCTGAAGTACGACAATTACTGAATGGTAGTAGTCGTTATAATAAAACTATTGGAAATGGCTGGGGTAAATTAGATATACGTGAAGTTGATGGAAAGCTACTGTTACAGTTATGGGCGTCGGTTGTAGCAATCTCGCCAGTGTTATGCAGTGAGCAGGATATTTATTCGTTGGTATGGCCTGGTGATTCACAACCTATTACGCGCAAGCGAGTTAGAGATATTCGTAGCAATGAGTATGCCTATTTAGATGATAGGTTTTTAGAAAAGTATGAGAAAAATAACGTATTCGTTACCGTACCTTTCAAAGGTTATAATTATTTCTCCAGTTGCCCTTCTTATAAAGGTCAGTGGTCATTTACAGATTGTAAACGAGTAGGAAGAAATATAATAAAAATCCCCTTTTATGAGCTATATAAAAGTATACCTGATCAAGAGGTTTGTCATGCATATCAATATGCGATGTCAGAAAAAGAGTTTTTAGCAAGAGATAGTGCAGAAGAGCATATTGTTTCTAAAGTAGATAGATTATTACTACAGTTAATAGAGTTAAGTGAAAACTTACCAAAGCTTGTTAAAGCGGTTGACGGTGAAATTATTTTCCCTAGTCAGTTTAGTGAGTTTGACCGGGAATCTTATAACGATGAAGGATTTGAAAATTTTCCAATTATCAAGCGTATGGCTCAGGTTGCCCCGTTAGATATGTATCAGCAGGATTTTTTATCACGCTGTAAAACTCTAAACGAGATTATAGTTAGATTAAAAGTAGGGATTTTAAGAAGAGTTCTACGAACATTAGGCGTAGATAAAGGTGAGCTAACTGGTTTGAAAGGACTAAAAATACTTCAGGGGATTTTAAATATTCTAGAACATTTGAATGAGCAATTTGAAGATAAAAGTGCGTTAGCTGGTTCAGCAAATATGACAAATTGGAAAAAAGATAATCTTGCCATGGCACCCTTATTCGTCAACAATGATTTAAGAAACGCCGAGTCTCATGAAACTAGTGAATCTGTAAAGGAAGCTATAGAGGTGCTTGAAAAGCTAGGGTTTGATACATCTACAGTCAGCAATGGGTATGGTAAAGCTTTAGATTTCTTACTTGATGGAGCTATTGATTGTATTAAATCAATCAATCGTAATATCACAGATGTACTTAATCGTTGAGTTTTTTAAATACTTGTTTAGCATACCAAACAGTAGGCTATGTCTTGCCTTCATTCTGTATAAAGGTTTGTCAAAATCAACCTACTCTATAGTAATCATCCAATTATTCATCCTCTAAATGTTCATTAGTCTTCTTTTTAGCTTCAGCAATCAACTCATGAATCTTAGCACTCTCTTTTAGTACACAAGCATCATACGCAGAGAGTTGCTCAGGCTCTTGTTGTTTTTCCTGCTCTTGCTCAGCTTTTTCTTCTAAATATTTCTCAAGCGCTTGTTGTTCATCTTGTTGTGAATTGCTCATGATTGACTCCTTATATTATTTATTTACGCTTGCCGCCATCCGATTTAGCATCGCAGATAGCCTTGCGTTATTTGCTTCGATATATTTATCACCCAGCGCGATTATTTCAGCGGGTGATTGTACGGTGTTTGGATATTCTTTCAGCCCACTTTGAATGGAATTATTACCATTGATTACCATCTTGGCAAGGCTCTCTTTAGTCACTTCAAAATGACATTGCCAAGCTAGTACCCAAGTGCCCAGTTCTTTATGCAGCGGGGTTTGATAAACAAAACCTTGATTCGCCCAAGCGTCCGTTTCCGCAATGATGCTCGCACCTGTTGGACAGTCAAAGCCCTCACCGTGCCAGTGAAACACGGTAAAGTCTTGCTTGGGTAAATCTTGTAATAAAGGATGCGCCTGACCTGCGGGCGTCAAACGAATCGGCAACCAACCGATCTCTTTTACCCCAGATGACTGGACGTTAGCGCCCAAACAATGAGCAATCAGCTGCGCCCCTAAGCAAATACCGATGACCGTTTTGCCTGCGTCAATCGTTTGTTTTATCAGGCGTTTTTCTTTGATGAGCCAAGGGTGTTTTTCCTCATCATGGACGCTCATCGGCCCACCCATGACAATCAGCCAATCAAAGCTATCGGGCTCAGGCAATGAATCATTATCGTAAGAGCGACTGACATTAAGAGTATGATTGTGACTGTTTGCCCACTGCTTGATAAAGTTAAAGTCTTCATAATCAGTGTGAAATAGAGCATGGATGCGTAGCGTCATAAGATACCTCATTAGCAAGCATTGATTAACAAGCATGGATTAGCAAGTTTGATTAGCAAATATCAATTAAAGAACATCGTTTTGCTAAGGTTTTAAAACTAGGGTTTGTTATAGAACCCAATCTCAATAAAAGTTATCACGACCAGCATACTTCTTATTGAGTGCGCGTAGTATCGCGTAAGTCTCCAAATCCATCTCACCCGTAGGCTGCTGCAATCTGAAATGCAGTTGAAACGCATAAATCACATCACGGCTGGCTTTATCCCATTCATCGCTATTATTAATTTGATAACCGTAATTGCGAAATTCTTGCTTAATTTCATGTATCGTAGCTGCTGCAAACGCGTCTGGATGCATAAAAAACTGCTTATCAAATTCATCATACCAAGCGCCAATGCTGTACTCTTTATACAGTCGCTCCCAAGGGAACTTGGCACCAGGGTCGATTTTGCGTGACGGCGCTATATCAGAGTGACCAACGATATTTTTTGGTGAGATGTCATAGCGCGTGGCAATGTTTTGCACCAGCGTGGCGACCTTTTTAATCTGCAATTCATCAAACGCCACGTAGTGCTCATAAGGACGATATTCCAGCTCGCCATTTCTAAGCGCGTCTCGATATTCAGGTTTAATGCCAGCATTGACAATTTCGATGCCGATAGAGGTGTCATTCAAGATGGTGCGTCCAGCAAAGCCGCTATCACCGGCATGCCATGCGCGCTCAGACTCTGGCACTAAGTTATAAATCTTATCATCGCCCTGATTTAAAATCAGATAGTGCGCGCTCACATTGCCAGTGGTCAAGGTTTTTATAGATCTGTCATTATCTGAGACCGTATAGTGCAGGACAATGGTTTTGATACGCTCGCTTTTACCTTGAGCTTGATAGGTTTCACTGTCGATAATGTAGCGTGGTTCTGAGGTGGCGACGCAGCCAATGAGTGGCAATGTCATGAACGATGTTAATACTGATGCGAGTGCTAAAGAGGTGATGTTTTTTGCCATGAAATGCTCTGTATAAAAGGAGAGTCATAAGAGGGGTGGTACTAAGCCTACTATTGTTTCTGATTTTGGATAGGATATCAATGATATCAATGAGTCGTTACCGCAAATTCGAGACAACGAGTCAATATTAGCGCATCACAAATATTATCGTAATGCACAGGTTGAATTGATTAGCCTATTTTGTTAGTGAAAAAATTGAGACAATTAAGACTTGTTTGAATACAAAACAGCAGAGATGAGCGCTGGCAGCGCCATGTTTAACTAAATAGACGTGTTTCTGCACCCCACGCAAATACTAAAGCGTAAAGAACGTGACCGACGAGCGCGATCCAAGTCACTTCTGTAAAACCAAGAAACGGTGGCAACCCAGTAATGAGGTATGCGACGACATAGAGTGCAAATACCCAGAGCACGATGCCATAAGCCACAGCCGTGAGCGTCCAATGAAGCGATGGCATGATAGCCTTCCACAGAGGACGTACGACGATAAACCAGCCTAACGGATAGATGATTAAGCCTGTGATGTAATGAATCAGCTCAGGCGTGCCCGTTGGCGCTGAACCGAACAAAACCTCGATCATCGTGGTAGGTAGCTTAATGGTCGAAAGCTCAGCAAAACCGAGAATGGGAGACAGCGATGGACCCCAGAAATCAAAGATAACGGTGGCGAGTGCGCCCGCAAATAGTGCCGTTAAAATAAGAGAAGACTTGTTTGCTGATGAGTGTCTGGTTGAAGCGTTGTGATTGGTCATAGTATTTCATTCTTGAAGGCAAACCGATAATAGGTATAAAGGGATAAATGGTTTGCCGCCCTCAGCCTTTAATAAAGCAGCTGAGGGCAAGTAGAGGCGTGATTTTTCGCACTCAAATGGACGACAACACGGATATAACCTTTATTCCTGATGGAGTGCGGATGCGGTGGACAAACATCTATATATGCAAAATCTGCATAGACAGTGCTGAGGCAGGTTATGAGCCTGTTTGAGATAGGCATATAGTATTGAATTATACCTAGTGCTTACCGTTACTTTTTGGTTACGTTTTATACAGATTGATGCTGCAAACTTCTCTCTAATATATGGTTTCTAAAGTAAATCAATTACAACGGCTACTATTTGTAACTCACACTAGCACTGGACATTGGAATTATCCTTTTATAACCAATCGCACCTAGAATGATAAATACTGCCAATAATATATAAGCGTTCAACGATAATGCAGCAGGCGAGAAGGGCAGTAGCAGCAGCGATATAAAGATGAGGCTGACCAAGACTGCAAGATAATTTAATAAGCCTGCCTGATTTTTTCTGCGCTCGTTGATGAGATCTGCGGACGTCACATAAGCGAAGCCGACGGTAATCCCTAGAGACGCCATACTGACGATATCAAGTAGATAGTTTCTGCCAAGCCAAGGAGAGAACAGGCAAACCAAACATATTAATATGACGGTTTTTTTCTTACTAAAGTGATGGTTTTTATCGGTAAATATACTAGGCAGTAAAGACGAGTCGCCCATAGACTCTAACAGTTTGACTGACGATAATATAAAGCCATTGATGCCGCTAAGGATAGAGCCAATCATGGCGATGGACAATAGCCAAATGCCGATGCTACCAATACGGTTATCTATTCCCTCACCAGTCGCCCAATTGCTATCTTTAATCGCTTGGTAATCAAAGTTCATATTTAAAGCGGTAAAATAGTTGATCAAAGAATAAAATAAAATACCGGCGATAAGCGAGATTAAGATAATACTTCTGGTCTTATTTTTCGAATCACTAATAGATTTGGATATTTGCGGTGTGGTCTCAAAACCAACATACGCCCAAGGCATGACGGCGAGGATAGGTAACCACGCTAAGCTTGTGATGGAGCTGCTTTGCATATCTGTGGGCAAAAAAGGTTGCGTGGTTGGCGTCGCCCATAGTGAACCAAAAAATAGGGCAGTGACTGATACAATCATAAACAGCGCAATATACAGTTGAATCTTGGCGCCGACTTGTACGCCGCGCAAATTGATATAGCTAAATAAAATGATGGCAGCACTACATAAGAATACTTCACTGGCGTAAACTTCCCAACCAGCAATCGTGTACAAATAGCCTATTTGTAAGCTACTAGGCAATAAATACCTTAATAGCAATGCGACGGCTGATATATTGAGCGCCACAATAGAGATATAACCTATCGCCACGCCCCAACCATAAACATACGCGTGTTTTCTACTGATGTATTTTTCGATCCAATAGATACCGCCCGATTCGTTTTCTGGCGTTTGGGTTAGTAAATTAATATAGGCTTGGGCGACCATATAGATAGCTAAAGTGCCAATGATGATGGCGACAGAAGAGCCCAATAGCTGCGACTGCGGTAAAAATAAATCGCCTGGCATCACATAAGCACCCCATCCTATAATTGCTCCTACGCTAATCGCTATCGCTTGCAGGTAGCTGATGCTCTCAGTTTTTTCGCTCATACAATCCTCTTTGAGAGCCAAATATTTAATGCGCAAGCATACTCACTATGCAGTCAGTTTTACGCAAAAAAACCTTTAACTATTGTTATAACTTGTTTGAAATCACTATTATAAACGTTGATGAATTAATCAAATTTCAAGTTTAATTAATTTAAGAGATGATATTAAAGGTTTTTTCTTAGAAAATCTGTTTAGTCCTTCCGAATCTTCTTAGCCAAAACGGTTTTCCAACTCTCCTCCAAGCATTCGATGGCTAACCAAGGTTCTATGATGTCTATTGCAAATTTTTCTTTTGAGTTCGACAGCTGCCACAGCCTTGAGAGCGTCGCAAATGGGTAAGGACGTTCGATTAAATAGACAGGTAAGTTAGCAGCAATCATACCGTCACGCACGACCTCAAAGTACCAACCAGCGATACCTTGTTTGCTCACCCATGCAGCGATATTAGGCACTTTGGTAAATTGTCCGATTTGGTCATTAATCTTGTAGCAAGGGCGGCGCGGCTGAACGATGCGTAGCTGTACGCTATCATTAGTATCGATATCCCCGTACTGAAAAACGTCACCAATACAGACGGTAGCTTCATTCATCTCAGACAAACCATCTATGGCTGTGGTAATCAAATTTTCTCCCAATGTGCCGATGCGTACCTTTAAGTCAAATTCTGCATTAATCTTGTCATAAGTCGCGGTTGGCAGTTGATGTACTGCTTTTAGCGGGCCGCCATGATGCCGACGATCGGCTTGCTCATCAGTAGTGAGACCCATAAAGTTGACAGCGACGGGAGCTTTGACCGGTGCTTTATCGATGGCGCTCATCTGCTCGCGTGCGAATGGCATGGCTTTGCCCGCTCGTACTTCAACCAAGGTTGCAATGCGTAGAGGTAGGGTTTGATTAAAGTCAGCTTTGTTGTGTTGGGTAGAAGATTCTATCGATTGTATGCTCATGAATTTTCCTAATTTATAGGGATTTATTAGGCGATTGGCTATATCATTGCTGTCATTAATGCTGGGTATTAATGATGGATATTATCTTAGCTTAATCATTTATCATTATACGGTCTTAGCATTTTAAAATTTATCAACACCTCAAAATTTAAACAAAAAAAAGACCAGATATCTATTCTGGTCTTTTTAATGGTAGTTTTTTTAATGTTTGACGATTATCGCAATTAACAATCTTATTTATTTTTATTGCGGCGACCGGCTGTTTTCTTTTCACGTGGCGTAGCTACCAGTTCAGCCAATTGATCAGGTGATGACCATAGACCTTCTAAGTCATAGAACTCACGCGCTTGCGGAGTCATCATATGCACAACGACAGAGCCCAAATCGATCAACGTCCAATCAGAGTCTGTACCGCCTTCACGGCCAAGAGGCATAAAGTCAGCTTGCTTAGCTTCAGCACCGACGCTATCTGCCATCGCACGTACATGGCGCTTAGAGGTGCCTTCAGCAATGACAATTCGCTCCATGACATCCGTCAAATCTTCGACATTGATCACGGTAATGTTCTTGGCTTTCATATCTTCTAACGTGTTTTCAACGACAGTTAAGCACTCTTTTAAGCGTTTGTCGTTCATAGTATTAATCATAAATTTTAATCTCTTGAAACGTAAATATTAAAAATAAAATAGTAAGTCGTCAGTTTGCAGCCGCCAACTGCTCATATATAGTCAGTTGTAAATAAAGGCGAGGTATGCAAAATGACAAAGATAGGATGATTTTAACGGAATTGCGCCGCAGAATATAGCCGATGGGCGATAATATATTGATAAACAGTAGGATTTATTAGCTGAGTCACAGTATTTGGTGCAGTATCTGCCTTAGCAGCACTTATTTTTAACTGTTTGCGAATCTCAGTACTCGATATGGCACTGACTTGAAGTTGGTCAATATAAATGTGTCCTTGGTCAGTGTTTTTCAAGGATGCGCGGTTGTGTACCGAGTCATTGAACGGCTGCACTAAGTCTTGCACGGTTTTGGTGGTTTGGGCTTGTAGCTGCTTAGGAAGTTCGCTATACAGAGCATCGATATTTTGCAAAGATAGCGAGCATGGGTCATCGTCTATATGAGCGACTACTCTTGGTGTTGATAAATCGGAGCTATCTGTACGGTTAAAAATCCAAAGATTTACATAATCGGTGAGCCGAAGCCCGTCTTTCCATTTATTTAAACTACGGGCGCTGTCCATACCCATAATAAATATTAAGCTGTCGTTTGGATGACGTTCACGTAGTGTCTGCACACTATCGATCGTATATACAGGCGGCGTCTGCCACAGCTCAAGCTCGCAAATTTGTAGCGGTATGTTGGTTGTCACAAGCTTTAACATCGCCAGACGATGCTTAGGGTCTGTACTCTCGTTTTTAAATGGAGAGCGCGCATTGGGTAGTAATGACACGTGCAGTTCGCGCTGTTGTCGCTCAGCGATGGGTAATAAAACCTGATAGACATACATGGCCATTTGCAAATGACCTTTATGCACAGGGTCAAACGAGCCACCAAGATAAGCGCGGATAGCGGGAGACGGTATTAAGTTATCGTCTTTATGAAGGTTGGAAACTGACATACATAGATAAAATATAATAAAACAGGTTGGCCTCATTGTAGAGGACAAGGACGCTGCTGTCATTAATAACCACAAAAGAGCCGACTATCATATAGATAGTCGGCTCTAGGTTTCTAGCAGATAATAAATGCTTAAATCAAATCACTATAAGCCTGAATGGCGGTCAAAGCGATGGTATAAACGATATCATCAACCAGTGCGCCGCGCGATAGATCGTTCACTGGTTTATTCAAGCCTTGTAGCATCGGGCCGACACTGATGACATTGGCGCTACGCTGCACCGCTTTATAAGTGGTGTTACCCGTGTTTAGATCAGGGAAAATAAACACATTGGCTTGGCCAGCAACCTTGGAGTCCGGCGCTTTTTGTTTGCCCACACTCATGACCGAGGCGGCGTCATATTGTAATGGACCATCAACTGCCAGCTCAGGTGCGCGCTCGCGAACGATCTCTGTGGCGCGTGTGACTTTTTCAACGTCAGCACCAGTACCTGAAGCACCTGTTGAATAGCTGATCATAGCGACTTTTGGCTCAATGCCAAACGCGGCAGCAGATTGTGCTGATTGAATAGCAATTTCAGCCAACTCTTCTGCCGTTGGATCGGGGTTAATAGCGCAGTCGCCATACACGACCACTTGCTCAGGCAATAACATAAAAAAGACTGACGATACTAACGAGTACTGCGGGGCGGTCTTAATCAGCTGAAATGCAGGGCGTACAGTATTGGCTGTGGTATGAATTGCACCTGACACCAGACCATCGACCTCATCCATTTGTAGCATGATAGTGCCTAGATAAACCGTATCTTGCAGATATTCAGCCGCCATCTCTTCTGTCGTTTTACCTTTACGGCGCTCAACGACTGCCGCGATATATTTATTCATATCAAGCGTATCAGGGTCAATGATCTCAAGCCCTTCTGGCAAGATTAAATCGCGGTTTTTGGCGACTTGCTCGACATCTTCGCGCTTAGCGAGCAGCACACAGTTAGCAATACCGCGGCTTTGACAGATACAAGCAGCTTCTACCGTGCGTGGTTCAGAGCCTTCTGGCAACACCACACGCTTTTTGGCATTTTGTGCTTTTACGACGACTTGATGACGAAAAGCGGCTGGCGATAAGCGCGGTTTGTGATCGCCGCTGAACTGCTCTTTGATCCAGCTTAAGTCTAAATGCGCCGCCACATAACGGGTAACATCTAGCGCGCGCTCGGTATCATCACTTGGAATCTCAGCGCTCATGTGCATAAGGTTTTGCACGGTCTCATAGCTATCAGTCTCGACACTCATGACAGGAATGCCAGTTTTGATCGCAGATTGCCATAGCTCAGCGACGGTCTCATTTGGCATGACGCCGCCTGTTAATACTAGGCCTGCCAAAGGAATACCATTGATACAAGCCAAAGCTGTGGCCAATAATAAATCATCACGGTCACCTGGTACGACAATCAAAGTACCACGATTAAAAACTTCATCGATACGTGCAATCGAGCGAGCCGTTAAACTGATATGATTGATTCGGCGCGTTTTTGCTTCGCCAACGTTTAACCAAGTGGCATCAAGCTCGGCAGCGATATCCCAAGTACGAGGGACAGACAACGAGTCGCTAAAAGGTACGACACCGATTAAGCGAAATTGCTCAGTATCAAAATGCGGTGACAAGCGTTGCACTTCTTGAATGAAGCTCTTGTCAAGCTCAAAGACAGCTTCACCAGGGGCAACTGGCTGGTTCTCAAAGGTATTGGGCACATCAACTCGCATCAAGATGCAGCCTAACGTACGCTCACTTGCAATGCCGCCAAACTCACGCGCATGCATATCGAGCTTATCAGCAAGATGGGCGGGGTTTTGGGTATCAGCCGTACTGACAAAGATAACTCTTGCATCAAGTGCGTGAGCGATAGCGCGGTTGACCTGGGCTGCATAAGAAGCTTCAGTTGTCGAAACCAAGCCTTCGCAAATGATCACATCTTGATCACCTTCGATGGTGTGGTAATTAATAACCACTTCTTCCATCAAGTCATCAAGGTTGCCATCTCCAATCATACGCTCAACGCGCTGACGGTTGATGGACTTGGGCGGGGTTAGACCAAAAGCGTGCATGGTTAATGCGCTTGAGCTGTCCAAGCTGTTTTGTTTGTCGAGCGTATCATCTTGCAAAAACGGCTTCATAAAGCCCGCTTTGATACCGTTATAATCTAATGCGCGAATCAGGCCTAATGCCGCTGACGTCACACCGATACCGCGGCTGATAGGAACAAGTAATATGGTTTGCATAGCGTATCCTACTGTTTATTTATTATATCCCTAAGGAAAGTTATCATATCGAGGAAGTCATAAAAAGGTCTTACTTCTCATAGAAGTAAACGTCTTTTTAAGCGAGTCCTAGGGCTTGGCGGGTCTCTTGCGCAATACGGCACTCTTCATCGGTTGGCACAACCCACAGCTCAATACTGCTATCGTCGCTATGGAAGCTGCCTTCGCTACCGCCGACTAGGCTGGCATTTTTGTCCGCATCAAACTTAATACCAAAATGACGCATGACATCTAAGATGCGCGCACGAGTCGTCTTTGAGTTCTCTCCAATACCACCAGTGAATACGATACCAGTAAATTCGGGCAGCGCACAGCTCAAGCTGGCCAGATACTTGCCAACGCGATAACAGAACATTTCAATGGCGAGCTGCGCATCTTTGTGGCCTTCATTGGCCGCTTCTTCGATGGTGCGCAGATCGTTAGATAACCCTGAGATGCCAAGCAGACCGCTTTCGCTATTGAGCATCTTGTCGATCTCCTCTAAGCTCAAACCAAGCTGACGCTTTAGATGAATATGTAAGCTTGGGTCGACATCACCACTACGCGTACCCATCATAAGACCTTCAAGCGGTGTGAGTCCCATACTGGTATCTAAGCTCTTGCCATCATAGACGGCGGTCGCCGAGCAGCCATTGCCTAAGTGCGCGGTTAACCAACCATGAGGGCCTTTGGCATCTGTGATTTGGCTAGCACGTTCTGAGACGTAGGCGTGCGAAGTGCCGTGGAAGCCATAGCGACGGATTTTGTGATCTGCATACAGTGATTTTGGCAGCGGATAAAGAAAAGCAACTGGCGGCATGGTCTGATGAAAAGCAGTATCAAAGACGACGACTTGCGGAATTTCAGGATAGATAGCTTGCACAGCTTCGATGCCAAGCGCATTGGCAGGATTATGTAGCGGCGCTAATACTTTTAGGCGTTTTACTTCTGATAGCACATGCTCGTTTACGCGAACGGCCTCTGAGTACTCGCGGCCACCATGAACCACGCGATGACCGACTGCGACAAAATGGTACTGCTCGAGTAGCTCGAGGATTTTTTGCAAGGCCAGCTCATGTCGTCCACCTGCAATAGCAATTTCTAGTTTTCTACCATCTAAAGTATTGTGTTTAATGCGGGCAGTATCGAGACCTAGGTTTTCAGCGAGACCAGTGATGCGGGTTGATTCATCTTCGCTGATTAGGGCGTATTTGATAGAAGATGAACCACAGTTAAGTACCAAGGTAGGATTAGTCAGTGTTGATGTCGTCTCTTGATCGCTGAGAGTGGGGTTAACGGCGCTGTCGCTCATGCTCTATCCTTAGATTGTGTTTTATGAGGGGTGGTTGCTATACCTCGATAACTATAAGGTTAAAGATTGGCGCTCGTCAAGGCATCATAACAACTGTTCACCGAACATGGCTCTCCATCCGCAGTGGCTATAGCAAGCGCTATAAAGGCAAGTTTGCTTATTATCAAAATTGTAAGGAAGTTTGTCCGTCCGATTCTAAACATCTTTTTTGATAATTTCACAAACCTTTAAGACAAGGTATGCCTACATGGCATAAGTTAAAAGTAGGCAAATAAATAGAGAGCTAACAAAGCGATGTTTTAGAGTAATGTGGTCAAAAAACCAGTAAAATTATCCGTTAATAAAACTCAAGGCAAGCATAGCTTTAGTGAATAATGCTATGATTGGCTCGTGCTAAATTTCAACGCCCTTTTATAATACTTCTTATAGCATCTCCACTGTTGCAAGGTTATCTATCATATGTTTACTATACGCCGCTCTTTAGATACTAGAGGCACCCAAAATTTATCTGCCAACTCTGGTCGTTATGCTATCTGGACATTGACGATTGGTAGTGCCGTTATGCTCGGACTGTCGGGTTGCGGACAAAAAGGGGCACTTTACTTAGCAGAGCCTAGTAGTCAGACGGTAGCTGCCTCAGATCAACTAGCTAGTACCAGTCATCCACAAGATGCCGCTTTTGCTACTCTCGATGATGACAACTATGACAAGAGCCGGTATTTAGAGCAACAGCAGACACTGCCTAGCGCCAGTGACGATCCTAACGACTATTAACTTTAATAATTGATAACCTGATTAGATTTGAGAACCCGATATGAGTGAGACGAAATTGCAAGCTGACGGTGTAACCATCCATACTGAGCAAGGAATGTATGTCGATCCAGTAGCCTTAACCAACCATCTACCTGAACTTCACTACAATCAAGATGGGCTATGGATGGAGCAGGTAAGTATTCATGAGTTGGTAGAACGCTACAATACGCCATGCTATGTATATTCGCAGCAGGCAATACTCGATGTGTACCAAGCCTATAGCGACAGCTTTGCAGCGATTGACCATCAGATTTGCTATGCAGTGAAAGCAAACTCAAACCTTGCGGTGTTGGGTGTGCTTGTGGCAGCAGGTGCAGGGTTCGATATTGTCTCGCGCGGTGAGCTTATGCGCGTATTGGCAGCCGGTGGGCAGGCCAGTAAAGTCGTGTTTTCAGGCGTCGGTAAAACCAAAAGCGATATCGAATATGCGCTAACTCAAGGTATTGGCTGCTTTAACGTTGAGTCTATTAGTGAGTTGACATTAATTAATGAGGTAGCAAAGCAGCTCGATAAGTGTGCACCGATATCGCTACGGGTCAATCCCGATGTCGATGCCAAGACCCATCCTTATATTTCAACCGGTCTAAAAGACAATAAGTTTGGTATTGCCCATGAAGAGGCCGTCGCTGTCTATGAAGAGGCCGCTGCTTTATCGCATATTGATATTGTTGGTATTGACTGTCATATTGGCTCACAATTAACGGAAGTTGAACCCTTTATTGCTGCATTGGATAAAGTCATTGAGCTGGTCCATAGCTTGCGTGAAAAAGGTATTGAGCTGCGTCATATTGATTTGGGCGGTGGTCTCGGCGTGCGTTATATTGATGAGTCGCCAGTCTCTATTCATGACTTTGCGCAAGCACTCCTACCGAAACTGACTGAGCTTGGCTTACCAGTGTTTTTTGAGCCAGGCCGTAGCATGGTCGCCAATGCAGGTATTTTGCTGACCCGTGTCGATGTACTAAAGCCAACAGCGCATAAAAACTTTGCCATCGTTGATGCTGCGATGAATGATCTGATTCGTCCTGCATTATATCAAGCTGAAATGGCAGTGATTCCCAACGTATTACCTAGTAAAGGTATCGAGACAGATGGCACTCAGCCGTGGGACATCGTTGGGGCGATTTGTGAGACTGGGGATTTCTTAGCAAAAGACCGTCTATTATCACTTGCAACTGGTGACATTTTAGCGATTACTGGTGCAGGAGCGTATGGCTTTACCATGAGTAGCAACTATAACTCACGCCCGCGTGCAAGTGAAGTCATGGTTGCAGGAAGTCGTCATCAGCTAGTTCGCAAACGTGAAACTGTTGAAGCATTATATGCAGATGAGATACTTTGGCAAAACGCAAAGTAGAGTGCATTATAGATAGAGTAACTGCCACTCTTGCCGATGTAATAACGACCCATTGTTATCATGACAATGGGTTTTTTATGGCGGTGATTATGGTCGCTATGAGTTTCATTATGATAAGCACAGTTATTTATTATTTTAATGGATTCATACAGTCTCTAACGCGCTGATAGTTATCATTGTGGCAGACACCATGCTAATATAACGGACACATAAAAATACAATAGGACACAAGGATATGCTAATAGAATTTACCAAAATGCATGGTCTGGGCAATGATTTTATGGTCATTGATTTGGTGACCCAGCGCTTAGATTTGACCAGAGAGTTGGTGCAATTATTGGGTGATCGTCATCTAGGTATTGGCTTTGATCAATTACTCGTCGTCGAACCACCGATGCGCCCAGATGTTGATTTTAGTTATCGTATTTTTAATACCGATGGCACAGAGGTTGAGCAGTGCGGTAATGGAGCGCGCTGTTTTGCCCGTTTTGTGCAAGCGCGTAAACTGTCATTTAAACAGCGCTTACGTGTCGAGACCGCAGGCGGTATCATTGCCTTGACGACGGATCGCTATGGTTGGGTGGAAGTCGATATGGGCAAACCCAAGTTTGAGCCAGATGAGATACCATTTACGCCCAGAGCGACGACCAAAATTCAAAACGCCTATCATTTAGACGTCAATGGTACACCTATGCAGCTCTATGTTGCCAATATGGGTAACCCGCATGCTGTCATCAAAGTCGATGATGTACTAGACGCTGATGTTGAAACCTTAGGTAAGGCCATTGAGTCACATCCAGCATTCCCAGAGCGCGTCAATGTAGGCTTTATGCAGATCATGAATCAGCGTCATATCCGTCTGCGTGTCTATGAGCGCGGCGTCGGTGAGACCCAAGCATGCGGGACAGGTGCTTGTGCGGCAGTAGCCGTCGGCGTACGCGAGGGCTGGCTTGATGAAGGCGAAGAAATACGGGCGCAGCTATATGGCGGTAGTATGATCATTCAGTGGCAGCCAGGCTACTCAGTGATGATGACCGGTCCAACGGCCTTTGTGTATGAGGGTGTATTTAGCCCAGACGGCTTGATGGCACAAGCAGGAATCAAACCCAACCCAGTCAACTCATCAAACTGAGTCAACTACTTGGTATTTGAGGCATCAAGGACACTTTATGTCTATTAAAGATGACTATATTTACATGCCTGCTGAATCTATAGAAATAGATAAGACGCTACGTGAGTTATTGTCGCCAGTGCATCGCTGGCTAAACACTTTGGCGGTGCGCAATCACTCCATGCATACCTTAAAGTCTTATTTCGCTGGACTAAATCAACTGGCGTTGTTTTTACGTGGTAAGCAGCTGACATGGACACGTTGTGATAAACGCACA
The DNA here is from genome assembly GCF_052259005.1 of Psychrobacter sp. 1Y10. Classification (NCBI taxonomy): domain Bacteria; kingdom Pseudomonadati; phylum Pseudomonadota; class Gammaproteobacteria; order Moraxellales; family Moraxellaceae; genus Psychrobacter; species Psychrobacter sp. 1Y10. Next base: position 280,292 of record NZ_JBQQES010000002.1, on the reverse strand, counting down.
CTTGCGCAGCATATCAGTCAACGCTTGGATGAAGATAAGCTGGCGCTAGCAAGTGTCCAACAAGAGCTGTCCGCTATTCGGCATTTTTACGGCTGGATGATTGAGGAGGGGTTGGCACGTATCAATCCCACTACTGGCTATCAGCTAAAACGCAGCGCTAGACCGTTGCCTTCTATTGCTGATGTTGATTTATTGACCCAATTACTTGATCAAGAGATGCCTGATACACCCGAGCAGGCCCGGTTATGGCTGCGTGACAAAGCGATGTTTGAGCTACTGTATAGTAGTGGTCTGCGCGTGGGTGAGCTGGTGGCGCTGGATATCAATGATATAGATTTGTCCGATTTGCGGGTGCGGATTACGGGCAAAGGCAATAAGACCCGTCTCGTACCATTAGGCAACAAGGCTACCGCAGCCATCAATCGCTATTTACCGCATCGCAACCTGTGGGTGGAACAACAAGATAGCGCTTTATTTATCAGTGAAAAGCTAGGTACCCGCTTATCAACGCGCGCTGTGCAGCAGCGTCTCAAAGTAGCAGCGACGCGAGCGGGTATCGCTCAAAACCTATATCCGCATTTACTGCGCCATTGCTTTGCCTCGCACATGCTCTCAGGTAGTGGCGACTTGCGCGCTGTCCAAGAGATGCTAGGCCATAGTGATATCAGTACCACGCAGATCTATACTCATGTAGATTTTGCCAAGCTGACCCAAGTCTATGACCGCGCTCATCCACGTGCGACGCACACACAAAACGAGAGAGAATAATATGGTACAAAAATAGACGGTGATGTTGACTATGCTAGGTGATGACACTGAAAAATAGGCAGCTTTTGCCGTGCCTGCTCTTGAGCGTGCTTGTCTAAAGCTGCAAACACCAAAGCATAGTTTTTGTCTTGGGTTTGATTATCAAGATGGCTGTTGTCATAACAGTCTTTGACAGTACCATTAAAATCAGTAATGGCCGTATGTCCCCATGTCTGACGAATGTTGCCGTTTTTGTACGCATGATCACCGCCTTGCGCCGCACCAATGACCATACATTGACTGTCCAAGGCGCGAGCTTGCAACAATAGCGACCAGTGCGCTTGTCCTGTCAAATAAGTAAAAGCAGAGGGCGCGCTTAATAAGTCGGCTCCAGCTTGGCGTAGACGCTGAGCTAGGGCTGGAAAGCGCAAATCAAAACATACCATCATCCCAAGTTGATAGACTAAATTGTTTGCTTCAATGGGCGCCACGACTGTCTGCATGCCAGGCTCAAACGTGGCCGCTTCGTTGTAGCTGCCTTGTTTATCAGCCACAGTGGCAGTAAACAGATGAATCTTGTCATAGCGTGCGACCTGCGTCCCATCAGGGCCAAATAGCTGACTAACTTGGCGTAGACGTCCATCGGGCACGACGACTCCATCTGGTCGATAAAAACAAGGTAGCGACCCTACCAATAAATAAACGCGGTTGGTACGTGCATAGTCCGCTAGGGTAGCTGAGAGCGACTCAAAGCGCTCAGCAGTTGCAAACTGCCGTCCCATACTACAGCAGTTTTCAGGCAGCACTATAAGCTGTGCGCCTTGAGTACAAGCTTCCTTAATAGCAGATTTGATAGTCGCTAGGTTTGCATCAACGTCTTGTTGGCTATTCATTTGTACCGCAGCGACCGTAAGCTTATGATTAGGCAAATGGTTATCCATGTATTTATTCTCAGTTATTGTTTTAAGATATAAATTATCATAGCAAAATTAGGACAAATAATGCTATCGTCATTGTTCAGTGCAGTTGTACTGCCTATCGCTATCAGCTTGTAAAATGATCTAATATGCCTAATCTTATTTAAGCTACCATGCTAAATGCTGGTAATTGTTTTACCTGCTATTTTTATTTTTGCAAATGGTATAAGCTTATAAAGATACATACGCTTAAAAGTATGAGTCGTTATCCGTGAGCCATAAATATATATGATTAAAGTAATAATATCGGAGTGTAATACATAAGCTATGAGTATGTCGTTTGGATTGGCGACCACGCTATCTACCTCCCAAAAGCTAACCCCGCAAATGCAGCAAGCCATCAAATTGTTGCAGCTTTCTAGCCTTGAGCTTGCACAAGAGGTTCAAGCGAAGTTGGATAGCAATCCATTACTTGAGCGCATTGAGGAAGATGAGTACGAGTATGAAGACAGTGACGATACGGCAGCAGATGCATTAGATGACTCCTTAACGCTTGAGATGTGGAATGATAATAGCGAAGTAAGTCTATCGTCTGACGCATCGGATGGTAATGATGATACTTTTGATTATGGCACTACTGATTATGCTACTGATTACGATGACACTTTTAGCGACAGCTTAGATAAACTACAACAAGCAAACATCGATGGCAGTGCTATGGACAACACTGATGCAGACAATACGTACTCAAGCAGCGATTATCAGAGCACGGATAGCGATGAAAGCTACGGTAACTATGATATCGGAAGCTTTAGTGGGAGTAGTGCCGCAGCGAGCACAGATTACGACGAGCTTGATGATTATCAAGGCAGTACCAGCGCCAGTATCCAAGACTATGTACGCTGGCAGCTGAATTTTAAACATCTTTCAGACGCAGATACTCTAATAGCAGAGTATCTAGTAGATTCGATGGATGACATGGGCTTTGTACAATTGGATATTGACGAGCTGTTCAAAAGTTTCGATACAATGGCAAGCTTTTATCAATGGGATGAGCAGATTGAGCGTGACGAGATAGAAGTGGTACTACGTATTATTCAATCTTGTGACCCGCTCGGCGTAGGCGCGCGCAATTTAAGTGAGTGCCTTGCGATTCAGTTGAACAAGCTTGATCCTAATACGGAACATTTAGCGCATGCTCAGGCGCTGCTATCTGCTAGTGATTATTTGGTCAATAACAATATTAAAGCGCTGACTGAGACCACAGGCTTATTACCTGCGCATATTACCCCTGCTATTAACTTATTGCGTACCTTGAACCCTGCACCAGGACTGTCCTTTCAAAACACGCAGCCTGATTACGCTCAGCCTCCTGCCAGCTACGATATCCCTGATGTGTTGGTGACCCCGATACGTCAAACGTCCAATGGCGAAGCAAAAGAGGGCGGCTGGCATGTACGTCTAAATCCAGCGACATTACCAAAACTGAGGGTCAATCAAGAGTACGCAAGTTTGGTGAAACGCGGTGACGACAGTCCTGACAATCAATATTTACGTGAAAACCTCACAGACGCCCGGCTATTCATTCGTAGTATCGAGGAGCGTAATCAAAACTTGTTAAAGGTCGCCACTAGTATCGTACGCCGTCAAGACGAGTTTTTGCAACATGGGGCTACAGCGATGCAGCCGCTGATTCTAAAAGATGTGGCAGAAGAAGTAGAGCTGCATGAATCCACTGTCTCGCGCCTGACCACTAGCAAGACAATTTTAACCCCTCAAGGGCTATTTTCTCTCAAGCACTTTTTTTCATCCCATGTTAGCAGTAATGATGGAGACATCTCATCTACTGCTATCAGTGCCATGATCAAGCAGCTTATTAAGGATGAAAATCCCAAAAAGCCCTTATCCGATAGCCGTATTCAAACTCAGCTACTTACTGATGGTATAGATATCGCACGACGTACAGTAGCCAAGTATCGAGAAGCGATGAATATCAGCTCTTCTACGCAGCGCAAACAAAAGTATTAAGAACTGCTCATCTCGTAAAAATGTTTTAACTATAAAGATTGGGTGATACTAGATAGAAGGTTTAGCGCTTTAGTAGCGGCTGATATCTACTAGAAAGATTGTTTCATATAACAGTCTCAATAAAAAATAAAAATTCCTGATTATATATAATTGTGAAAAGAACAAAAGACTTGATTACATTTAATTACAATATAGCGTATTGCTACTAATCAGCTTTCATGACAAATTAGAAGCATATCAATAATAAATTTACAGCAGTTACTCTATATTATAAATAAGTGGTTGTTAGAGGATTTACCACAGAATGAATATATGATGACTCTACTACTGTTATTGATAAGGCAAGGTGGTATAGGTCGGTGTGCCAAACCATCTGTTGACTATGAGTAATAAATATAAGGATCAGCATATGAACGTTTCTATCAGTGGTCACCATATCAGCGTAACCGATGCAATGAACACAGCTGTACGTGAGAAGCTTGAAAAAGTAGAGCGTCACTTTGACCAGATTCAAAGTATTCAAGTGATACTATCGCTAGATAATAGCGGTGCAAACGACGGCGGCAAAAAGAGTCATAAAGCCGAAGCGATCATGCGAGTCTCAGGTCAAGAAATGTTCGTCCAAGCGTGTGAAGATGATATGTATAAAGCCATTAATGAGATGGCAGACAAGCTTGATAGACAAGTACGCAAGTATAAAACTCGTCAAGAACGCAAAAAAGTCCGCGGTGCAGGACGTGATGGTCGCTATGAAGAGTTATCAGGAGTTGAAGTTGCTCCAGCGACTTAATGTATCATGAGATAGTTAATAAGAAAATCAAGCAATAAAGTCATAATAAATACAATAAAAAACCAAGACAAGAGGAATGAATAACATATAAAAAGACCTTAACACATCATGTGTTAAGGTCTTTTTATATGTTATTCATTTGATACAAAAGGCAGAGATACGATCTAACCACCACCGACTGCTTGTACGACTTCTATATTCATACCTTCAACGATACGTAGCTGTGCAAGCTCGCTTTTAGGGACAAGCTCACCATCGACTTCGACCGCATAGCGACCACTACTCAGTCCCAACTCATTGACAACCAATTGCACAGTTTGATGCGTGGTCTGTAAGGTTCTTCCATTAACATGAATAGTACTCATAATATTTGCTCCCTCAAAACAATGATTTAATTCAATAGCTATTCGATGGGTTATATTAAGGTTATAACGGTTTATCGTTATTTACTCATTTTAAATACAGTAATGGCGAGCCATAGCCATCCTGCTATCAATAAGACACCGCCTACAGGCGTGATAGCGCCAAACCAACGCGGGGCGCCTAGAGTCATCGCAAATAAGCTACCAGCGAATATAATAATACCAATCTGCAGCAGCCAAGCGCTGACATAAGTCGCATAGCCTAGACGAATCAAGAGTCCGATAACCAATAATCCAAGTGCATGAATAAACAGATATAGCGTTGCCGTATGCCACCAATCAAGCTGCTGTGCATTCACCATGCTTTTGATAGCATGCGCTCCAAACGCGCCTAGACCGATAGCGATAGCGAGATTTATCGCTGCAACACTTATCCAATTCACCATGCGACCACACTTATTATAAGTAATACGTTTAGACTATTAAAATTATATCTGACTATTGATTGAATATTATTTTATGAGCTCAATTTTTATATCAGACAATATGGTTATTGAATGTCATCAGGCAAAATAACGCTTTCAATAGTCATCGCATCACGAATTTTATCCATGGCATTTTTTTCAATCTGACGTACCCGTTCCGCTGAGATAGAGTAGACGGCAGCCAGCTCATGCAAGGTAGACTTTTGCTCTGTCAGCCAACGCTGCTCGACGATATCGCGCGAGCGGTCATCTAAGGTATCCATCGCTGCAATCAATGCTGATGAGTTACTTTCTTCCCAATCAGACTCCTCTATCATCTCAGCAGGATCAATACCATCTTCTAAAAACAACTGCGGCGCATAACGTCCATCATCATCGTCACTTGATTGGGTCTCAAACGAGGCGTCGTAAGACGTCAGACGTGACTCCATCTCTAGCACTTGCTTGCGTGTGACATTCAAGTCTTTTGCGATAGCATCCGCTTCTTCTAGCGTCAGCTGATTATTGGTCTTTTTTAGACTACGTAAATTAAAGAATAATTTACGATGGGCTTTTGTAGTGGCAACTTTAACGATACGCCAGTTACGAATTACAAATTCATGGATTTCAGCTTTAATCCAATGCACCGCGAAGGATACCAAACGTACGCCTTTATTAGGATCAAAACGTTTAACCGCTTTCATCAATCCCAAATTGCCTTCTTGAATCAAATCAGCCTGCGGTAGACCGTACCCTGAGTAACTGCGTGCAATATGAATAACAAAACGCAAATGTGACATGACCAATAAGCGCGCAGCTTCGACATCGCCTTCATCGTAGTAGCGATGGGCAAGCTCTTGCTCTTGCGTCGGTGTCAAGATAGGGATCTGATGGACAGTATTGATATACGCACCCAAGTTCACCCCTGGTGCAGACAGATGGGTTGGCATGGCAGGTACTAAGTCACGCGTACTGGTGTCCTCTAGTGCACTAGCATCATAAGGCGGGCGCTGCGCTGCCGCATTTAGCGCCGCTTCACGTGCAGCATTTTTTTCAGTACCAGCACTGTCTTGCGTCTTTTTTGTTGTGGACGATTCAGTAGATGGAGTAGTCATATTCTTGACCTTGGTTAATATAGGTAAGCAAACATTAAATAAGCAAATATTCAGATAAAATTCTGTGTTATCTCAATTGTAAAGGATAGCGACGCTTAGTTGCTATCGGTTTTGGTAATGATGAAGTGAAATATTGTATCGGAAGTCTTCATCGAAGTGTTATCCGTCTCTTGCTCAGTAGTCATTTGATTGAGAGTCAAAAGCAGCTGGTCAGTATCATTGGGCTTACGCGACTGCTGACAAAATGCTGCAATATCTGCTTGAGAGTTGGGGTCAGTTGCTACGACATATAACGACTCACTACTCGCTACACTACGCAGTGCGACTTTGGTTTTTAGTAGTGGCATTGGACAAGCAAGTCCGCGTCCATCTACCATATTTTTTATTTTAATGACAGGCTGGGTATGGTCTACGGCCTCAGCTGACTCAATATAATTGATGTAGTAGGTTGGTAATAAACGCAGTAAAGACGCAATCTTATCTTGCTCGGTAGCAGATAATGATTGCTGCAAACAGACCTGATGAGGTGTGTATATCGTAGTATTTAAATTGCCTTTTGCAGACATAGATAAAATCCTTAACATCTGAGCCATGATTAATTAAACTTTAAAAACCAACGTTTAAAATCGTTGCAAATTACTGCAAAGTAAAAACATCGTCAATATGAAACATAACTATTTTGAAATAACGGTTATATTATAACAAACTGTAGTAGAGCAAAAGCAGTTGAATATAGTCAACGCTATGATTGAGCTATTAAAATCATCATAAAAATTGACCTTGTATAGCCAACCTCGTATAGTCAAAAAACGCTATGGCCATTAGTAGCTAATAGAACAGGACATACCTTTGAATTATTTAAATAGCCTTTTAAGCAACGAGCTTATAGCAGATCAGCGTACAGCCGACAAACCGCAGACTCGATTATGGCGGTTATCTTGGCTATGCAAAAAGTCTATATTACGATATGCAGGCCTGCTTATGCTCCCGCTACTTGTTGGTCATCAGAGCTATGCTGCTACTGTTACCCCGCAGCCGATAACATCATCAACGCCATCAGCATTAATGACAGGCTCAACGTATGGCACTTGGCAAACCGAAAAATCTGATGAGTTACAGCTACCAAATTTGCAAGGTCAGGGTCTAAGCTTCGCTGACCAGTATCAAAACAAGCTGCTGGGTGAGTGGTCACTACAAAATATCAATGGCCGTGCCAAGATGGAGCATGATCCTTGGGTTCAAGAGACCATAAAAGACATGACATGGCGTCTCAATGCTCAAGTACGGCAGCAAGCACCACTGGCGGTAGTCATTATTGATAATCCAAGTATCAACGCTTTTGCTGCGCCAGGAGGGGTCATCGGTATCAATACAGGAACGATACTAGCGGCAAATAGTATGGATGAGCTGGCAAGCGTTGTGGCACATGAAGTTGCCCATATTAGCCAGCGACATTACGAAAGCGGTGCAGATGAGCGCAAAAAAGCCATGCTGATGCAAATAGGCGGCATGTTGGCAGCGATTGCTGCCTCAGCAGCTGACGGGGATGCTGGCGCTGCTGTCATGATGGGCAGCCAAACCGCAGCTATGAACAGTAGCATGGCTTTTAGCCGTAATAATGAACGCGAAGCTGACCGTGTGGGCATGCAAATTATGACACAGGCAGGCTACGACCCACGAGCAATGCCAAGATTCTTTGCTACAATGAATCAGCAACACCAGCTAAATCAAGTTGCCAATCGATTTTTGCCAAGCTTTGTACGCTCGCATCCACTTAGTAATGAACGCCTAAGCGACTCACAAAGTCGAGCTCAGCGTTATCCACCTTTATCATTGATCCAGCAGCAGCGCCATCAAGCTTTATTTGATCTGCTTTACTGGCGAGTACAGACCATGGGCCAGCACGTCTCAGAAACCGCTCTAACGACTGCTGCCCGCAATAGCGTCGGGGCAAAACTGGCGTTAGCACACTGGTATGGAGAGCAGCAGCGCTTTGATGAAGCAAATAAAACAATGCAGCAGTTACAAGGCTTGCCGGCAGCTGAGCGACAAATACTAGAGCCGCTATTATCTATCACCTATAGCCAAGTGTTAAGTGAACAAAACAACTGGACCAAGGCAGCAGACGTATTAGCAGAGCAGCAGCGCCTCTATCCTGAGCGCCGCGATTTGCGATTGTATCTGGCAGAAGCATTGACCAATGATAATCAGCCGACCCAAGCACAAGCGCTACTCAAGCCTTTGACCCAGCAGCAGCCAAGCGATCGCTATGCGTGGCAAAGCCTGCAGCTGGCCAATGAGAAGCTGGCCAAAACTGCTCCATCGCCGCAAGTAGCCCGTATCGCCACGATTAATGCGCTGCGTTATCGCAGTCATGATCAGCTATGGAATGGTCGTTACGAGTCGGCACTTATCTCACTTACGCAGGCCAAACGACTGGTCGAACAATTGGACGCTAGCGCAAAGAGCAGCAGTGCTCGTCCATTACTGGCCAATATCGAACAAGAAATTAAAAACGTAAAAACCGCCAAAGATTTTAAACCTTAGGCGGTTGTTTAGATAGCAGCGGCTATCTTTAAACAGTAAGGATTAACCTTGTAGCGCGTCTTTTACCAGTTTTGAGATGAGTGCAGGATCAGCGCGACCAGCAGTCTTATTTTTCAGTACGCCCATGACACTACCCATATCACGCATTGAGGTTGCGCCTTGTTCTTTGATTTCTGCATTGACTAAGGCGGCCAGCTCAGCGTCATTCATCTGCTGCGGCATAAACTCATTGATGATATCAATCTCAAACTGCTCTTTGGTTGCCAAGTCATCACGGCTATTTTCAGTAAAGATAGCTAACGACTCTTGGCGTTGTTTTAGCTGCTTTTGTAGCACTTCTAAGACGCCTGCATCATCAAGCTCTTTTTGACGGTCAATCTCGATTTGTTTGACGACCGCTTGCACATTGCGTAGTACTTTGACGCGCTCAAGCTCACGCGCTTTCATAGAGGCTGTGATATTGTCCGATAAGTTCTGTTTAAGTTGGCTCACTATTATTATCCTTATTCGTTAAGTTTTATTCGTTAGGCTTTTAAGAAGGTGCTTTATGATTGACCTATTAATAAAAGTCTGTGTAAACAACAGCAATAACAAAAATTGTAGCATAAAAAACGCCACTGTTATTTATTGATAACAGTGGCGTTAGTGTAGCGCTTGTACTTAACTAATCGTATTAGTGATTAGTACATACGAGTGGTACGAATAGTTTCGCGTTGCAGTTTTTTCTTATAACGCTTTACGGCAGCAGCTTTTTTACGTTTGCGTACTTGCGTTGGCTTTTCATAAAACTCACGCTTACGTACGTCTGATAATACACCAGCTTTTTCACAAGCACGTTTGAAACGGCGGATAGCGATATCAACTGGTTCGTTTTCTTTAACCTTAACTGCAGGCATGAAGACTCCTTGATTAGGATGAGATATAAGGGCATTAGTTTGGCTGTGTATTAGTATTTAGCCGTAATATCTCAAGATTACCGGCATCAGCTCAAACTAGGATAATTTGTGCTATAGCACAAGGGCAGGTATTTTAATAAAAAATAGCAACAAAGTCAATGCTTTTAGTGCGTTTAACGATGGGTATTGTCGTGTAAAATGGACGATAAACATGCATTATTGTCCATTTTACAAGCCTTTATAGACACGCTTAAAGCTAAGGTAGGTAGATAAGAGAAGAGTGAATAAAAAACCTTACTGCGTATAACGGTTTGGTTTGAGTTTATGCTATGATAATTCCCATCTAGTAGTAGGCATATTCAAGATGCTGTCTCCATTTTATTAAAGGTGTTGGAATGAAAAAAACAGTACTAAATACAGCGTTAAGCGCAGCAATGGTTGTTACTCTTGGGTTGGGTGTTACCGCTTGTAGTGGTGACAAAGACGGCGAGTCACATGAGGTCTTAGCAGTGGACAAAGTAGAAGAAGCCGCTGAATTGGCTCGTCAAAATGCTCCTGAAGCTGAAGACATGGAGTTTCCAGAGACAGCGCCAATGCCTGTAGAGGGAGCCGATGACACTGCTGTAGATGGTACAGAAGCAGATGCTACTATGACTACACAAGAAGGCATGACTGAGCCTGCTACAGCAGAAGCCACTACTGACGATACCGACGCAACTACGACTGATAGTGCAACTACGCCAGCTACTGATACTGCAGCAACAGAAACTGATGCTGAACCAGAAACGAATGAGTAGCTGCTAACATAAACTAAGAGGGGAGTTATGATGATAAACAAACTAACTTTATCTGCTTTTAGTATTAGCACATTGCTGTTATTAAGTGCTTGTAGTGGTGATAATAACACTGCTGACGAGTCTGCCACGATGGATGAACCTGCTGAGACAAGCACAGTGGTAGAAGAAGCATCTGTAGCAGATCCTGAAACCATGACGCCTGAACCTGTGGTCGAAGCTGAACCTATGGTTGAAGTGGAAGCTGAGCCAGTTAAAGTAGCGATGACTGAAGAAACAGAGCAAGAAACGGCTGCTGAGCCTGAGATGTTGGCAGCTGATGCAGGAGCAAAGCTGTATGAGTCCAATTGCAAAGTCTGTCACGAAGCAGGTCTGCTCGATGCGCCCAAATACGGTGATAAGGCTGCATGGGCACCGCGTCTTGCTAAAGGTATAGAGACGCTACATATGCATTCAGCTAAAGGTTTTAATAAGATGCCAGCGCAAGCGACTGATAAGATAAGTGAAGCGCAAGTTTATGCTGCGGTTGATTATATGGTCGAGGCAGTTCAGTGATACTCTATATATAGAGCATATTGGCTATTGAAATTTGCTAAACTGACCGTCATTGTGACTGACAATGACGGTTTTTTTATGCATATTTTTTTAGATGCTAAATAATGAAAAACATCGCAAAAAACGATATGAAGACAAAAGCATAAAGGCAAAACTATGAAGGTATTGGGTTTAGAGACCTCTTGTGATGAGACGGGGCTGGCGATCTTTGACAGTGAGCAGATGCATGATGACAATCAAGGTTTGGTCGGACAAGTACTGTATTCACAGATAGAGTTGCATGCGCTCTATGGCGGTGTGGTGCCCGAGCTTGCCAGCCGTGATCATATACGTAAGCTGGTACCTTTGCTCAATGAGCTGCTCGAGCAGTGTGATGTCAAAAAAAGCGAGATCGATGCCATCGCTTATACCAAAGGCCCAGGCTTGATCGGTGCATTGATGACGGGCGCCTTGTTTGGTCGCAGCTTGGCATATGGCTTGGATATCCCTGCGATTGGGGTCCATCATATGGAAGGGCATTTGCTCGCACCGCTGATGGGCGCCAATCCGCCAGACTTTCCATTTGTTTCACTATTGGTGTCTGGTGGGCACACGCTACTGATCGCCGCCCGTGGCATCGGGCAGTATGAAATTTTGGGTGAGTCGATCGACGATGCCGCAGGTGAGTGCTTTGATAAAGCCGCCAAAATGCTAGGCTTGCCTTATCCTGGCGGTCCTAATATTGCCAAACTGGCTGAAAATGGCGATAAAAATGCCTACAGTCTGCCAAGACCAATGTTACATCGCGGCTTGGATTTTTCTTTTAGCGGTATGAAAACAGCCGTGCATAACCTTATCAAAGACACTGCTGGCTCTGATAGCGATCCACAAGTGCGCGCCGATATTGCCGCAAGCTTTCAGCATGCTATGGTTGATACACTAGTCAAAAAATGCGTGAAAGCGCTTAAGCAAGTCAGCATGAGCCGCTTAGTGATTGCGGGCGGCGTCAGTGCCAATACGCATCTGCGCGAGACCTTAGAAGCTGAGCTGGCCAAAATTAATGCCACTGTGCATTATGCGCCGCCAGCGTTATGTACTGATAATGGGGCGATGATTGCTTATGCAGGCTATGAGCGTCTACAAGCGGGTCAGTCAGATGATTTGGCAGTTAGCTGTATTCCGCGTTGGCCGATGACCGAGTTGCCTGCGGTATAAAGTTTCAAATCCATACAAACTAAGGATAATCTATGCAGTGGCTCGCCATTGGTTTAGGAGCAGCACTTGGAGCTTGCTTGCGAGCGTGGTTAACACGTTTTAATCTGCTGCACAGCTGGATACCGCTTGGTACGCTTGGCGCAAATGTGTTGGGCGGTCTGCTAATTGGTCTGGCGCTGGTATGGTTTGAGCGAATGGGAAGCCATTTGTCTGATCATGTACGGGTATTTGTGATAACAGGATTTTTGGGCGGGCTGACGACCTTTAGCACTTTTAGCGCTGAGGTATTTAGTTTTATGCATGATGGACGGCTGCTGGCAGGTTTGGCACTGATAGGGTTGCACGTCGGACTGACTTTGCTAGCAACCGCGCTTGGGTTTTACTTTTTTAAGATGGTTTTGTGAGCTTTGGTAGATGTTGCTCGTTTAGTCGTTTGATATAAGAGTTATCCTATATATTTTCTGGATTATTATATAAGGAATAGAACACTAATCATGAAAATATTCAGAGGGTTTACAGGCTCAGTAAAGTTTGGTCTAAATAAAAACGAAAATTTGATGAGACCGAGAAGACCAAAAGACTCTGATCTTTTTGTACATAAAATTGCAGACCAATGGTTTGACGATAAATTTGGAATTAAAGCCAGAAGCGAGACTATTTTTTGTACTCGTAATTGTCATCAAGCTGCTGAATACGGTGAAGCTTATGAGATAACAGTTCCAGACACTATGAACTATCGATTAATATACAGTAGTAATGTTGATGATTTCATTAATATTCAGGACGAGATTGATGATCTAGAAAACGAAAATAAAATTATAGATTGGCTAGAAAGTAGGGATTACGCTGTAGTGTCTAGCTTCGATGAGTTACCTATAGAATTCAGAGGCGAGATTATGTTGTACTGCACTCATTTCAATATTGAAAAAGATGATGAGAAATAGCTTATGATTTCTGACGCGTTATTAGAGAAGTTGGACCTATTAGAAATAGATGGCTTTAAATTCGTTAAAAGATTAGGTGGGCAAAGTGCTTTAAGTAGTTTATACAAAAAAGGTGATGAAAAAGTTGTTTTTAAGTTTTTGATTGCGCCTAGAAACTCTGTTGAAATAGAGAGGTTTAAGCTTGAATATTCAGTTCTAATGTATAACCCAGCTAATTCGCGGCCGAAAGATGGTCAATTTACTTCTGATATAAGTCGATTTATAGGACCTGAGACCAGTTATCCGTTACCTACTATAAAGGTTTATTTAGGCAGTTTATATAATAATTCAGTTTACTACTTCGGTTATTTATATGAAGAAGGTGAGCTTCTCTCTGAGTTAGATACAAGTGAATATACAATTAAAGATAAGATTTCACTCTTACATCGTATTGCATCTAGTATGAATTATTTTAATAAGGTTGGTTACGTACATAGAGATTTACATCCAGAAAATATACTACTACTTGCAAACCATTGGATGGATCCAACTAGTGTGGAAAACGATCCAAGAGTTAAATTTCTTGATATGGGTAATTGCCAAAGAGACGATAGTGATGAAAACTCTATATATAATGAAGTTTATGATAAAGTAAGAGACTTAGACTTAGATGCTGTTTTTCAAGATAATAATCGTAGAGTTCTATCATCTTTCGTCTGTATGCCGCCAGACTTCTTAGAAAAGGGTAATAATACGGAAAATTATGATTCTTGGGCGTTTGGTGTTTATGCTTATACATTAATTTTTGGAAAAGAGCCATTCGATGTAAAACATATAGAGGATATAACAGCCCTACGTCGTCATCGTGCTAATCTTCCTGAAGAATATACAATAAACCTAGATAGTGTTTCTTTAGGTTTAAAACTAACTCTAGATCACTTATTATCAATGAATGGTAAAGACCGCCCTTCGATAGATGCGATTGTTCGTCTATTTAGTTGGTTAGTGTATAGGAATGACGATTTTCAAGAATATAATTTTATTATGAAAGTTATAAATGACGGTGGGTTTGATCCTGATTATGATTGGGTTGCAGAAAACACTTGATAACTATAGTAAAATGTTAAACCGGCTTCACAATCCCTTCCAACAAACTCGCAAACCCCTGCATATACGCGGTATCTTGACTTGAGGTACGCGTCGCTGCATACAGCTGACAATGTACGCCATCCCCTAAGGGTCTTGAAACCACCCAGCCTTTTTTCTCATATTCTGCCACTACCCAGTCAGGTAATGCCGCTACGCCGCGCTCACTAGCGACTAGCTGAATAAGCATCGCGGTCAACTCTGTGGTACGAATACTCGCAAAACTTACCTCTGCAGGTGTCATAAAGTTGGCGATAATATCAAGGCGCTTGGCTTCCACCGGATAAGCAATCAAAGTCTCATCAGTTAAATCACTGGGCTCAATAAACTCTTGCGCGGCCAAATCATGCGTTGGCGATAACACCAAGCGACTCTCATACTCGAATAGGGGCTGATAGCTGATACCCTCTATCGGTAAATCACTGGTGGTAATGAGCAGGTCAATATCACCTTCCATCAACAGATGATGCGGTTCAGGCTCAAAGCCAGTCGCAAAGTCCAGCTCCACATCTGACCATTCACGGCGGTAATGATTGAGTATCGGCATCAGCCAATCAAAGCAACTATGACATTCAGACGCTAGGCGTAATCTGCCAGCTTGACCGTGAGCTAAGCGTTTAAGATTGGATTTGGTGCGGGTGACCTGCGGCATGATGCTGTCTGCCAATGCCAGTACCGTTTTACCCGCAGGCGTAAAGGTGAGCGGACGTGTGCGGCGATTGACCAAGCTAATATCGTAGTAATTCTCTAGCTCTTTTAGCTGATGCGACACTGCAGAAGCGGTGACGTGCAGCTCATCAGCAGCTGCGGCCAAAGAGCCATGCGCTCGTAATGCCGTTAAAGTATTGAGATGGCGGAGTTCTAACATAAGGCAACCTGATCGCTGAGGTGAGAAAAATTCATTATAACTAATGTAGCAGTGAATTCCACTCAAATGCTATTATTAAAAGTTTCTTATTAATAGATTGTTAATAACTAGCGCCGACGTAACAGCAGCTGCGAGATAATGACTAAGATAAGAGAAGCGGCAAGCAACAACGTACCAATGGCGTTTACTTCTGGCTTGAGTCCTACCCGCACCATCGAATAAATTCGTAGCGGTAAAATCTCATAGCTTGGGCCGGTGACAAAGGTTGATACCACCACGTCATCTAAAGACAGGGTAAATGCAAGCAACCAACCTGCCATTACCGCTGGCAGAATGACGGGAATCAGTACTGTACGCACCATCGTTGATTCGTTAGCGCCCAAATCACGCGCGGCTTCCATCAGGCGCTCATCTAAGCTGCTTAAGCGTGCAAACACCGTGATGACTACAAACGGCAGGCAAAAGGTAATGTGCGCGAGTAACAGCGATACGAAACCTAATTGCAGACCAATTAATAAGAATAATGCGAGCAATGAGATAGCCAAGACAATCTCAGGTGACATCATCAGTACAAATAACAGCCCATTTAACAGACCTTTGCCGCGAAAGTTGTAACGATGTAGTGCGAGGGCAGTCAACGTTCCTATCAACGTTGAGACGGTCGCAGCGACCAAACCTAATACAATAGAATGCCAAAATGCATCAAGCATCGCTTGGTTATTAAACAGCGACTCGTACCATTTGAGGCTAAAGCCGCCCCAGTTGTAGCCAATTTTTGACTTATTAAATGACATTACCACCAAGACGATAATGGGCAAATACAACAGAGTATAAATCAGGCCAAGATAGCCCTTAGCGGCTATGTTGCCAATCCTCATAGAACTTTTATTCTTAACGGATGAGCGACTTGATGAGTTGCTTAATGAATTATCAGACATTAGGCCACCTCATTAAAGTCGGTCTTGCCAATGCGGCGGCTACTGGCACGATAGGCGAGTAATAGTACGGCCATTGCAAGGGTCAATAATACGCTGGCTGCTGCACCGAATGGCCAATCGCGCGCATCCAAAAATTGGTTTTTAATAATGTTACCAACCAATAAATTGCGCGAGCCACCCAAAATATCTGCCACATAGAACATACCCATTGCTGGCAATAACACTAATAGCACCCCTGAGATAATCCCAGGTGTAGTCAATGGTAGTACCACGTGCCAAAAGGTCTGCGTTTTTGAAGCGCCCAAATCTTGCGAAGCGAGCAGCATGTCATTACGCAAATCAGTAAATACTGCATAGAGCGGTAATACCATAAACGGGAATAACAAATAAGTTAAACCTGCTATTACCGCGCCTTGGGTGTATAAAATATCAATAGGGGCATCGATAGCGCCTATCGCTAGTAGGGTTTTATTAATCAAACCATTATTGGCGAACAGCAATTTTAGTGCATAAGTCCGCACTAAAGAGTTGGTCCAAAACGGCAGTATTAATAGCATCATCAGCAGCGGCTGCCAACGCACTTTCGCTTTGGATATCAGCCACGCAAAAGGGTAACCAAGCAATAAACAGATGACCGTGGTAATGCCTGCCATCCATAACGAATGGACGAAGACCTCAAAATACAATGGGTCAATCATGCGTATATAGCTGTCGATACTAACAGGCAAGCTAATAAAAGCACTGCTATCGCGAGTCAGAAAGCTGACAGCGATCACCAATATATTTGGCAATAACGCAAATATCAGTAGCCAACCCCAGATCAACCAAAGCGTTGCGGTGCGGAAAGGGGTTTTGCTGCCCAAATTGAAACGGCTATTACCTGCCATCAGCTGCCGTCCTTTTGCACAATTTTATTTTGCGCCAATACGTTTTGCCCAGCTTCATTTTGTTCAGGTGCATTCCGCTCCGTCAGATGGTCTTCTGGCAATACCCATTCCCAACCATCCACCCATGAGACTTTGACTGCTTCATTCAATTTATAATCAAAGCTAGGATCATCCTCATCAAAGAACTCAGAGGCTTTAATAATATGACCGTTTGCTAACTCAATAATCGAATCTAAGGTGCTGCCTTTATAGTTACTCTCAATAACATGACCGAGTAAGCCACCATGTTCTTTATCATTGGGATCATAAATTCGCAAATCCTCAGGGCGGAGTAGTAAATTAACGATATCACCCACTTGTACACCGTTAGCAAAATCAGGGCGGCGCAAATTACGTAACGTCGTTGGCCCGTCTTGCGCCTGTGCTTCACAGACCTCAACCTCAATGCGCCCATTGGTCACTCGTCCATCACGATCTGGCTGATCAGGATAGAGACCTTTCACTTCGGCTTTAAATAGGTTGGTTTCACCAATGAATTTGGCGGTAAATAAATTGGCAGGGGTTTCATAAATCTCAATCGGCGTGCCAATTTGCTGGAATGTACCGTCTTTCATCACCGCGATACGGTCTGACATAGATAGCGCTTCTTCTTGGTCGTGAGTGACGAAAACGAAAGTAATACCTAATTCTCGTTGCAACCTTTTTAGCTCAGATTGCATCTGCAGACGCAGCTTGTGATCAAGCGCTGATAGTGGCTCATCAAGCAGTAGCAACTTAGGGCGATTAATCACCGCACGTGCAATGGCGACGCGCTGCTGCTGACCGCCTGATAGATCTTGTGGTTTGCGATTGGCTAAGTGCTCGAGCTGTACCATCGCCAGCATCTCGCGCACCCGCGTTTGAATCTCAGCTTTGGGGACTTTTTTGAGTTTAAGACCATAAGCGACATTTTGTGCGACACTCATATGTGGAAACAACGCATACTGCTGAAACACAGTATTAACCGGACGCTTATCGGCGGGCAGACCTGCCATCTGTACGCCATCCAAATATATTGCCCCAGCATTTGGCTGTTCAAACCCAGCGATTAGGCGCAGTAGTGTCGTCTTGCCACAACCTGATGGGCCAAGCAAGGTTAAAAATTCACCATGCTTGATATCAAGGTTGATGTCTTTTAATACTTCTGTTTGATCGTAAGTTTTTTTTAGACCAGTCAGTTGTAACAGTACAGTGTCAGATGATGCAAGGTTGTAGGGCGTATTCGTAGATGAGTCGGTCATAATATTCGTTCCTAAGTGTCCAGCATGTCAGTACATCTTTTAAGATAAGACACTGTAAACAACGTGGTTTGGCAAAGCATAAGCGTGGTCTGGTTACTATACATTATAACAAACCCTTAATATAAATTAAGCCAAGTTCGTTATTTGTTGCGTAGGCTGTGACGGCAAAAGTGTTGCTATTTTTTAAAGCATCTTCCTAGTATTTCTATGTATAATTTGAGAGGTTCATCATTTGTGTAAAGCCGAAACGTACGCGAAAATCTAATACGCTCTAGAGACTACTTCTAGTTTTTAATTGAAAAAATGACTTTAACACAATTTTTTTATCATTTTTTAGCCTCTATTCCTATACAATTACTTCATGGCTGACCAATATAATGAGCCAAAAGGCTTAAGAATTACTAATAGACCACGAGCTAAGTAATCGCTAGAAAATAAATCTAAAGCCATTTAATGCTCTAATAATTATCAATAATTAAGGACACTTTATGCCGAATGATACACGCCCAAAAACAGGTCAAGAAGCACTCGAGCTTTTAAAAGAAGGCAACGCACGTTACGTCGATAGCCTGACTAATACCGACCCCTGTATGCAAAGACGCCCTGAGCTTGTCAATGATCAAGATCCACTAGCGATAATTTTGGGCTGCTCAGATGCACGCGTGCCCGTTGAGATTGTCTTTGATCAAGGTTTGGGTGATTTATTTGTCATTCGGGTAGCAGGTAATGTGGTGGCACCATCACAAATCGGTTCAATTGAGTTTGCAGCCGAAAAGTTCGGTACCAAGCTGGTGGTGGTGCTCGGACATTCACACTGCGGTGCGGTGACGGCTTGTGTTGAAGCGCTTATCAACCCTGAGCAGAACTATACGCCCAACTTACAATCTATCGTCGATCGTATTCGCCCAAGCGTTTATAACTTGCATGAGCTTGCGACGGCCAATGGTCAAGACGTAGATGCGGACGAATTACTTGAGCGTTCTATCAGTGCTAATGTGCGTATGTCAGTCAGTCAACTAAAACATGGTTCGCGTGCGCTAGAAGATCTAACCAATAGTGGTCAGCTGCTTATCGTTGGTGCAGAGTATGACTTAGAGACAGGAAAAGTACGGTTTTTAGAGAACTAGTCAGTATCATAAGCTCAGCATATTAAAGACACGCTCTTACAAAACTTTATCAATAGTTTTATGAATTTTTATTACGATGAAGTGGCTTAGCAGATCGCTACTATAGTTACAGTGGTTTGCTAGCTTCCCAATCACTTTTTGTCACTTATTAGGATGATTATGTCTAATTTAGCCTCTAACTCGACAACTGATAACCACAATTCAACGATAACCCAGCCTACAAGTAGCGTAAACGCAAATGGTGTCCAAT
This sequence comes from Psychrobacter sp. 1Y10, assembly GCF_052259005.1. Classification (NCBI taxonomy): domain Bacteria; kingdom Pseudomonadati; phylum Pseudomonadota; class Gammaproteobacteria; order Moraxellales; family Moraxellaceae; genus Psychrobacter; species Psychrobacter sp. 1Y10. The sequence goes on along the minus strand of NZ_JBQQES010000002.1, from coordinate 260,464 downwards.
CCATCTCCGCTCAAACCACAGGTTTTACATTTAACCACACCATGCTACGGGTAAAAGACCCTGCTAAGTCCTTAGCGTTTTATACTGGCGTACTGGGTATGACTTTGCTCGCGGTAAAAAAGTTCCCTGATATGGAATTTGATTTATACTTTTTGGCCAAGCTGACAGAAAGCGAGCGCGAAAACTTGCCAGCAGGTAGTGACTTGGAAATCTTTGCGTTCCGTCAACGCGGTATTTTAGAGCTGACCCACAACTATGGTACTGAAAACAAGACCGACTTTAGCTACCATGATGGCAATAGCGAGCCGCAAGGCTTTGGTCATATTTGCTTTAGCGTACCCAATTTAGATGAAGCGATAGCTTGGTTTGATACAAACGATGTGGAATTTAAAAAACGTCCTGAAGATGGCAGTATGAAAAATATCGCCTTTATCAAAGATGTCGATGGTTACTGGATTGAGATTGTACAAGCTGACTTGATGCGTTAAATTGCAGCGTCCAAAAGACAATGACTGAAAGACAATGACTTAATAAAAAAGGTAAATAACTTAAGGAGCTTCCCCTATATGCCTAGCCCTGAGGCAGACACCATTGCTGTTGATCCAGCTACCACGCCCGATGAGCTGACGTATCATAGCATCATAGATTCAGCAAATGAGATATTGGTTGGTTTTGTCGAGCGTATTCCATATTTTGTTGCATCAATTATCGTTATCCTAATTTTTTGGTTTTTATCAATAGTATTTAAAAAAATCGTTCACAAACTATTAGGTAGTCGGAGTCGACATCAAAATCTGGTCAAAGTGTTTCAGCGGGTAGGCGGGGCACTGATTATTTTTATTGGCTTTATGATAGCCATGGTCATTGCAGTGCCAGGTTTTACGCCTGCCAAGCTGATTGGTGCACTTGGTATCGGTTCGGTCGCCATTGGCTTTGCGTTTAAAGATATTTTTCAAAACCTGCTCTCTGGTATTTTGCTGCTGCTCTCAGAACCCTTTCGTATCGGCGATCAGATTGTCTCAGGCGATTATGAAGGGACTGTTGAAGACATCAAAATCCGTGCGACGACTATCAGGACTTATGATGGTCGGCAAGTGGTCATTCCAAACTCAGATCTGTATACGTCAGCATTGACTGTCAATACGGCGTATAAGCAGCGCCGTCTGCAAGTGGCAGTCGGTATCGGCTATGAAGACGATATTGAGACGGCAAAAGCGGAGATTTTACGTGCGTTAGATAAGGCCGATAGCGTATCGACGAAAGCTAAACCAAGTGTTATCGCAACTGGCTTTGGTGGCTCGTCTATAGATCTGACAGTACGCTGGTTTATCGAAGATGGTACTCAAGCAAACAAAGTCGCCTCGATTCATCAAGTCATCGTTGAGATTAAGACAGCGCTGGATGCAGCAGATATCAATATCCCCTTCCCAATAAGGACGATAGATCTAAGCGATCCTTCAGTAAAAGCCATCGTCAATAGATTAAATGAACATCAAGCTGTTAATACCGATAAAGCTGAAAAATAGCTTGATTACAATAAGGCCTCTGCTTTGGCCACAATGTTTGTCTACGTTGAGTAGTCTTCGCCTATGACTAAAAGAACCATCGCCCTTGGAGTCATGAAACTTAGCGTGGCTCAAAAACAAGACCACAGTGCTTTAGATACCTTAACTGAAGCAGCTATGGTTGCGTTTAATCAAGTTGTCCAAAAGACGTTGGATATTGAGGTGTCGTCGTTTTCCTTTACAGGGCATAGCCTTACTCCTAGCAAGCAAGGCTACCAAGCCCTCGACTTTGTACAGATCGGTATCAACGAAAAGACTGAACGCAAACTGGCCTTTTTGCTTATCGTTACAGATGTGGAGATTGCCGCCGCGTCGATGTCCTACCTTCTTGCGCTGCCATCGCAGCTTACGAACGTGGCTGTAATCTCCACGCGCCGCTTGGTCGATCATGGAGAGGACAAGCTTTTACAAAAAGGGCTTCGTACCGAGCGACTTACCACGATAATGCTGCACTGCTTTGGGCGACTGCTCAACCTAAGCTATACAAAGGAGCCAACCAACTATTTGGCGCGAGTGGAGATGTCAGACGATCTTGACGCCATGCGACATTTCACAGTGATTCAGCAGCAGCAGATGGTCAAAAATTTGCCACAAGAAGCCAATGATCGTTACTCTAGGGGCGGTAAGCTTACCTTTATCATACGTCACATCTTAGGCAACCTTCCTCGAATATTTCGCGGCGCTATTAGAGCGAATCCGTTACGCATTACCACCAAGCTACCAACCATGATCGCAACAGCGCTTTCAGTGATTATCGTCCTTATATTTGGCGGGGAGACATGGGATTTTGCTGCTTCAGTTTCCTACGGACAGCTCACAGTCTTTGTGATTACAAGTTTTTTGGCAGCCAGCTTTGTGCTATATCGAGCTTTTTCTTTTCGGCTGATTGCAACACGGCGAGGGCAGACGTCGGAGAGTTCAGTGGTTACAGCGGCAGCCACCTATTTGGCACTGGTACTGACCTTAATTTGTATGTTTTTTATGTTTGGCGTGTTGATGTACGGCGTGGTGGTGTTTGTGTTTCCGGATGCACTGATGAGCACATGGACTTCTGATAAAGACGGTGCTACCTTTGCCGCTCATATGCGACTGGCTGCCTTTTTGGCAGCGGTGGGAGTGCTGTCAGGCTCGCTTGGTGGGTCGGCAGATTCTCGCTCTGTGGTACGCAACGTACTGTTTGCCGCTGACGAAACCTAGAAGCTAGTCGCACTGCTGACCCTTTATACCTTATAGATTATGGTCACCAACAACGCATGATTAACCATAATCTTTGATTTAGACTGTTTTAGTTATCTGTTTCTACTTGATAGTCATCGTGGCATGACTTACAGCTTTTACCAACCGCACCAAAAGCAGCTTCGATATCGCTGGCGCTGGTTGCCGTTGATGCCGCCATATTAAGCTCAGCACTGGCTTGTTGGAAATCTTCTGAACGAGCAATAAAATCCTCGTTGTTGCTCCAAACTTCTTCTTTTGCATTACCAACAGCTTCAGCATCTACAAAATGATTCCAAGGGGTCTTAGACTCTTCCGCCAAAAACGCGGCTTGCTCTTGAAATACTTCAGCATCAAAGGTATCTGGTTCTTTGACCATGCCGCCCATGACCTTCATTGAATCGCCATAATTTTTCATAATATCTTGACGCGCTTTAACATCAGGATGAGTAGGGCTGCTACAAGCGGTGAGGCCAAGTGCCGCTGCCATAAGCGTAACGCCGAAGATTGATTTTATCGATTTGTTAGCGTGAACTTGTGTCATGTATATAACTCCTTTATACGTGGCTAATAGGAAGCATCTAACCAATGCCAATCCTTAAATGAGATGGTTATGTAAAATATAAAATAGACGCCTATAAACAATGGTTACTCATAAGTGTCTATTCTATATGCATTGTCTTTAATGTAACGGTGGATGCTATGATAGATGTAGGTCTCTTGCGTACACTTTTGTAAGCGCATGTAACTTTATAATTAATAGCACTATAAAAATAAAGGTCAGCTATAAAAGCTGACCTTCATTCGTAATTGGATACGATGCTGTCCATAAAGAATAGACAGTTTATAAAATATCGTTAGGTATAAGCGCAATACAATGACCACTATACGGTATAGATTATACTAAAAATACTGATTGACCATTGTAAGCTCCATTATGCCAACAAGGATTATAAAGTCAACCAATCGCGCGGTTTTAGATAAAAATCGGTTAGCTCAAACTCAGGTGAGTCAGGCTCTGGCTCAAAGCGATAATGCCAACTGGCAAGGGGCGGCATGCTTACCAAGATAGACTCGATACGGCCATTACTTTGTAGCCCAAACAAAGTGCCGCGATCATAGACAAGGTTGTACTCGACATAACGACCGCGACGATACAGCTGAAATTCGCGCTGCTCATCAGTATAAGGGATGTCTTTACGCTGCTCAAAAATAGGCACGATACCTTCAAGGTAACCATTACCTACCGCTTTCATAAAGTCAAAGCAGGTCTCAAAATCCCAGCCACGACTCTCAGTATTGACATCATCATAGAATAGACCACCAATACCGCGCTGCTCATCTCGATGACGCAAATGAAAGTATTCATCACACCACTGTTTAAAATCAGGATAGACGCTGTCACCAAAGGGCGTGCACAGATTATGACAGACTTGATGCCAATGAACACAGTCAGCCAATACAGGATAGAACGGCGTCAAATCAAAACCGCCACCAAACCACCAAATAGGATCTTCGCCTGCAGCCTCTGCGACAAATAAACGCACGTTAGCGTGGCTGGTAGGGACGTTTGGATTCTTGGGATGTACGACTAGAGATACACCCATTGCTTGTGCCTTGCGACCGGCAATGTTAGGGTGACGAGCAGTTGCTGAAGCGGGCAAGTTATGAACATGGATATGGCTAAACATGACACCTGCTTTTTCGATGACCTTGCCATCTGCTAAAACACACGAGCGTCCGCCCCCACCTTCTGGACGCTCCCAGTCGTCAGGAACAAAGGTTGCATCGCCGCCGCCGTCACGCTCTTGCGCTTCTAGTGTTTGACAAATACGCGCTTGTAGGTCAACCAAAAACTCACGTACACGTGTGATGTCATCAGGTGTCGGCGTGGTTTGGTTGCCGTTAGCATCAGTATTGTGTTTGGGAGTACTGTTTAGATTGGGAATGCTCATAAAAATTTCTATCACTATAGCCGTTGGTAAAGATTTTTGATGATAAGTTTATTTATTAAGATGAGCTTTGGTATAAAACTCTTTATCAAGCAGATGACCCATACGGTCACGTTTGGTGGCCAAATAATCAGCGTTGCTGTCATTGACCCCGACCACCAATGGTACCCGCTCAACGACATTGATACCATTGTCCGTTAAATAAGACACTTTATCCGGGTTGTTGGTAATAAGACGAACTTCATCAACGCCTACATGAGCAAGCATAGGGCCACACATATCATAGATGCGCGCGTCAGCAGGCAGCCCTAACATAAGATTGGCATCTAGGGTATCATGGCCTTGATCTTGCAAAGCATAGGCACGAATTTTATTGGTCAATCCAATACCGCGACCTTCTTGACGCAGATATAAAATAGCACCGTAGCCAGTCGCTTGTATTGCCTCCATAGCCGTATTAAGCTGTGGTCCGCAATCGCATTTTAACGAGCCAAAAGCATCGCCTGTCAAGCATTCAGAATGGATGCGCACTAAAGGTACAGAGCTCTCTACTGGCTTGGTATGAGGTTTTATAGGGCGTGTTTGCATAGTGTTTTTTTCTGGCAGAGGGTCTACCACTGGTAGGCCAACACTAAGCATCACGTGTTCTTGACCGTCTTCATTTTCAAATACATGAAGGTCAAACTCGCCGTGACGAGTGGGTAGTTTTGCACTGGTAATAAATTGATATGACATTGATGTCCTGCATAGGCCGATCATCGTGGCAGTAGAAATTATAAAGGCCATAGTCGTATCGTAACGGCTATGTGTCGAAGAGCGGGATAAGCAAGCTATATGTTTGCAAAACCCCTGTTCATAATAACTGTCACTAGCTGGTTATCATTGTATAATGTTCATAATGATAACTTTTCAACGTGATTGTGAGAAAAACACACAAAGTTCACAGACGATGCACGATGAGTAAAGCGACAGTTTAAAAAAAATGCTATTATGCCATACTATTTTAACGGATACAGTGACAAGTCTTTGCCCTTATATTACTGTATCGTCATTTGTGCATAGTATGCAATATATGGTTATTGATTTACTATTGTCATGGTTACTTTTATTTTATGTCTATGATAATGGTACATTTAAACAAAACATGTAAATAGTTTCATGTAAATACTAATAAACAGTGACGATGCGCTAAGCATATCGCAATCTATAAGTAATAGCAGTATATACTACCTAGCTATTGTAGATGGTTTCATAACACCGTATCAATATGATAACGGTGTATGACGATATAGTAAGATGGCGCTTTGTCAGCAGCTTGGTAGGTATCGTACGATTTATGCAGCAGTCACCTTATTTTTTACAGTCTCAGTCAGCATCTGCGTCACCTCATACGTCGCTATCTAGGCCATTGGCTACCGATTCTGCTGCACACCTATCAGGCTTGCAACAGACTTTTAAGCAGATACCGCGCACGCGTCCTTATACGCCGCTACTTGATACAATTGATGCGCCTGTAGACATCAAAGCACTCAACACTGAGCAATTAATCGTGTTGGTCGATGAGCTGCGCTTGTTTTTATTGTATTCAGCGGGTCAAAGTGGTGGGCATTTTGGGGCGAATCTGGGTGTGGTTGAACTGACTATCGCTCTGCATTATTTGCTTGATACACCTCAAGATCAGATTGTTTGGGATGTGGGTCATCAAGCGTATGCGCATAAGGTCCTCACTGGTCGTCGCGATAAGCTCAGTAGTATACGCGCCAAAAATGGTTTGACAGCATTCCCTGAGCGTGTGGAATCCGTTTACGATACTTTTGGCGTAGGACATTCATCAACGTCTATCTCAGCAGGCTTGGGTATGAGCTTGGCGCTACGCTATCAAGGGCGCCCGCAGACGGTTGCTTGTGTCATTGGTGATGGCGCAATGACTGGTGGTATGGCTTTTGAGGCTATGAATGATGCTGTACAGCAAGATGCGGATTTATTGGTCATTTTAAATGACAATGACATGTCGATATCGTGTTCTATTGGTGGGTTTTCGCGACACTTAGCGATGCTTTGGGAGTCAGGTTATCAAGTTGATATCTCAGATACAGGGGCACCGGTGCTGCGCCATCGTCCAAACATGCAGGCATTTGATCGACGCAAACGTCATAGTGAACATCGTGATGTACCGCAGTTAGAAGACAATTTGTTTAAAGCCATTGGTTTTACCTATTTTGGGCCCTTTGATGGTCACAATATTCCTGAGCTGCTACGAGTATTGTCACTTGCCAAACAGGTAAAAGGACCAGTACTAGTACATATTTATACGACCAAAGGCAAAGGTTTTGCGCCTGCGGAAGCCGATCCCGTCGGTTATCATGCCATTAGCAAATTACCTGCTGAAGACATTGTCGCTTGTGACTTTGCCAAAGATAAAGCGACTATCGAGAGTGAAGCTACTAAAGATAAGCCTTCTAAACTAAAGTATTCGCAAGTGTTTGGGCAGTTTTTATGCGATAAAGCGGCACAAGATAATAGGCTATTAGCGATCACTCCAGCGATGGAAGAGGGCTCTGGGATGATTGACTTTGCCCGCCAGTTCCCAGAGCGGTTTTTTGATGTGGCCATTGCTGAGCAGCATGCGGTGACACTTGCGGGCGGTATGGCAACGCAAGGCGTCAAGCCCATTGTCGCGATATACTCCACCTTTTTGCAGCGTGGTTATGATCAGCTTATTCACGATATTGCATTGCAAAATCTTGATGTGACATTCGCGATTGATCGAGCCGGTCTTGTTGGAGAGGATGGCGCAACCCATGCTGGCGTATTTGATCTGGCTTTTCTGCGCTGCGTACCCAACATGCTTATTGCAGCGCCAAAAGATGAAAACGAGTGCTATCACCTGCTTAATACTTGCTATGAGTATGAAGGAAGCACAGCGGTTCGTTACCCACGAGGCATCGGCACTGGCGCGATGATAAGTCGTCCAGCACAGAACTATAAGATAGGACAAGCCGTGGTAGAGACCGTATTGGGAAATGCCCATGCTACTAACAAGCTTGCGCTATTGGCCTTTGGTACGATGGTAGCGACGGCCAAGCAAGCGGCCAAGATATTGACATCTGATGGTGCAACCAGTGATTGTCAGGTGCAAGTCGTCAACATGCGCTGGGTAAAGCCATTGGATACCAATTTGCTTGAAACGTTGATTGAGCAAGGTGTGACGCATATTGCAACCTTAGAAGAGCATATGATCATGGGCGGTGCAGGTAGCGCTGTCAACGAGTATTTGCTCAATGCGTCTGCTGCATTTGCTGTTAGCCGTCCAGCTATTGCTAATATCGGTATTTCTGATCGTTTTATTGCCCATGGTTCACAAGCAGAACAATTGGCGGATTGTGGTTTAGACACTCATGGCGTGGTCACACAGTTACAGCGTTTATTGACTTCGCTCAAAGCATGATAGTTTGGCGTAACACCTGCTTGCCGTAGGTGCTAATTTTTTTACAGCTTGCATGATTTTTGATGGTGGCCATTAGCCATGGTAAGCCTGTTATTTATCGTTTTTTGTTTTTAGTATGTTGCGATCAGGCTGTTTGAGATCGTATAAGAAAGGCATAGATTGGCAGACAATTGGTGTGCCAACTATGTAAGCAATAGTAATATCTGTAGTCTTCATTCATTTTATTTATTCAACAAGTAGATAGGTTATTTATGGAACCCATGGTCGTCATCGCAGCGCGTACTGCCGAAAAAGTTGGTGCAGAGATTCTACACGCGCATCAAAATCGCCACAAAATTGAGTTTGATACTGAGTCAAAAGGTATCGACGGTTTAGTGACACGCATTGATCGCTTTAGTGAAGAGCTCACTATCGAGACCCTCAAAAGCAATTATCCAAACCATTCGTTTTTGGGTGAAGAGTTTGGTATGCAAGAAGGCCGCGGTGAAGATGCAGATTGGTGCTGGATTATTGATCCACTTGATGGGACCAAAAACTTCGTCCACGGAGTACCGCAGTTTTGTGTATCGATCGCTGTGCAGCACAAAGGCGTTACTCAGCACGGTGTGGTATATGACCCTATTCGTGATGAGATGTTCTCTGCCAGCCGAGGCAAGGGCGCACGTCTAAACCAGCGCCGTATCAACGTAAGCGAGCGTAAGACCATCGATGGTGGGTTGTTTACGACTGGTCATCCACTTGAACGTCATCGTAATGGTGAAGTCATCTCTTTTGCTAAAGAGCACTTTGAAAGCTTACAAAAAGTGTCTGAGGCAGGTGGTCAAATGCGTCGTTTGGGCTCGGCAGCACTTGATTTATGCTATGTGGCAGCAGGGCGTTTTGATGGTTATTTTGAGATGTCTATTAAGCCATGGGATATCGCAGCAGGTGAGCTGATCGTATCAGAGGCACGCGGAGTCGTGGTTGATCATACAGGCGCACATAATTCCATGAAGTCAGGCTCTATTTTTGCTTGTAACGTCAAGCTACTAAAACCATTGATGCAAATAGTGGTGCCAACATGGCGTGACGCTGTATAAGGGCGTTGCACCAATAAGACTGTACTTAAAAAGTTGTGTTTAAAAAATTTAAAAAGCTGACTCTATGATAGGGTCAGCTTTTTTTATGGTAATTTTATAAGATGAGACCTTTAACGTTATTCACAGCCCTCAACGTTATTCACGTAGTCCCAATTCTTTTTCTTTACTCACGTTTTCTAGTACAGCAAGCTCTTCTTCAATCAAGCCCAGCATGTCTTGTACATGCGGCAACAGCTTGCTACAAGCGGTAATACAAAACTCTACTTTATCTAAATAGCTGGCAAGCGTGATGTTCATTGCTTGACCATCTAATATAATAGAAGCTGGATACAGTGCTTTGAGCGGTGCGCCGTTCCAGTACAGTGGCTTTTTAGCCCCAGGTACATTAGAGATAATAAGGTTAAAAGCTTGTTTTTTGGGGAATATCCCCGTTAATAGGTTAATGCCTTCCCACGCATAAGCGATGGCACTATAGTTGATTACCTGTGCTTGATTCATACGCCGGAACCGACGTTTTCCACTATTCATACTGCCATTGATCAGCTGTAGTCGACGAAGAGGGTCATCTAAATGCGTGCCTAAGTTTGCCAAAACAAATGAGATTTGATTGCCAGTGGTACTATTGTCGCTGCGTAATGACATCGGTACAAAAGCAATCAAGGGTTTATTCGGTAACGCATCAAGTTTGAGCAAGTAACGCCGTATGGCACCAGAGCAAACAGCAAGTATCACATCATTCATACTGACATCGAGTTTGTCAGCGATGTCATCAAAGCGCTGCATATCATAAGATTGCGCTGCAATTCGCCGTGAGGCAGAGATGCGCTGGTTTAATATACTCATGGGAGCATCAAAGGTGCCAACATAATCGTCTTTGCCATGATGTTTAAAGTTATCCAGTAGTTCGGTAAATACCGGCTTAATGGTAGATAGCTGCTCTTTTATAATACGAGTCACAGAGCGTCCAGTAGGTATCAGAGCATCTACTTGATTACGATGGCGTGCCATGAGTGACCACACTGGCAGCGTCATAGGCTCATACGGTGACTGTGAAAGCGACTTTTGGATGAGGCGCATGGCAGCGATACCATCGACCAATGAGTGATGAATCTTAAAGTATAGGGCAAAGCGTTCAGGACTATCGTCAGTCTCTGGTTGAATGCCCTCAACGACATGACATTCCCATAGTGGCATCGCCCGATCAAGTAAGCGCCCATGCTCTTTTGAGACGTACATCAGTAGCTCTCGGACGCGAGCAGGTCTTGGCAAGGCAACATGACGAAAATGATGCTCAACATCAAAATCTTCATCTTGCTTCCAAAACAACAACCGTTCGAGTACCTGATTGAACGGAAAGCTTGGTGGTACGTCAGAGGTTTGCATTTGTCTTACCAGCTGATAAACAAAATCACCCTCTGCGTTTTGAGCGTCGACCGGTAGTTCAAACAAAAACAAGCCGCCCACATGCATAGGCTGTTTACGCGACTCAAGAAGTAAAAATAACTGATCAACTGCCGTCAGTAAGCGCATGGGGTGTCCTTTAGGGTCAATGAGTAAGGTCAGTGAGCTGCGTATTATAAGTAGCCTGTCGGCACATCGATATGAACAGCGGTTAAATTAAGTATATAAACGACTGGGTATTAAAACTATTTTATTGAAAAAAGTAACCAGTTTGCGGCGAGCTGGCTTGTGCCATCTTACGCATAGGCATCCGCCCTGCCAAAAACGCTTCACGACCTGCCCAAATAGCGTGTTTCATTGCATGGGCCATCATCACTGGTCGTTGAGCATTGGCAATCGCTGAGTTCATAAGTACACCATCACAACCAAGCTCCATGGCAATAGCTGCATCAGAGGCAGTACCAACGCCAGCGTCAACCAATACTGGCACCTTAGCGTTTTCGATGATAAGGCTGAGCGTATGACGGTTGAGGAGTCCAAGACCAGAACCAATAAGGCTACCCAAAGGCATAATCGCCACACAGCCCATACTTTCTAGCTCTTGCGCGACAATGGGGTCGTCTGATGTGTATACCATCACCTCAAAGCCATCATCAATCAGTACTTTTGCCGCCTTTAAAGTTTCCATAATATTGGGGTACAAACTGTTTTCGTCACCCAATACTTCAAGCTTAACTAAGTTATGACCTCCCAGCAGTTCACGCGCAAGCTTACAAGTTCGAACTGCCGTCTCAGCATCAAAGCAACCAGCAGTATTGGGTAAAATAGTATATTTGTCAGGCGAGATGACATCTAACAAGTTCGGCTCGTTACTGTTTTGACCAATGTTGGTACGACGAATAGCGACAGTGACGATCTCGGCCGCTGAGGCTGCAATAGCGGTTCCGGTCTCAGCCATATCTTTATATTTACCAGTGCCGACCAATAGACGTGATGAAAAGGTGCGACTACCAACAGTAAAAGTATCTTGAACAATAGGGGAGTTCTCAGTGGTAGTTTGAATGGAGGCTTGAGACATATCTGAAATCCTAATAACGGGCGGACTATAAAAGATGAAAGGCATAAGCAGCACTAATACGAGCAGTCAAAGCCAGTACTAGAAATCAAAAATAGTACTAGGAGTCAATACTGATATACGCTTATCGAATCGTAAAAGGTCGTAAAAGCCTTGCTAATGATATAAAACAAAATGTTATTATAACAAACTCATAAGCGCTTACCGATAACTTTACTGAGTTTAATCATGTAAGTATAAGGCACTTATATTAGATACTGCCTACTTATTAAAAACCCTAACGCCTTTACTAAAGAGGCTAAGCACTTATGAATTTGTTTATCACCCACTTTATTTTTATCAGGTCGTTTTTATGATGCAACTGCCGTACAGTTTTGCAAAACGCCACCAGCTTTTAGTGATTTTAGCGATAGATGCTGAGCTGCCACCGACGTTGGTATTGACCAAAGCCACACCGCTTTCTGCCATCAATGAAGCTGTGCGATTTTTGCAGCAGCAAGGCGTACGCGGTGTGCCTGTTTATGACAGCATCAGCATGGACGAATTTGAAAAACGCCTGAATGCAGCTTATGCAGGCAATACGGGTGAATCCCAGCATATCGCCGCTGGTCTTGAAGACCATCCAGATTTGGACAGCTTAGCAGATAGTGTGCCTGAGACCGAAGACTTGATGGATCAGCAGGATGATGCGCCTATTATACGTCTCATCAATGCGCTATTATCAGAAGCGATACGTCTTAATGCCTCAGATATCCATATCGAGACTTTTGAGAAGCGTCTGGTTGTCCGTTTTCGGGTGGATGGTGAGCTCAAAGAAATCATTACGCCCAAACGTCAGTTGGCACCGCTTTTGGTCTCACGGATCAAAGTCATGGCCAAACTTGACATCGCAGAAAAACGCGTGCCACAAGATGGGCGTATCAGTCTACGGCTAGCAGGGCGTGAGGTCGATGTGCGGGTATCAACGTTGCCCTCAAGCTTTGGGGAACGCGTGGTCATGCGCTTGTTAGATAAGCAAGCAGGCCGCCTCAATATGACTTATCTTGGGCTTGCAGACAATGACTATACTGAGCTTAAACGCTTAATCCATCGTCCGCATGGCATTATTTTGGTGACAGGTCCTACGGGTTCAGGCAAAACGACGACCCTATATGCTGCATTGACTGATTTAAACGATCAGACCCGCAATATCTTAACGGCTGAAGATCCCATCGAATTTCAGCTTGATGGTATTGGTCAGACCCAAGTGAATAATAAAGTAGATATGACTTTTGCCACAAGTTTGCGGGCGATGTTACGACAAGATCCAGATGTGGTCATGGTTGGTGAGATTCGAGATATCGAAACTGCTGAGATTGCAGTACAAGCGTCATTGACAGGGCATTTGGTGTTATCAACACTGCATACCAATACCGCTATCGGTGCGGTGACTCGCCTGCAAGATATGGGGGTAGAGCCGTTCTTATTATCGTCTTCGCTTATTGGCGTGGTCGCGCAGCGTCTGGTGCGGACCCTTTGTACCCATTGTCATACGTGGCAAACGGCAGATAGTGAGCAAGCAAAGCTGTTCTCTGAGATTGGTATTGAAACTGTTTCTAGAGCCTCGGTGACGACAGCGCTTAAGCTACCAAATCCCGTTGGCTGTGATAAGTGCAATCAGTCTGGCTTTAAAGGGCGTACAGCAATATATGAAGTCGTACCAATTGATGATACGTTAAGACGTATGATTCATAGTAATACTGCGGAGTATGAGCTTGAGTCTTATGCTCGTCAAAAGACCCCATCGATTCGTGCCGATGGTTTGCATAAAGTGATAGCGGGACAGACGACATTAGAAGAAGTACTACGCGTCACCAAAGAAAGCGCCCTAACTGAGGACGCTATCATTGTATAATTGGAGCTATTATTTTGCTGCCATACATTCAACTTCAACGCTAGCACCTGCGGCCAAGTCTTTGACACCAAATGCTGAGCGTACAGGGTAGGGTTTGGCGAGTTTGGCTTTATAGACTTCATTAAACGCATTAAAGTCGTTCATATCAGTCAGCATCGCCATACATTTGATGATGTCAGACTTTTGGTAGCCATATTGCAGCAATACGTCGTTGATATTGTCTAACGTTTGCGCGGCTTCGGCTTTAATACCGCCTTCTACCAGTTTGCCGTCTTTAAACCCAATTTGTCCTGACATATATAAAGTGTCACCAACTCGAACAGCACTAGAAAACGGATAGTCACCGCCATCACCTAAAAAGACAGGCTTAGATTTGGTCATAGTAGTTGCGTTGGTAGTTGCTGCCGGAGCAGCATTTGCACTAATAGCCAGTCCCAGTGAGCAAGCACCCACAAAAAATGCCTTAGATAGGCGACTGATAAATTGATTGGTAAGTTTAGACATTATTGACTCCTTGTTGTTGATTATTTACGTTATCGTCTACTGGTTATTTATTATCGGTGGAAGATAGGTTTTCAGTTTCAGTTTCAGTTTCAGTTTCAGTCTTGTTGTCGTTGTCAGTGTCAGTTGCTTTATCAAAAGGTTTGCCTTGACGACGGGCTTCTAATTCAGCCTTAGGTATCCATGCCCATGTCATCTCAACGGTAATGGGATCACGCACGCTGTCAGACTCACGATCGTTGATGATGCATGGAATAACCATCTCGCCTTTGGGGGTATCTAAAATGTCTGAGCGCTGTTCATCACTTAAGGTAGCGACCGCTGCTACTTGCCCTTTTTTGAGCGGACGGTAAAAATTGACAGAATAAGATTTTATCAACAGCACACGATCAGAAGGTAGGTTTAACCCTAAGATAAAGCCTGTGGCGGTCTCAGCAAGTAGTGTAACAGCGACCGCATGAATAGAGCCAATATGGTTTTGTACAGGTTTATTATTGTTTAAGCTGACTACCACTTGATTGGGTTCTACGGTTTCGTAATAGACACCCGTGGTCCCCACATAAGGCACGACTTTACCAAAGGCTTTGGATAAAATAGTTGAGCGTGCAGCAGTAGGTAGATATTTGGTAATGGATAGCAGCTTGGTAAATTGATTGTTTACTGGCTTAAGCGAGCTAGGGTTCGACGGGGTATTTGCTTGAGGGGTTAGCGCATCAGATATTTTTTCAGGTAACTTAGCTGGTATCTTCGTCGATAATTTACTGGGTAGCTTATTTAATAATCCTGACATACAACGTTCCTCAAATTAATCTGGTTGGGCATTTTTAGATAACGAATAAAGCAATACATCTGATTACTACTTGCATCTGATTAATATTAGTACCATAAATGACCCTGCACACAAAATAGTAGTAACGTAACTATCGAAAAGTTGCAAACCTTATGTCTATTGTTTTTATCAATCGTTTTTAATATTGAGTGAAGTTATGAATGACAGACCCATTAGCGAGCCTACCAATATTATTTATACGGGTGTCGCAGGCACAGGTAAGACTTATCGATTGTTACAAACTGCCAAACAGTATACCCATTATTTGCCCATCACGGATGGCAATGAGCTGTTGTTACAGTTGCTTTTTGAGCTTAGCTGGCGCGATGTGGTGTGCCTGATATTTTTAGACTTTAAGGTTCAAAAAAAAGAGCTGGTAAAAGTGCCTGAAATCGTCAATCACGAGTTTTTTATCGCTAAGGCGGCGCAAAATGCACGTGAGAAAAACCTGAGCAATACAGCATGGTCAGTGCTGCAAATGCACAGTTCGGCCAGCTCAAAAACAGTGACCTATAAGAACCGCGCAAGCCAAGCTTACTTTGATAAAGACGAAAGCGGAGCGTGGCATCTACTGCCAGAGAGTATGATGTTATTGACTCAGTTGTCGCAGCAGCTTGACGAGTTCCGACAGGCGCAACAAGACAATCAGCCTGTACAAAAGCAGTACTATAGTATGGTCAGCTTTCATCAAGCCTATGGCTATGAAGAGTTTGTCGAAGGCATTCGCCCGGTGATGGGCGGTGATGAATCAAGGGGGCAGGGTACTCAAATCAACCGCCAAGCAGGTGAGCAAGGGATTAGCAATCAGATGCGCTATGATATCCAAGATGGGGCTTTTTTAAAGCTTTGTAAGCGCGCTGCCAATGATCCGGAACATCGTTATGCCATGCTCATTGATGAGATTAACCGTGCCAATGTCTCCCGAGTATTTGGTGAGCTACTTAGTCTGATTGAGCCTGATAAACGTAGCGGGCAACCAAATGCCATGCAAGTGAATTTGGCTTATTCTGGGCGAGCCTTTAGCGTGCCTGCCAATGTCGATATCTATGCAACAATGAATACGCAAGATCACTCATTAGCGCCGCTTGATATGGCACTGCGTCGACGCTTTCGCTTTATCGACTGTCCTCCGCAGCCCAAATTGCTGCCAATTATTCGCGTTTTAGATCATACAGACGCGCATCAAAGCTCAAATAAGCATAAGTCATCACAAGAGGTAGATTTGGCCAAACTGTTAACAGGGCTGAATCAGCGTATCATGCAAACCTTGGGGCAAGAGGCGCAGCTTGGTCATGCCTTTTTATACTCGGTAAAGAGTTTGACACAGCTACAAACAGTATTGGTAGAGCAAATTATTCCACAATTGGCGCAAGCTGTTGGTGGGCAAGTGGCTTTATTACAGTATCTATTTAATGATGAGCAGCAGGCAGTGACCTCGCAGTTTATTCATGACAGTCAACGCAGTCTGTCGCAATCGTTAAGTAAAGACCATCAACACCCTATGTTCGCTGATCAAAGTGCGTTTGGAGGTTCGATGATGGCATCTACTAGCTATACTATCAATCCAGAGCTTGTGAGGCAGACTGGCGAGTTTGTCAAACCTTATGTTTATCAACGTTTGTATTAATTTTAATGAAACATATACCAATAAACAGTCATTATTATAGCGCTGGATGCTCATTTCCTGACTCAAATACAGTGGGTCATGCGACTATGAGCGTGTTTGAACACCAGCGCTTGGTAGCAGAGGACTTTATTGACGTCGATGATTTTGCTTGGCTGCTTGCGCAAGAATTTGCGGTATTTAGCATTAAGCGCCAACGTGGACAGTGGCAGCTCAAGGTGGGTCACTATATCGGTATTGTTTTGCTGCCAAGTGGCATTACGCTTGAGATACTGCCTAAAGCAGCGGCAGTCATGCAAAAAAACAGCCTTAACCAAAGCGATGAAATCATACGGACGCGTCAATGGGTACAGATGATGCTGGCCGATTTGATGGTATTATCTAGTAGACATCATAAGCTGCCGCACACCAAAACCTTAGGCCAGCTTAGTCAATATCTTACGCCATTACCGACACAAACGCCGCCGCTATCACAATGGCTCATCAGCCAGTTTTTGCAGCTATTGTCCAGCTATCAGCCAACCAAGCAGTATCAAACCCAAAGCCACAACCAGTCGATGCTACAAGGTAAGCTACTGATTAAAGAGCAGCTAAAGCATAATAGTCATCAGCCTCATAAGTTTGTTTGTGAAGTAGACCAGTTAAGCGTCGATATGCTGGCCAATCGTCTGATAAAAAGTGCGTTGGTTTTTCTTGAGCAGCTAGCAGGCACGTCTCAAGGCTATCACCCACACTCTATGTCGTTGTCCGCAGCGTTATTGTCTAAGCTGGTGTACTGGCGACAGATTACTGAGTTTAGCCACTACGAGCAACAAAGACTAAGCTCTCTTTATCAAAGGGCAAAGCAGCAGCTAACCACACAGCCACTGTCTCGGTTGCAGCGGCAGTCTGTACATAAGCTATTAGATTTGGCGTATTGGCTACTTCAAATGCAGTACTCAACTATGCCTACAGGTAATGGTGTTGGCCATAAAGGTGGGCAGATACGCCTATGTTTGCTGATTAATATGAACCAAGCTTTTGAGCAGTGGGCAAGTTTGCGTCTTACGCAGCTGTTTGAGCAGTCCACCAGTATCAACCAGCCTATTTACCAAACATTTACTCAGCAAAAAGATGTATGGCTTCGAGATGCTACAGGGCAGACATGTCTGTCTATACAGCCAGATTTATTGATTTATAATACAGCTACCGAAGCAAATAGCCAAAAACAGCACATCAGTAAGGCGGATGCTAACACCACTCACTGTAGTCACGTCATTGATATCAAATGGAAGACACTGACTCATGCGCGTGATATTAGCGCTACTGATGCGTATCAGCTGATCAGTTATGCTCAAGCTTACCAAGCTAAGCAAGTTTGGCTGGTCTATCCGGTCATGGATGACACCGCTCAACCAGTCGCACTTCAGCAGTCTATTGACTCTATAGAGTCGAACCCCGCGACACTATGGCTCATGCCTTTTAATGTTACGACTGGAACGCTTAATAAAACTACTTTAATCGCCTAAAAAATTTAGGCGATTAAAAGCAAATATTATGCAGATATCTGTGCAAACAATTCGTTGATAAAGTACTTAGTCAAAATTGATGAAAATAATTAAAAATAGGTGTTGACACTACCGACTATAAGTCTTAATATATGCACCTCGATAGCGAGGAACATTAACAAGTTAGCGGTACTGCCGATAACGAGTTAAGTGACAAAACTAGCGAGATAATAGAGAATATCGGAGTGTGGCGCAGTTTGGTAGCGCATCTGGTTTGGGACCAGAGGGTCGTAGGTTCGAATCCTATCACTCCGACCATCTATTTTAAGAGCCTTACAGGCTTTTTTTTATGTATAATAGTTTTGTTCGTAGCATTACGAATTATACTTAATACGTAAAAGCCCTTAAGAGCGCCTGTAGCTCAGTTGGATAGAGCACCTGCCTTCTAAGTAGGTGGTCGCAGGTTCGAGCCCTGCCAGGCGCGCCATTTAGCCTGCAAATCTTGCCTTCCTTGGCAATAGTTATGGCGGTTGTAGCTCAGTTGGTAGAGCCCCGGGTTGTGATCTCGGTTGTCGTGGGTTCGAGTCCCATCAGTCGCCCCAATTTTTATTTGATATATCTGCTTTTACATACATAAATTGCCCTCGTTGGCATTTTTTTTCGTCTGCGTTTTTCTTTCCTATCTTTTTATTCATTTTATAGCTATTTTTTGTAAGCTTGATAATTTCATTTGGCTTAGTACCTATCTTTTATCTGGTTTCTAAAAAAATGCCCATACTGTCTTCTACGCATTTATTGTTAATTTTAGCGAAATAACCCCCATTATTAAGCAGTATCCTAAATCTACACTTAAGAAACAGTATCTTTCTGATTAATACTATGTATATTAATAGTCTATACAAAGAATATTGTCTCGCTGCTATCAATATAAAATGTGTGTAGCGTGCGTATAACTTTAATAGCAGTCCACAGTAAACGATTTTTCTTGTGTATTGTCTCTTAGGTAGTTTATTTTGCAGAGTTCGGCGTAGCTGCCGTAAGTTGCCATACATTATTGAGGAAATTGTTAATGGACGCACTTAGTATGTTATTACAGAACGTGCATTTGTTTGAGACAAATTACTACCGTCTAAATGGTAGAGGTAATTGGTCATATTCAATTGATAGAAAAGATACGATTTTGTTTTATTTAGTGTTATCGGGTAGTTTTTGTATCGATGTCGGCAGTGAGATACGAGAGGCAAAGACTGGCGATACAATTATGATCTCAAACTCCTATAAACATGTCAGCTATGCACTTAATCATCATGGTGATAATGCCAAACCTCTAGATGAGATGCTCAATGAATCTGAAAGCCATGTTATAGATCTCAATGGAGAAGGTGAGATCAATGCATGTTTGATTTTGATTGAATGTAAATATGAAAAAGAGATGACGCAACCATTATTGTCAGTTCTGCCAACGATATTGCCTGAGCTTGCCGAGATGTCTGATGGTCGATTTGGCGTTATTGATGTCGAGGTCAAGCTGTTGACCTTGGAGTCTGAGCATGAGCGTATGGGTAAGACGGCAGTCATCAACCATTGGGCCAGTATTATGATGATTGAGTGTCTGCGCACCTATATAGAGAGCTTGCCTGAGGCGACAGACAATTGGCTTAAAGCGCTAAAAGACCCATTTTTATCCAAAGCCTTGGTAGCGATGCATTATGCACCAGATCGAAACTGGACGATTCATAAGCTTGCTGAGGTAGCAGGAATGTCGCGCTCAAGCTTTGCTCAGCGGTTTAAAGATGTGGTTGGAATGCCGCCTTTGACATATTTAATTGATTACCGTTTGCGCTTGGCAGCACGTTATCTACGTTTGCAGCAAAACAGCATCAGCCGTATTAGTGAGCTAGTAGGGTATGCGTCAGACTCCACCTTTAGTCAAGCCTTTAAGCGCGTTTATGGTGTATCACCAAAAGCTTATCGTCAGCAGTATCAACGTAAACTGACAGCGTAAGTATTTTATAAGTTCCCATCTTTAAAAATTCAGATAAAGAGCGGCCATAACACTGACAACCAAAGTGCGTTCAGGTACTATATAATAGTCAGTAGTCCAAACGCAGTCACTACGATATCTGGCTATTTGTTATCTTTAGTTATGGCATTTAAATATATAGCTTAGATATACGCTTATGATACTGAAGGCCACATTTATTTTTTGCTGGTGATGGTACATTATGACCCAACCGACTTTTAACAATACCCTACAATCTACTACGATAAATAGCGATAGTAGTGCCTCCATCTTTGATGATAGAAGTAGCCATGAGACATTATCATCGCTACAAGAATCGGCAGTGAGAGATAAAGCGGCGCTGCTTGCTCTTTTTACCACGTCATCTTCTTTGTCATCTGCTGTTCACGCAACTGACACCTCAGAGTCTAGTGTGGCTGAGCTGCGTTTAACACTTTATCGCCTGCAGCATGAGCGTACTCGCTTGCTATATTTGGCTTCTGCAAATGTACGTCCAACCTATCTGGTACAGACGTTAAAGAGTCAGTTTGCAGAGTATCAGCAGTATAAGCTTGCGCAGCAGCTTGATAAGCGTGGCCTGCTCGATGTCAATCCACTTGAGCGCTTATGGCAGCAGTTGCATGTGGTCGATGATATTATCGCTGACATCGTACGCCATATGCCAGCTCAGCAGCCAGCAGGGTGGCAGCTGACGGCGCAAGATGGTCATAATCCACTAAGACTTGCAACTGTGGGTCAGCTAAAACACCCCAAACCTATTGAGGATCAAGCCAGTCTAAATAGCTATGTGCTTGGTCACTTTGGGGTGAGTAGTTTTACGTATGATCGTGGATATTATATTGGTCATGTGGTTGGTTATTTATTCAGCTGTTATTTTTGTGCGCACCTGTCTATTAGCTACGGCGTCACAGCACTTGGTGAGCAAGTGGTTGAAGGGTATGACTATGCTAGTCTTGAGACGCCTTATATGGTGCGTTTGTTGCAAGGCTTAGACAGCTATTGTAAAAAGCGTATTTACCAGTTGGCAGTCATTTGCGCGCGTCTTAGCGTCTATGCGTCTGATAAACGTATCGAAAAAATGCTTATCGCCGAAGTTAATGATTTTGATAAAAAGCTACAGCAGCAGCATTTAGATGTATTGTTATTACAAGGAATGATGCCCGAGAGTAATGATTCTACGCCACTTTTTTAAAGACATGACTCACCACTTCTTTTCTCATCTATTGCCTTAGGATACTCGCTGTTATGCCTGCTTATCATTATAAAGCGCTTGATGACCAAGGCGATGTCCAAAAAGGGTTACTAGAAGGTGACTCGGCGCGGCAAGTACGCCAGCAGATCCGTGACAAACAATGGACGCCAGTAGAGGTCAATGCTGTCAATGACAAGCAAGGTCGACAGCGCAGTCGTTATAAAAAGCCATCTGCATATGAGCTGGCGCTATTAACTCGCCAGCTCTCTGTCCTGCTAGCAGCTGGTATTCCACTCGAAGAAACCCTAGCAGCTGTCGCCAAGCAATCGCCCAAAACTCATATCAAGTCTCTTATGCTGGCAGTGCGCTCACACGTCCTAGAGGGCTTAAGCTTTGCCCGTGCATTACAGCAAGCTGCGAGTTTTCCGCCTTTATATATTGCCACTATCGCGGCTGGTGAAAAGTCAGGTCATCTTGATCTGATTCTTAATCAATTGGCCGACTATACTGAAAACCGCTTTGCCTTACAAAAAAAAATCCAAGGTGCGATGGTATATCCTATTGTGCTAATGGTCATGGCAGTCGGTGTCATTATGGGGTTGATGAGCTTTGTGGTACCTAAGATTGTCAAAGTGTTTGAGCAGTCTGAGCAGGCACTGCCATTAATTACGCAGGTGGTGCTAGCGATGTCCAATGCCATCACCCAGTGGTGGTGGCTGATGCTATTAATATTCATAAGTAGCGCTTTTTTGTTTTACCGGTTTGCGCAAACGCAAGCAGGCAAGCTTGCTATTGATAGCATCGTCCTTCGGTTGCCAATATTGGCACGGCTCTCTAAAAGTCTCAATGCTGCCCGCTTTGCCAGTACACTTGCGATATTGGTACGTTCAGGTGTGCCATTAATTGAAGCTTTACATATTGGCGCCGCCGTCACCACCAATCTACATATTAAACAAACCATCGTTACTGCTGCAGATCGAGTAACAGAAGGTGCCAGCTTATCAAGCCAACTCGAAAAAACGTCTTATTTCCCACCGATGATGGTACAGATGATAAAAAGTGGGGAAAACTCGGGTGAGCTTGACAATATGCTCAGCCGAGCAGCCAGTATGCAAGAGGCAGAAGCGACCAACTTTATTAGTACTTTGCTGTCGTTATTAGAGCCGTTGATGCTAGTACTGATGGGCGTCGTCGTGATGATTATTGTGATGGCAGTTATGCTGCCGATTGTGAATATGAACGACTTGGCAGGTTAGTTCGGGCGGTTTACTATTTGACCGTATCACTTTAACCTTACAGCAGGTTTCTTAAGTTTTGCTTACTGTTGTATATTAATCAATGATAGGCAAATACACTGTCGTTCATTGATTATTTGGGCTATAGTGACCTTTATAAACAGTGACGTTTATACATATATAGAGGTTTATGTACCTATAAGTAGGGACAGCGATAATCCAAAACTTAAAATCAAAATTTAAAATCAAAGTGCGCTAGTAGATAAATATACAATCATAGTCTATAGTGATAATCGTCTTGATATTTGTGTATAACGGTAATGATAAAAGCGATGATTATGAGTGATAAAACCCCAACCAAAGCAGCAAAGCAGCACCCTATGAAAAGTATACAATCTCATGCAGATATAAATAACGTACACGTCATCAATAAACGGACGGCAGTGAACGTTAGCCAGTCAGGCTTTACGCTGATTGAAATTATGGTTGTCATTGTCATTTTGGCTATTTTGGCAGGATTGGTCGTGCCAAAAGTCGTGGGCCAGAGCGACAAAGCGCGGGTTAAAACGACAGAAACGGCCTTATCGACCGTATCTAATACGCTTGATATGTATAAGGTAGATAACTCACGCTACCCAACGACAGCGCAGGGTTTGGAAGCGCTGAGCACACCGCCTGCGGACGCGAAGAATTATCCTGAAGGGGGTTATATCAAAGGTGGCTATCCAACTGATGGTTGGGAAAATGAGCTGCAGTATGTCTCTCCAGGTAGTGAAGGTCGCCCTTATGATTTATTTTCGTTGGGTGCAGATGGTCAACAAGGCGGCGAAGGTCAAGACGCTGACATCTATGCAAAACTATAAATAGAGACATTAGCGTACTCAGTAATAACGGCCAGAAACGGATAACTGGATCGTAACTATTATCAACCAATAAGACATTATTGGTTGATATTTTTTATTAATACGAAAGTTAGCGCCGTTCTTATATAAGTTGTCATACTAAAGTTTTTAACATTACAGTCTTTTCGTTTGATACCAATACCATCGCCAGAATAGTTAGATTTTAGCCCTCGTTTATTGAAAGCAGCAATTAAAGGTAATTATTCATGCCAATCAAAACACCAATAATAAAATCAGTCGCAGTATCCAAACGCACTTCTAAAAAGTCTAATGCGCTTACACTTGCTATCATGAGCACCTCAATGATGATGGGTTCTTCAATGCTTGCTATGACTGCTCAGGCAGCAAGTTTAGGTGAGTTGTTTGGTAATAATAGTGCTACAAAGTCGAAGTTTTTACCAGTGGATAAAGCTTTCCAAGTTGATAGCATTACCAATGCAACATCCAAAGGCACGCGTTTATCCATCACCTTTGATATCACGCCAGGTCACTACGTCTACAAAAACCAGCTTACTTTAAATTTCCCGAAAGGGGTGAGCGCAACGCCGTTTGCGTTTAACCAATCACCAGTCTCAATCGATGATCCAACTTTTGGCAAGGTTCCAGTATTTACTCAAAAGCATATGATAGCGACGACGACACTTACGACCAATAATGGCAAAGGGGCAAAGAATGCACCGCTCGTGATCGGTTGGCAAGGCTGCGCCAAAGCTGGATTATGCTACCCGCCAGAGAAAATCAGAACCACGGTTGATATCGCAGCACAACGTAAGTAAATATCGACCGAGTCGATGTCAGTATTAGTAATCAATAGGCAGTCCTTTATGTCCATTAAGACACCAGAAAAACCTCCATCCTCCTATAAAAATCGTTCTTCCAAAAAGTCTTATCTGTTAGCGTTTGCTTTAAGCAGTAGCTCATTGCTGACAGGACTACTACCTACTGGATTGGTCGCTACTGGACTGACCGCCACATCTATGACAGCTCAAGCTGTTAGCTTGGGTGATTTGTTTGGTAATAATAAAAGCTCAGCGAAGCCAAAGTTTTTACCCGTCGATCAAGCGTTTCAGGTGGGTAGTGTCAGTAAGCCTGTCGCGACAGGGACGCAGTTATCGATCAACTTCGACATCACGCCTGAGCACTATGTCTATAAAGATAAAATAAAGCTTACCTTGCCTGCTGGTATAACTGCGACGCCATTTACTTTTAATCAGACGGCTGTTTCTATTGATGATCCCACCTTTGGTCGTGTGCCCGTATTTGATCAAGCCAATATGGTTGCTACCACGACGTTAAATAGTACAAATGGCAAAAGCGTGGACGATGCTGCAGTAGTTATTGGCTGGCAAGGGTGCGCCAAAGCGGGACTGTGTTACCCGCCTGAAAAGATAAATACTACTGTCAATATCGCTGCGACTACCCCGCAGACTGCAGCGAGTGGCAATAGTACGTCTTCTCAAGATCAGACGACAGACTCTACCGTCAAAGCTGCTATGAGTGCTGCCACGACAGCAGACACAGCGACTGCAACTGATATAAAAAATGCTACGCCTACAGCACAGCAAGTAGAGACAGATGATGAGGTGATTGACTATGCCTTACTAGATGACAGTTCTTTAGATGACGAGCTTACAACCAATACGATTTCTGGAGCAGATACCAATGTCATCGGTGGCGGTACGGTTGATAGCAATACGACCAATAACAACACGGCCAGCAATGCCAGCAGCTCTACTGTCAACGAGGATAGTTTAGTCGATACTGATCCGTTTGGTCTTGCTTCGCATCCATGGTTGGCATTAGGTTTATTATTTTTAGCAGGTTTAGGCTTAGCACTAACCCCCTGTGTGCTACCGATGCTGCCTATCGTCGCCAATATCGTGGCACGTGAGAAAAACCCAACAGTAAAAAGAGGCGTAATATTGACCACCAGTTATGCCATTGGGGTTGCTACTGCCTATGGTATTTTGGGTGCAGTCATCGCGGTGTTTGGCGAGTCATTAGGCATTATTGGCTGGCTACAAAACCCAATTATCTTGATTAGCTTTGCTATTATTTTTGTCTTATTAGCGCTATATATGCTGGGAGTGTTTACTATTCGTCTGCCACGAGCCATTAGTAGTAAGATGCAAGGCTTGAGTCAAGCGGGTGACAGTAAGCTTGGTAGTACGGGAGGTAGCCTCATTGCTGGGTTTTTATCAGCATTGGTCGTATCGCCTTGTGTGTCCGCGCCACTATTTGGCGCCTTGCTTGCAGTGTCGACTATTGGTAGTCCGTTACTTGGTTTTGCCGCCTTATTTATGCTTGGTTTTGGTTTGTCAGCACCGCTGATTTTGATTGGTGCCACTCAAGGCAAAATCATACCAAAGGCTGGCGAGTGGATGAACTGGGTCAAACAAGGCTTTGCTTTATTATTATTTGCAGTAGCGCTGTTATTAATTGAGCGCGTATTTGTATCGCCTATAATGCTGTTAGTATGGGCATTATGGTTTATGGTAGTGGCGACATGGGCATGGAGCTGGCTGGGTCGTGGCCGAATGTTTACCCAAGCACTTGGTCTAGTGACTGGTATTTGGGCCGCTTGCTTGATAATTGGGGCAGCACTTGGCAACGATGATAGTCTCCATCCGTTAGCGTCACTGAGCGCTGCACCGACGATGCTACAGTCGAATAGTGGTCAAGCGGTTGGTAGTAGTAATGCAAACGATGAGCACATTACGACACTTGCGCAATTAGATACAATCATTGTCGAAAATCCCAAAGTCATCGTGGATGTGACGGCTGATTGGTGTGTCGAATGTCGTATTATGGATAAAAACTTGTTTCATAATCGCCCAGCGCAGATGCAAGACTGGCAGCTGATCAGGCTTGATATCACTGAAACTACTCCAGACTCAAAGGCAATTTTGGCGCGCTACCAACTATTTGGTCCGCCAGCATTGTTGTATTACAAAGATGGACAATTGATAAATCAGCAAGTTGGTGAGATTGGACGCTCAAAGTTTGAAGAGACTTTAACTGCACTCAACAAATAATGCAGCATTAATAAAAGTCCACACGATAAAAGAGCCAGTATACTGTTATGACACAGTGACTGGCTCTTTTTACTTGCCAAGCGTACGCTTAAAGATTTGTTAGAGACAAATTCTTGTTATTTAACATTGTACTAAAGACAAATAACTCTAGTATAATGCGGTTATATTTATTACACTAAAGCAACAATAGTTAAGTTGTACTAATAAAATACCGTAGTTGCTTTTTACCGATCAAGTTTGATTTTAGTCATCGTAGATAATTTATTGACCATCGTGTCAATTAACACAAGGGACACTTATGTTTGTTCATACAGCTTTGCAGCGTCAGATGATGGGCCTTGCTTTTGTTTCTCAAGCTACTAAGCACACAGTAACCAAAACCCATTTGAGCATAGCAGTTGGCGTGGCACTGAGTTGTTTTACCATGCAAGTGCATGCGGTAGATAACAATCAGATAAATGATGAATTAGCTATAGACGTGCAGGAAGCTACTGTTGAGCAGTTAGAGACACCAAACGTTGATAATCAAAAACTGTCTAACGATGCTTTTGTCGCACAGCAAGCACAATTGTTTTTTGAATGTACGCAAGTACGTACGGCCGCTGCACGACTGGCCTGTTTTGACAAAGTTGCAGAGCAAGGCGAGACGCCAAGCTATACCACGACTAAGCAACCATTAGATTTGGCAAGCACCATTAAAAGTACCATTTCGGGTGAGCCGCAGGTGGTACTTGCAGAAGATATGACTAAGATGCAGGGTGATACTGTAGCAGCTGCGGATACGGTACTCATTGCCAATCAGTTGTCTTCCAATAATGGAACAAATAAGGCCGCGATAGACAAGACACAAACCGAGATATTAGATGATGTCGGCGTGACTCAAAGCGATATCGAAAAATACACACCGCTGAGTCTGGCCTATGATTTGGACCAAAACAGTGAGCGCGGGACTTGGTCAGCGCGTCCACACCGTCCTATGTATTTATTGCCATTATTTTTAAATGCCAAGCCCAACCGTAGTCCAAGCACGCCGACTCGAGATGAGGAGGTTTTTAGTCCCAATGAGCTAAGAGTACCTGAGCTAAAACTGCAAGTATCTATTAAGACTAAGGTCGCAGAGGACTTATTCGATACCAATGCCGATATGTGGTTTGGCTATACGCAGCAGTCGCATTGGCAGGTCTACAATGAAGACAACTCTCGTCCGTTTCGAGCAACTGACTATGAGCCAGAGGTATTTGTAACTCAGCCTGTCACAGCAAACTTACCTTTTGGCGGACGCTTGCGTATGTTAGGGGCGGGAGCTTCGCATCACTCAAACGGTCAGTCTGACAATTTGTCTCGTTCATGGAACCGTGCCTATCTTATGGCTGGTGCTGAATGGGGTAAGTTTGCGATTGTACCAAGACTGTGGACGCGAGTCAGTACCGAGAGTGGCGACACGGATGATAACCCAGATATCGAAGATTTCTTGGGTTATGGTGATATGAAGTTCTTATATGACTTGCCAAACAAACACAGTGTCAGCGGTACTTTGCGTTATAACCCAAAGACAGAAAAAGGCGCAGCGCAAGTCGATTATATCTATCCATTGTCCAACAACGTCAATGGTTATGTTCAGCTGTTCCATGGTTATGGTGAGTCCATCATCGACTACAACCATAAAAATACCGCTATCGGTGTTGGGATAATGCTCAATGACTGGAGAGGGCTATAATTCGCTAAATATTATAGATAAGTGTCCTCGTTATTTATGCAGCGCTTAGCACCATATCAAAGCGGCCTATGGCTGGCAGAGTATATAAATTTACGCTGTCAGCTATGTCATGTCTATCGTAGTACAGCTTCCATACCCAGCAGCGCAGCCCCATCGCTTCACAATCATATACGGCGTTATTTATATAAAGGCATTTTATGTGCACGCTGTCATGATTATATCGCGTGGCTCCCCAAGGTATTTACTGTAGATATTGCCGCAGGTGCTTCTCTTACTATCCAAGCTGCTACTTATTACGACTATCCAATTCGCCAAGCCATTCGAGCTTTTAAACATTCAGAGGACATGACCAAACTGCCTTTATTGGTACATGTATTGCGTCAGCTCCCAAGACCAGCCGGCTGCCATAGCCAAAATAGTGTCATCTTACCCATGCCTACCACCGCCAATCGCCTAGTTGAGCGCGGCTTTGATCCGGTGACTATTCTTTCTGCATATTTATCCAAGCATTGGAATATACCTATCTGGCAAGGTGTCCAGCGCATTGATCATACTGTTAGTCAACAAGGCCTAACGCGTGCAGAACGCCTAACGAACCTAAACGATGCTTTTACGTTGACGACATTGCCGCCTGTCAAACGTATATTGCTATTTGATGATGTGGCGACCACAGGAGCAAGTCTACAAGCACTGGCTCGAACACTGTCTGCCAAGTCATCTTCTTATAGTCAGACCCATCCTATAAATCAAAGTACATTCCACGATAAAAACATGCCTGTCTCTGATATTTACCATATATCAGCCTATGCACTTGCGCACGGCAGTCACGACACCTAGACAAATAATGTTAATAAATAATATTTAAAGATATTTTTATGTATTATTAATGATACAGAAATGTATCTATGCTACATTGTCCATTCTTATGTCGACTCTTATAACTATTTCATTGATAAATTCATTTATCACGTGGGTTGTCTGCTCTAAAGCATTACCTGCTGATACCATCACACTGGAATGAATATTGCAACAGTATTTAAGAATAAACAAAAAACTAGCTAAGTAGTGTCTATTCTTTATATAAATAAACTGGTCGTTGTCATTATGTATGATTGTTATTAATAGGATATTGATGTGGATGCATCTTTGTACAGCTCATCTTACCAACGACCAGCAACCAGCGCAGGGTTTACCCTGATTGAGCTAATGATAACGATAGCTGTACTGGCGATCATTGTAAGCATTGCCGCGCCCAATATCAGCAACCAGTTAGCCAATCAGCGAGTAAAGTCAACTGTCTCAACCATAGAGAGTGCGCTTAAAGAAGCGAAAGCTGAAAGTATCATACGCCGGCAAAACATCACAGTGGTATACGACAGTAGCACGCCCAAGACCATCACCTTACAGGACGACAGTAGTACCGTTTTGTCTACCTATAATATCGCCTCTCAAAGCACAATCAATCAAGAGATTACTCCTACTACGGTCACTGAAGTTACCTTTCAGCCTAATAAAGTCATGGCTGGTGGCGCCAGCGTTAGCTATACCGTTTGCGATGATGCTTCTACTAGTGAGACTCCTAGGCAAGTCAGCCTTAACAGTATCGCTAATATCAATATTACGGCCGTTGGGAGCTGCTAATGAAGACACAAACGACTCAGGCAGGTGTGGGCTTAATCGAGGTTATGGTAGCGCTGCTGCTACTCACAGTGGCGGTATTGGGTTTTAGTGCTATGCAAATGAGCGCTATAAAAGCGACTGATGAGAGCCTGATGCGTACTCGCTCTATATCTACTATGAAGTCTTTGTCAGAGAGTATGCGCATACTACCAAATACTGGTCCAATCTATAGAGAGCAGGTAAATAGCGTTTATAAAAGCAGTAAAAAAGTAAATAGCGATTACGACATAAGCGCCTACTGTAAAGATGTCAAAACTTATAGTACTGCAGCTCCTGATTGTAATACGGACGACTGTAGTATCGATGAGATGGTCAACCATAATGTTGGCATCATTCTCGTCGCTGCTTGTGAAAAAGAAATCGCGCTGAATATGGAGGTCTGTACAGATACCAATGATATGAATGAGCGCCAATGTATCATTGCAGCGTGGAGTCAGACTAAACCGACTATGAATGACGAAAAGTATTCTTGTACGGATGCCAACGGCACTTATAAGCCTAGCGCCTCATGTTTTATTATGGAGGCTTATTGATGTCTACTATACATCGTCATCTATCCAAACAGCCTACCAATACGCTACCGCCAACTCAGCAAGGTTTTACCTTGGTGGAGCTGATGATCTCTTTAGTATTGGGTTTATTGATATCAGCAGCGGTAATGCAAGTCTATATTGCCAATGTTAGATCGGTCACTCTACAAGAAGCAGGCTCAAGCATTATTGACTCAAGCGTCTTTGGTATCCCTGTGCTAGAAGAGCATATACGACTGGCTAACTTGGGACTGGCAGACACTATCAATGATACCAATGCTGGGGCAGGGGTGGTGTTGACCCAAGCTGGCAACCTAAAAAACATAAAGTTGGATGGTGATAAAGAAATACCTCTGACATTACTAACCAATACTGGCGATGTAACAACGAAAGGCTCAGGCAATCAATGGTCAGCGATGACTGCGACAGACACACCAAGCGGACAGCTAACGATACAGTTTAGAGCGCCGCAGAATATGTTTGACTGTGAAGGTAGGGCAGCTTTGGGTCCAAGAGAAGTTAATATTAATAAAGTCAAAAAAGTCATTGATGGCCAAATCATTATAGAGCGCTATTATTTAAATGCTCAAGATGCCTCCAAACCCAATCAACTCTCTTTATATTGTGACGCTGGCAAATACATTACCGAAGATATGGATGACTATAAAGAGCAAGGTAGAGCAGACAAGCCTGCTACTGTATTGACCGCCAAAAACCGGATAAAAGACTTCGGCGATAAAGGCGTCGTCGTTATTCAAAATATGGATTACTTCGATATCTTGCTCGGCACCAAAGAGGCTGATGACATACGCTATTACACGGTCAAACAATACACTGATCTGACAGACAAACCAGATGTTATATCAGTAAAAGTGGGCGGCATCATACGCTCCAACAACGTCGTCCAAACCTCAGAGCTATCTAATAATTTTACCGTTTTGGGTAATGATGTCGCTCTAAAAACGGATGCAACCGATGTAGAAAAAAAATACTTACGCTTTATTTTTCAAAATGAAATTGCGCTGCGAAACGCAAGACAGAAACCCTCAATATAAGGCGAAATACTATGAAAAAGCATTTGTCTATGCCTACTCATCAGCAAGGTGTCGCCTTGATTGTGGTTTTATTATTTTTAGTTCTTATTACGCTAGCAGGCGTTATAGCAGTAAGAAGCAGTACGACAGACTTAAAACTTGCAACGAGTGATCAAGCAGATGCACTGCTACTGAACACAGCAGACAATAATAATAAAAGTATCGAGCAGCTTATCAATGTAGACACAACTGATGCCGACGCAGTGACTCAAAAAAACCTAGCGCTTAGCTCAGCTGGTATGTTTGGTTACTTTATGAACATTGGAGCAGAAGAGAATCGCGGGGATCAAATTGTATTTTGTTATCGTCCGCGCGCCGACTACTTTTTTAGAATGAATGAAGCAACCGTGATTGATCCAAGCGGTGGTAGTAAGCTGACGACAGGCGCTTCAAATACGGGCGGGTTTTGCCGTGTCAGTAAAGCAGAAGATTTTAGTAGCGCACGCAACAACGTGATGACGCAAGTAGCGGTCACTCGGCCTAGTAGCGATATGGTAGCGGCAGGGCCTTTTGAGTTTGTACCCTTAGAGCAGACCATCACCACGACTAACGTTGCTAGTAGCTCACCGAACTTTCGTCTGTTTAGTAGCTCGTTCTTACCTGGACTTACGCAAGCAAAAGAGAGCGACATCCTAGAATGTCTAAAAAAACCCAATCAAAACGCTGCTGACTTTGGCTATAGCGCTAAAGACAAAGACGATAAAGACATCACCAAGTATTACGATGAGACACTGACGCAGTGTTTAGCGCGTATTGGGGTCCCAGCGACGACCCTAGTAGAGGATGTCAAGCTTGAGAATATACTGACCTCTAAAAAATGCTTGGACTACGGCAAAGGTACTGCAAACAATGCGTTTAGCGACGCTTGTCAAAAGCTATTAAATGTTACTGCATCTGGTACGCCCAAAGCCGCTGGCGCAACAGGTTCAAAAAACTAAGCCAAAGAAGCTCTATGCTGTCTTGTAACAATACTTACACTCCAAGGAGTACAACATGAAAAAGCTCAATTCATTATCAGTACAACCCTGTACTCCTCAGACGTTGTTTAAAGTCACAGCGCTTACATTGGCATTATCTACTATTGGTATGGCTACCAAGTCTCAAGCGGCAGTTAGTTATGACGCCAGAGGGGTTGCAAGCTATAACACTTTGGGAGATCTGTCGATCTACCAACCTCCTGTGGGCGAGATTCAACCCACAGTTATGCTGATGCTTGATAAGTCAGGCAGTATGGACAGTAGAAGCTTATGGGATGACTATGGTAGCAAAGATTATCAATACGACCCTTTTACAATAGTAGAAAATAGAGAACAAACAAGAACAGAGTTTGTTTGTACTAAATATAACTGGAAAGGGAAATGTACTCGAGGGTATTACAGAGATTATACTGTTATTGTGCCTACCAATGTAACCTACAACTATCAAACACCTAATTTAAAAGGCGATAACAATAAACCTTGC
Source organism: Psychrobacter sp. 1Y10 (assembly GCF_052259005.1). NCBI lineage: Bacteria > Pseudomonadati > Pseudomonadota > Gammaproteobacteria > Moraxellales > Moraxellaceae > Psychrobacter > Psychrobacter sp. 1Y10. The sequence continues at coordinate 227,525 of NZ_JBQQES010000002.1, read as the reverse complement.
TATTATCGGGAAACAAATAACTCAAATGTTAAGATAAACTTTATCAGTGAGTCCCGTAACGATGATGGCGAGAGCTATAACATCAATTATTGTATAGACACTAGTACTGAAGATACCCGCACGGTCACTGAGATTGCTGCGCGTGATGTACCAACCAACTGGCGCTTGGATAGAATGAGTGCGTTAAAGGTCGCCGTATTTAAACTGCTTCGTAACCCGAGAATGGACAGTAGTGTCAGTATGGGTGCAGGCGCGTATGGCTACAATAATGCGCGCTATGGAAAGATAGGCGTTGCTGCTAAGCCTTTAAATGATGATCAAAAAGAGGACATAAGAGAATACGTAGCAGATGTATCTCCTAGTGGTGGTACACCGATTGCTAGGGCCTTTGCAGAAGCAGGCGCTTATGTAATGGGTACTTCTACTGCTGCAGGTACAAGTACCTATAGCGGTTTTTTGAACACGACCAACGATGGTGTTATTCGTAACAACAACAATTATATCAAGCCAGAAAGCTCACAATGTGCTGGTACTGGTGTATACATGTTGACAGATGGTGAGCCTAACAACGGAGCAAACTATACTCAGTATATAATGAATGCAACGCTGACCAATCAAAGTTTTCAATGTAGCGGTTTAATGAACAATACGGGTGCTGCTGCTGGGAGTAACGCACGCTGGGATTGTATCGGTGACTATGCTAAGGCATTAAATGATAAAGGCATTAAAACGGCTATGGTAGGTTTTGGTAGTAGTTTTGATGTTTTTAATAATTCTGATAATTACCAGTCAATACAAGCAACTCTGCATGATGGCACGCCTTATGAGAAAAAGTACTACCGCTGTGATCTATTAACCAATAAAGATGCGCAGAATTCATGTAATTTAGGTATGGAATCTAAGGATACCAAGACAGGCTTTAACGGTTATGCTGGTGTGGGCGGCTTTGGTGAGGGTGGCTTTTATTATGCCAAGGACTCAAAAGACATCGTCAATAGTGTGTTGTCCTTTGTGACCAAGCTCGATAACGAGTTAGCCAGTATACCCTCGGGCACGATTACCATTCCTCAAGATCCATTAAGTGCACAAAACGTTCAACCTTATGCTTATCTGCCGATGCTTGAGCCCAAAGTAGGCTCTAATCTTATGGTATGGCCAGGCAACCTAAAGAAGTATGAAGTCAATCAAGGTACGCTATACGGTAAGTCCGCAAAGGGCACCACTGCTGATACACGCCTATACGTCAACATCGATAAAGACGGTAATATCGATACAACAGGGAAAAAGTTCCCAGCAGATCTAAATCCAAATGCTCGTGATCTATGGAGCACCAAAAACTATCAAAGTGTCGATAGTAATGGTAATACGATCAATGTTAATGATCGCATCACCGCAGGCGGGTTTTACGCACAACTAAAGTCACCAACCGCCGCCAATAATACTACTCGCGCCGTCTATGTCGAGAGTGGCACTGGACTTAAAAAAGTAGCAGTGACTGCTGGTAAGTTAGTAGGATTTGATGAATTAGATAGCAGCTATGGCGCAGCAGAGAAGCTATATCTACTTAGCTTTTTGGGCTATGACATCAATATTGATACCGCTTTAATCAATAAGATAAACGCAGCTGGCAATCAAGAAACTGAGCTTGCAAAGCTGATTACCTCTCCTAGCGGCGACGTTAAGGTCTTGGGCGGGGTACTACATTCCAAGCCAACCGTAGTCAGCTATGGCGGCAATATCAACTCACCTGATAAAGACAGCGATGGCAATGGCGTCATCGATGCTGATGCAGGTCAAATCTCCACCGACCCAAGTGATCGTAATGACTACGTGATGTTTGGTTCTATGGAAGGCGCGCTGCATTTGGCAAAGTCTGCAACTGGTGAAGAAGCCCTCGCTTTTGTCCCAAAGGTACTCATAAAAAGCCAACTAAAAGCCTTAAAAGATGCAGCGATAAATACCGATGCGAAGACAAAAACGCCAGTATTTGGGGTGGATGCGCCATGGACATCAACGGGCGAGTACAAATATAGCTTCGCTGCTGATGGTAGTGGTTCTGTCTCTGCCAGTAGTATGAAAGTATATGGCGGCTTGAGCAAAGGTGGGGTAGGCCTATACGGGCTCGACGTAAGCACGATGACCAAGCCAAGCAAGCTGTTTACGATCAATGATACAACGTCAGGCTATAGCCGTATGGGTATGATTATGTCAAAGCCTGTCGTCGGTAAAGTCAAGATAGGCGCTGGTAAAAACGCTATCAAAGACGTCATCATCTTCGCTGGTGGCTATGACAAATGTTATGAAGACCCTACCTTTAAACTAAACTCTATTACCAATAATATTGAAGGCTGTAGCAGTATTGCTCAAGCAAAAGGCAATGCGATATATATTGCCGATGCAGATACAGGAGCGCTGATTGCTTCGATATCAGGCGCGACGACAGGTGGCAAAAACGTCAGCGTATCCTCTATGAAGCATAGTATCGTCAGTGAAATTACGACGCTAGATCGTGACAACGATGGACTCATTGATCATTTATACTTCGGAGATTTGGGCGGTCAGTTATACCGCGTCGATCTGCAGAACGGTCAAAGCATCAGCTCAAGTACAGGTCTCAATACCTTTGTGCGCCGCGTCGTACGAGTGCTAAATACCAGTGGTGATAGCATTAGTGATTTGACCTCAAAGTTATTGGTCAATAAAGGTCTACAATACCGATTTTACGCCCAGCCATCAGTCAGCTTCTTTCAGCCTGATGGTGCCAATACACAGCGTATAGCTGTAGTAAATATCGCCTCAGGAGATCGTAGTAGTCCATTATCACGTCATCGTAATAGCCTATTAGAGTCCAATCGAGTCTTTGGCATCATAGATAGAGATATCGTCGATCAAAACTTATACGGTAATAATATCGCTTTAGAAGCAGACGATCTGACATTGAATGACTTGGCATCACTACCTTTCGACAAGATAACGACGCCTACAGACATTGTTTCCCCAATACCAAAAACCAAGTCTGGGGTGATATCTGCCCTAAAAAACGGTGTCTTGCAAGGCTGGAGCTATCCGTTGACCTATTTTGATGGTTATTCAAACATCAAACACGTCAAAAGCATGGGAGATGGCTTAGCGATGGGCGGTATTTACTATATGACCGCCTATAGCCCCGAGATGCAGTATGACACGACCGTCAATACCTGCTCAGCTCAAGTAGTTGGTGGCTCTGAGCGTCAATTGTATTGCTTGCCGTGGGGAGTCTGTGAAGATGATACTTCCAAAAATGGCACAGGCGGGTTTGTACGTGCAGGTAAAGGCATACAAGAGCTATCACTAGGCGCTTTTAGTAAAGACTTTACCAATGTGCAAGTCCTGATAGGCAACCAAACATTCTCCGAACAAGCTGTCGATCAAAATCGTAGTGGCTACGGTGATAGAAGCTTTTTGGATACCACGCCCGACGTCTTACCGCATAATGTCAATGGCAGCGGCAGACCCTCTGATACAGATGGTATGGGATCAGCAGGTATATTCGGTAATACGAGCGGCTATGTGCTTGACACCCAGCGCTGGTATCGAAAGTCCTCTGACTAGGATAAAACGATTATGCATCATAAGTATATCCTACCCAATAATAGCGCTCCTCGAGGCGCTCATAATCAAGGCTTTACTCTGATTGAGCTTATGATTGTGGTCATGATTATCGGAGTATTAGCAGCGATTGCCGTGCCTTCTTATCGTCAATATGTCATACGTAATGCCGAGCTTGAAACACAGTCGCAAATGAAGCGCTTAGAGATAGAGCTGAACCGCTGGCGAGCCTCGGCATTAACTTATAAAGGCTTTGTCCCCAAAAAGAGCATCAATGCAAACGGAGAGATGACTTACGGGTTTGATGAATCTGACAATAAAACCATTTATCTGCCAAAAGGCAGCAATGCGACCAACTATCGCTACAAGATCAGTCTGGTCGATGGGACTGATACAACCAAAAGCCTAGTCGCTACGCAGACAGGTGGCAATGTAAGCAATGCCGTTGGTCGCTCTTGGAAGATGATGGCAGAGCCCAATAGCAACTATGCATCCGCCAAAAAAATCCTATTAAGTAGCAACGGCATACAGTGCAAAACTAAAAATAATGACAGTAGTGTCACTCTCGCCTCTAGTGATTGTGGTAGCTATTCGGAGAGCTGGTAATGCAAACAAAAGATAGTAATAAAGGCTTTACCCTGATTGAGCTGATGATCGTCGTCGCTATCATCGGCATACTCGCAGCCATCGCTTTGCCTAGCTATCAAGGCTATACCATCAAGACCAAACGCGGGGACATGATGACTGAGATGCAAAACATCGCCTCCGAGATTCAAAGTCGCAAATTGGCACAAGGTAGCTATGACGCTATCAGTAGCGGTGTGAATACAGATTTGGCTGGCGACTATCCCAAGCAAGGCGATGCTCTTTATACTATCGCTATTACGCCCAACCCGCTTACCGCCAAATGGCGTATTACCGCTACGCCAAAAGCTGGTACTCAGATGGCAAATGACGGTGCATTAAGCCTTAATTATCAAGGCAATAAATGCCGTAACGTCAATAATGTCGCAACTTGCGGTACAGGCGATGAGTGGAATTAGCTCTTATCGTTAGCTTTATACCACAATTGATACGCCCGCCATCAACCCATCCTGACACAAAATGTCATCTCTCCAATCTAGACCAAAGTACCTTTTTTGGAGAGTGACAATTTGCTGCAACAATTTAGTAACATTATCATGATGATAAAAATGGTGACAAAATTTGTTACTAGTATTTAGTCCTTATTTACCTATTAATTCTATTTTAATTTAGCTTACCATTCGTTTTTTAGTAGTTAGTTATCTTAAATAACTTTTATAATCTAATAATATTTAACTATATTTTTACCGTTCAATCGCTAAATAAAACCGCTTATCTTAAGCACGGATAATGACACACTGAGTGTGAGCAAAATAATCAAATCTCGACCCCTCTCCTTTAAAAAGTTGGCACAGTACCTGCAACACTCCTGTTAAGAGTCATATTAAGACAGCATGCGCTATATGGTAGCGTGCATTTTATATCACTGACAGCAGGTATCTACGCCCAACTAATATATGGCGACGCTGTCAACCTATTATCTAAAGGAGTTCTTATGAACGCTACTACACAAAAAGGTTTTACCCTTATCGAGCTAATGATCGTTGTTGCGATCATCGGTATTCTAGCTGCGATCGCTATTCCCCAGTATCAGAACTATACAGTTAAAGCAAAAGTTGGAAAAGCTCTTACAGCTGCTCAAACTTTAAAAACTGAGGTTGCTTTGTGTGCTCAAGAAACAGGCGCATTAACTGATTGTGATAGTGGTTCTAACGGAATTACAGCAGATGCTAGTTTTACAGCAACTCAAGAAGTAGCTTCTGTTGCTACAGAGAATGGTGTGATTGTAATGACCTTAGCTACAGGAATTAACAGTGGTGGAGTAGATGGCAAAAAAATAGCGTTTACTCCTACGTTAGGTAGTACTGGTATTACTTGGTGTAATTCTACAACTGTAACTCAAACGACGGCTAAAGACTTAATCGAAGGCAATAGTGTAGGTACATGTACTGCTCCAACTTAAAATATTGGTAATTCTAGTTAAAAACTAGTAAGGGTGGGCCGAACTTTTAGCCCAGCTCACAATATGAGCGTACTACTTAAAAAGCCAAACATCATGTTTGGCTTTTTTATATTTAAAAACCCATTAGTACTAAATAGACAATCATATTGGCATAGTTTCTGCTTTATACCTTACTCATTAAATACAACTTTAGTCGAATATAATGACTCAACAATTACAAAAAGGTTTTACAGTCGTAGAGATGATGATTGTAGTGGTTATCATTGGTTTATTGGCTGCGATTGCGACTCCTATTTATACGCAATATATTTCTAAAGCCAAACAAAGCGCTTGTTTATCAGAAGTCAAAGGGTATAGTAATAAGGTGTTTTATACGCTCAAAGACGAAAATAATACTAGTGTATCAATAATTGCTCCAGTTATAAGTGCTTGTCAATCCATAACCGATGCTACAGGCTGGACACTAGAGACTCAACAAAAAATCATAGCGACTGCTAAACAACCTTCAAATGTTCGTATTGAATGTGATATTCCTAACGGTTCGCCGTGTCGTATACTGCCTTAGTTGGCGTAGGCTGAGTTTTTAACCCAGCTTTTTTATTCTGCAAGTTCACGATGCTGGGTTAAAAACCCAGCCTACAAAAAACCCTACTCAATATCTCAAAAGCCAAACGTCACGTTGGCTTTTTTTATTTATAAATCCTCATAGGTAACTAACCATAGCTACCATCCCATCTAATAATAAGAATAGTGTAAACTCTGCATAATTGCTCACCCCTATAATGATTCAGCTTATGCAAAAAAAAGTCTTAATGATATGTTTGGTCATTGCGCTACTTGAAGGCTTTGCTGGTCTTGGTATCGAGATTTATGCCATTCGTATATCAGCCACCTATATTGGCTCATCCATCTCCATCACTGGCGTTATACTGGCAATGGTACTGATCGCCATCGCCGTTGGCTACTGGTATGGCGGGCGCTTATCGCAAGCAGTATACACCCCAAGGCAAGCGTTACTAAAGGCAGGCTATGTGTTGTCATTGTCCGCCATCTCTCATGCCATCGCCTGTATTATTCAGTTGCCCCTACTGGCAGCCATGACATCCAGTACCGACAGCCCTATCATCGCCGCAATCGGTGTCGGGTTGCTGTTCGGGGTAGGGCTAGCGTTTGGCTCAACTGCCATTCCTCTTATTACTCAGTTTTTGTCATTGAAATACAAAAATGACGATGGTGTTGACGCGGGCAAAAACGCTGGCACGATGGTAGCGATTACCACGGTAGGTAGCGTACTTGGCTCAACCGTGACGCCGATTTTTTTGTTGCCTTATATTGGGCTTATGAGTAGCTTGGCGCTATTTATAGCGTCATTGGCATTTAGTGCATGGCTCTGTACCAAGCTTGCCATCCAAATAGAGAGCGACGAGCCGATCAAGCCGTCTGATCATGTCACCAACTATTTGCTCTTTACCTCGGCACTAGTCATGACGGCGGCGTTTATTATGATGAACAGAGTGGATACTGGCTACCAGACCGCGACAGGGGCTTGGTTTATCAAAGATACGCTGGCGGGTAGAGACTTGGCAGTCACTATCACTGACAAGCCAGGACAGTCGACGAGTAGCTGCTGGGTATACGCCACCAAAAAAAACTGTCATTGGTATGGTGAGATTGCCGTAGAAGCCATCGGACAAACCAAGCCCGAGACCTTGGTGTTTTTGGGTGGTGCAGGTATGGGCACACCAAGTGAAGTGGCACATTACAATCCCGAGATGGCGCTTACCGTTATCGACATTGACAAAGACTTACCAAAGATTATCGAAAAACACTTTTTAAAAGCACCCATCGCGGCAAATATTGAGTTTATAGGCGATGATGCTCGAGGCTATTTGACCCGAAATAAAGAAGCCCGTTATGATTTTATGCTCATTGATGCCTTTCAAGGTCAACATGTTGCGAGTAATCTGTACACGCTTGAAGCGTTGACACAGTTCAAAGCCAACAGTAACGATATCATGGCAAATATCATCGGCATACCGCGAAAGGAGCATGGCTATACCCAAACCATTCTCAAAAATTGGCAAGAAGTATTTGGAGATACCGCCTACGTGCTGACCAAATACGACAGTGTCAATCTACAAAATATCATGCTATGTAATTTTGCCTGTCCTGGTAGTCAAAAGCTGGCTCAATCTGGATTTTTTAATGCGCAGCAACCCGTGCATACTGATGATTTGCCTAGGTTAGATAGGTATTATTATCGGTCTATAAAGAGTCTATAAAAAAACCATCTAACGTTATCATATCGTTAAATGGTTTTTAGATTTAAAAAGCAGCGAGAGAGTAGGGCTTGCAAGGAAAATTCTTTAAATAGGATTTTCTATTAGCATAATACAAAGTGGCGGAATACGTTTTAACAAAATTCTTGTTAAGAATTTGATAAAACTAACCCACCCTACGAAAGGTTAATTTTGTTAATTTGACTATGTAGGGTGGGTTAGCGCAGCGTAACCCGCCTTTGTTAGTAGCAAAAGATCAATTAACCCAAAATTTATTATTCTCCAATAGCTTCATTATCAAATGCTTCCGTAGCCCAATCCTTAGCATACCTTCCTTTTTTAACCTCATGCAAAAAACTAGAATACGCCCAATCAGTGGCACAACTTACCAGCTTATGTTTGACAGGGTTAAAGTGAATATAGTCCATATGATTATTAAAATCTAACTCATCACGTATCGTATGTTTCCAATATCGCCGTTGCCAAACGCCAGTTTCTTTACGATTGGTGCGACTGATACTGCTCGTTTGTTTGAGCGATTGAGGCAGTTGACGACTAAAGTGACTTTTAAATAGCCTGATACGGGCAGGATAATTATCGTCGTTGTTGGGCATCGTCCATAGCGCATGAATATGATCGGGAAGTATTACCATAGCCTCACTAGTAAAAGGTAGTTTTGACTGAGTTTTCCTATAAGCCTGTCTTAATTCATCGATGTAGTCAGTCAAAAGAGAGCTGCGTCTATCATTTAGACAAAACGTGAAAAAATAAGTTGCCCCAGCTTGTCTATTTCTACGATAGTTTTTCATGGGTTCTACGAAAAAGTTAATTATAATAAAACAATATTATCATGATTAAAATTTAGCTATTTCTATAATTTCATTTTGAATAACGTCTGGCGGGTTACGCTTTGCTAACCTACCCTACAATATAGCTTATCAAAAGCCTTTCAATAAAAAAGGCTATAGCAAAAAGCTACAGCCTCTATATCATTAAGAGTAATTATCTAATAAATCAATCTACTTCTCAAGATACTGAATCTTACCCTCGACACCGTCCCACTTTTCAGCGTCTGGCATAGGCGGCTTCATCTCCGTGATGTTTGGCCACTTTTGCGCCAGCTCTTCGTTCAGCTCAATGAATATCTCTTGCCCTTTAGGCACTTCATCTTCTGAGAAGATCGCATTGGCTGGGCATTCAGGCTCGCATAGTGCGCAGTCGATGCACTCATCAGGATCAATGACAAGGAAGTTTGGCCCTTCATAAAAGCAGTCCACAGGGCAGACTTCCACACAGTCAGTATGTTTACAAAGAATACAATTATCTGCAACGACGAAGGTCATATTGAGGTCTACCTGTTATTGATTCGGCTAATGCCTGAATAGAATAATGAAAATAATGCATATTTTAGCGCTTTTAAACGATTTTAACAAACCCCTTTAGCGACTGATGCGTTGTCTAAGATCGTACAATAAGTCATGAGCTTGCTTGGGCGTTAGACTGTCAGGATCAGTATTTATCAGCTCGTCATATAAGCTAAGCAATTGTTTTTGTTGTTTATTATCTGCTAGATAACTTGCCTGTGCATTGGTTTCTACAGTCGCCTCAGTTATATCACTTTGATCGAATGTCTGGCCTTTATCATTTGCCGACTTAGTTAATTCAGTTTTGTCATCAGTGCTTTTGGTCTGCTCAGACCTTAAGTTGTCGATAAGATAACGTTTGGCATCGTTTAGCACTTGTGCTGGTATGCCTGCCATCTTGGCGACATGCAACCCAAAGCTGGAGCTTGCCGCGCCCTCACGGATTTGATGTAGCAGTAATAGCTGCCCATCAACGTCGCTTGCCGCGACATGCACATTGCGAATCTTGTCGTTTTTATTTGTCAGCTCATCGTTTGATAGTTCGTTGTCTGCCTGCTTATTATTTGCCAGCTCGTTGTTTGCCAGGGCAGTCAGCTCAAAATAATGAGTGGCAAACAAGGTCAAGCAACCAATCTCAAGTAGCCGATTGACGCAAGCGTGTGCAATAGCAAGCCCATCAGTGGTTGCCGTACCGCGGCCGACTTCATCCATGAGTACCAGTGATCTATCTGTTGCCAAGTTCAAAATATTGGCGGTTTCGATCATCTCCACCATAAAGGTAGATTTGCCGCCAGCCAGATCATCGGCAGAACCAATACGAGTAAAAATCCGGTCGATATCACCGATAAGAGCGTGTTCAGCCGGTACAAAGCTGCCGCAATGAGCGAGTAGCACGATCAGGGCAGTCTGACGCATATAGGTCGATTTGCCGCCCATATTAGGGCCAGTAATGATTAATAAGCGTTCGGGATGCTCATCGCTGCCAAGCGCGCAGTCGTTGGCAACGAAATGGCTAGGATGGTCATTTTGCGTGTTTTGTTGGTGCGTATTGGCTGGATTTAACGCCGCTTCGACAACGACGTGACGACCTTGACGGATATCGATGCTGGTTTGGCTTTGCGCTTGATCTGACCGTTGGCTTTGAGCCTGACTTTGATTAGCGCCGTCAAAGTTCAGCTGGTTTTGCTGAGCGTTACTGTTTTTATTGTCTTCTTTTTTTGCATTTTTACTATTTATAACGCTATTTGATGCGCCATCATGCATGACTGGACGTTGCCAGTTATGAGTCATAGCCAGCTGCGCCCAATTGCTAAGGACGTCTATCTGAGCGATAGCGGCGCTTAACTGTTGTAGCTCGGTTAAATGGTCGCTAAGCGTGGTCAGCAATTGCTGATATAGCTGTTTTTCTCGCGCCAGTGCCAAGGTTTGTGCGCTTAGATATTCGGTTTCGACGGTTTTTAATTCATCAGTGATAAAGCGTTCAGCGTTTTTGAGTGTTTGGCGACGGATAAAGTGACTGGGCGCATTTTGAGCCTGCATCTTGGGCAGCTCAAAATAAAAGCCACTGACTTTATTAAAGCCGACTTTTAGACTTGGCAGCTGACACTCTTGCCGCATACGTTCTGCCATCTCATCAAGGGTCGCTTGGATATTGTCATGCAGATGGGTCAAGCGATCAAAGTCTTCATCATAACCCGCTGCAAGCATACCGCCATCACGGATATGAGCAGGTGGCTCTATGACAATAGCGCGCTCGATAAGGTCGGCGACGGCTTGTACGGTTGGCAGCTGAGTGGGCAGTTGCTGCATCAGCATCGGTAGTAATCCTGTGTGCTCAGGATGGATGCCCGCTTCGGTCAGTAGCGTCGTTAGATGATTGCTACTGGCAATCCCATCGGCGAGCTTACGTAGATCGCGCGGTTTGGCACTCATCAGACCGATACGACTGCTAATACGCTCGATATCACCAATGGCATTGAGGGTGTCGCGTAAGTGTGTGACTAAGTGTGTGATTAATATCGCATTTTTATTGGATAAATGGTTTTTTGCACTGTCTACTTCTATTAGGCTGGCTATCGCATCCAAGCGCTGGTTGATACGAGTATGTAAGCGTAGTGGACGCTTCATTTGCTGTACCAATAACCGTCGTCCCATGGGCGTTTTGCAGTGATTGAGTACCGATATCAGAGACGTTCCATTCGCACTAACAGGCGTAAACAATTCAAGATTTTGCTGGCTGTTGGCATCGATAATCAGATAGTCGTCACTGTGTTCAACGATAAGCTGGTTGACCTGCGGCACTTGGCGCTGCTGCGTTTGGCGTGCATAATGTATCAGCGCAGCACAGCTAGATTGACTGAGGGGCGCATCACTAATACCCAAACCATCTAAGCGCTGTACGTCAAACTGCTGACACAGCGTTGCGGTCGCGTGCTCACGGTGGAAGTCATTGGCCGCCACTTCGATGATAGGGCAGTCGAGATGACTACGTAACCACAGTAGCCAGTCTTCACTGGTGGCTTCACTGATGATACACTCACTAGGGGCAAAGCGTGCCAAGACAGTGAGCATTTGCGCTTGTAGCGTTGCTATATCACTATTCTCTCCAGTTGCAACGCTTGTACTACTATCCACACTTAGGGTTTGAGTGGTGAGCGTCCCTGCCGTCAAGTCCAGTTGACTGATTGCAGCTTGGATAGGCAGTTTACGATCTTTTGCCTTTGGATTCGGTGTGGCGATGTCGATGGCGACGACAGTAGGCGTCTGATTGGGCGCGATAAGTGCATCATCGGTTATCGTCCCAGCAGTCAGCGTCTTGACCACTTCGCGGCGCATGATGGTGGGCGGCTTAGCCTTAGCGGCTTTAGTGCTACCTTTATTGTGTAGCGTATTATCTTTTTTGCTTTTTTCGCCGATGCTTGGATAAGAGTTGCTATCGGCTGCCTCATCGATTTGCTCACAGACCACCACCGTTTGCCCAGCGGCAATGAGCCGTGCCATGTAGCTATCTGCAGCATGAAAGGGTACACCTGCCATCGCGATAGTGTTGCCGGCTTTGTCAGTGCCGCGGCGCGTTAAAGTAATGTCCAATATCTGCGCGGCACGCTTGGCATCATCAAAAAACAGCTCATAAAAATCGCCCATTCGATAGAGCAACAAGGCATTTGGGTAGCGCGCTTTCATGGTCAGATACTGCACCATCATTGGCGTATGATGGGCCAAATCGTAGACAGCATCGCCTATGGTTAGGGTTTTGGAGGTGGCATGGTTTACATCAAGTGGTTTAGCAGACATTCATGTTCTCTTATATTGCTTGGCTTAAATATTGCTGATAAAAGGTATAGAGTTGGGTACACGGTAGGTAGATAACAGCGCTTGGCGATAGCCAAATATTTACCATTTTAACATGACCTGCCGCGTTTCAGCGCTGGCAAATATCCGCCGGTTGCCCTTGTATTCATCCGCGCCATAACCATATATAATGACGGCACATTTTATTGGCGATGCTTCATCAGATAGTACTGGGTCGGATGATGATAGGACGGCGGGTAAAGCTTTGGCTACTATAGTCGATGCACTTTACAAGCGGCATAGTGCTGTTAAGACATGGGTTTTTGGTACGAAGACACGCTTGCAAGCAATGTACAACGACGATTTATATCTATCATAAGTGACTATGCATTTGGCGTCACTTATCGATTTTGTGTTGTGCTGACTATATTTACGCTAATTATCGAATATTTCCATAGGTTAAAAAATTATGTTATCAAAGATTGTAGGCAGTGTGGTTGGCACCAAAAATGACCGCGAACTAAAACGTATGCGTAAGGTGGTCACCAAGATTAATGCCCAAGAGGCTGGCGTGCAAGCTCTGTCTGATGAACAATTACAACAAAAAACAGAAGCGTTCAAAGCGCGCTTTCAAAAAGGTGAGAGCTTAGATGCGCTATTGCCTGAAGCGTTTGCCGTCTGCCGTGAAGCGTCACTGCGGGTCAATGGCATGCGTCACTATGATGTGCAGCTGATCGGTGGTATCACCTTGCACGAAGGCAAAATCGCTGAGATGAAGACCGGTGAGGGTAAAACCTTGATGGCGACCTTGGCGATTTATCTAAATGCTATTAGTAGTAAAGGTGTCCACGTGGTCACGGTCAACGATTACTTGGCCGCTCGTGATGCGGACTTGAACCGTCCACTATTTAACTTTTTGGGACTGACGGTTGGAGTGATTTACTCACAGCAACCAGCACAAGAAAAGGTCGATGCTTATCAAGCGGACATCACTTATGGTACCAATAACGAGTACGGTTTTGATTATCTGCGTGACAATATGGTCTTTAGTCTCAGCGAGAAAAAGCAGCGCCCGCTGAACTTTTGTATCATTGATGAGATTGACTCTATCTTAATCGATGAGGCGCGTACGCCTTTGATCATCTCAGGTCAAGCCGAGGATTCATCAAGGATGTATGCACTGATTAATACTATTATTCCGGTGCTTGTGCGCTCAAAAGATGAAGAAGCCAATAAGAATAATGAAGATGAAGATTTTTGGATTGATGAAAAAAACCGTCAAATCGAAATCAGCGAAAAAGGCTACGAAAAGATTGAGAGTTTCTTAATCGAAGTAGGCGAGCTTGGTGAAAATGAGAGTCTGTATAGTCCAAGCCGTTTACCCTTATTAGCTCACGTACAAGCGGCTATTCGCGCCCATCACATATTTGTCAAAAACGTGCACTATATCGTCGATGAAGGCGAAGTGGTCATCGTTGACGAAAATACGGGCCGTACGATGCCAGGTCGTCGCTGGTCAGAAGGTCTGCATCAGGCGGTCGAAGCCAAAGAAAACGTCGAGATTCAAGCCGAAAACCAGACGCTTGCAACCACAACTTTCCAGAACTTTTTCCGTTTATACGACAAGTTATCAGGTATGACCGGCACGGCCGATACCGAAGCGGCAGAATTTAAGTCGACGTATGATTTGGAAGTGATTGTCATCCCAACCCATAAGCCCATAGCCCGGGTCGATATGGATGATCAGATATTTTTGACCAAACTGGGTAAATACAAAGGCATTATTCGCGAGATTAAAGAGATACAGGATAAAGGCGCGCCAGTGCTAGTCGGTACAGCGACGATTGAAGCCAGTGAAGAGTTATCTTATTTGCTCGATCAAGAAGGCGTTAAGCATAACGTCCTAAATGCCAAGCAGCATGAGCGCGAGGCTGATATCATCGCGCAGGCGGGTAGCCCAAAATCCGTTACTATTGCAACCAACATGGCAGGCCGCGGTACCGATATCATCTTGGGTGGTAACTGGCAGTCATTTATTGAAGACATAGACTCAGTCAGTGCTGATGAGATGCAACGCCTAAAAGCCCAATGGCAAATCAAGCACGATCAAGTGGTCGCCGCAGGTGGTTTGCATATTATCGGCTCTGAGCGCCACGAGTCTCGTCGTATCGATAACCAGCTACGTGGCCGTGCCGGTCGTCAGGGTGACCCTGGTATGTCGCGCTTTTTCTTATCGCTTGAAGACGATCTCATGCGTATCTTTGCTGGTGATCGCGTGGTCAATATGATGCGTGCTATGGGTCTCAAAGAAGACGAAGCTATCGAACATAAGATGGTGTCAAAGTCGATTGAAAACGCTCAGGGTAAGGTTGAGAGCCGAGATTTTGATGCGCGTAAAAACTTGCTAAAGTATGATGACGTGGCCAATGAGCAGCGTAAAGTTATTTATGCTCAGCGTGATGATTTGCTCGATGATATGGATTTACTGGATGCCATCGAAGTGATGCATCATGAAGTCTATAATGCCATGATTAATCAATTTATCCCGCCAGGTTCTGTCGATGATCAGTGGAATGTTGATGGATTAGAAGATGAGCTTGAAGAAGAGTTCAAAGTCTACATGCCACTCAATGATTGGCTCGATGAAGACCGTCGTCTTGATGAAGAAGGCTTGCGAGCAAAAATTATCGAAACAGCACTAGCGCATTATCATGGTCGCCGTGAGCAAATGGGCGACCAAAGCGCCGCCCAGCTTGAGCGTCACTTTATGCTTCAAAGCCTTGATAAGCATTGGAAAGAGCATTTAACACAGATGGATCAGCTACGTAAAGGCATTCACTTGCGTGGCTATGCACAAAAGAACCCTGAGCAAGAATATAAGCGTGAGTCCTTTGAGCTGTTTCAGATGATGCTAGGTGCTATCAAATCAGAGACAGTGCAAGATCTATCACGTGTCCATATTCCAACTAAAGAAGAGTTAGAAGCACTAGAAGCGCAGCAACGTGCAGATGCTGAGCGCATGAAAATGCAGTTCGAGCATAACGATGTCGATAACTTATCAGGTGAACCGCAGCCAACGCCGCGCCCTCAAAACCCAGGTGAACGGGCAAACGGTCAGATGCGTGTCAATCTTGCTGGAGGCGTAGCAGCAGGCGCAAGTGCAGGAGTCAGTATTCCTGATAATGCAAATGACGCTGAGCCAAACCCGTATGCCGGTATGAATATCAGCCGTAACGCGCCTTGTCCTTGTGGCTCTAGTCTAAAATACAAACAATGCCATGGAAAAATCTAACACCAAAATTTATACCTAATTGCTTATTTTAATTACCTATCCCTGTTAGCAGTGATAGGTATTTTTATGCAAGATCATTGGCTGCTTAACGTAGGCTATGGATAGACCTATATGATTATCAAATAAGAATTTTGATAATTTGTCATGACTGTTTACAAATTCAACATAGGCGAATATAGGCGGACACGCTATAGTATTTACCATAACAATCTGGGAGACAATGA
Organism: Psychrobacter sp. 1Y10; assembly: GCF_052259005.1. NCBI lineage: Bacteria > Pseudomonadati > Pseudomonadota > Gammaproteobacteria > Moraxellales > Moraxellaceae > Psychrobacter > Psychrobacter sp. 1Y10. The sequence continues at coordinate 211,440 of NZ_JBQQES010000002.1, read as the reverse complement.
TGAATCTAGGACAATTAAAACAATTACGTATGACGGCCTTGATGACAGGTTTACTCGCTAGTGCGATTAGCATCAGTGCTTGTCAGCAGCAGCAAGAGCCAGAGCCGAGCCTAGAGGATAGCATCAACGCTGAAGAGTCAGTACCAATGTCGGCTGATCCAGCAGACCCTAGTGATACCGTCGTCGCGACTGAGGATGCTTCGTTAAATGAAGTACAGGATGATACGATTGCCAATGTTAATACTGATCTGACTCAAATAACTTATTTGTGTACACCTGCTTTAAAAGTTGAAGCGACTTATAAAGATGAAACCAATCAAGTGGTTATCGGTACTGATATGGGTACAGTTACATTGATGCAAACCAATGAAGGCACCAACCCTGAAGTATTTGAAGTTGATACAGCTATGGATGGTGGTCAAGGCTTTACTCAGTGGCGCGTGGCACACGAAGAGCGTGCAACAGGCGTCATGCGTACAGCAGGCGAGGACGAAACGGATATCAGTACTTACGAGTGTAATAAGACCTAGGCATTAATAGCCGTATACTTTAATTCTGACATAAAAAAAGCAACGTTCACGTTGCTTTTTTTATATTCTAACTTTCAACTTTAACACGCTTATTTTTAATAAATAAGTTTGCTTCGGGTAGGACTAGTCTTTACGAACACGAGAAGTTTCGTGCTCTAAAAACCCTTCCTCGGTTACATCTAGTTCTTCGTGTTGTAGCTCAACTTGGATACTGTCTGTATGCGTATGCGTGGTCTTATTGACTTCGATTTCTTGAATAGCATAAGTATCTTTTGTAATGGTTGCCACTTGACGTGATAAAACGATTTCAACAGGAGCATCGCCAACTTCTATTTGTTTACCATTGATAGTGACTACCGCCTTACTATCTAATGAGGGTTCAACATGGCGTAAAATGTCTTTTTCATCATAGTTACCTGATAGCAGATCTTGGCTTTCAGCATCGTTGTACTCAGTGCGAATCGTGACATACTCTTCTACTAGCTCAATTGGCACTTCAATAGACTTGGTACGGGTATGCTTAGTCACTGTCACTTTACCGACGTCTAGGCGCTCCTTGTTGATGACTGGACGCTCTTCTAGTAATTCTAAACGGTTACTAATAGCACTGCTATCCGTAGTATGCGGCGCTGCCAGTTTATTCTCTCCTGCATGATCCTCTAGCTTTGCCGTAGACGCTGATAGCGGTGTCGTACCCGCTCGTTGGTTTTCGCTTTCGTTTGCACTGTACTTATTATTGGTCTCTTTTTCGTGGTTAGTATTCATCATTACGTTCCTTATTATTGGCAAGTATTTTACTAATATGATTAGATAACGACATATAAGCCTATTATTCATGGGAAAGACATAAAAAAAGGCCAGAGACAAACTCTGACCTTAATTCGCTAAGGATGATTACTTAGCTATATATTCACGCTACCTAATCGCAGTTATCATATTAGGATAAACGATAGATCAGAATATTACATACCACGTGCGCTACGTACATCTTCAGCAGTGATACCATCACGGTCTACGATGTTACCTTCACGGTCAACAACATTACCATCACGGTCAATATCTAGCTCTTCACGCTGAATAGTTTCTACGATGGTTTCAGTGTGACGCTCAGTGGTCTTACCGACATTAACTTCTTCTGAAACATAAGTCTCTTTGTTAACACGAGCACGTTCAGCTTCTAGTTCAACTTCGATAGTCTCGTTATCAGTCACGTCACCAATGCGACGCTCTGATGGACGATCTACAGTAGTACGTTGAATGTTAGCATGCTCTTCTTCAAGATCTACTTCAACGTTACGCTCTTCAGTCACAACATGCTTGCCGACTTTTACTAGGCCTGCAACGATACGATCTTTATTTACTGTCAGACGCTCTTCTAGTAGTTCTAGCGTGTTTGGTGCATCATAAGCATGGTCTGCAACTTCCATACGCTCTTCTGCTGGTACAGTGTCAGCTACAAATGCTTGACGATCTTTTTCGTACTGCTCTTTATAGCTATACTGATAGTCATGATCATACTCTTCCATGGCATCAGCTTGTGCTTTGGTTAAACTATCAAAGAATACATCATCACCAACAATACGCGCTAAACCCGCTGGTACTAAAACTTCTTTTGAGCTAAACCAGCCGCCTGCGTCAACGATTAGATAGCGAATACGGCCAGTAGTATCTTCTACTAGTGCGCCATCGATCTTACCGATTTTTTCTTCATTGACACCGTAAGCAGTTTTGCCTGTTGGGTCATAATAGTCATCACCAATAAGGTCACGATGAGTTGCTTGGATGTCTTGTAAGCGAATTAGTTGGCTCATTATTGTCTTCCTTTTATATGAGTAAATGGTTATTTATAAATAAAATAGTAGCGTCAAAAAATAACGCCAATGATAAATATGTCGTTGAATAAGTCAGAATACACCGACTCTTCCTCTACTTCATTATTTGCAGTTATAAGTAGTGAATTCAGTCAGTAACGATAAAGAATCATGCTTATCATTGTTGACTGACAACTAAACAGTGACTGCATCAACTTGTAACTATCGTAACATCGCGATTTTACTCGAGATATAGAAACAAGGTAGCAAAATGTGCAACTGACGTAATTGCGTGTAATAGGCTGTAAGTGTCATAACATCAATTGGGTATAAGTTAACGCATTTTTACACACATAAATATTAACCATATTGTTGTATGCCATGCACAAAAAAAACCGTACTATTGATTAATAGTACGGTTATGGAGTTATCAGTATCAAAATGATAAGTATTACACAGTCATCTGACTAGATGCATTGTGACGACATATCCAATAGCGTCATAATAAAAGCTTTTGACAATGTCTTTTGATTAAGACAACTCAATAGCTACTGCTACCGCTTCACCGCCACCGATACATAAGGTTGCAATACCTTTTTTACCACCAGTGCGCTGTAATGAGTTGATAAGCGTGATCAGGATACGAGCGCCTGAGCAACCTACAGGATGACCTAAAGCACAAGCACCGCCCTCGATATTAACCTTTGCATGATCAATGTCTAACGCATCCATCGTCGCCATAGTAACCATGGCAAAGGCTTCGTTGATCTCCCAAAGATCGACGTCTTCAACTGACCAATCTGCGTTAGCCAATACTTTTTCGATCGCACCAATCGGAGCAATGGTAAATTCACTTGGATGACGTGAGTTAGAAGCAGTCGCAATAATACGGGCTTGGTAGTCTAGACCTTCAGACTGCGCTTGTGACTCTTTCATCATCACGACAGCAGCAGCACCGTCTGAGATTGAGCTGGCATTAGCTGCAGTGATGGTGCCTTCTTTGGCGAACGCAGGACGTAGGTTAGGAATACGATCTGCATTAGAAAGACCTGGCTCTTCATCATCCTCGACCGTTTGTTCGCCTTTACGAGTCTCAAAAGTGACAGGCTCAATCTCGTTTTTGAAATGACCCTCTTTAATCGCAGTCAACGCACGATTTAGTGATTCAATCGCAAACTCGTCCATTTGTTCACGCGTATAGCCTTTTTCATCGGCCATTTCTTGCGCAAACTGACCCATCAAGCGACCAGTCTCTGCATCTTCTAAACCATCTAAGAACATATGATCTTTGACTTCTTTATGCCCCATGCGATAGCCACCACGTGCCCCTGGCATAATATATGGCGCATTAGTCATCGACTCCATACCACCAGCGACAGCCACATTAAAGCTACCTGCTTTGATACCATCATGCGCCTGCATAACCGCTTTTAGACCCGAACCACAAAGTTTGTTGATCGTCACGGCGCCAGTCTCATCAGGTAGACCTGCCTGACGCATGGCTTGACGAGCAGGGCCTTGACCCAATCCAGCGGTCAAGATACATCCCATAATGACTTCATCAATATTGTCACTGCTCACACCTGAACGTTCAACGGCTGCTTTGATAGCTGTCGCACCTAACTCTGTAGCACTGACATCTTTTAAAGCGCCTTGAAAACTGCCCATTGGCGTACGCGCACCATTAATAATTACAATTGCATCGTTCGACATCGTTATTCTGCCTCATTTACCTGTTTTAAATTAAAACTCAGCGCTTTAGATGAACACTGTGCCTCACTAATCGTTAATAAAGAATCATTATTATAATGTGCATTGTTAAGATAAAAATCAAGGTTTACTAAGATAACTCACTGGTCACTACTGATTTATATCATCAGGCCAACTCGTCTAAGCGAATACGGACGACTTTATCAGCAACCGCAGTCAATTTTTCGATCTTTTCAATCGCCAGATTCATCTGACTTTCAATGACTGGTAATGTCAAAATAATGACAGGTACTTGTCCAAGTTTGTGAGCAGGTTTTTGTAAAATAGCGTCGATATTGATACCAGCATCACTTAAGATGCGAGTGATATCCGCCAATACGCCTGGGTTGTCATAAGCGTGTACACGCAGATAATAGCCTGTTATCATCTGCTCGGCACGTAAGACAGGCGTATCACATAGCTCTTCCGGCATAAACGCCAAATGAGGCACATGATTACTGTGCTCGCTATGACTGTTACGATCGTTGGGGCCTAATACACGTACAAGATCCATGACATCTGCCATTACTGCTGAGGCGGTAGCGCCTGCGCCTGCGCCATCACCGCAATACAGCGTTTGTCCTAGAGGATGTGAGTTCACCAGTACCGCGTTTTTTACCCCATTCACATTGGCAAGTAAAGCGTCTTGCGGGATCAATGTTGGATGTACGCGTAGCTCAATGCCAGCGCTGCCTTGTGGATCATCTTTACTACTCCGGCGAACGGCAAAGCCCAAATGCTTGATACGATAGCCCAGCTCTTCAGCGTAGTTGACGTCTTGTAGCGTAATACCAGTGATACCTTCGCAATATACTTTGTCAAACTGTAATGGAATGCCAAAGGCGATAGAGGCGAGTAGAGCAAGCTTGTGAGCAGCATCAATACCTTCAACATCAAATGTCGGGTCTGCCTCAGCATAGCCAAGCTCTTGTGCTTCTGCCAAAACGTCTTTAAATGGACGCCCTTTATCACGCATCTCAGTCATGATGAAGTTACCAGTACCGTTGATGATACCAGCTAACCAATCTATTTTATTGGCGGCAAGTGCTTCGCGCATAACCTTGATAATAGGAATACCACCTGCCACTGCTGCCTCATAAGCCACGTGCACATGATTGGCCTCCGCCAACGCAAATATCTCATTGCCATGCTCAGCAAGTAACGCCTTGTTGGCTGTAACGACGTGTTTACCATTCTTAATGGCATGCATAATAATGTCTTTGGCAAGAGTTGTACCACCAATGACTTCGATGACAATATCGACGTTGTCACTTGCAGCAATTGCCATCAAATCATCGTTTTGGACGATACTAGGGTCGATATCATCACGCTGACGACGTGTACCAACTTCGGTAATAATAATGTCGCGTCCACTACGACGTTTAAGCTCAGCTAAGTTATCATTGATTAGATTGACCACGCCAGTACCGACGGTACCTAGGCCAAGTATCGCTAGTTTGATGGATTTACTCACAGTATCCTCAGAAAATTAAATGATAGTAAATTATATAAGATGAAAACATGGCTCTTGTAACGTTAACTATTACCAATAAAGCCATTTTTATATAGCATCTCACCGTATCATACCGACAAGCAATTGTGACGTCTACCTAAGCTGACTGTTGCTAAAGCCGATGATATTATAGTAGGCGATTAGCTGGCATCGATCGCTGTCTGTGCCAATTGTTTAGCTGGTAGATAACCACCAATCTGCTGACCAGATTCAGTAAAGATGGCAGGCGTTCCGCGTACACCAAGACGGGCGCCCAATTCTATTTGCTCTTTTACTGGACTCTCACAGCTAGGAGCCATGACATTGGCGCCTGATTTTGCCTGATTCATAGCCGCAACGCGATCTTCACTACACCAAATGGCTTCCATTTTGGGAATGCTTCCTTCGCTACGAGGCCAAGCTAGGTAACGAACCTCAATCCCTAGCGCATTGAGCTCATCCATTTCTGAATGCAATTTAGTGCAGTAAGGACAATCAGCATCGGTAAAAGAGTACACCACTGACTTAGTCTCGCCTTTAGCTGGATAAATAATCATGTCTTTTTTGTCTACAGCTTTGAGCGCCTCTTGCGCAGTGCGAGCAACTAACGCACCACTAATATCGACAGGTTCGCCTTGTCCGACAGAGATGATCTGACCTTGAATGATATGTTTGCCTGACTTATCAGTAAAAAATGCTGGCAACCCTTCAGCGGTTACCCAATAAATACCATCCATCTCTGTTGGTACTGCGGAGACAATTTTTTCGTCGATACCAGACGCTCCTAGGTTCGATTGCAATGCTGTAACGACCGATTGATCACTATCGGCAGCAGGTTTGGAGGTGCTGGTTGTACTACTTGCCTTTGTGCTACTTACCACACTGGTCTTGCTGGTAGTATCGGCAGTATTGTTTGAGCAGCCTGTCGCGACAGTAACTAGTAGCGCACTGATAATGGCGCCTGAGAGCTTACGACGAGTAGAGATGTTAGCAGGCTTTAGGCTAGTAGATACAGAGGGTAAGGACATACGGCATTTCCTATAAACGGACGCGCTTGATCATGATTGTAATAAAAACTCAGTATAAAGACAGACGATATAAGTCTCTTTATTTATCAGCAGTCAAACGAATAAATTCTAAGCTACAACACTCTGGCTATGATGACGAATCATCTCAATTATAAAGTAAGCAGTGAGTCATAACATAAATAGTGATAAAGTGCCATATACTAACATATTTTTATAAATGACAGTCAAAACCAAAACTTACTTAACTAATAATTTGGTAATGATCGAACAAAAAAGTAAAATAAGCTACATTCCTACTATTTCATATGTTGCAGTAGCTCAGTAGGCTACAGTAAACAAGACAAATCAACATGATCAATTTTAATACTTATTAACTATTTGAGCGATTTTACGCTAAGGAGAGAGCATGGCAGGTGCCAGTTTATTAACCCTACTTGATGATATCAGTGTGATATTAGATGATGTTTCAGTAATGACTAAGGTTGCGGCCAAAAAGACCGCTGGTGTATTGGGTGACGATCTTGCGCTAAACGCTGAACAGGTCACTGGTGTCAAAGCCAATCGCGAGTTGCCAGTTGTTTGGGCGGTAGCAAAAGGTTCCTTTGTTAATAAACTTATCTTGGTGCCAGCTGCGCTGCTTATCAGTGCCGTTTACCCACCATTGGTAACCTTTTTATTAATGTGCGGTGGTTTATTTTTGGTTTATGAAGGCGCTGAAAAAGTTATCCATAGATTTTGGCCACATGCTTTGCCGCATGACGAAGAACAAAGTGCGCGTCGCCTTGCCAATGCCGATGAAACAGTGGATTTGGTGGCATTTGAAAAAGAAAAAATCAAAGGCGCGATACGTACAGATTTTATTTTATCAGCAGAGATTATTGTCATCGCTTTGGGGTCAACGGCGAGTGCCACATTGTTAGAGCGTAGTCTGGTATTGTCTATTTTAGCGATTGCTATCACGGTTGGTATTTATGGTTTGGTTGCCGGTATTGTCAAAATAGATGACGCAGGCTTGCATTTAATGGAGCAAGAAAGCAGTTTTAAACAAAAGCTTGGCAAGGTGATGTTTGCAGCTGCACCAAAATTGATGAAGTTTCTATCTATCGCTGGCACGTTGGCGATGTTCTTAGTGGGCGGCGGTATTTTAGTGCACGGTATCAGTTTTTTACATCATGGAGTAGAGGATCTGGCGCACTTAACCGGCATTTTTGAAAGTGTGACGACAGCGCTGTTAAATGGTTTGATAGGCTTTATTATTGGTGCGGTAGTGGTCGCTATCTTTACTATGGTCAATAAGTTACGCGGTAACGGAGCTTCCGCTCATTAAAGCGTCATAGCACTAACACTATCTGATTACTATATAAACATTAAAAAGCCCCAAAGTTACTGGTAACTTTGGGGCTTTTTAAATTATAAGTATAAAATTGCTATAAAAGTTGCGTTATACCAATTATACAAATTATATCAGGGCTAATAATCAACTGTCGCTACTTGAATGGTCATTTTCAGACTTTTCAGCTTGCGTAGGCTTTATATGTTCAGACTTTGGCTTACGACTACGCGCTTTTGGCACCTTTGGCGTGGTCAAATTAAACATACCAGTCTGTGGCAGCAGCTGCTCAGCGACACTCTCGATCATGTTTTTATAACTGGCAATAGTCGTCTTTGATTTAGCTGCTTGGCTGTCCTCTTTTGTAGCATCGCTATGCTCAGCAGCTTTGCTATCATCAAGTAACGCCTGATCTGCTTTTAACAGCTGTTCACTCTCAACAGTGATGTCGTCAGCTTGTACTTCACTGGCCAATGCAGCGGCTGCGGTTTCATGAGCATCGACTTGATGGTCATCAGAAATGCTCAATATGGCCTGCTGTTCTTCAGCACGATAGTCAGGATGCTGCCCACGTGGATCATTACTAGCACGTTGACCAATAGCCTGAGGTGCGACCTCTGTCTTGCCTTGAGCAGTAGCAAATTGGCTCGCTGCTTGAGTCATGGCATCAAACTGGGTCAAGTAATCAGCATCTAAAGGCTGATAACCATAATTACTAAAGTCAAAAGCCTCATCTTGGCTATCGTCTGCATGACTAGTGTCAATGTTAGTCAGGTCAGTAGCGTCAGTATGCTGCGTATGTGCTTCAATCGCTTGAATAAAGCAGCTGATAACCCCTTTATCTGCCAAGCGGCTTTGTGCATCTGCTAACGTTGCGTGAATAAACTCACCAACTGTACCGCGAATGGTAGCAGGTGCAGAACTCGCCTGTGCATTAGTCTCAGCGACTGGTGTTGGCTGCTGACGTCGGACGACACGTGGGTCATTGCTTGCTTGACCAAACTTATCAGCAGTCACATAACGAGCGGCAAATAAGGCCTCGTGAGTAAACGTGAGGGCGTTATTACCTTTTGTATCCTCATTTGTACTGCTTATCACATCAGCTTTATTACCATTTTTAGACTCATCGTTTTCAGCTGGCTGAGTATCAGCAGCAGATTGTATGCTGCTAGCTTTAGCTGCTTTTGGCTCTAAAGCTACTTTTTGAGCCGATGGCTGAGAGGTTGCCTTAGCATTAGCGACTTCTTCTTTACTCTCTTCAAATGATGATGTGCTATCAGATGAATTACCTTTTGACTCAGCGCTTTGAGCCTTGCTCTCAACTAAGCTTTCAGTAGGTTTAGCGCTACTCGCAGTGGATGATGAGCGATCTTCTGACTTAGATGTTGTCGTCTCAGATTTGTCTGGATGACGTTGTTTAGCAGCCTTGTCTTTGTCATCAACATTATGCTGACCAGCTTCTTGCGTATCCATAGCTTTAGACGACGATTGACTCGATTTACTGTCGTCCAAAGAAAGATGCACTACTTCTGAAGCCTTGCTTTTAGTCGGCGCTTCATTGACCTGTAATACTACTTCATTGGGGTCTTGGTCGCGCTGAGCATTCGCTTGTGGTTTACCTTTTGCCGCATTGGCAGTGGACTGCTGATTATTCTGCTTAGTATCATTGTCAACTGTTAAGGTTTGCCCGCGTTCAAGCTTACCACGTGAGTTGCGCTGGCTATGAGGCTTGCGTTTCGTACGTGACTGCTCGCTCGAGGTACTATCTTCTGTACGCTCGCTGGCATTTTGATGATTATTACGGTTGTCTTGGCGAGTGTTTTGACGATTGCCGTTACGATCGTTGCCACGCTTATTATCACGTTCGCGTCCATCTTGCGTATCAGATCGATTATTATCGTTGGTATCATCTGTACTATTATCTGCGCTATCGTTGTCATCGCGCTGATCTTTTCTTTGACGCGATTTAGAAGATTTTGATTTGCGTGACTTGCGCTTTCTTCTATCGTCGCTGTGACTCTCTTTTTTGTCATCATCAAGCGCGCTTTGCTTTGATGATTGAGTGACACTTTGAGTATTGTTATCGTCTTGCTGACGTACATTTTGCGGATCATCACTTTGATTTGATGAATGCTGGCTGTTATCTAACGCTGTACGATCCACTTGCCCAAACGAACCTAAGCTTTGCGCCCCAGTATTGACTAATGCTTCAATAGCTTCAGCGGCATCACGACTACTAACACTGTTTGCAGTCTGTGCTTGCGGCGCTTGCGCAAACAGATTAGACAGCCAAGCAACGGCTTTTGGCTGCGTAGTAGAGACCTGCTGATTACTCTGTGTAGTATGATTTGTGGCAGCACGCGCTGAGGAGACTTGCGTACTTACTTGCGTATTGTCAGTATGCTGATGGTTGTCGGTATTTTTTGGTTCGTTATTTGAGCCATTGTTTCGATGGCTATTTTGGCCTACATTCGATGATGACGCGCGTCCGTTACTTTGATTGCTTGCACGATTGTCTGGGCTACTTTTGTTATCAGCTGATTTACGCGGCTGACGAGTAGGCTGCTGCTCAGGACGTTCTTTTTCTGATGTTTGCCAGTCAACGTCATAACCGAGGTCATTATGCTCTTGTTGCTGCGTATCAGTGATACGCTCATAGCTTGTCGGTGCAAAACCATCACGATTAAAATGCAATTTAAAATTGGGCGACTCTAGGTGAGCATGTGGCAGGATAGTGATACGTGTGCCGCTGTCTTGTTCAAGATAAACCAAGCTGTCGCGTTTTTCATTTAAAATAAATGCGGCAATGTCAGTTGGTACTTCTGCTTGTACTTCACCTTGACGTTCTTTTAAAGCGATTTGCTCGATTTGGCGCATGATAGACAATGATAAAGAGCGCAGATCACGAATCATACCGTTGCCATGACAGCGTGGGCAGATATAGCCAGTAGACTCTTCTAATGATGGGCGTAGACGTTGACGACTCATCTCCATCAAACCAAACTTAGATATCTCGCCGAACTGAACACGAGCACGGTCATATTTGGTCGCATCAACCAGGCGTTTTTCGACTTCTTTTTGGTGCTTATTGTCATTCATGTCAATGAAATCAATGACAATCAAGCCGCCCATATCGCGTAGACGTAATTGGCGAGCGATTTCATCAGCTGCTTCTAAGTTGGTATGGTAGGCAGTTTCAGCGACGTCTGAACCTTTAGTAGATTTGGCCGAGTTGATATCGATTGATACCAACGCTTCAGTTTGGTCAATGACGATTGAGCCGCCAGATGGCAGGCGTACTTCACGCTGGTAAGCGGTCTCGATCTGCTTTTCAATGCTAAAGCGTGCGAACATAGGCTCGTAGTCAGTATATTTGCGTAGTTTGTCCGCTTGTGTTGGCATCACTGCATCGATAAATCCTGCCGCTTCAATGTAAGCGTTTTCGTTATCAATCCAAATCTCAGCTATATCGTCACGCAGATAATCACGTACCGCACGTGTCACCACACCTGCTTCTTGATGAACCAAGCGTGGTGATGGGTACTTTTTGTTTTGTTCTTGAATGGCTTGCCAAATATTGAGCAGATGATTTAGGTCGTGTTGCAGATCTTCTTGAGTTTTGCCAATACCTGCAGTACGAATGATGACACTCATACCTTTAGGCAAATCAAGATTGGCAAGCATACGCTTCATATCTTCGCGTAGTTTGCCGGAGATTTGACGCGAAATACCACCACCACGAGGGTTATTGGGCATCAGTACCAAATAACGACCAGCGAGCGAGACATAAGTGGAGAGAGCCGCGCCTTTGTTGCCGCGCTCTTCTTTTTCAACTTGGACGATCAGCTCATCGCCTTCTTTAATAAGCTTTTTGATATTTTCATCACGTGGGTTGCCACTTAAGTATTCGGTAGAGATTTCACGAATAGGCAAAAACCCTTGACGCTGTGAACCGTATTCAACGAATACGGCCTCAAGTGATGGCTCGACACGGGTGACATGGCCTTTATAAATGTTGGATTTTTTTTGCTCGCGGGTACGGTTTTCTAGGTCAAAATCGTAGAGATGATTGCCTTTACACAAAGCGACACGAATTTCTTCGTTTTGAGTGGCGTTAATCAAAATGCGTTTCATACTATTATCCTATGAGTACACAGGACAATGACAAGAAGGGTTATTATATTGAGTGGTTCTGAATAAAAAATCTGCTATCAAGCGGCTTTAACGATAAAAAGCACCAACAGATTATTCAGGCTGCCAAATGGACAGCAAACAACATAAATATAATCAAAGTAAAGTGGCGATGATAAGTCATGCTAATACTAAAAATTAGTAGATGTAGGGCGAGCGTACTGCTCGGATAAATACAGGTATCGAATTAAAAGGTCATCGTCGCTGATCGTTGGTTCAAATTTAACGACTGTGTTTAAAGTGACTAAAATAATCGTTCTAAGTAATTTTGATACAGAGTGTAGGGCTGTAACATGATCTAATGCCAATCATCCTATACTGGTTTCAAGGCTAGTACCTAACACATTACTATGTTAGGTTTTACAAAGATTATTGACATATAAGGCGTACCTGGTTTACTTTGTAAGGGTATCCAAGCACTTACCACAAAGTCACAATTTATTCGCCGTTTTGTCTAAACTGTTAACACTAGCGAACGTCTTAATATCAGCTCAAATTAATTCAATGATTTTATCTATCTATTATTTTATAACATCTAACTGTCTTAGAAGAATCTTAAGTTAAAAGTGCCACTGCACTGTTATTCAGCGGGGCGTACTTGGCAAACAGAATAGGTAACCGGCTTACAAGCTCGGTAGGCTATACATTGTTTGTATGACAATCGTTTTATCTGTTTGACCGCCAATATTCAGGCAGCTGTAAACTCTTAACATCGGATTAACATTACTTACCCAGCTGCACCAACCCAATGATTAAAAAATCAAGTCATGGCCGTGTGTTAATGAGTAGTTGTGTTCTATTACCGCTTGATAATTTAGCATGTTTGCCATTATCACCGAAGCGATTAATTTGGTATAAATACCTTTTATTGGACATCACGCCAGACGTTACTGAGCAGGATGTCCTGAAAGTAGATGATGCGTGCAAAAATCGCCAGATCAACTCATTACTAGCCAGTAATAATGATAACAATAAGTTGTTTAAGACAATAACGATTATTGTCTTAGTCTCTGCTTAATTGGCGCTCAACATGGTAAACTATAACAAATCTTTGTGTAAATACCTAACTAAAAATGACAAATTCCAAAATGACTGACGATGCACCTACCCATGAAGCTCCAGCAATATTCAATAGCAAGACGCGCCCACAAAGCGCTGATGATGAAATTAGCAACTTTGGAAAGGTTAACTACCTTGAAGTTACTCGCCATCAGCATGACCAGCGTTTAGATAACTTTTTATTAAACCGCTTAAAAGGGCTGCCAAAATCTCATATTTATAAAATGATACGGTCAGATGAAGTTCGAGTGAACAATAAGCGCTGCAAAGCACATGATAGAGTAGAGCGCGACGATGTCGTACGTATCGCACCTATTCAGTTGGCAACCCGCGAAAAACCCATCATTAGTACTGAGTTTGCGAAGAGCCTATTAGCGCGCGTAGTGTATGAAGATGATGGGCTGTTGGTACTCAATAAGCCGTCTGGTATCGCAGTACATGGCGGTAGTGGACTTGATTTTGGTGTTATCGAGGCCATGCGTGAGGTGACTGGTAAAAAGTACCTAGAGCTGATTCATCGTATTGATAAAGATACCTCAGGCCTGCTTATGATTTCTAAGAAGCGCTCAACACTTAAAGTGCTGCAGCAGCACCTAGTTGACAAAACCATTCAAAAGCACTATCTATGTCTGGCAAAAGGGCAGCCTGCTCTGAATGAGCAACGTATTGATGCCCCACTGTTACGTTACACGCTTGCTAATGGTGAGCGCCGTGTCAAAGTGGATAGCAGTACCTCACAAAATCAGGACCTGCAATCTAAAGACAGCCAAACGGATATCATCGTACATAGCCGTTTTATACTGGCAGGTCAGCCAGTCAGCTTGATTGAAGCCAAACCATTGACAGGACGCACGCACCAAATCCGTGTACATTTGGCCCATATCGGTCATGCGATCTTGGGTGATGACAAGTATAATGTACATGATAAATCAGGCGTTCATCGCTTGTGCTTGCACGCATGGCGACTAGATATTCCAGGCTATAAAATCATTACCGCCCCGTTACCAGATGATATGGCAGACTGGTTGCCGGAGCAAACTGCATTGCCAGAATAAACTTAACCCTCCCCTATATTAATGTATTGACTACTAATGTATTGACATCGAATTTTTGGTTTATTGCCGTGCGCTAAGGTAAATTTATGAGTAAACAGTCTAATCATCGCTTAGCAGATAAGACGTTGGTTATCTTTGATTGGGATGGTACTTTGATGGATTCGATCGGTTTAATCGTTGAGTCCATGCATGTTGCTGGAGAGGCGCATGGTTTTTGCACCACTAATCAAGCAGTCAAAGATATTATCGGATTGAGTTTAATGAATGGTATTGAGATTTTATATCCGCAAGCGAATGAGTCACAAAAGCTTGCTATTCAACAAAGTTATGCTGACTACTACATTCCTAACAGTCACCGTACACCGTTTTTTACTCCTATAGAAGGCATGTTACAAACGTTGCAGCAGCAAGGCCGCAAATTGGCTGTAGCGACGGGTAAGAAAAGACGAGGTCTTGATAGGGTGCTTACCGCATCTGCTAGCCAGCACTACTTTGAGATAACTCGTTGTGCTGATGAGTCAGGCTCCAAGCCCAACCCGCAGATGCTGACAGATATCTTAGAGCATACGCAGCACAGTATATCTAAAGCTGTATTTATCGGTGATAGTATTTATGATATTCAAATGGCGAACAAGCTTGGTATGACCAGTATTGCTGTAGATTATGGTACGGCAACCAATAAAGAGCTCGCCGCTCAGCAGCCGACTTATCAAGTTGATACACCCCAAGCTTTAACAGAGCTACTATGTGGTTAAAATAAGAGACGTAATGAACAGAAAAAGGGTTTATCACTAATTATGATAAACCCTTTTTTAATTTATGCAGATGATGGTTATTCAGCATCTTACTGACTATCTTGTGATTTAACATCTTGTGGTTCAGCGTCTAGCTGAGTAGCAGGAAGCGACTGAAGATTTGACTCAACCAGCTTGTCATCATCAAGTTTGTAATCGTACCATTTGCCCATCACGCCTGCCAGCTCATCAAGGCCTTCTTTTCTTAATGCAGAAAACAGCTGAATAGTACAGTTTAACCCCAGTTTTTTTAGGGCTTGACGAGTATTAAGTAAGGCATTTTTTGATGCCCCATATTTGAGTTTGTCCGCCTTAGTCAATAAGATATGGACAGGCAACTCGCCATCTTTAGCCCAATGTAGCATCTGCTCATCAAAGAACTTAAGAGGATGGCGAATATCTGTCATCAGCACTAAACCTGCAAGACTTGAGCGTGATACCAGATACTCTTCTAACTCTACCTGCCATTCTT
This sequence comes from Psychrobacter sp. 1Y10, assembly GCF_052259005.1. NCBI lineage: Bacteria > Pseudomonadati > Pseudomonadota > Gammaproteobacteria > Moraxellales > Moraxellaceae > Psychrobacter > Psychrobacter sp. 1Y10. The sequence goes on along the minus strand of NZ_JBQQES010000002.1, from coordinate 195,929 downwards.
TTTTCATCTCAAGCGGGACAGCTGCATAACCATAGCCTGGTAAGTCAACCAAGCGTCTGTTGGTATCACCAATGCTGAAAAAGTTTATCATTTGTGTACGTCCCGGCGTTTTAGACGAGCGGGCAAGCTGACGCTGGTTGGTTAACGCATTGATAGCCGAGGACTTACCCGCATTTGAGCGTCCTGCAAAAGCGACTTCTAGTCCGATATCTGGCGGACAAAGACGAAAAGTAGGCGCCGACGTCATAAATTCAGTTTGCTGGATACGCTGGCGGGCTTTGGTATTAAACACCGCATGTTCAGCGGCAACATCTTTAAACGGGGTACTCATAAATGACTCATTAACAATCAAAAAATTAAAACGAAGTTTGAAATAACATCACAGAACAAGTCAAAAAAAGATAAGCGGCTAGCTGTCACATCGATAATATAAAACTTAGAATGACTTTTAATACCAATAAGCAGCCAGATAAAGGATGAGTGTTACGATGATCTATTTGGTATATTGCTTATCTCTGCCGTTCTATATATGACAGCATAACACTAAAGTGAATAGCAGCTTAGCAAAATTATCATACAACGCTTAAGCGTTACTAACATTAAACGAGATAATACTACTTTGACTCGACATATATCGTTACAATATAAGATATTATCAGTTAACAAGTTTATGTATCGAATAATTGTAGACATGATTATTCTGTTAAAGAGGATATCATATGCGTTTATTAAATATTAGTAGCATTAAAATAGGCCAAGCCTTGAGTAGTAGTATGGTGGCACTTGTCATCAGCATTGCTATGACGAGTAGTCATGCAGCAACTGATATCTCCAAAATCTACAATGACTCATGCGCGGCTTGCCATGACAGTGGGGCATTAAATGCCATCAAGAAAGGTGATAGCGCTCAGTGGCAACGCCTTATAGAACGAAAAGGTATGCCTGCACTGATTGATTCTGTAAAGGGTGGCATGATTCAAATGCCAGCGGGCGGATTATGTGATAGCTGTAGTGATGATGATTATCGCAAATTGATTGAATATATGAGTAAGTAGCGAGAAACTTAGCTGTCAATTCTACTTTATAGACCTTTGAGTATCCTAATGATACCTATAAGATTTTATAAAACAGGCAGATGATTTACAAAATATGTTGTATGCTTAGTTTTAGATAAAAAAACGTTAGTTACTATGATTAAGTAGGCAAATTCTTTAAAGTCTTGCTATAATAATTGCAAATAAACCCTGATGTTAGTAAGTGCTTTCGGGCTGCTTGTTATGAACACCGCAAATTTCATGATTAATTTAGTCAAGCTATAGACGTGCTTGTGTGATTTGGTGAGTGCTCTGTTAATACAATCAATCGAGATAATACTTACGGCGAGTTAGTAGGATCTGTATCAATGAAAAAGTTAATCGCTGCCGCCAGCTTATGTGTTGCAAGTTTCAGCGTACAAGCTGCTATTATTGTTCCTGAATATGACGCTAATGCAGGTAAACAAATTGCAGAAACGGTCTGTGCCGCTTGTCATGGTGTTGATGGAGTGAGTGTCGTGCCAGCTCAGCCAAATCTTGGCGGTCAAAATGTAAAGTACTTATATAAGCAATTGGTCAATTTTAAATCTGGATACCGCAAAAACGGCATTATGCAGTCGCAGGTTGCTAATTTGTCGCAGCAAGATATGGCTAACGTATCAGGATACTATGCTGAGCAGTCACCTTGGGGCGTGGGCTTTGGTAATCCTGCAACCAATCAAGAAGCAACCAAGCTTTATTTAGGTGGCGATAAGTCACGCGGTGTGATTGGTTGTGCAGGCTGTCATGGTCCAGATGCAGCTGGTAATGATTGGGCCGCATTTCCTAAACTAGGTGGTCAGCACGCAGAATATATCGCTACTCAGTTAAAACTGTTCCGTGCAGCGGGCCGCGTGGACGATATCGCAAGCGACGATCAAAAACGTGTCAACGATGCAGCCAAAGAAGGCGAGATGGGTATGATGCAGACGGTAGCAGCGAGACTGTCAGATCGTGATATTCGTATCTTGTCGGATTATGTAAGTGCTATTCATTAATTGATGCCTATTTGATTATTAAACCCCGTTTTCGGGGTTTTTTTATAGGTGCCTGTCCCTATATTGTATAAAGAAATACAGCTTCCTTAATGGGTCTGTATACTTAATGGGTCTGTATAATTGCCTATTGTTATTCACTTTAGATCGTTTGGATTGAGATTATGATGGTCCGCTATGCTTCTTATTTTATGGCAGCACTGTTGCCACTACTGCTTTTTCGCTGGTTTGCACCTACTTCAATTGGTGAAATAGACTTTTGGTTGTTGTGGCTATTTGCGATGGTATTGGTTTCATTGCCAGTGATTTATGCAGAGATTGCTTTGGCTTATCGTAGTATTGAAGCACCCTTAGCAGGCATGCAAAAACTAACCCGCGAAGCTGATGCTAGTCCGTTATGGCGTAGTTTTGGTTGGTTGACAGCGATAGTAGCGATTGCGATTGCTGCACTTATAATATCTGGAGCAAGTAGCGGTCTTTTATCTGCGCTGACAGAGCTGAATAGCGCTCCTAGCTTGCCAGTTTTTGCGGTTGCTGGTGGTTTAATGGTGATTGCAGTATTGTTAAGCTTGCTTGGGGTCGCGCCTCTGCCTATAGGTCTAGGTCTGATGGTTGTAGGCTTAGTGATGGGCCTGACCAATGGCCTCCCGCAAGTTGAATTCGCCATGACGAACATTAACTTAACCGAATGGGCACGAGCGGTTGCACTTGCGTTGGTCAGTGTAGGAGCAGGTACTGGACTATACTGGTTTGGTCAGCATCTAGTGACGAAGCAGATAGTAACTGCAGTAGAGCCAGATGGTCTCAATGTAACCAAGTCACATTCGACTAAGGCTCCTCATACCTATCGTGCTGCCAAACTGGTGCTACCCATCTGGATACTGCAGCTAGTCATTGGTATCATTGCATTATTCAGTAGTGGCTTAGCACTACCGCCCATTGGGCAACTGCTATACCATGCAGGCGTATTATTTGTAGCAAGCTATTTGTTATATTATAGCGCCCAGCAGCTAGCGCATAAATTTGGCCTAGTGGTCGGCTTGGTTATAACATTGATTGTAGGTTTGTTACTAGTCACAATAGTACCGACAGCTTGGCTAGTGGGTCTATTGGTTATAGTGAGTAGTATTGCAGTGCTAGTGCTGTCTATATTTGCCGGCTGGCATATGAAAATCAGTCACTTGCGTAAGTCTTTAAACTTTGGCAGTGAAGCATCGTACAACCTATGGCGCGTGGCCATTCGTCTCATTGTACCGTTAGCACTGATTTTAGCATTAGTAGGTTGGATACTGCTATGGCTGAGTTGATAGAGAATACGTCTAAACGCTCTCATAAGCCAGCCATGATGACAGTGCAACTGGCCTATGCTGAAGATGTAAAGCGCCAACATTATCTGACATTACAAGTCGTTGAAGGTACGACTCTATATGAAGCACTAGAACAAGCTGGATGGTTAATTCAGTTTCCTAACTTGGCCGTATGGTGCGAACAAGTAGCAAGTATGATAACGCCTACTGCCAAGCGCTGGCATGTAGGAATTTATGCACAAAAACAGCCTATAAGCTACATATTACAACCTCTAGATCGCATCGAGGTATACCGTAGCTTAAGCGCTGATCCCATGTCTCAGCGCAAAAATCGTGATAAAAAAAAGCAAATATAAATGGTTAAGACTGAGGTAGGGTTTCTATACCTTCGATACGAGTGACAATACCATTGGCATCAAAATAGACAATCAAATGCTGGCTGGCATTTTTGACATCTGTGATACCTTTGCGCTCACCTTCTGTGCCTGCCTGGTAGTCGTAGATATAATCCCAACGATTGGGTGCTAATGTGTCTTTGATAGCAGGGCTCCCTAGTATGTACAATACTTGGTTTTGATTCATGCCTACTTGTAGTTTTTGAGCTTGAGTTTGAGTAATTGGTGTACCTTGTGGTAAATCAATTCTATAAACGTTAAATAATGAGCAACCAGATAAGGCAACAGTAATGCCAAGGGTTGCAGTAATCATAATTTTGCGCAGATTGGCTGAGTAATGAGATGACTGACGGCCAAGGGGAGAACGATTTAATAGCTTTATCATGGTAAGATGGCTCATAAAAATGGGTTAGGCGCGGCTAAATGCATATTGGGCAAGTCTTGCCGGCAATCTTGAACAAATGATACGTCATTTACTTGCAATTGCCTACCACTTACGACATTATTTACCAAATGCTACCTGATATACTCAGTAATTTATAGTGTCAATTCATAAGCTTATAACTACAATATATTTTATTTTTATCATCATTTTTAAAGTGAGGGCATAGCCTAGCTACTAATTCACTATAACTATTCTTCAATTTTTATTTGTTAAGACTTTAACAGTCAGAAGGGATATTATGGCTTCTTTTACCAATCAGGACTTACGTAAAGCAGGATTAAAAGTAACTTTACCGCGTATTAAAATTTTAGAGCTACTTGAGAGAGCAGAGCTGCATCATATGAGTGCAGAAGAGGTATACAAGGCGCTTATTGAGCAAGGCGAAGATGTAGGATTGGCGACAGTTTACCGAGTATTGACGCAGTTCGAGCAAGCAGGTATTGTTGAACGTCATAACTTTGAAAACAATTTGTCAGTGTTCGAAATCACTCAAGAAGAGCATCATGATCATCTGGTTTGTGATGTTTGTGGCAAGATTATTGAGTTTCATAACGAGGTCATTGAAGAAGAGCAGTTAAAAGTAGCAGCGGAGCATGGCTTTAAACTGTCTGGGCACTCACTGGTGTTATATGGTATTTGTAACAATCAAGAATGTAAAGACAGTGCAAAATAATCAATAGACTTAACTAAAACAAAAAACCGCCTTCAATTTGAAAGCGGTTTTTTATTTGCATGCTTGGTTTTCTTGATTTCAATAAATTGCAATTAGCCAATATTTAAAGACAAGCTGCTGGCATTTTCTTCAATGTCTTTACTGCCATTTTTACTGTTTAGTTTGATTTTTAAGCGCAAGTCATTTGGAGAGTCCGCATGTTTAATCGCATCTTGGTAAGTAATGTCACCATTTTCGTATAAGTCGAACAATGCTTGATCAAAGGTTTGCATGCCACTATCACGTGAGCGCGTCATTACTTCTTTGATTTCGTGTAGTTCACCCTTACGGATATAGTCACTAATCAGCTGTGAGTTAAGCAACACCTCAATTGCTGCACGGTAGCCTTTGCCATCTGGCGTTTGGATAAGCTGCTGCGCAACAATAGCTTGTAAGTTGAGCGAGAGATCCATGAACAACTGATTGTGACGATCAGCTTCAAAGAAATGGATAATACGATCGATCGCTTGGTTGGCATTATTTGCGTGCAATGTTGCAAAAACCAAATGTCCTGTTTCAGCATATTGGATCGCATAGTCCATCACTTCACGGTTACGAATTTCACCAATAAGGATAACATCAGGCGCTTGGCGCAAGGTGTTTTTTAGCCCAGCTTCAAATGATAAAGTATCGACACCAACTTCACGCTGCGTGACGATACAGCCTTTGTGCTGATGTACAAACTCAATGGGATCTTCGATAGTAATAATATGACCATGAGAGTTTTGGTTACGATGACCGATCATAGAAGCAAGCGTGGTTGATTTGCCTGTCCCTGTAGCACCGACTAATAAGATGATACCACGCTTTTTCATCGCCAACTCTTTTAGCGAAGGAGGCAGGCGCAGCTCTTCAACCGTTGGAATTTTGTTTTCGATTTTTCGTAAAACCATGCCTGCCATATCACGCTGCATAAAAGCACTGACCCGAAAGCGTGCCAGCTGCGATTTATCTGAGATGGCAAACTGACATTCATTGGTGTCTTCAAACTCTTTTTGCTGATTGTAGGTCATAAGACTTTTGACCAAAAGCAAAGTTTGCTCACCCGTTAATGGCGCTTGTCCTACAGGACAAATAGTACCGTTTATTTTCATAGAAGGCGCAACGCCAGCTGTAATAAACAAGTCAGAGCCGTTCTTCTTAACCATGAGTTGCAGTAGTTTATCGAAGTCCATATCATATCCAAATTAAAAGTGAGTTATTAAAAAATAAGTTAAAGGTACTAAATATAATGTAAGAATAAGAGGGTCAAATCAGTGTTATATAAATGCTTCAGGCTGTTTTGCATAAGGACGAGCGACGTCTTTGCTAATAGTGCCTTTGCTGACTAAGTTTTTGAGAGTTTGGTCGAGCGTAATCATGCCGTCACCAGCACCAGTCTGAATAGCAGAATACATCTGGGCAATCTTGTTTTCGCGTATGAGATTGCGAATGGCAGGTGTACCGAGCATGATTTCGTGAGCAGCTACACGTCCACCTGTTTGCTTTGGTAGTAGCGTCTGTGAAATAACGGCTTGCAGCGATTCAGATAACATTGCACGAATCATATCTTTTTCAGCAGCCGGAAAAACATCGATCACACGGTCAATTGTCTTCGCGGCAGAGCTGGTATGCAAAGTGCCAAACACCAAGTGACCAGTTTCAGCAGCGGTCAAAGCCAAACGAATCGTTTCAAGGTCACGTAGCTCACCGACCAAAATAACGTCTGGATCTTCCCGCAGTGCGGAGCGTAATGCAGGCTCAAAACCTAACGTATCACGGTGGACCTCACGCTGGTTGATAAGGCTCTTTTTGGATGCATGAACGAATTCGATAGGGTCTTCGATAGTCAAAATATGCTCTTTACGTGTATCATTGATATAGTCGATCATTGCCGCTAAGGTAGTAGATTTACCAGAACCAGTCGGCCCTGTTACCAGTACTACACCACGTTTAAAGTTCGAAACTTGTTTAAATACATCACCCATTCCTAAGTCCTCTAAAGTAAGAACTTCTGAAGGGATGGTACGAAAGACAGCACCAGCACCGCGGTTTTGATTAAAAGCATTTACCCGAAAGCGCGCTAGGTTTGGAATCTCAAACGAGAAGTCAGTCTCAAAAAACTCCTCAAAGTCGGCACGCTGTTTATCATTCATGATGTCATAAATCAGCTGATGCACAGTTTGATGACTCATAACCGGCATATTAATACGCGTAATTTCGCCATCTGCTCGAATAACGGCGGGCATGCCAGCTGATAGATGCAAGTCTGATGCTTTATGTTTAACAGTAAATCGCAGCAGATCTTCAATGCTTAAGTTGCTTTTTTCAGCCATGGTCGAGCGTTCCTATCTAGCAGTACAGTAAAAATGAGCAATAAAGAGTTTCTGTGTTGAAATTACTTTAAAGTTTGATAGAGCTATTAGGAGACTAATAACACTAGCTTTACTTTATTTACAGCTCATACCTACTTTAGTAGTGCAAGTGAGCTAAAGTAACAAATTAATAACAATAATAGTCAATTTCTATCATAAAAGAAACAGATTAAATGTAAATAATGACGATTAACGGTATAATTTTCTTAGAAAATTTTTGCCAAGCATTATATGTTCAAGGTTTTATAAACCAAGTTTTGGATGACAGAAAAGATAATAAGAAGGATACAATATGAATGAGCATCGTTTAATCGCCAACTGGCAACAGGTTAACGAACAAGTAACTCAAGCCTGTTTGCAGGCTAATGATTTAATAACGGAGCAGGAAAGAGCTACTAGATCAGCGTCAGACGTCATATTGCTTGCAGTTTCGAAAACCAAACCTGCTGATATGATCGCTATATTGGCTCGGCAAGGACAACGGGATTTTGGTGAGAACTATCTGCAAGAAGCCATTGAAAAAATCAAGACACTACAAGGTCAGCCTGAAGCTGCCTCTATCGTATGGCATTATATTGGGCATGTTCAGCGTAACAAGACTCGTGACATTGCCGAAAACTTTGATTGGGTACAAACGCTTGAGCGTGACATCATTGCAAAACGTCTGAACGATCAGCGTCCAACAGATATGCCGCCACTGAATGTGCTTATACAGCTTAATATAGATGATGAGGAGAGTAAGTCAGGTTGTCGCCCTGAAGATTTATCCGACCTACTAGCAGCTATCAAAGGCTATGAGCGCCTACAATTACGCGGTTTAATGATTATTCCTGCTAAGTCTAATACAGATGCGTTTAAACGCACCAAGATGTTATTTGAAAAGATAAAGCAAGAACATCCGGATTTAGAAGCTTGGGATACGCTTAGTATGGGTATGAGTAATGATATGGCAGCCGCTATTGCTAACGGCTCTACGATGGTAAGGGTTGGCACAGCGATATTTGGTGCACGAGATTGATTAGGTTACTTACTGTTCTCACTATTTGTCTTTGAGATCATCGACAGACCTCTCCAAGAAAGAGCTGTTTTTGCAGAATGTCTAGGCAGTTTCTTCAAGTTTGGTCACTAGCATCTGATTGATTTTTAATTTCTCAGTATCTAGTATTTCAAACCGATAGTTGGCATATTCGATGGTATCCGTTTTTTTGGGTATTTTTCGCAGCATATACATCATAAAACCACTGATGGTTTCATAGTTTTGATTGCGCGGTAAGTTTACGATATCTAAAGCACGAACCACATCTTCGATAGGCGTCATACCGTCGATCAGCCAAGAGTTATCAGTACGCTGGACAATAGGCTGATCTTCTAATGTAACAAGCTCACCCATGACAATGCTCATCACGTCTTTAAGCGTTATGACACCCACGACCATTGCATACTCATTGACGATGACGGCAAAGTCCGCACCAGTGGATTTGAACATCTCTAGCACTTCAAACAAAGACAAGGTGTCAGGCACGAATAGGGCCGGCTTTAATAGCGCTTTATCGGTTAAACTAACCTTTTGCTGATTAAGGACTAACGCTAAAAAGCTACGAGACTCTACATAACCAACGATATGCTCTAAGTCATCATCATTGCACACCAAAAACTTATTATGGGGTTGCTCGATCATGGTCTCGACCACTTTGTCGGTACTTGTTTTGGTATCAAAGTAAACAATATGTTCGCGGGGATTCATCACTGAGGTGACTGTCCGCTCTTGCATCTCAAAGATATTTTCTATCAAATGATGTTCTTGCTTTTTTAACACCCCAGCTTCGGCCCCAGCATCCATAACGGCATAAATATCTTCTGGCGTCATATCATCTTGACGTGCTGTTGATATACCCAACACCTCAAAAATAACATTTGCCGCACCATCAAATACCCAGATGATGGGTTTGAACACAAAAATTAAAAGCATCATTGGCCGTACGAGTCGCACGGCTATAATCTCAGTACTAGACATTGCCAAACGTCTGGGCATCAGGTCAGCCAGCAAAGAGAACAAGCTTGTAATCAAGACAAAAGAGACAATCGATGCTATAGCTTCATTGTTAAATAAAAGATGTAGATAAGGACTGATAGCTGATTCGCCCACTGCACCAGCTGAAATAGCGACAGCGTTTAAAACCACTTGTACTACTGTGATAAAGCTACCAGGATTGTCCTGCATATGTAGGACATCAAGTGCTCGGACTTCTCCTTCTTTTGCCATAATTTGTAGTTTAATTTTGCGACCAGCGGCAATGGCAATCTCGGCAGCAGAAACAAAAGCGCTTAGGGCAAGCAACAAAAGAAGGCAGATACTAGCGGTTAGCAAACTCATGAAGTACTCAAAGAAAGGTAGAAGAATAGAAAGGTTTGAAAGTAAATAAAAAGGCAGCACCGCAAGTTATGATAACTATGATTTATACATTGATAGAATAGTTACCGAATACGTATTTGTACTTGTATAAAATATTTAATAACCATGCTAAAACTATCATACTAAGGAATTAAGGTACTGCTAATAAAAAAAGCTGGACAAGAAGTGCCCAGCTAATAATAAACATAATAATATAAAGGTATGATCAAAACCAAACAGTAAAACCAATAAACTTTTAGCTATTAATCGACCATTTGTTGACTAACGGATAGCGACGTTCACGCCCAAAGGCTCTTTGACTAATCTTCGTACCAATCGGTGACTGACGACGTTTATATTCGCTATTGTCCACCATTTTGATGGTTTTGGCCACCATATCGGCATCAAAACCTTTATCGACAATCGCTTGATAACCCATATCTTCATCGATATACAAGGTTAAAATACCATCTAATACCTCATAATCAGGTAGGCTGTCTTGATCTTTTTGATCAGGACGTAGCTCAGCTGATGGCGGGCGAGTAATGACCCGCTCAGGAATCACAGGCGTATCCTCTAAGCGATTACGATAGCTTGCCAAGTTATAAACCTGTGATTTATAAACGTCTTTTAGCACATCGAAGCCACCAGCCATATCACCATATAAAGTAGAGTAGCCGACTGCTAGCTCAGACTTGTTGCCAGTCGTAATGACCAAATGTCCAAATTTATTAGACAATGCCATCAAGATAACACCGCGCGCACGTGCTTGGATATTTTCTTCAGTGGTGTCAGCAGGTGACTTGTTGAATAATGGCGCTAACGTATGGCGAATACCTTCGACGGCATCAAAGATAGGGCAGACAGTATAAGAGACATTTAGACGACGCGCTTGTGCTTGAGCATCTTCTAAGCTTATCTTTGAAGTGAACTCATAAGGCATCATGACAGCATAGACTTTATCTGCACCCAAAGCATCTACAGCGATACACAAGGTCAAGGCCGAATCGATACCACCTGATAAACCAACCAGTACGCCACCAAATCCTGAATGATTGACATAATCACGTAGCCCAACGACTAACGCTTGGTACATCTCTGACTCACGGCTCAGCGTTAGTGGCGCTTTTTCTTGAGTGTTGAATGCATTGCTATCAACATTTAAAGTCGCTAGCATTAATTGATCTAAAAAGCGTGGAGCTTCATGAGCGATAGAGCCATCGGCTTGCGCGACAATAGAACCACCGTCAAATACTAAGTCGTCTTGACCACCTACTGCATTCACATAGACAATGGGTACTTTGTGTTCACGGCTACGCTGAGTCAGCATGGTCTTACGCATATCTTGCTTACCCGTCTCAAACGGAGAAGCATTAAGACTGACAATGATGTCGACGCCTTGCTGTTTGAGATCTGCAATGGGTGTTTTTTCCCATAAATCTTCGCAGATAAGTAGTCCGATGGTGATGCCTTTATAATCAAATAACACTTGATTACGGCCTTTATCAAAGTAACGGCGTTCATCAAATACCCCATAATTGGGCAAAAACTGTTTATGATAAAAACCTTTTTGATGGCCATTATGCAAGATAGCGGCTGAGTTAAAGGTGCCATGATGGTCAACATGTGGATAGCCGACGATCATCACAATATCTTGAATATCACTTAGAGCCGATAATGCGCTTTTGATGCGTCCAGATAAGCTTGGACGAAGCAGTAAATCCTGCGGTGGGTAGCCTAGCAAAGCCAATTCTGGGAAGACAATGACATCAGCGCCCTGATCGCGCGCTTGGATGGCAAGTTGACGCATTTTGTTAGCATTGGCAGAGATATCCCCTACCAAAAAATGTGATTGGGCTAAAGCGAAGGTAACCTCATTTGGCGCTACATTGTTTGCAGACCTATCGTTTGAAGGTGAACTCGTTGTATTAGCAGAGTTGTCTGCCGTAAGATTAGAGTTATCAGTGTCTTTTGACATTGTTGTTATTCCTATAAGTATATCAACGAAAATTGGTGGGCTATTGTGAACCCAAAATAAAAGTATCTATAGAACGGTGCTAGCAGTTATAGCCTGCTCAGGCATCACGTTTTAATTATTAGACTGTATGCTAATATTTTTAGGTAAACAGTATCAATCAATACTAATAATCGCCTGCATACGATCGGCGATATTGACATTTGCACAGAATATTGTCCGAAAAATCTACATAGTATTGTTAAAATCAAATTAATAGCTTTAGTATAACATCAATTGTATAACCTACGAGAACGCAGCAGTGATTTACCCCTATAGATGACTACTCAGTTGTCTAAGTATTATTGTAATAAGTATTAATTTTTCTGTATCACATAAACGTCAATTTTTTGCTAAATAAAAGTGAAATTGTAAGTAAAAATTACAACACATCATTGTTTATTTATAGAACGTTATTGCATAATGATTGCCAATATTTAAGTTTTTTTACCAAGTTGACAATATTGAGTCAGTTAGGTCAATCAATAAATTATTTGTTGTTGTATATAAGTTATTGAGCTGTGAATAGGATATAGTTGACAGCATAAAGAACAAAAATAAAAGTTCAAAGACTCTCAAATTTATCAAACAGATTTATTATATAGCTCTGTTATACATGGATATAGTTTGTAGACATCATCTATAAGCGGATGTCTATTCATTTATAAATTTTGCAGTAAAAAGCTCGCTAATTTCTTACTGTCAATGCTTGGTTCAAAAGTTATGATTGAAAACTGGACAAAAGAAGTCGTCATTCAACGCCTGCTCGCTATTACCTTACTGATAATGTTATTTATTCTGTGCTTTCAGGTAGTGCAGTTTTTTATTGTACCAGCTTTATGGGCAGCGATATTAGCCTACGTGACTTTTCCAATCTATACCTTTTTTCATGAAAAAGTCAGACTTAGTCCGGATTTTAGTGCTGGTATTATGACGGTCAGTATCTCGTTGATTATCGGAGTGCCACTGGTGATAGGAGTGTTTATTTTGCAACAAGAGGCGCTTAGTCTCTATAGCAACTTAATCTACCGTGTGAAGGTAGGCTACCTTGATGTACCCGATTATTTTAAAGAATTGCCCGTTATCGGTCAGCAGATAAAAGATATTTTGTGGCAAATTAACAAAAACCCTGAAGGGACACTTGAGGCGTTTCGCGCTTGGATTCAATCGCATTTATACTATGGCAAAGTAGCCCTAGATGTGGTACTCAGTACTTTAGCCAAGCTTGGTATGGCGCTAATGACGCTGTTTTTCTTTTATCGGGATGGGACCAGTTTGATACGTCAGATTCGTCAGGCACTACGCAACGTCATTGGCAATCGAATCGACGGTTATATTGATTCGGTTGGTACAACCACACGCGCGGTGGTATACGGTATCGGTCTGACTGCATTGGCACAAGCGCTGCTTGCCGGTATTGGCTATTATTTCTCAGGATCACCCAGCCCTATTTTACTGACCATCGTAACTTTTATGATTGCGTTAATACCGTTTGGTACGCCGTTTGCGTGGGGCGCGGTGGCGTTTTGGCTATTGAGTCAAGGGCATACGACAGAAGGCATTGGTCTGGCATTGTGGGGTATTTTAGTCATTAGTTGGGTGGACAATTTGATACGTCCGATTGTAATTAGTGGTGCGACTAAAATTCCTTTTATTATTATTTTTATTGGTGTGTTGGGTGGTCTTACCGCGTTTGGTTTTGTCGGTCTATTTATCGGACCAGTAGTGCTGGCCATTGGACTTGCTGTATGGCGTGAATGGATCTCTCAGCATAGAGATGAGATTTTTGCGCCAAAAGAGGTGACGCTAGTAGATAATCAGATGTTGTTAGATTTTGATGATCTGATAAAAAAGAAAACAAAAAGCTGAGTTATTCGTTAGGCAGTATTGCTGTCTAATAGCGTATGTCCATATTATCTATCCACCATTAATCGAGGCGCTCATTTATGTCTAATGTTATAAGCTCTGATTCTATGACATCTAAAATCAATCATAAGCTTACCATCATCGCTGATAGCAATATCGCTGGTCTTGAAGATTTTTTTAATGAAAATACGTTGGGCCAAAATACTTATCAAACGGTTAATATTATCAAAGTTGCTGGACGAGATATCAACGCGCAATTGGTGGCTAAGCTGCAACCAGATGTATTGTTAATCCGTTCTGTGACCAAGGTTGATGCAGCTTTATTGGCAGACAATGATAGCGTTAAATTTATCGGCTCAGCGACGATTGGTACTGATCATGTCGACCAAGCGTATCTGACAACACGCAATATTACTTTTGCCAATGCAGCGGGTTGTAGCAAGCATTCGGTGGCGCAATATGTGTTGACGGCTATCTTAACCTTGCGCCCAGAGTACTGGCAGCAGCTATCGACGTCACCGACATTGGGTATTATCGGGCTTGGTAATATTGGTAGTATACTTGCGCAATACGCTACTGATCTTGGCTGGCAAGTATTGGGTTATGATCCGCTATTACCTGCATCGAACATCAATAATGCCAGCTTTGATGAGGTCATTAGCCAAAGTGACGTTATTAGCTTACATGTACCGCTGACTGACAAAAAAGACAATAATAATCCTAGTGGTAGTGATTATCCTACGCGGCACTTAATTAATAAAATCGTATTAGATGCTATGCCGTCCAAAACTTTACTCATTAATAGTGCACGCGGACCAGTTATCGATGCAGCAGCATTACAAGCTGACATCAAGAGTAATGAGCGTCAAGTAGTGCTCGATGTGTTTGAGCATGAGCCGTACATATCTGAACAGTTACTAACAAAGCTGGCTATCGCCACCCCGCATATCGCTGGTTATACCTTAGAAGGCAAGCTACGCGGTACGCAAATGGTCTATGATGCATTATGTGAAGAATTTGCTGTCACGCCTACACAAGCTATGCAGCAGCTATTGCCAGTCAACATGTATCTATGGTCTGAGCTTAAAGCCTATCCAGATAGACTGATAAAGTTTTATGACATTATGCAGGATGATAGAGAACTGCGCGAAAAAGTAACTAATGGACAGGTAAGTGGCGCGGATTTTGACCAGCTGCGTCGTGATTATCATTTGCGCCGTGAGTGGCAGTTTTAAAGACGGTAGATATCAATCTTAAGAAGATATTATTAATAATCATATTGGATAATAATGAACCCATCAAGCCGTACTTCTACTCATACTTCTAAGCCTGTCTACGCGCCAACTATGACACTTTCCATGGCACAAAAACGTGCAAAACTGCTTAGTGGTATACGCCAGTTTTTTGCAACGCGTCAAGTGCTTGAGGTGCAGACGCCACTACTATCGCAAGCGGGTAATACCGATACTTTTTTGCAATCAGTGGCTGCGCAAGTCACTTATCAAGATAAGCCGTATACTTATTATCTACATACCTCGCCTGAGTTTGCGATGAAGCGTCTTCTTGCCAGCTGGCAAGTGCCTATGTATCAGATTTGCTCTGTATTTCGCGATAATGAGATAGGGACGCGGCATAATATTGAATTTACCATGCTTGAATGGTATCAGCCGTACTATAGTTTGACGGAGCTAGCTGACGAGCTAGGTCAATTGTTAGAGGCGTTATATGGCTATCCGGTAGTCATGAATCACTATCGTTATGTTGACGCATTTATGGACTTTGTGGGAATCCATCCTTTGACGGCCAGTATAGAAGCACTAGAAGCGGTTGCAGAAGACAAAGGGTTGGCAGGTTTTGATTTTGATACTGATATAGATAATAAAGAAGATAGTCGGCAAGGGTGGTTAGATTTATTATTCAGCCATGCTGTCGAGCCAAATCTGGGACACGAATTACCGACGATAATTATCGACTATCCACCTGCCACAGCGGCTCTCGCTAAGACTGAGTTAGACAAAGACGGCAATCTAGTTGCTAAACGCTTTGAGCTATATATCAATGGGATTGAGATTGCCAATGCTTATGATGAACTGGCAGACGGTGCAGCATTAAAGCAGCGTTTTGAACAAGACAATCTATTGCGTCAGCGTCATGACTTACCGAACATGCCTATAGATGAGCATCTGCTTGCCGCTTGTGATGATTTGCCAGCTTGTAGCGGTATTGCATTGGGTTTAGATAGGCTACTTATGGTGCTATCAGGGGTAACCAGCTTAGAAGAAGTCATTACTTTTCCAAGCGACTTGGCCTAGCATTAATTAGCTTAGCATTAATTAGCTTAGATACTAATTTGGCTTGTTACTAAGTTGGTTTGTTACTAAGTTGATATGTCACAATCCTCTTCGCTACTCTAGCTATTTGATAACATAATTACTTTACAAGGCGTTCCAAAATTAAAGCGAGCAAACCTTTAGGCTTACTCGCTTTAGCTCTTTTAGCGCTACGTTATATTATAATTTTGCAATAGCATCACTAATAGCAGTGTCACCATTTTGCATACTAAAGACTTGCTTATTGGTATTATCGGCATTTAATACTGCTACTAACGTAGCGGCAACGTCCTCAATGGCATTTTCACCAGCCTCAGTACTGTTTACAGCGATTTTACCAGTGCCTGCACGCTCTTTTAAAGCACCAGCTTGCACGATAGTGTAGTCGAGTGTACTGTTATTCACTAACCACTGATCCGCATAATGCTTGGCAATGTAATAGTCTTTTAAGTCAGCGATAGCAGGGTTGTCCCATTTGCTGGTATCCAATGAAAACACGGTGCTTAGCATGATATAACGTTTGATACCTTTGTCCTCTACCGCCTGCATCGTCTTAACCGCACCATGCAAATCAACTTCTAACACGCCCTTACCGCCAGACCCAGCGACAAAATATACTGCCTCGATATCATCAGCGATTTGGCTCTGAATAGCATTTTTCTCGGCGGTAATGTCCAAATCTAACTGCGTGTAATTATCATCATTAAATAATATTTCATCTTGACGGGTAGTACCGACCACTTGATGGTTATCAGCTAATAATCGCTCAACCAGATCACTACCAACGCGACCACTGGCACCTATGACTAAAATTTTCATATTCTTTCCTATTTTTGTTTGTATTGTCGTTATGCTATAAATCTTTATAATAAGAGTACTTTGTATTCAAAAACTACTTGTCAAAAGTAAGTATTGAAAACTGTATATACGGTAACAAGAATAGGTAGCACACTTCGTTATGAAGCGTGCCAGTTGCATAGTGTTTGGTTATAGAGTGTATAAGGTTTGCAAGGGAGGTGAGATGATTAAGAACTGAAAAGTTAACGTACCAGTTTGTTTAGACCATCGGCGAAGGCTTTTTTGTCGCGATCGCCATAAGGCTTTTGTCCACTCATCTCTTGTAGCTCTAACACGCCAGTGCCACGCATGGTATCCATAAAATCGCGCATATTGAGCTTTTGCTTGATGTTGTTTTTATCATAGACCATACCGCGGGTTGTCAAAACCAAGCCACCTTTGTCCAAAATATCATTGGCCAAAGGAATATCGCTAGTAATAGCCAAATCGCCTGATTGTATTTGTTCTACGATATAGTCATCAGCCTTGTCAAACCCCGACGGCACCACGGTCATGACGAGCAGCGGTGACTTACGTAGTTTAATAGGCTGATTGGCGACGAATATTGCCACTGTTTGCGTACGCTCGGCAGTTTTGATAATCAAGTCTTTAGCAATTAACGGTACCGAATCAGCATCCACCCAAATTTGCATTATTTCTTAGCCTTTTCTGTCTTTGCCTTAACGTCAGGCGCACTAGCCATTTGACTGTCTTTATTTGCTAAATCAGTATTTTCGATGTCAGTGTTTTTGATATCAGTGTTTTTGATGGACGTTTCGTTTTTGTCATCAAGCTCTGTGGCATCTTGATTGCTTGGCTCATCTTGCTGTTTTTGACTTTTTTGGATAGGCATATATTCTTTATCTAAGCCAACTTTGTTAGGTAACACGGCTACCAATTTAGCCATTGAAGGCTCTAAGTCGGTCACATCGTTAGGCATCAAGGTTATGTGGGCGATTTTCCGATCTTCACGCTCCGCCTTGTGATAACTATGATAATGCGCGCCATCGATAGCCAGCACCGCACTGATATCAGGATACTGTCCTAGTACGTTGACCATAATCGCAGGATGGACATTATCTGTATCGCCTAATGGTAAGTTAACGACCGCGCGGATATGGTTTTCAAATTGACTAGTGATAGCGCCTTCAATGCTCCAGTGTCCCGAGTTATGCACGCGCGGTGCAATTTCATTGGCAAGTAGATAATCATGACCGCGCGCATCTTTAGCAACGAATAATTCTAGTGCCATCACCCCGACATAACCTAAATGGTTCATAACCGTAGTAATAGCTTGTTTGGCTTGATTAAATATGTGGCTGGTACCAACGGCAGGTGCTTGGGTCTTGGCTAAAATGCCATGATGATGATGGTTTTCAACCAAGTCATAACAGCGCACACTACCGTCTTGGGCGCGGACTGCAATGATAGAGACCTCACGGCTAAAGTTAACAAAGCCTTCTGCAATAAGGGGCGCAGGAGTTGGTGTTAAACTGCCTTTACCGCTGACTGCATCTTTAAGATCTTGCCAAGCGGCTTTGATATCGCTGTCTTGCTTGATGACGTATTGACCTTTACCGTCATAACCACCGCGACTGGTTTTGAGGACAATAGGCAAGCCTAATTGCTCACAAGCCTGTTTTAATTCAGCTTGCGTACTCACCGCCATAAAAGGTACCGTCGCGATATCAAGATCATTAAACATCTGCTTTTCTTTCAAGCGATCTTGAGCGATATCGAGGGCGATGAGCGGTGGAAACATACCTTGTTTTTTGCCCGCCGCTGCAAGGTTTGCTAACTTCTCGACAGTCGATGTTGGGGTGTTTTCAAACTCCAATGTAAATACATCGGCTACAGCAATGAAGTCGTCTAATTGCTCATTGCTATATACCTGCCCATAAAGACTGGCAGGGCAGTCAGGGTTGTCTTCTAAAAATATACATTGATAGCCAAGTGGCAGAGCAGATTGTGCGAGCATCATACCAAGCTGACCACCGCCTAAGATACCGATGGTATGGATAGTTTGCGTAACAGGATAAGCGTTTGCTGTGGTCATGAGAAACTCTTTGGATTAAAAATGAATTAAAACGTACGGTTTAAAATAGGAAAAGGTGCAATGTATGCACCTTGTAGTCAGTAAAACCTATCTGAAATTAAATATCAAGTGGAGAACCATTAAATTTAACTCATCTCAATGAAGAAAATGAGGAATCATGGTTATACAAATATTGTTTAACGGTTAATAATACCAGGCGTAGGACTGGCTAAGATGGTCTCAGTTTGAGTGTGTCGTAAATCATCAAGTTTGGCAGCGATGGTACTATCATGCAAAGCCAGTACTTGAATCGCAAGTAAGGCTGCATTATAAGCGCCAGCAGTACCGATTGCTAAGGTCCCAACCGCCACGCCTTTAGGCATTTGTACGATAGAGAGTAAGCTATCCCAACCGCTTAGCATCGATGATTTCACTGGTACACCGAATACAGGAAGCGGCGTCTGACTGGCGCACATACCTGGTAGATGCGCAGCCCCGCCTGCACCAGCAATAATAACTTGTAAGCCTTTGTCTTTGGCGCCTTTTGCATAATCAAATAGTCTATCAGGCGTACGATGGGCAGAGACAACTTCGCAATCAAAAGCAATATCAAAGTCGGCCAGTAGCTGTGCGGCACAATTCATGGTTGCCCAATCAGACTGCGAACCCATGATGATACCCACTTTTGGCTGGCCAGTAGGAGAGGAGACAGGCTTGGGGTTTTCGGTCGCCAATACGGTGCTCATAATGTAATACCCTCAAAACGACCATCATACAAAAATTATGCTATAGCCGTAAAGCCATGTTTTAATGATAATACTCACATTATCCTCATATTCGTTAAATGAATATGGTTTAATGAGGGCGATATTGCACAAAGTTGGCAGACTGTAGAGGTAGCGGTTGAGTGGTATCGAGCTGATAACAAGTCAGATAACCACTATCAATCGCTGCTGAATAATCCGTACAAACGACCTGCGAGCTGAGCGGTTCAGGCTCGCCTGCCAGCCAATAATGTCCGACAAACACAGGCTTATGAGTTTTTATAGCAAAGTCAATATTCTCAGCCAAAGCGTCAACTGGAATCTGTGCCAGTGCTGACGTGGGTGCGCGGGCAATCTCATGAAGCGTACGCGATCTTAACTTGTCGAGCCACCAACGTACCCGCACACGTGAGCGTTTAGTGCCTTCTTTGTCAATCATAACAATGCCATCCGGTAATGGCGTCTCCACACCTTTTAGCACACGCTCTAAAGCATCGAATGGTGGGGTGTGTTCTTTTGAAGTCACTGCAAGCGCATGAGGGGTTAGGCAGTTATCGGCTGTAAGTAAGGGTTTGAGCAGCGCCATGCTGTCCACATCCCAGCAAGCATGGACAAAGCAGGCATAATCAGTCTCAATCCATAAAGGAATCTCATAAAAGCGCTGTAGCCAATAATGATGTAGCTCTGAGTCAAAGGGGACTTCAGCCAAGAATGCTTCGTGCTGACGCGTATGGACTTCATCATGTGAGCGCAAGTAGCGTTCAGGGTTGTTGGGATCACGCGTTGCAAACGCGATTGCATTATATTCGTGATTGCCCATGACGATATCAGCGACGTCAGCATCTAACATAGCAAAAGCAATCTCAAGGGTCGCTACTTGCTGAGGACCGCGATCAATTAAGTCACCAATAAAGAGCGCACGATGACCATCTGGCGGCACAAAGTATTGCCCATTATGGACATAACCTAATTGCTCAAGCAATCCCGTCAGTTTGTCAGCATAACCGTGAATATCACCAATAACATCTATAATCATAAGTCGTTATCAAAACCTAAAAGTAAATGAGATTAAAAAGTAAATGACACCATATACTAGATAAGCTAAAAACTAGGAGAAAGTAAAGCATTAATAAAATGTGGCAGTACTTGTGGCTCAAGAATGATGGTCGCTACCACACCAAATGCACCGCCCCACATATGAGCCATATGATTGATATTAGAGCCACCACGTTTGTCAGCGTAGATACTATAGGCAACATAAGCAACAGCAAACAGTATCGCAGGAATCGGCACAATAGCAAACAGATAGATGGACTCCCATGGCGCCAACAGAATAAAAGCAAACAATACCGCTGATACGCCACCTGATGCACCTAAGCTTAAATAACTGGCGTTTTTCTTATTTTGCAGATAGCTTGGTATCATTGCAATGATAATGGCCAACAAATAAAAAGCCACAAACCCATATCCACCCAAAAATGGCTGATAAAGCCCTTCTATAGCGCGACCAAAAAAATACAAAGTAAACATATTAAACAGTAAATGCATACTATCAGCATGGATAAAGCCATGACTGACAAAGCGATACCATTGACCATTACTTACCGCTGGTGGGTAAAAAATTAATCGATTAAACAGCGTTTTATTTTGCCATGCTAATAAACTTACGATGACTGTGACTATAATGATAAGTGTCGTGTGATTAAACAAAGAGTAATCCTTAGGCCAAGCCTGATAAACAAAGACGTTGCAAGCTTAGTTGCTACAGCTCAAGGTGCTTTTAGAGATTAATATACGTCAAAAATTACGTTTTGGTACGATAGATTAGATGCATATTATCAGCATCTATCATAGATACAGCGACCAATGGGTCAGATTATAAAGTTAAAAGACGGCCATAGGTTGAATGAATTTACATACGTATACAAATTATACTGAATAGGTAATTAATTTAACGTACATAAATCATATTTTTAAATCGACCGCAGGAGCGACATTAGGGTTTATTTATAGGTTTTTACTATCGACTTTTAAAATTAGTTTTGCTTAAAAGTATAATATCGATATAACCATTCAATGAAAAAAGCTATTTTGGTTTTTTTAAAATCTAATAACTAAAATTATGATTAACTAAATAATCAATAGCGCATATTATAGCCATATTTACAAAAGCTACTTTTATTACCTTTACTATATAGTCGATACCGAATAAAACCGATACGTTGTAACGTGATGCACAACTGATATAAATTTTTCTTGATTGCTGTGTCTACGCTGACAGACCCTGTAAAAAATTTATACCAGTCTTGCTGTATCGTTTTTATAGCAAATTAACTATAGTCAGTTCAAAATAAAATCGTTAACTTAATAATCACATACAAACAAGATAAGTATTTTCTGCGCGCTACTATGACTAAGAATACGGCCATTTCATCTCAGTTGTATTACATCGGTTTTGACGTGAATCCCCTATATATTATCTCGCTTCAAAGGCAATATTTATGACTATCATTGATCAGCTTGACCAAACGGTAACGACAGCGGTGTTAGGTAATAATAATAACGTGGCGCATGTTAGTTTACTTGAACAGTTTTATGCCATTTTTATTGCACGTTTAGCTCAGCCTGATGTATATACGCAGTTGTTACATGCTGATCAAGACATATCAGTACCAGCAACTTTGAGCCCTGAGATCTCAAGCATCACGATGTTTGAGCAGCTATGGCAAAAGGCAAGCCTGCGTCAATGGTTAATTGATGAATTGGCGACAAGCCATCATGTTGATACACAGACCACCGAAAAGCTACTAAACAATGCTGCATCGCTGACCTATCAAGAGCTGAATGTGTTAGCCGATGGTCAGTTTTTACCTGTTTTTTTACAGACGCAGCAACTGTCAGTTAGGCCTTATTTGCCAGTATGGGCAGAGAAGGTCATATCGCCAAAGGATGCAGACAACGACGCTATAAACTTAGATAAACAACCCCCTTTAATCGATACGACAGATACTATTTATGCTAATCCATCTGACTATCGTGACTCAGACACTTCTGAGAGTCGTTTAAAAGGCCGTACTCGTAACCCGAGGAATAATCTGATAGTAAAGGTCTTGCTATTGATTGGCGCACTGCTCGCCATCGGGCTAGCATGGGTATTCGTCATCAAGCCTAATTATCTAACCGCTGCACCTGTAGGGCCAGTTGCTGATATACCTGTCAAAGCTGAGCCGACAACTGAGCCTGCCGTAGAAGATTTATCACCAGTGGAGCTATTGGTTGTGATAGATGACAGTGGGAATATATATACTTGTACCGCGACTGTAGGGGATACAGTGTTACAAAATGCGCTGAATCAAGCCTTACACGTCAGCTTTGGAGAGCAAGCAAATTCTTGTATGCTAGAAGTAAAGCAAGGTGTTGCTAAGCGTTTATCCAACATCGATGTAGAAGCGTTGCCCCGTGTATTCACGCTACTGCGCGCAGTTCCTTTTGCACGATTACAACTACAGAACGCCGCGCTTAACCTAGAAGTACCGGATGACGTATTACTCCAACGCCTAGTGACTGATGTACGGACTATAATACCGACAGCAATGATTACCCATGCTGCGCCCTTACCATTAGCAAATAGCGACGAGATAACCGTCAATAATAACGATGATATAAGTATGATGAACAGTCGCGATAATCAGTCTAGCGATATAAAAAAACCACTAAACAATACTTATGACGAGACTTATCCTCAAAACAATAACCTTCAAAATAACGATATGAGTTCCAACCAGAGTGCATGGCAATCAAATAACGATACAAGTAGTACAACAGAAACAATACCCTACAATACCAATGCTAATAAAGATATGAATAACCAGCCTAACAACGAGCGCTCGTATACCACTTCAACTGGTTCTATGTCAGCAGCAGAGGTTGATAATTTGGCCAATACTACGATTGTCGCTGAGAAGCTACGTAATGAGAGGCCAGTTGATAAGAATATCGTTCAGGAAAGATAAGCACGCACTGAAATATTCAAACAGTTTTTAACGATTTAATCAAAGTCTACGTAGCGATTGATATTTGATCTTCATACTATTTTTATCTTTATGTTAAGAAGTTGTAAGGTATTAGCGATACAGTTACGTGCCACATCTCAAAAATTACCTAATGTATCATTTGCACAACAGCGTGTTTGTAGAGTTGATTTATGCATTGCTTTTATAATATCTGATAGTTAAGTTTTATAAATGAGTAGTTAATTGTAAATCTTATATGAATAAAATTAGTCAGAATATAAGGTGCTCAGCACTTTTTTATTTGGACTATTTATCTATATACAGATTTATAATAGATTTTTTATATCTTTTGAATGAGTTAGACATAAAACAAGAATGATTGGAGGAAGTACATTATGGATATCATTGGTCATTTAACACGTACCGTTAGCCCTGCAGTATTAGGAGATGATCAGTCTCCCGCTAAAAAAAGTTTGCTAGAACAATTCTATGCGATTTTTGCTGCACGTTTAGCAGATAAAGACACCTATGGACGTTTTGCTAACGAAAATATTGCCCGCGATGATCAGAGCTTTTATGATCGCGTATGGACTGACGGCTCGCACCGTGACAGTATTTCACGTGAGCTTGCTGGTGCTCATAATGTGGACGCAACGGCGGCTCGTGGTTTAGTCGCTATGGCAGCGCCACTTGCTTATCATGAAATCAAAAACCTAGCAGGTACGACGCCTGTACCACAGTTCTTAAGCGATAATTCTGCTGATTATCAGCATCATATTCCTGCTTGGGCCAGTGCAGTAGTTCCTGCTGGTATGCTTGGTGCTGGTGCTGCCGCTGGTACGCGCATTTCTGATACTACCAGTATGGCGCCACTTCAGCACAAAGAAGAAGAATCTGGTAGTTTTATGAAAGCTTTGCTACCTATTATCGGTTTGATTATTTTAGGTGCATTGGCTTGGGCGTTATTAAGAGGGTGTCAAGACAATCCAGAACCTGTAGCTACTCCAGTCGTTACTGAACAGTCAGTTGAAGATGATGGTCAAGCGGTAGCTGCGGTCGCCGCTAGTGTGGAGCCGGCCTCTATTCGTATTGCTACTGGCGAGGCAAATACCTTATATGCATGCCGTATGAATGTGGGTGATGAGACATTACAAACAACCATTATGAATGCTATGAGTAGCACCTTCGGCAATGAGGCTGATAAGTGCCGTGCAGATGTAGATGATAATTTTTCAACAGATATGCCAGCTGCTGCACAACTGGCTTCTATCTTACCAATTATCAAAAGTGTGCCAAACGCTAGTATGATCATCAAAGGCGATGAAATCGTGGTTAATTCGGCTGATACAGATGTACTTGATAAGCTCATCTCTGACTTACAAGCGGCTGCACCAGCACTGTCTATAAAAGCAGAGGGCCCATTAGATCTACAGAATGAGATTGATAATAGTTTGGTTGCAGCAGAGGCTGCTGTCGATAATCTTGGTGAAAACCCAGACCCTCGTGATGTTGCTCGTGCTTTGAGTATTCAGGTGATTAACTTTGAGCTTGATAAAGCGATGATTCCAGAGGTGAACAAACCTTTTCTTGATCGTGCTGCCAATGTTGTCCAAGAAGTCCCTAACGTTGAATTAGTGATTATCGGACATACAGACAATCAGGCCTCTGATGCATACAATATGGAATTGTCTCGTGACCGCGCTGAAGCCGTAAAAGAGTATCTGGTCTCTAAAGGTGTTGATGCAAGTAAGCTTACAACCAAAGGTATGGGTGAAAGCGAGCCTATCGCTGATAACTCGACCGAACAAGGACGCTTCCGCAATCGTCGTATCGAATTTGTTGTTAACGACGAAGCTACACTGAATGGTACAGGTGCCAGTGGTACGATTACCAATGATGCTATTGACCCAGACTTAAATCCGTTGGATAGCAATAATGATGATATGACGGTGGACGGTGATGACAATGGCGTAGATGCTACTGTGCCAGATCCAGATTTAAATCCATTAGACAACAACAATGATGATGTATTGCCAGATGGTGATGATCCTACTCAAGGTACGGTATTAGACCCACAATAAGGATTAAATTTAACTGCTAATTTAAAAAAACGCACCTTTTAAGGGTGCGTTTTTTTGTTATATAAAATGTCCTCAAAGACGATAAAAACTACTTAACTACCAAAACTATTTATCTGTAGTCAGTTGGGTCTAGTTCCTTATATTCACTTTGGGGTAGCGAAAAATCAGATTGAGCATTAAAAAACGTCTTTAGAACATTCTCCTTAGCTTGCTGCCAATATTCAAACTGCTGGCAGGTCGATTTTAAATCTCCTTGCCATGACGGTACCTGTCCACACATAGTTTTGAGGCGGCTTTGGTTAGGGTAGGGCAGTTCTTGAGCAACCTTGGCCGCTTCATGAGCTGCAATGCGATCATTGCATACTAGAGCAATATCACAACCGGCTTTGATGGCTGCACGTACACGGTCGCTAATGTCGCCAGCCGCTTGTGCGCCTGCCATACATAAATCATCAGAAAATAAAACACCATCGAATTTGAGCTGATCACGAATGATGTCTTGCAACCAAACCTTGGAAAAACCTGCAGGTTTATCATCTACTTGCGAAAATATCACATGCGCTGGCATCAGTGCATCGAGCCATGGTAATGTCTGGGCAAAAGGCTGCATATCAGTGGCTAGTATTTCATCAAGGCTGCGATCATCAATGGCTTCTGCCACATGAGAGTCAGGAGCGATAGCGCCGTGACCAGGGAAATGCTTGCCTGTGGTTGCCATACCAGCCGCTCTCATACCACGCATAAACTGTGTGGCCAAAGCGACGATCACTTGCGGATCTTTATGAAAGCTACGGTCACCGATTACTTGACTAATGCCATCTCTATCAAGTACTGGTGCAAAACTGAGGTCAACCCCCACTGCTAATACTTCAGCAGCCATCAAATAACCACAATCATAGGCGCAGCTTAGCGCCTCAGTTGAATGATGATCAAACAACTCACCAAGCTTACCCATAGCGGGTATTGGTGTAAACCCATTACGTAACCGAGCAACGCGCCCCCCTTCTTGATCGACACCGATGAGAATATCAGGGTTATGATAGCGAATATCGTCACATAGCGCGCGTACTTGTGCGGCATCGACGATGTTACGTGCAAACAAAATTACGCCACCAACTTGGGCTTGTTCTAGTAAACTGATGTCTTCATTTGTCAATGCGGTGCTACCGATATCGATCATTAACACACCATACATGGCAAGATCCTTAGAGTGCTGTGCACTTATATTATGAGTTTTGATAATGACTGGTTATTGATATTATTGGTTTGATGATGACATCATTAAAGCAGCATGGGTGAAAACTGCCTTTTTCTATCAACCTATTATGCCAGTTGTCGCTTATCAGACCTATGTTAATTTAGCAGATACAGCTGTTAGTATATTTATCATCGCTACCATTTAAGTATAGAATTATTACCACAACTTAAGTTGTATAACTGGCGTTGATCAAACCATTACTATAAATATGATAGCACGTACAATAAAGACGATAGAAAGTTTGGTATGTAAAGACGTAGCGTGTAAGATTGTTTATACAGTTTGAGACAGTTGTAAGCCAATGACCATGCTAATATTGAACGCAAAGTATTCTATAGTAACAAACCCGTTTAAGACATATTGATAGGACAATTTAAGACACATTTTAGGCATTTTATCACTTAAAACAACCAGGTACACATAATGAAAAAACAACCAGCACAGTGGTTACTCAGCGCAGCGTCAGTTGGCGTAGCTGGGCTTATTCTGACACAAAGCTATGGTACAGCAGTAGCAGATACTGGTACTGAAGGGTTTGTCCAAACTCCTGAACAAAAAATTACAACTAGGCAAGTCGCGGCACTATTAGACCGCAGTCATTATTTGAACCAACCACTTGATAGTGAAATGGGCAGTGAAATTTTGTCTATGTACATTGATAATCTAGACCCAAATCATACGTTGTTTTTGCAATCTGATGTTGATGAATTCGAAAAGAAATATGCAAGCGAATTTGGCAATCGACTCAAGCGCGGTGATCTATCTGCTGGTATCGATATTTTTGAGCGTTATCGCAAACGCTCAAATGAGTACTTCGATATGGCCACAAGAATGCTCAAAACGGATCTTGATTTGACAAGTGATGAGACCATCATTCTTGACCGAGAGAAGCTTGAACATTTTAAAACCAAAAAAGCACAGCGTGATTATTGGGCACGTCAGTTAAAATTTCAGTTAATAAGTATCTCTTTAGGTAAGGAAAGTGA
This sequence comes from Psychrobacter sp. 1Y10, assembly GCF_052259005.1. Classification (NCBI taxonomy): domain Bacteria; kingdom Pseudomonadati; phylum Pseudomonadota; class Gammaproteobacteria; order Moraxellales; family Moraxellaceae; genus Psychrobacter; species Psychrobacter sp. 1Y10. The sequence goes on along the minus strand of NZ_JBQQES010000002.1, from coordinate 168,072 downwards.
AAAAGGCAAAGAGCAGATATTTTTAGATAACCCTGACATTACTCGTGGTCAAGATTTAGTACGTGATGATCAGCGTACGCCAAGTGAGATTTTATTAAATCGTTTGTCGCGCCAACAAGGGCAGATGTCACGTCTAAAAGACGATGAGATTATGGAGACAGTACTCAATACTGCCATGCTCACTTACGATCCACATAGTAACTATTATGCGCCTATTCAGGCGACTGAGCTACAGATTCAGTCAAGCTTACAGCTAGAAGGAATCGGGGTCTCTATTCGTCCAGATCGTAAAAACCCAGATTATACACGTATCGTCACTTTAGTCGATGGTGGGCCTGCGGCCAAAACGGGTCAAATCAAACCCAACGATCTCATCATCGGTATCGCTGAAGATGGCAAAACCATGATCGATGTGGTCGGCTGGTCAACGCGTGAGATTGTCGGTTTGATTCGCGGTAAACGTGGGACTTCAGTGACTCTAAAAGTGCGTCAGCCCAATACACCAGAGGCGAGTGCTCGTACTATTACAGTCGTACGTGACATTATCGAGCAAGAAGAATCAGGAGTCACGCACCGTATCGTAGAGGTACAACGTCCTAACATTGATGACACGCCAAAACGCATTGGTGTGCTTGAGATACCAAGCTTTTATTTGAACTATCGTGCGCGGCGCAATGGTGAAGATTATCGTAGTGTCAGTGTTGATACTGAAAAGGCAATCAAAGCCCTAAATAAAGAAAATATCGATGGTCTGGTGGTGGATCTGCGTAACAATCCAGGCGGCTCTTTGGATGAAGTAGCAAAGATGCTAGGGTTATTTATCAAAGGTGGGCCATTAGTACAAATACGTGATAACCGTGGCAATGTTCAAGTGTATCGCGATGATGATGGTGGCAAACAGCTATATGATGGCAAGTTAGTGGTGCTCACAAACTTAGCTTCAGCTTCTGCTAGTGAGATTTTTGCGGCAGCTATTCAGGACTATGGACGAGGTTTGGTGGTTGGTAGCACAACGACAGGTAAAGGCTCTGCACAGATTCAGTTGGATAATCTAGCGCTGGGTTCTGCAACATTAACTCAGCGTAAGTTTTATCGTATTACAGGGGGTAGTACACAGAATAAAGGGGTTGTACCTGATGTAGAGTTGGTAAATATATATGATGATGCTACCTTTGGTGAGCGCGCACAGAAAAAAGCGCTACCATGGGATACTATCAAAACAGCGGCATATAAGCCTGAAGGTAAGTTTGCTTCAGACACGCTTGCCACCTTGAACCAGCAATCGAAAATACGTCAACAGCAAAATCCGCAGTTTGTTTATCTATCTACTCTAAATGACATACGCGATATGGATGATGAAAAAAAGCCCATTGATTTGGATATAAATAGTCGCCGAGCGAAGATGGAGTTGATTGAGCAGCGCTCATTGCAAGCTGAGAATAAACGTTTAATAGCGACAGGTAAGAGTCCATATGCCAATTGGGATACTTATCAAGCAGCCATGGATGCAAAATTTGAAGAGCGCAGCAAAATGAAAGTTGATGAACGTCCGCAGCTACCAGAGGACGAAGCTTTTATCAGCGAGGCGGCTTATTTAATGCTAAGCGCTGATCCAAAAGCGACGCCCAGTCCTAAAGAAAAACTGCAAACAACAATAGAGCCTTAAATACCTTGAACATTGTCTGTAAGCATATGCTTACAGACAATGTCGTTTCAACCTCTTACTAAGCGAGGGGCAATCTGCGATTATAGACCCAGTGCACAGTTTGACGATACTATGTTTAATACTAGGGATTGGTATTTGTAGGTTGTTTATAAATTGTTTCAGGGATGGATTGCTCATTACGGATGATAAGGCTGGATGCCTAACAGTTATACTATGTCTTGGGATTGGGTATAGCATAACGTAAACAAGGATGGTTGGTGATAGAAACCGCATAGCGCTTGTCGTTGTGCGGTTTTATTACGTTTGAAAGGGAATGGTTTTATTTCCAAGACATCCATAACATCTTTTTTACGATAATGTTCAAAGACAACTACTCTTATCGTTTAGACCAAAAAAAACCAGTAGACATCGCTACTGGTTTTTTTGGTTTAAACAATAAGTAATGTTTACTACTCATTGTTCAACGTTCTATCTCATTTATGATAGATTAGTGCTCAACGCCACCTGCGCCATGTACATGGCCGTGGTTGAGTTCGTCTTCAGTTGCTGCACGTACTTCTTGAATTTCTACATCAAACGTTAAACGCTTGCCAGCTAGTGGATGGTTGGCATCAACAGTCACTTGATCATCAGATACTTCAGTAACCGTCACTAACATAACTTGGCCACCAGCTTCTGACTGAAACTGCATACCAGGCTGGATATCGTCAACACCTTGAAAGTTATCACGTGGCACGTGCTGTACTGCTTGCTCTTGGTATTCGCCGTAGCCATCAGCAGGTTCAACGACTGCATTAACTTTTTCGCCAGCAGATTTACCTTCTAGCTGCTGCTCAAGGCCTGGAATAATGTTGCTATGGCCATGCAAATAAGCAAGCGGTTGACCTTCTGGTGACTGGTCAAGAATGTTGCCTTCGTCGTCTTTTAGCGTGTAATTAAATTTGACGGCAGTGTCTTTTGCGATAGTAGTCATAAATTATCCTAAATATATCTATGTAAAAAATTAGATGCGGTTGCAATAAACCTAAAAAAGCCAATCAGTAAGCCAAAAGCCATATCATTAGTCAATTATCGTCAGTTTATTTAAACTTATAAAAGTAACTTTAACAGTTAGCATCTTTAATTGAGATGGTAATAATAACTTTCAAGGCAAAAAACATAAAAAATGCCAATATTCATGAAATTTATTCAATTTTTACTATATCAGTCAGCTTAAAATAAACACAGGGCAAGCGTGTTGATGCGCTACTGATACCACTTTGTCTCGTTAACTTTACGTTTTGCCAGACAAGAGTTAAAAAATTTACCTCAGTCATTGTTTTATTCACCGTCTCAATCACTCTGTATTCATTTTAAGATGCATTGATCATATTACTCATTGCTTATTGGTTGCGTTTTGCACTTGAGGCTTCTACCATAACGTTAAACACCATAATAAGTATCTAATATGACAACTCTATCCTTATCACAAAACCGCTCATCAAATCATCAGTCTGCACCAAAACTTACTACTGATATTAGCTATCAGCTCGATTTTGACCGCTTTTTTGAGCATTTAGTCGATGTTACGCTAAGCTTTATAGCAGATACAGCATCACCGCGCTTATGGTTGCCAGCATGGATACCAGGCAGCTATTTGATGCGTGAGTTTGCTCGTAATATTACGGCAGTTTATTACCGAATAGAGAATCAAGAAAGTAAAGAACATAGTGGTGCCAGCTCTTTCAAACAACGTGCTAATAAGATTGATAAAAATACATGGCAACTACCACAGGTTGAAGCTGGGCAGCTGCTAAGCGTCCATTATGAAGTTTATTGTTATGACTTATCAGTGCGTACTGCCTATGTCGACCAGCAGCGTTTGTATGGAAATTTTACGTCGCTTGCCTTGGCTGTAGAAGGACAAGAGAGAAAACCAGTACAGGTAAGCCTTATCGTACCAGCCACATTTTTAGCAGAGCAGAATCTGACGACTAATGATGATAGTGATATCACACTGGCATGCGGTCTTGAGGCCACGCATCTACACGTTGATGCGCAAGATGGTCATGGTAAGCATAGCTATAGTTTACTAGCAGACAGTTACTATGAGCTGATAGATCATCCTTTTGAGATTGCCGCTCAAACATCATTTAACTTTATCGTTCAAGACGATATGCATCAGACATTGAGTCATCGATTTTTTATCTCTGGCAAACACAACGCCAACATGGGGCGCTTGCAGCAAGATGTGACGCAGATTTGTCAGACGTATGTCAATTGGCTGGGTGATGCGCCGTTTGATGACTATACCTTTATGACTTACGCCAGTGGTCAAGATTATGGTGGCCTTGAGCATATCAACTCTACCAGCCTGATCACCCCGCGCCGTGACTTACCAAGTTTTGATGAGCCTAAGATACCAAGTAGCGACTATCAGCGCTTTTTGGGTTTATGTAGCCATGAGTACTTTCATTCGTGGTGGGTCAAGACCGTACGCCCAGATGTGATGCTAGAGGTTGATTTGCGCAAAGAAGTATTCACACCGCTACTTTGGGTGTTTGAAGGTTTTACCTCTTACATTGATGATTTTATGCTGCAAGCCTCAGGGGTAATTGATAAAGCAAGTTATCTCAAACTATTAGCTGAACAAATTAATCGCTACTATCAGACAGATGGACGAGCGTACCAAAGTGTCGCGGAATCAAGCTTTGATGCGTGGATTAAGCTTTATCGTAGCGACGAAAATACTGGCAATGCAGGGATCAGTTATTACAACAAAGGCGCATTAGTCGCTCTTTGCTTAGACTTGACGCTACAGCAAAAAAGCGCTGGTCGCTACCGCCTATTCGATGTGGTGAAAGCGTTTTATGAGCAGGCCAAGCAAAAGGACAATAAGCGCATTGGTATCAGTAGTGCTGATATGGGTACGGTGATCGGTCAGTTTATGCCAATAGCAGACTGGGAAGACTTTGAGCGCCGTTATGTCAATGGGGTGGAGGAGTTGCCTCTTGAGCGCTTGCTTACTGACAATGGAATTACCATTCATGATGGTGTCAAAGAAACAGCCGATAAAAAGATACCTTGGGGCATACGTTACACTGAGACACCAGCAGGTCTAGAAATCAATCGGGTACAACGTAGTAGCGCTGCAGCAAAGGCTGGAATATCAGCTCATGATGTCATTATCGCTATCGATGGTATCAAGGCTGATAGTAAACAACTAACAGCTTTAAGTAACGCTCAGCATAAAGTTACTTGTCATCTATTCCGCCGTGATGAGCTGATGTGTGTCACCGTATTGCCTAACGTGATCATGCAAGGTCAAGATAGAGTGGAACAAGCATTTCCACATAAGATAAATTTACGGTTGGCTAAAACAGACAGCTCGCAAGAGCAAGACGGAGCGCGTCAACAGACTGTTCCGGCTTGGCAAATGTGGCTTGATGGCATAGAGCGTTATCAAAAGTAAGGCTATTGATTGAGCTCGTTATTATCGATCTCTTGCAGAGCAATCCAATCTTGCATCAGCTCAATTTCACGCTGCTGTGTATCAATGATCTGCTGTGCAAGCTGACGCATTTCTGTATCTTTACCATACTTCATCTGCACCATTGCCATATCTACTGCACCTATATGATGTGGCAGCATCCCGCGAGCGAATGCCATATCAGGCATCGGGTCTGCGATGCCAAGTGTCATCTCCCCATGCATAGTTTCCATACCCTTAGCATAGGCTTGCTGCATTGCTTGAGTATCAGGTTTGGGTTTAGCGGCATCAGGATGACTGGCAAGCCACTTATTTATAGTATCAATCTCAACTTGCTGTGAGTCTATAATGTCTTGCGCAAGCTTACGCATAGTCTCATCAGTACCGTATTTAAGCTCAGTTTTTGCCATATCTAAGGCACCGCGATGGTGTCCAAGCATGCCTTTGGCAAATGCAGTATCCGGATCATTATAATTCATCCCGATCATCATCTCATCATGCATTCTTGCCATCGACTTACTGTAATCTTTGAGCATATCGCTCATTTGTACATCATCAGCGCTCATAGCTGCATCTGGCATATGATGACCTGCATGCCCATCAATCGTTTCATCTACCTTGGTTGCTTGTTCAGTTGCTTGAGTTGAAGGTGCTACAACCTCTTCTATGGTCGTTGTCTCATCGTTTTGAAGGACTGTACTTTCTGAGTTTTCAGTGATTGGCTGGCAAGCACTAAGCACAAGTAGCGTTGTAACACTAATAGCTATAGCAGGAAGAGGATAACGATAAGAAGCCATGATATGTCCTTAACATAAATAAGCCGCTAGTCAGTCAAATGAATGAATAAATAAATTGACAAACCATTTGGCTAAAACACAACAAATAATGGATATTAGCAGATTAGTCTTGCTAATTCGAGTCGCTAACGTTTTAAATGTCAGCAGCAAATTTGCTACAACCTGTGTTCTATTACTTTATGATACCTAACTGCTGACAGCGCTCTTTACTTAAGTGAATACGTACAAACTCACCAACACCTAGATCGCCCAATTCAAACCCAGCCACTGACCATCTGATTAAGCGCAAGCAAGGCAGGCCAACATGCGCTGTCATACGACGTACTTGACGGTTTTTCCCTTCGTAAATGGTCAGCATTAGCCAGGAGTCAGGGACGCTTTTACGCTCGCGAATAGGCGGGTTACGTGCCCAAAGAGGCATCGGTAATTCGTCTTCGTTTAGATGTTTGACTTTAGCAGGCAGCGTCTTACCGTCTTTTAAAACAACACCTGTTACAAGCTGACGTAGTTGCTCAGGAGTTGGGATACCCTCAACTTGTACCAAGTAAGTTTTACCTTGTTTGTGCCCATCATTGGCCTTTGGTGGATGCGTGATGGCTTTGTTTATCCGTCCATCACTTGTCAAAATAAGTAAGCCTTCTGAAGTCGCGTCCAATCGACCAGCCACTCTCAAAGACTTGTCAGTGAAGTATTCAGATAACGTAGTATGGTCATTGTTACTATCGTCACGAAACTGACTTTGTACTCCGTAAGGTTTGTTAAATAAAACAAGGCTTGAGGTTGACATAAGGCAAATATATCCAAACAAAAAAGAAAAGATTTTATGTGATACAAAGGAAGACTGCGCTACCTATTATCGTCTGACATTTTGAAACCAAACCGTTTGAGAATAGATGTTAAAATAGGCACTATTCTTTACTTATACTAAGTATGTACTAAGCATGAACAGCCATCATATTATAAATATACCAGTTGATAAGCGTTCAACATAGTCAGACAAAACGAAAGGAATATTGAGTCAATAGCATACTAAACAAACATCATGTTAGCTAATCTCAATTACAAAACCATGATTGGATAAAGGTGTTTGTAGTGCTAGTAATTGAAATATTTATAGCAAATATTTGTCACATAACAAAGTGATCAATGGGCCTGAGAACCCTAACACATAATCAAGGAATTTTATTTATGTCTTATAACAAGGTTATCGTACCAAGAGACGGAGAAAAAGTGACAGTCAACGCTGATTTGTCGTTAAACGTTCCTAATAATCCCATTATTCCATTCGTTGAAGGTGATGGTATCGGTATAGATATCACGCCTGTCATGATAAAGGTGGTCAATGCTGCTGTAGACAAAGCCTACCATGGCAAAAAATCAATCATCTGGATGGAGGCCTACCTTGGTGAAAAAGCTGCCAAAATCTACGAAGGTGACTACTTGCCAAGCGAGACATTAGATGTCTTAAAAGACTATGTCATCAGTATCAAAGGTCCATTAACCACACCAGTTGGCGGCGGTTTTCGTTCATTAAATGTTGCAGTACGTCAAGAGCTTGACTTATATGTCTGTCAGCGTCCAGTACGTTGGTTTGAGGGTGTCCCAAGTCCAGTCCAACATCCTGAATTGACCAATATGGTCATCTTCCGTGAAAACTCAGAAGATATCTACGCTGGTATTGAATGGAAAGCGGGTAGTGAAGATGCCAAAAAGGTCATCGACTTCTTACAAAATGAGATGGGTGTCGATAAAATACGCTTCCCTGAAGACTGCGGTATCGGTATCAAGCCTGTATCAAAAGAAGGCACACAGCGCCTAGTGCGCAAAGCCATCCAGCATGCTATCGATAATGACTTGCCAAATGTAACCTTAGTGCATAAAGGCAACATTATGAAGTTTACCGAAGGTGCATTTAAAGAGTGGGGCTATGAGTTAGCTGCGGAGCGTTTTGGCGCCGAGTTGTTAGATGGCGGTCCTTGGATGACAATGAAGAATCCCAAAACAGGTAATGAGATTGTCATTAAAGACGTCATCGCCGATGCATTCTTACAGCAAATACTAATGCGTCCTGCAGATTACTCAGTGGTGGCAACACTAAACTTAAACGGGGACTATATCTCTGATGCACTGGCAGCAGAAGTTGGCGGTATTGGTATCGCACCAGGCGCGAATAAAGGCGGCGCTGTTTCTGTTTATGAGGCCACTCATGGTACTGCGCCAAAGTATGCAGGTCAAAACAAAGTAAATCCAGGGTCGTTAATACTGTCAGCTGAGATGATGTTACGTGATATGGGCTGGGTTGAAGCAGCAGACCTGATTATTGAAGGTATAAAAGGTGCGATTGCTAATAAGACAGTGACTTATGATTTTGAGCGCTTGATGCCAAAGGCTACCTTACTTAGTACCTCGGAGTTCGGTGCAGCAGTCATCAAGCATATGAGCGCTTAAAAGTTCATGGAACGTCAGCTTTAAACCTGCGTTGCTTATAACGCTACATAGTGATTCTTTGTTTCACTAATTTCTTAAACCGAAAAAAACACCCCAACGATCTTAGACCGTTGGGGTGTTGTTATTTTAACCAATTACGTACTTATAACGAATTGATAGCTTCGTTGAATGTTGTGCTAGGGCGCATCGCCTGCTCAGCCAACTTTTCATCGGCAAAATAGTAGCCATCGATATCTACAGATTTACCTTGAGCGTCATTGAACTCTTTAACGATAGCGTCTTCTTGACTCTCAAGACTTTGCGCAAATTTAGAGAATTTCTCTTTTAGCTCGCTGTCTTGCTCTTGTGCCGCAAGCTCTTCAGCCCAGTACATAGCCAGATAGAAGTGACTACCACGGTTATCTAACTCACCTGTTTTGCGTGATGGTGATTTGTCATTCAATAGCAGTTTTTCTGTCGCTTTATCAAGCGTATCTGCCAATACCTGTGCTTTGGTATTGTTATCGTTTTTGGCCAAATGCTCCAAAGACTCAGTTAAGGCTAAAAACTCTCCCAACGAATCCCAACGTAGATGGTTTTCTTCTACCAGCTGCTCGACGTGCTTTGGAGCAGAACCACCGGCACCCGTTTCAAACAGACCGCCACCCTTCATTAAAGGTACAACTGAAAGCATTTTTGCGCTCGTGCCCAACTCTAAGATAGGGAATAAGTCTGTTAGATAATCACGTAAGATATTACCAGTCGCAGAAATAGTATCCAGACCACGCGCCACGCGCTCTAAGGTATAACGCATCGCACGAACCTGTGACATGATCTCAATATGTAAGCCATCAGTATCATGGTCTTTTAAGTACATATTAACCTTTTTGATGAGCTCGTTTTCGTGCGGACGATATGGATCTAGCCAAAAGATAACAGGCGTATTTGATTCACGTGCGCGGCGTACAGCAAGTTTCACCCAGTCTTGAATCGGTAAGTCTTTGGTTTGACACATGCGCCAGATATCACCCTTTTTGACGTCTTTTTCGAGCAAGACTTCGTCGGTGTCAATATCGACAATACGTGCCATACCTGTATCGCTAGATTCAAAGGTCTTATCATGCGAGCCATACTCTTCAGCTTTTTGAGCCATAAGGCCGACATTAGGGACAGTACCCATCGTCGTTGGATCAAAATTACCATGCCATTTGCAAAAATTAATCATTTCTTGATAGATACGAGCAAAAGTAGACTCAGGCATAACGGCTTTGCAATCGTATAATTTGCCATCGGCGCCCCACATTTTACCGCCATTACGAATCATAGCAGGCATAGAAGCATCTACGATAATGTCGCTTGGAGAATGGAAGTTGGTAATACCTTTTGCAGAGTCGACCATGGCCAGACGCGGGCGATGCTCTTGACAGGCATGTAAGTCCTGCTCAATCTCTTCACGCTTCGATGCTGGTAATACTGAAATTTTATCGTATAGATCAGCCATGCCGTTGTTGACGTTGATGCCTAACTCATCAAAACACGCGCCATGTTTTTCAAAGGCTTCTTTATAGTAGATTCTTACTGCATGACCAAAGACGATAGGGTGAGAAACTTTCATCATGGTGGCTTTTACGTGCAATGAGAACAAAATACCAGCTTCGCGGCAGTCTTCCATTTCACGCTCATAAAACTCTAGCAGTGCATCTTTACTCATGACCATCAAATCGATGACTTCTTTGTCTTGCAACGCAATTTCAGGTTTTAAGACTTTTTTAGTACCGTCATCGAGCGACAATTCCATGCGGACAGTGCGAGCTTTATCTAATGTTATAGACTGCTCACCATCATAAAAGTCACCGCCGTGCATGTGCGATACGTGCGTGCTTGACCATTGCTTCCATTCACCCATAGAGTGCGGATGTTTGCGAGCATAGTTTTTGACAGCCTTTGGTGCACGGCGATCTGAGTTACCTTCACGCAGTACAGGGTTTACTGCACTACCCAGCGCTTTACCAAAACGCTTACGCAGCTCTTTTTCTTCATCCGTTTGAGGATCTTCTGGAAAATTGGGTATCGCGTAGCCTTTGCTTTGTAGCTCTTTGATTACCGCTTTCAACTGTTGCACAGAGGCACTGATGTTAGGTAGTTTGATAATATTGGTATCAGGTTCTTGTGTTAGGCGACCAAGCTCAGCCAAATTGTCAGGAACGCGTTGCTCTTCATTTAAGTATTCAGGAAATTCAGCCAATACTCGGGCAGCAACAGAAATATCGCTGGTCTCAACAGCAATCCCTGCCGTCTGTGTAAAAGCCTTAACAATAGGTAAGAACGACAGAGTTGCTAGCGCTGGGGCTTCATCAGTTTTTGTATAAATAATTTTTGACATTTTAGTAGGGTAATCCTTTAGTCGGTAGTTAATAATAAGGCTTAGTATTATTTTAAATGCTAAATGCTAAATGCTAAATGCTAAATGCTAAATGCTACTAAGCGATAACGAACTATATGGCTATAACCAGTACATTATATGCAGTTCCAAAAGTTGAAACGGCTTAAAATTTTCTATTACTCATATTCATTTACAGGCGTTAATATAAGATTTCAAAAGGTTGCCCTAAAGAAACCATTTTTAAAAGTAACTGATTGACAGCACATTATAGCTAATCCGCTATAAATTCGCTCAATGTCAATCTTGTTTAATGAACTAAGTGTACTGTTTTTGCTCATATCCTATGTATCTAAATTATATTAATCTAATAACAGCTTTATTCTACCAGTCATCGACACTGATATCATCTTTTCCATGCAATTAACGTTTTTTGCAACTATTATCTAGGGGCAAATTTTTTGGTATATTTATAAAACCAATCGATAACGTAAATATCTGTGGTTTATGTAGCAAACGCCTTGCTTGGCTATAATCATACAACATAATAAGTAAAGTCATCTGCAGCGTTGTAGATGACTTTTTGTATTGGTTGAGCATAAAGCTCAATTTTTTGAACATTATTGTTTGCTTTAATGGGATATTTTGCAAATTGTGACAGCAAAATAGTTGACGTTTGATACGCTAAACCATAAAGAAAATGCAATGTGAGAATTATGAATTTACAATATGTACTACTCAAAGACACAAGCTGGCAGAGTCAAATCGATTGGCAATTGCCTGATACGCCTTTTATGTCGTTTGCCTTTTGGCAGGCATTGATAGATACACATGCCATTGGCGAGCAGGCAGGATGGTTGCCTATTTTCGTTTTGGTTTATCGTACAGATGATGTGGGTCACAAAGCTACGATCGATACTATCATAGAACCAGTAGATATCGCTCAAGCTGTCGCCGTCATGCCAGTATTTGTAAAAAATCATCATCGCGGTGAGTTTGTGTTTGATCATGCATGGGCGCAAGCTTACGCGCAATATGGTCTTGACTATTATCCGCGCCTAGTGACAAGCTCTCCTTATACCCCAATTACTGGGCAGCGCTTATGGTTGGCGGCTGGCGAAACGCTTGATACCAATATCGTAAAAATGATTATGGCAGGAGTAGACGACATTGCCCAGCAAGTAGGAGCGTCAAGTTGGCATGGACTGTTTGTAACGCCAGAATTGGCCAAGCTGGCAATGTCAGCAATGCCTGCTCATAATGTGAGTGATCCGGCACAAATAACCCATACTGAAATAGAGGCGCTTACTGCAAATAATCCTATCCTTGAGCGCCAAGGCTGTCAGTTCTTATGGCAAAATAAGGATTTACTGCAAGATGGCAAGCCGTTTACAGACTTTGATACGTTCTTAACGACATTGACGGCTAGAAAACGTAAAAATATTCGTGCTGAGCGTAGAAAAGTGATTGCCCAGGGGATTCGTTGCGTTCGTAAATGCGGAGATGAGATTACTGAGGCGGATTGGAAGGCATTTTATCATTGTTACGTAATGACCTATGCCGTCCGCGGACAGCAGCCATATTTAAAAGAAGCGTTTTTTATGGCATTAGCAAAACAGATGCCTGAGTGTCTGTTGTTAGTACAAGCTTACGATACTAATGATGAGATTATTGCCAGTAGCTTGTTTTTATACGACAAACCCCATAGCGACAATGCGACTTTATATGGGCGCTATTGGGGTGCGCTTGGTGAGTATGATAGTTTGCATTTTGAGCTGTGCTATTATCAAGGCATTGAGTTTGCCATTGAGCAAGGTTTGACGCATTTTGATCCCGGTACTCAAGGTGAGCACAAACTCATAAGAGGATTTATTCCAACTAAAACACACTCATTGCACCGTATTTATGATCCACGTTTTGCACCAGCGATTGCTGACTTTTGCGCAAAAGATCGACTACAAATGGCGCGATATCGCCAGCAAGCGCACGATGCATTACCGTTTAATATTGATAACATGCCAGAGTTTACTGATCATGATTGATAAGGTTTGAGAGTTATGAGTAATATTAGCTTTTCTTTTCTAACTTCTCACATTTAGTCACTTATGCCCAGTTACTCCTTTGATTATTTCAATACTTTGCCACCGCCCATTGAGCTATTACCATGGCTCAATGCCGAAGGTTCATTGACTGCAATGCTAGAAGAAAAGGCAGGGCAGCCATTACGCGTAGAGCGTAGCTTTGAAGGTTATCGTCAGCTTACGTTAAACCAAAAGCGGCAACTAGGTCTGCATAGCTCCGCACTTAATCGTCCAATACTAGCGTGGGTACGCGAAGTTCGGTTGTATGGTAATGATGATAAGCCTTGGGTACAGGCGCAGAGTGTCTTTCCTTTAGCAAGTCTAAAGGGAGGTGCGCGTCGTCTGCAGCAATTAAAAGGTATTCCTATCGGCTATGTCTTATTTAAACGCAGCCGTACTTTACCTAATAAGCGCTCTATTTGCTTAACTGACGATGGGTGGCAACGTCAAACGTGTTATGACTGGTATAGACGTAAACTACTTATTAGTGAAACCTTTTTATCAGCATTTTTGTCTAGTGATGCTTGAGGGTTTTTAATAATCGTAGGTTTGCTAGATAAACATTGCTAGATATGACGTATTTAACATGTGTTGGCATGTATTAAGATAAGAAAAACGCTTATTTTATTGGCCATTTATTCACGCTATAAAACCATCTAATTCGCTTAGCTTAAGGTAAGGGTTTTTTGCGTTCATAACATAAAATTTCATGTTACACTTGCCCATAGCGATACACTAAGTGCAGAAGTACATCAAAACTATTGCTGTTACCGAGATGCCGTCTCTAGGCTTCTTCTTTCTAACAACGCCTTTCTAATAATAGTCAATATATAGGACATTTATATGTTTAAAGATATATCTATCAAGGATTTTGATCCAGAACTTTCAAAAGCCATGGAAGCTGAAAGTGTACGTCAAGAAAACCATATCGAGCTTATTGCTTCAGAAAACTACTGTTCGCAAGCTGTGATGGAAGCGCAAGGTACAGACCTTACCAATAAATATGCTGAAGGCTATCCAGGCAAGCGTTATTACGGTGGTTGTGAACACGTTGATGTCGTTGAGCAATTGGCTATTGATCGTGCAAAAGAGTTGTTCGGTGCTGAATATGTCAACGTACAGCCGCATTCAGGCAGCCAAGCAAACTCAGCCGTCTTTTTAGCATTGCTTGAGCCTAACGACACGGTACTAGGCATGAGCCTAGACGCGGGTGGTCACTTAACTCATGGCGCGCATATTAACTTTTCAGGCCTTAACTACAACGCCGTACAGTACGGCTTGGTCGAGGGCACTGGCCTTATCGATTATGATGAAGTTGAGCGTTTGGCAAAAGAGCATAAGCCTAAAATGATTATTGCTGGTTTTTCAGCATACTCACAGGTTGTAGATTGGGCACGTTTCCGTGAAATCGCCGACGAAGTAGGCGCGTATTTACTAGTAGATATGGCACACGTGGCTGGTCTTATCGCTGGTGGCGTTTACCCAAGCCCAGTACCATTTGCTGATGTAGTCACTACGACAACGCACAAAACCTTACGTGGCCCGCGTTCAGGTATGATCTTGGCTCGCGATGAGAAGCTGGCGAAAAAGCTCAATTCTGCGGTATTCCCAGGCAACCAAGGTGGTCCATTGATGCATGTAATCGCGGGCAAAGCGATTTGCTTTAAAGAGGCGCTAGAAGACAACTTCAAAACCTATCAGCAGCAAGTCGTCAAAAACGCCCAAGCGATGGCTAAAGTTATCCAAGAGCGTGGTTATGAAATCATCTCTGGTGGTACTGAAAACCATCTAATGCTGATTAGCTTGGTTAAGCAAGAAATGACGGGTAAAGAAGCGGATAAATGGCTTGGCGATGCGCATATCACTGTCAATAAAAACGCTGTACCAAATGATCCAAAATCTCCGTTTGTCACCTCTGGTATCCGTATCGGTACGCCAGCGATTACTACACGTGGTTTTAACGAAGCGCAAGCTAGTGATTTGGCTGGCTGGATTTGTGATGTTCTAGATAGCCGCGGTGATGAAAAAGTCTTGGCTGATGTACGTGACAAAGTAGAAGCCATCTGTAAAGAGCTACCAGTTTACGAAAAAAACCAGTAAGCCAGTTCTCTTAATTTAGCCAGCGCTTATTAGTCGTTGGATAAAAAAAACCGCTCAGCTTAGGCTGAGCGGTTTTTTCTTGTTATAAAAAAGTCTGTCTTTTTATGCTTAAGGTTATGAGTAACTGACAGCCTTGTTATAGCTAAATTTCCAGTCGTGATTTTGGAACATTGATGGTTTGGTCATAGTATTCAGAATTATAGTACACGGAGATTAGGCAGCCAACGTATCAGCCATGCCAAACACATCAACCACCAAGCTGATTTAAGGCCAACGCCAATATCAGGCCAACACTCGCACTGATACCCGCCCAGTGGTTGCCGCGTTTAAAAGCAGTTGGAAACACCTCAGTCGCTAGAGAAGCAATAACAGCTCCAGCAGCGAAACAATCGATAGCACTAATAATCTCTTCATCAACGCCCTTGAGCAGCACCTTACCTAAGATAGCAGCAAGCGATAACAAAACAGCAGCACCGATCCAGAGCATGAGCACTTTCTTGTTACTTTTGCCATTTTTGCGCATCTCTTTGGCACCGCCGGCCGCTTCTGGAAGGTTGGACAACAAGATAGAACCTGCTAATGCAGCGACTTGCATTACGTTACCGCTTAGAAGTGATACGCCTAGCGCCAAATTTTCAGGCACCCCGTCAAGTGTGATAGCAGCCAATAGTCCACCACCGCCGTCTGAGTTGAGTTTTTCATCAATCAGGTAGTCAACACCTGCAAATACGATGGCGCCTAATAAAGTGAAAGCCGCTGTGATCCAAATTCCGCTATCAGTCACAGCTGGTTGTAATAGCTCGATGACCACTGATATCGTCAGTGCGCCGCCTGCGACCGCCAACAAGTTGCCTTCAAGCCAGCTAGGTAGTCGTCCATACAAACCCCAAAGCGCCCCGACGATAAGGGCGCCTGATACAACAATGATTACTGCAAACACTAACATAATTTACCTCAATATTTTTATACAACATTGATAACGGCTAATGGTTTTGGTGTCATTATAAGTTGCGTAACAAAAACGTAAGGTTTGTTCTTTAAACTATGTGATCAGTAAACACGCTAACTAAAAACCCCAACTAACCAAAGTGTAGTTGGGGCTTTAATTATTACTAAGACTGGTCTAAAAAGTCTTGTTTTTACATAAACGGCAAATTAACGAATATTTGCAATACCGTAGCGTTGACAATATCGACAAAGAATGCACCAACCATTGGCACAATTAAGAACGCCTTATACGAAGGCAGGTAGCGATCGGTGACCGCCTGCATATTTGCAATCGCAGTCGGCGTTGCTCCCATACCAAAACCACAATGTCCTGCTGACAAGACAGCAGCATCGTAGTTTTTGCCCATTACCTTAAAGGTTACTAGGTACACATAGATAATCATAATCACCGTTTGTACAATTAAGATAATCAGTACAGGTCCTGCCAAATCAGTCAGCTGCCATAGTTTTAGTGACAACAATGCCATGGCCAAAAACAGGCTTAAAGAGGCGTTACCTAATACATCAATGGCACGGTCAAACATCTCGAAGTTAAAAAATATCGTCAGTACGTTACGAATAATCACACCGCCTGCCAGCGCCCAGACGAAGGTAGGCAACTCAAACCAAGTATCGGCTGCAACCAATGTCATGGTTTCTGCAAACGCCAGTGCACCGGCGAACAATGCCAAAGTTTCGATAGTAGAGGACGCAGTAATAAGACGAATGTGGTCAGGTCTTTCAAAGATTTCTTTATCATTTAAAATGTCGTCTTCGTCGTGCTTGGTACTATATAGTGACTGCGCGCCTGTTACCTTTTCGATATCACTTGGACTTTGATTGTAGGGAGTTGGCTCTATACCAAGCCTTTGAATCAACCGACGAGCTACAGGCCCACCGACTACGCCGCCTGCGACTAGACCATAAGTTGCAACAGCGATACCTAGAGTCGTTGCACCGACTACGCCATATTGCTCCTCTAAAGTAATGCCCCAGGCGCCTGCTGTACCATGTCCACCAGTAAGCGCGATAGAACCTGTGACCAACCCAAGTAAAGGGTCAAGTCCAAGAGCACTTGCCATCGCGACACCAACGATATCCTGCAAGATAATAAAAACGGAAACCACAATGGTGAAAACTAATAATGGCGTACCACCTGCTTTGAGCTTACTAAAATCAGCACTCAGACCGATAGAGGCAAAGAACATCAGCATGGTCGCCGTTTGCAATCCTTGGTGAAAGTTAAAGCTAAATCCCCAAAATATATTTAATATATAAACAACGACTGCAGCGACCAAACCACCTGCAACTGGTTCTGGAATATTAAAGTTTTCTAAAAATTTAATATTTTTAACCAAAAAACGCCCTAGCAGTAGTACTAAAGTGGCTAGTATCAAGGTGTAATAGCCATTTAAAGTAATCTCCATACTTCAATCCTTTCTCTAAATATAAATTAACCCAAATTTGGGACAAAATTATATTTATCCCAAATTTAGGTCTCGTGATAATTAGCGACTAATCCTTGTCTTTTGTCGGCATAGTCACCCAAAGTTGCGGCTTGCCGAAGTCCTTATAGGCATCTTCAATAATGCCTTTAAAAACGTTAAAGTCCTCAGTGTTTATGTTCTCTACCGCAGCCAAATTAAGCGCTAGATATGCAAATTTACTGTCTGTCAAACAATCCCACGCACTGTCCCAGTTATGGGCAAAGTAGCTGGGGAAATCGCACGCTTCGGCTAAACTTGTTAAAAGTGTTTCTTTATCAAAAACCTTACCGATTGGGATATCGATAGCCTGCTCAGGAATGCTATCACTAAGTGTTATACCGTTTTGATTAATATAGTAAATGGCTTGGCTCATATCAGTTTACCTGCAGTTTTTGAAAGCTATCGTAATGGTCGATGGTCAAATAATAGACGGTAGGAGGGTTGCCACCAGTGACAATACGCCGCGCTCCTCGATGAGACACCCCAGGCGTAGGTACGGTGTACTCACGGTAGTAGCCTTGGGACTGGGCAGGCAGTCTGCTTTCACGATTATAAAAGGTAGTACCGTCTTTATTCGGATATGGAAAAGGTCCACCTTGTTGAATCAGCGCGACTGTTTGGTCTATCTGAGGGTCGCCAGTGATAGCGTTTGTCTGTGTCTCAATATAAGAAGAGGTTGACGTAGTATTAGATGGAGCATCACCGAGTAACGCCAGCTTTAATTCTGTATAGCCAAAGAATATGATGGCAATAAGAATAAGTACGCTAAGAGCAGTCGATTTCCAGCTTTTTTTGTTCTGCCTATTAGAGTTACTAGTATCGTTACGGCTATTCACGTCACTTAGTCTCTGACTGCCGCTCTGATGACTTTGGTTTGAACGTATTGAGGCGTGATTTACTTTGGCGGAACTCTCTTCGATACTCAACGAAGCATCCGTAACCTCAGTTGCTCGCAATTGATCTTTATGGTTACGTTCGCTATTAAAATAGACTCGTTGACCTACGGTAATTGGCTGCGACAACCTGACGTTACTGACATGAAAGAAGACATCTTCACTTTGCTCATCAACATCGATAAAGCCATAGCCTTTATCTGAGTTATAGTGCTTAATTTTGCCACTTTGCATGAGACCATGTTCCTATATAATGTTTTCGTTATGTTGCAACCTGATCTTTATCATGGTTTTCATTGAGAAAGTGAGTTTTTATGGCCCATTTACCCTCAATAAAAAAACGCCAGCAATGGGGCTGACGTTTTTTGTGGATTATACTTGAGGTTAGGTCATAAGTGGTAGGTTAAGGAGTAAAAGTTAACAAGAGACAACAAGTTAGGCACGTGTCTCACCATGTCCATAGACGATCCACTTCTGTGAGGTTAGGCCTTCGAGTCCTACCGGGCCACGCGCGTGAATCTTGTCGGTTGAGATGCCAATCTCTGCGCCCAAGCCATACTCAAAACCATCTGCGAAACGACTAGAAGCATTAATCATGACGCTTGCTGAGTCCACTTCACGAATAAAGCGCTGCGACTTAGTATAGTTATCAGTAATGATGACATCAGTATGATGGCTGCCATGGGTGTTGATATGTTCAATGGCTTCATCGATGCCTGCCACGATTTTAATCGCTAAGATAGGCGCTAGATATTCGGTATCCCAGTCCTCATCGGTTGCAGACGATAGGTGACCCTCAAGCTTGGCATTGTCATTCAAGAGAGCTTGCGCCTTATCATCGAGACGTAGTTGCATGGCGTCATCAGCTTGTACGATAGCTTCAGCAATCTTCGGTAATAGCTCATCTGCAATCGTGTCATCGAGCAATAACGTCTCCATCGTGTTGCATGTGCCATAGCGATGGGTTTTTGCATTGACGCTGACATCGATGGCGATTTTTGAATCAGCGTCGCTATCGATAAAGGTATGGCAATTACCGTCTAAGTGTTTGATGACGGGTACTTTGGCATCATTACTAATACGAGCAATCAAGCCTTTGCCGCCACGCGGTACAATGACATCGACGTATTCTGTCATAGTAATAAGCTCGCCAACGGCAGCGCGATCTGTGGTTTGCAGTACTTGTACGCTATGCTCAGAGAGGCCCGCTTTTTTTAGGCCTTGGTGGATACATTTAGCGATTGCTTGATTGGATTCAAAGGCTTCAGAGCCACCGCGTAGAATAATGGCGTTACCTGATTTTAGGGCCAATGAAGCAGCTTCTAAAGTAACGTTTGGGCGTGACTCATAAATCATGCCAACGACGCCAAGTGGCACGCGCATTTTACCTAAGTGAATACCAGATGGGCGATAGGTCATATCGGTGACCTCACCGATAGGATCAGGCAGGGCTGCGACATCTTTTAGACCTTGAAGCATGCCCTCAAAGCGATCTTCGTTGAGCTCTAAGCGATCTAAGAGTGCTGCTTCAAGGTCGTTTTTTTGACCGTTATCCATATCGATTTTGTTAGCAGATAAAATATCTTGTTTGTTATCAACTAATACATCACGAATCGCTATCAATGCTGAATTTTTATCGCCAGTATTGGCAGCGGCAAGCGTACGCGATGCTGTACGAGCTTGTTTGCCGACTTGTTGCATGTAAGTAGCGACATCTGCGGTATTTGATTGACTCATAGAAGGGTTCCTTGTGTGTGTGGATGAGAGTTTTTCACTAATAAGGGGTTGTCATTGGCAAGAATTTACGTTTTTTCGCCTTCACAACGTGATGCTATTTAACATAGAGGAGTTACCGTCGATAGTAAAGATGAATTTGTGAACAGTATCTGCTTTTACTTAGCAATTTTTGTCACTTACAATGTCTTTGCCAGCCTTTATAAATATAAGATTTAAATCAAAATATTGTCTATTCGTAAGTCTGTTAACTCAAAATAATCATATAAAAAACTTAATACGTACGCGGTTACGCACTTTTAACATAACTGTGCTGTAAATACTAAGGTAGTGACAAACAGTTATCAGTATAGTTGAGTACTAAATAACCAGACATTCCCTAAACTCAATATCCATTAAGTGGGTTTAGAAAATTTTTTCATCCCATTATGCTTATTAAGCAACGGAGAGTTCAGATGAATACTATTAAAGATATGACTACCTCAGATACGACCACTCACAAACCTATGCATAAAAAGTGGCTTTACGCTTCTTTAGCAGCAGCGGCTTTAACATTGAGTGCTTGTGCAGATAAAGAAGCACCTATGAGTGAAGACGAAACAGCTATGGATGCGCAAGTAGAAGTAGAGCAAGATGCCACTAGTGTTGATGATGTCGAGCAAGTCACAGAAGGAGTCAACAGTGCAGATATCTCTGATGATCCTATGGTGAATGATGATGTTGCCGTTGCTACGGCTGATGAGTCTGAAGTGGCTGACGACACTGAGATACTAGACGGTAGCGAATCAGAAGAGCATGTATCAACCTACTAATTTTAATCTCTTAAATTACTATTAATAAGCTTACAGACTGGCTGTTGATAAGCCTATAAACTGGCTATAACTTAAGCTGACTATTACCAGTTTTATATAAAAAACAGTAATATCATATGTAAGCTCAGATATGCTAACGCTGTCTGAGCTATTTTTATGGAAAAAGGATAAAGAAGCAAGAGATATCAAGCACAAAAAATAGATAGAAAGTTTGCCTTTTGGTCTTGTTTTAGGCGACAATGTGGCGCAAACGTCCTATAGAACTTATTAGCATCATTTTAAGTTATTATTACGCTTCTCCCTTTATTTATTTTTATTGGAAATCTACCGACCCATGCTTGAGACTGCCGCAAACTCGACTCGCCCTATTGCCTTAGAGTTACAAGATCTTCATAAAAGCTTCGGCTCATTGGCTGTGCTCAAAGGTGTATCGTTGACTGCTTATGATGGCGATGTGATCTCTATCTTAGGGTCTTCTGGCTCTGGTAAATCGACTTTACTACGGTGTATTAATCTACTTGAAAAACCAACACAAGGGCATATAAGCATTGGCAATGAAGAGCTCATGCTAAAGCCAACCAAATCTGGCGAGATGCAAGCAGCAGACAACAAGCAGCTTGATAGCTTACGGGCCCGTGTGGGTTTTGTCTTTCAAAACTTTAATTTGTGGCCGCATAAGACCATTCTTCAAAACATCATTGAAGGACCAACACAAGTATTAAAAGTCAAAAAAGAGCAGGCTATCATTGATGCAGAAAAACTGCTAGATAAAGTTGGTTTGCTTGATAAAAAAGACGCTTATCCTGCCAACTTATCAGGCGGTCAGCGTCAACGTGTTGCGATCGCTCGTGCACTTGCTATGCAACCACGGGTATTATTATTTGATGAGCCAACTTCTGCACTTGACCCTGAGCTGGTCAATGAAGTGCTGACCGTTATGCGCGACTTAGCAGAGGAGGGGCGTACGATGTTAATTGTCACTCATGAGATGCGCTTTGCTCGTGAAGTTTCAAACAAAGTGGTGTTTTTGCACCAAGGTGTGATTGAAGAGATAGGCACACCCGAACAAGTGTTTGACAACCCTACCTCAGAGCGAGTCAAAGAGTTTATGGCATCGCACAATCAAAACTAATAGCTAAACTTATCTATAATCTTTTATA
Source organism: Psychrobacter sp. 1Y10 (assembly GCF_052259005.1). Lineage (NCBI taxonomy): Bacteria > Pseudomonadati > Pseudomonadota > Gammaproteobacteria > Moraxellales > Moraxellaceae > Psychrobacter > Psychrobacter sp. 1Y10. The sequence goes on along the minus strand of NZ_JBQQES010000002.1, from coordinate 146,079 downwards.
TAGCGTGCCATATATTAGCCTTAGCTTCAGATAATCAATTACCTGACCACTATTTGACTTTGTCATTCTGAGTCATTCTGACAGTGTCAGATAGTGGCGATAACATACAAACATTAGGTATGTCTTTTATCCTCATTTGATGCTTTATTGCTCGATAATAACAGTCAATATGCAAAACGTTTGTTTTTGATATTTGAGTGAGGTATTATCGAGTTGTTCATAAAATGTCAATACTTGTTATTGTATTTATATCTGGCAAGGATGCCAGACGTTAAAACTACACAAATCTTTATCAAAATTTTATTAAAAAATGAGGAACGTATGATGTCGAACTCTCGCCTATTGTGGTCGTCAATGACCATCACCGCGGCCATTGCACTTAGTGCCTGTAGTCAACCTGCCAACGAGGCCGCTGATACTAACGCTGATGCACCGGCAGCGGACGCGGCTGGTAAGACGATTCGTATCGCAACTGAGGGTGCTTACCCTCCTTTTAACTATACTAATGCTGACGGCAGCTTGGCAGGATTCGATGTCGATGTTGCCAATGCTTTGTGTGAGCAGATGCAAGCCAACTGTGAAATCGTCGCACAAGATTGGGACGGTATCATTCCAGGTCTATTGGCTCAAAAGTATGATGCTGTGGTCGCAGGTATGTCGATTACTCCTGAGCGTCAAGAAAAGGTTGATTTCACTGAGCCTTACTTTGCAAATACCATGGTATGGCTGACCGATACGACTGGCAGTTTTGATCCAATGGCAATGCAAAACCTGACGTTGGGCGGTCAACGTTCAACGACTCCAGGTGCTTATTTGCAGGACAATTATGAAGGTAAAGACGGTAATACGGTTCAATTATATGATAATTATGATAATGCCTACCTAGACCTAAAATCTGGTCGTAGTGATGCTGTATTGGCCGAAAAAGTATCTGCCAAATCGTGGTTAGCAGATAACCCCGAAGGCTTTGGTATTGTTGGTGATGAGATAGATAATGATGACAACATTGCTATCGCTGTACGTAAAAACGACTCTCTTAAAGATGACTTTAATAAGGCGTTGAGTGAGATCCGCAGCAACGGTGAGCTTGCTCGTCTTGAACAAGAAAACTTTGGTCAATAAAAATCTGTTTTAGAAATAAGAGAGTAGCAATTATGACAATATCTATGACATCATCAATCGTAAATAAAGCCAAATGGTTGGCACCGCTTAGCGCTGCTATGCTGATGCTGGCTGGCTGTAACAATAGTACTGCACCAGAAGAGAGCGCTGCCTCTGATACAGCAGTTTCTGATGCGCCTATTAATGTAAAAATCGCCACCGAATCAAGTTACAAGCCATTTAGCTACACAGATGCTGATGGCAAACTTATCGGTTATGAGATTGAACTGGTCGATGCGCTATGTGCGCAAATGCAAGCTGAGTGTGAGGTAATCTCTCAAGATTGGGATGGTCTTATTCCTGGACTTAATGCACAAAAATTCGATGCGATTATCGCTGGTATGTCGATCACACCTGAGCGTAAAGAAGTGGTAGATTTTACGGATCCGTACTTTCACACTGGCATTATCTTAATCGGCAAAAAAGGCGATGACATCAGTGTCGCTGACCTAAAAGGACAGCCTGTAGCTTCGCAGCGCTCAACGGTCTCGTCACAGTACCTGCAAGACGAATACCCTGATGCTGACATCAAGCTTTATGATACTCAAGACAATGCCTATCTAGACCTAACTTCAGGTCGCGTACGTGCAATGATGTCAGATAAAGTGACAGGTATTGATTGGCTAAAGACAGAAGCTGGTCAAGACTATGAAGTCAAAGGCCAAGAGATTAGTACCGAAGAAGATGCCATGGGCATGGCCTTTCGTAAAGGTGATCCTCTAGTTGCCAAATTCAATGAAGCGTTGGCTGAGCTAAAGTCTAATGGTGTCTATGATCAGATCACTGGTAGCTACTTTGGTACCAGCACAACCGCTGCGGCCCAACAAGCGGCAACCACCGACGGTGTTGAAAAAGTTGTCGTCGTGGACGAAGAGGGCGTCGATGCCAATGCTATGATTGCTGAAGAAGAGCAAACAGAATCGGCGACTAATTAATAGCGGATTTAATAAGTAAAATCTGAGCTGTTGGTCTTTAGTAAATATCAAGGATGATTATGAGCAACCATTTTGTTTCCGCGATCGTAATGGCGAATATGTCTGTTGTGAGATCGACTAGAGTGAATCGTTTATTAGCTCCTTCATTGGCTATGGCGGCAGCGTTTACGTTAGCTGGTTGTAGTAATAGTCAAGACAGTGCTGAGAACGTTAATGCAACAGCTGATGAGACTACGGCGGCGACTGAGTCAGGTGAGATGCTACGTATTGGTACCGAAGGCGCTTATGCGCCTTTTAACTATACCAATGCAGATGGGACACTCGGCGGTTTCGATGTCGATATGGCCAATGCCATTTGTGCGGATATGCAAGTCACCTGTGAGATTACGGCGCAAGATTGGGACGGTATCATTCCTGGCCTGAAGGCCGGCAAGTATGATGCGATTGTAGCTGCGATGTCTATAACGCCAGAGCGCGCGCAGCAAGTCAGCTTTACTGATCCTTATTTTAGCAATACCTTGGTATTTTTGGCCAAAAAAGACAGTGGCTTTGATCCAAGTCTGAGTAGTGATATCGATGCTCACTCTATCGCCGCCCAGCGCTCGACCATCTCTTCACAGTGGTTAGAGGAGGCTTATCCAAAAGCCAATATGAAGTTATATGATACTTTGAGCAATGCGTTTTTGGACTTAGGGTCAGGTCGCGTTGATGCAATGATCTCTGATAAGCTGCCAGCGCTAGAATGGTTAAGCTCACCATCAGGTAGCGGATATGTGGTCAAAGGTGATGAGATCGATATCGATGATAACTTTGCAATCGCTGTGCGTCCTGGCGATGCTTTGCAAGCAAAAATTAATCAATCATTGGCGAATCTAAAAGCTGATGGTACTTACGATAAGCTCAACCAAAAGTACTTTGCTATGCCGGCGACTGAGACTGATACTGATAATGAGGCTACGCCAACTGTGGTAACCGATGAACCTATCGCAGATACTGCTGCTCAATAGAGATGTCTTGCTCTAATGATTTATAAGCCAACCCCAAAATACTTATCTTATTAGTCAAAAGGATATTGCCAAACTGGTGATATCCTTTTTATTTTGTCGATGGTTTTTTATCTTACTGACTGTACAGTCTTGCCAAATTTATCCTCGTAGTCGGGGTTTTGACAATAGCAATGTTCATTTATAGACAGGTTTTGCTTATGAGCAGTAACATAGAGCTTGCCGATTATGATAAAATCACGGCGCATTTCTACCGAGTCAATCCATCATCGTCTGTGCACAAGTTTAACTGAGTTGCTGCTCTAGAAAATATAAGACGATTGATACTGATTCTTTTAACTAACATTCTGCTAACTTGCTAATATAAAGAGACTGAGTGGACAACTGTGTTTGACTTACAAGGATTTGGCGCGCTCTTACTGAGCGGCGCAACCGTCACTATCAAGCTTGCCTTGACCAGCTTAGTTATAGGCATGGTCCTCGGGCTTTTGGGTGCGACTGCTAAGCTGTCCAAGATTTGGATACTACGTAAAATTGCGACTGTCTATACAGCCACGATGCGCGGTATTCCTGAGCTACTATTGGTGCTGTTTATATATTATGGCGGCTCTATACTGCTGATGAGCGTACTCAAAAAGTTTGGTTATAACGACTATATTGAGATCAGTGCGTTTTGGGGCGGGGTCATGGCCTTGTCTATTGCCTTTGGTGCATATGCGACCGAGATTTTACGGATGTCCATTCAGGAGATTCCAGTAGGTCAAAGTGAGGCGGCTCAAGCGGTTGGCATGCGTCCTCTTCAGACGTTTTATCGGATTACTTTACCGCAAGTGTGGCAGATTGCCCTACCAGGTTTGGGTAATTTATTTTTGGTACTGCTCAAAGATACCGCTTTGGTATCAGTCATCGGTCTTAAAGATATTATGTATCAGTCATCGCGCGCCGCTCAGTCAACCCAGCAGCCTTTTACGTTTTATATGGCAGCAGCGATTATTTATTTGGGGCTGACGATGCTCATAACCGGCTTTATGATGTGGCTTGAATGGCGTGCAAATCCAGCAGCACGCTATGCAAAGAAGCTTAGCCGTCAATCGACCACAGGGTAGAGGAGAGATACTCATGGATTGGAATTGGCAGGTTATTTTTGATCATATCCCAGATCTATTGGGCGGTGCAGTGTTGACCGTGCAACTGGTGGTAGTCTCAGGCATCATTGGGCTATTTTTAGGTTTGGTTTTAGCGTTATTAAGATTATCCAAAAGCTGGTTGGTACAGATTATACCTTTTTTGTATATCTTCTTCTTTCGTGGTACGCCGCTGCTGGTACAAATATTCTTGATTTACTATGGTCTTGGCCAGTTTGAAGCCGTTCGTGATTCGTTCTTGTGGGAGCCAGTACTTAGCCAAGCTTATTGGTGTGCCATTATCGCGTTTACGATGAATACGAGTGCGTATCTTGCCGAAATTATTCGTGGAGCCATTCAGACCATCCCAGTCGGTGAGCTTGAAGCGGCCGATGCGATCGGCATGTCAAAATGGCAAAAGCTCACCCGTATTACTTTGCCGCGAGCATTTGGTATTGTGATTCCAGCGTATAGTAACGAAGTGATTTTTATGCTTAAGGGTAGTGCCTTAGCCTCAACAATTGCGCTGATGGATATCACTGGGGTAGCTCGTACTATCAGCGCCCGTACTTATACTTTGATGGAATTATTCTTCGCTGCAGGTGTCGTCTACTTACTACTGTCATGGGTGATTTTATTCGTTTTTGGCAGGTTTGAAAAACGCATGAATCGTCATACCAGCTACGTACCACCAGATGTCGTGACACGTACTATCCCGTGATATAAGACCATGTTTCTATTACACAGATGATTATACATTACGATAGAGCGATTGATTGACCGCTACTAAAAGATAATAATGAAAAATAGTGATGAAAGTTGCTTGATAAATGCTCGTATGACTTCCTTTTATAGTGAGAACGCATTATGACTGAATCCCCCCATGTTTCTTTGATTAATGACATTGTTAGAGAGGCTAATGAGTTTAGCATAGACGATGATACCAGCAACCAAAACAAGCGTCATTTGATAGGCAAAGTCGTCTGCGTCGGTCGTAATTATGCTGCCCACGCCGCTGAGCTTGGCAATGCTGTTCCAACGCGTCCATTACTATTTATCAAGCCTGCTTCAAGTATTATCTCTTTATCAGACGTTATTCCTAGTAGTGTCCGTGATACACCTCGTGGAAAAGTATATCCAGTACATTACGAAGCAGAATTCTGTATACGTTTGGGCAAGGATTTAAAGTCAGCTTCGTTAGAAGAGGTTGTCAGTACGACTGGTTTAATTGAAGCAGTCACGCTAGGGCTAGATTTGACCTTGCGAGACTTACAAAGTGAGCTCAAAGAACAAGGCCATCCATGGGAGCGGGCAAAGTGCTTTGATGGCGCATGTGTGCTCGCTGACTGGATTGATCCGCAAGCGTTTGGCGACTGTAGCGATGTGCACTACCAGCTTTATATTAATGATGAGCTTAAGCAAGATGGTAATAGCGCGCTAATGCTGTTTCCTGTTTATGAGTTACTTGCCGAGATTAGCCATGCTTTTAGTTTGCAAGCAGGTGATGTGATTATGACCGGCACCCCAAGTGGGGTTGGTATACTGCATGCAGATGACGAGCTAAAGCTGGTACTGGGCGCCCATGAGTGGCAGGCGCGAGTGCAATAGTGTTGCTTTAACTATAAGCTTAAATAAAAACTTGATGTCTGAAAATATAAAATCCCAAGCCAATGCTTGGGATTTTTTTGTTTAAATAAAGCCTGTTATTTAAATGTCATCGTATCGTCATAAAAGTTCAATAGACTCAAGCGTAATCCGCATTTTCGTAGTGGTAATTACAAAGCTGCTACTGACCCCGTTTATGCTAATCCAGCCTAACAGCAAGGTGACTGACAATGACATTATTGAATAAAATGACACTACTGAATGATAAGCAAAATCTTGCCCACGAAGTTGTTGAAGACTCCAATCCTACTCATAATACTGACTTTCAAAGCATTATCGATCGTCGTCTAAACCGCCGTAGTATCCTAAAAGGTGGTACAGGATTGACAGCAGCTGCTTTTTTTGGCGCACTTCCTTTAGTCGGATGTGCTGACAATGATGAAAGTAGTACTGGAAGCCCCATTGTCAATAACGACAATAATGCTGCTATTCCTGCGCAAGGTGATTTAAAGCGTCCTGAGACTTTAAAGTTTGAAGCAGTCGCACACTCCACTGCCGAAACAATGAGTGTAGCAGAAGGTTATAAAGCTGAGATGATATTACCACTGGGCACACCATTAATTTCTGGTATTAATGATTGGAAAGACAATCGTGAGCAGTCCGCTGAGTCGTTTGATTGGCGTATGGGTGATAACCATGATGGCATGTGGTTCTTTGGCAAAAAGGGTCATGGATACGATGCTAAAGAATCAGAGAATGGTCTGCTAGTCATGAACCATGAATACGTAAATAGTAGCGAGCTAAGCCCGTTTGGTTACCATGTAATCCAAGATAATAATGCTGCGCCTATATTCAAAAATCGCCGCCTCGCAAGCGATGTGCGCCGTGAAGCCAATTGTCATGGCGTGGCTGTAGTTGAGATGACTCGCCGTGCCGATGGCATAGGTTATGAGATGGTACTCAATTCAAAATATAATCGCCGTATTACTAGCAGTACTCAATCGCAGTTAGCAGGGCCAGTTGCTGGCTCTGATTTGGTCAAGACCAAATTTGATCCAACAGGCTTTCAGACTCGTGGGATTAATAATAATTGCGGTGCAGGACTCTCGCCTTGGGGTACATATTTGACCACAGAAGAGAATTTCTTAGGAGTCTTTGCCCGTGGTCAAGATTCCAGTCAATTAACTGCCGCGCAGAATTATGGTCGTGAGCGTTATGGTGCCATAGAAAATTTTGCCAGCTCAGGGTATTTATGGCATACCCCAGAAGCCAAAGACGCCAAAATCTCTGATGAATTTTCCCGCTGGGACATGACTGCTGTCGGTGCAACCGCGACTGACGATTACCGAAATGGTTTTAACACTTTTGGTTATATCACTGAAATCGACCCTTTTGACCAACATTCTATGCCACAAAAACGCACAGCGTTGGGTCGTTTTGCTCACGAAAACTGTGCCTATGCACCTGTTGAGCAAGGCAAACCAGTGGTTTTTTATATGGGTGATGATGCTCGCGGTGAATATATTTATAAGTTTGTCTCCAAAGCTTTGTGGTCCAATAAAGATATAGGGATGGGCCTAAAAGCCGGTGACAAGTATATGAATGAGGGCACGCTATACGTTGCAATCTTTCATGACGATGGTAGTGGTGAGTGGCAGCCGCTGGTTCATGGTCAAAACGGACTGGATGCCTCTAATAGCGTGCTGCCCTTCAATGGACAAGATGACGTATTAGTGTTTGCTCGTGCTGCTGCTGACACGTTAGGGGCAACCAAGATGGACCGTCCTGAATGGGTATCGGTCAGTCCCATTACTGGTGAAGTTTATGTGACTTTGACCAATAATAAATATCGCGGTGAACGTGATGACCAACCAGTGTCTGCAACCAACCCGCGTAGTTATGAGGCTCGTGGTAAAGCGCGCGGCAATGACAATGGTCATATTATTCGCTGGGCAGAAGCAGGAGGTGATCATGCGGCAACGAGCTTTGAGTGGGATATTTATCTATTTGCTGCGCCGAGTACTTTGTCAGCAGAGAACTTATCGCAATTAAATGACAATAACGACCTTTCTTCCCCAGATGGTCTGTACTTTGACCCACGTGGGGTATTGTGGATTCAGACTGATGACGGCGCTTATACCGACACTACTAACTGTATGTTGCTCGCAGCATTACCGGGTAATGTCAGCGATGGCACGCTCAAAACTACCTCGGCAGGACAACAAACTCGTGTCGGTATGAGAGCAAATAATGATAATATCAAACGTTTTTTTGTCGGTCCTGAAGGCTGCGAGGTGACGGGTATTACCCTAACACCAGATTTCAAAACGTTATTTATTAACATTCAGCATCCTGGTAATACGTGGGGTGCAGTCGCAGGCGGTAGTACACCGCGCTCAGCTACGGTCATGATTACTCGCGAGGACGGAGATGTGATACTGGCAGAGTCGTTTGCAACGGATGTGAGAACGACATAGAGGGTGAGTTGTTCGTATTTATTGAAGATGAGCACAGCAATCTTATGTGACAGGATAGAGGTTTTGTTTATCTGATATAGCAGATACTATGAATAGGTACTCTTATCACCAGATACGTCAAAACTATGAACAATCTAGATTCTATCGATTCGATTCACAATTTATTTGCCAAAAATAAGCTTGAGCCTAATATAAGCTCTGGCTCTGATGCTAGCTCAAGGTTTCAAGGTGACTTATATGAAGAGCTGGCTAAGCTTGAATATATCTATATCGATGATGCAATAGAGTTACAGGCAAACGATGATAGAACCACCATTGCATATAATCCTATATCTTTAAGCGACTTTTTTGAGGGATTAGCACAGCTTGCTACAATGGGAGTGGTGGAGGTAACTGATATTGTAGAAGCTATTCACCGTGAGATTGTTTTACGTCTTTTGGGGCGTTTTAATGAAAGCAATGTCAGTAAATGGCAACGTGGTCTCACCGGTCGAATCTATGGAGCGGTACGCCGGGTAGCATCCTTAGTTGGCAATAATCTAGCATTGGCACTGCGATTGTATAAAAACGTAATTAGTCAAAAAGACGCCCGTCCGCTACCAGAATCTTTTAAACAGCTTATCAACGTCCTAAATGGCGTGATGGGCGATCATCTGGTCAATCATGACAATCCCCTCGCGATTCCCATGATTTTATACGATAGCGCCTCACGTCCAAGAAGTGGACAGCTGCAAAACAAAGAGATATCAGGACGCGTTATTATCTTGTGCCATGGTCTTTGCATGAGTCACTTAAGCTGGCAACCAGCTGAACCAAACAGCCTTGGTGCACATATTAAGCGCAGTCTGCCAGAATCTACCGTTCTATATCTTGATTACAATACCGGACGACGTATCTCGCTCAATGGTCGTAACTTCTCCAAAGTACTACAAGAGCTGGTAGCACATAATCCAAACATCAGTCAGATAGACTTAGTTGGACATAGCATGGGCGGATTGGTCGCTCGTAGTGCCTTGTTTTACGGTAAACAGCAAGGCTTTGATTGGGTAAAGCGAGTGGGTAATTTGATTACTCTTGGTTCACCGCATCATGGGGCAAGCCTAGAGCGTATCGGCTATTTTGTACAGGATATGATAGCCAAACTGCCTTTTGCAGGATCACTTGCGAAGCTGGGCGATTTACGTAGTACAGGCATCATCGATTTGCGTCATGGTAGTATTCGTGACGATGACTGGATGTCTTTAGAAGGTCGCAGTGTACTGCCGCAAGAGTTCCATCATCCTGCGCGGTTGCCGCTACATGTCAATACGTATTTTATCGCCGCCACACTAGTTGAAGCTCATTACGACTCCAAGGCCACAAGCTTATTAGGTGATGGTCTGGTGACGATAGAATCTGCGCTAGGGGAATATGATGGTGAACATGCTTTGTCAGTACCTGAAGGACACAAGGCTATTTTCTATGGCGTGAGTCATTACAATTTACTTTATAACGATAGAGTGCACAAACAAGTGGTCGCATGGCTGCTGGATAACGGTCAGAGTAGCGCTAATCAGGACGGAGATGTACTTGGCACTTGCATCCATTCTTATCCTGAAAATATCGAGGTGAGGGTGTAGTTTTATTTTTTTATCTACATTCATCCAGTAAAATAAAACCCCCAAGCATTACACTTGAGGGTTTTAATTATGAGTTCAAATAAAACAAAGTAAGTTAATAATAACTACTCAGCAAATATCGCTGTAACATCGTCTTTGTTAAATTTATAAACTTCACCGCAGAATCCACAATCCATCTCAAAAGTACCGCCTTGCTCTTCGATGATATCCAAAGCTTCTGCTTCACCGATTTGCTCAATCGCCATCTCTGACTTTTTACGTGAACAAGTACAGCCAAAGGCTAGCTCGACAGGGTCAGGGGCGACGACGTTTTCTTCATTGTACAAACGATACAAGATTTCGTTGGTATCAAGTGTGGTCAACTCTTCGGCTTTGACCGTACGAGTCAAAACGCTTAAACGCGTCCATAGATCATCATCGATACCCGCGTCTTCGTTTTGTTCTACCTCATAGGTTTCCTCAGCAGTACGAGGCAGCATTTGTACCAATATACCACCCGCTTGCAAACCGTCAGATGCCAAATTAATCAGCGTTGGAATTTGTGCAGACTGCTTTTGATAATGGGCCAAGCAATCAGCCAAATTGTCATGGCTACGCTCAACGATACCTTGATACGCCTCACCGCCATCGGGCTGAATATTAATAAATAACACACCTTGACCCATAGCCCCAAGCTCAGCGAAGGCTTCATTAGCACGGGTCATGTTTTCCCATGCTTGTACTTGCTCATCTGTATCAGCTTTCCAGCTGGCAAGCGCACGAATAATACCGTTTTGATCACATTCAGCCATTGCCCAATTCAGCAAACTGTCGCTGTCTGATGATTGTAATTGAATAGATAAGCGGCCGTCTATTTTGACAGTACCAATAAGCAAACTGGCCGCCGTTAGCATCTCACCTAGCAAGCGCTTAATCGCTTCAGGGTAGGGCTTTTGAGCGATAGTACTGGCATAACTACGTGATAGACGAACGACATCACCACGTACAGGTGAGTCTTGAATAAAAAAGCGCTGACGTACGTCATTATTGGTAGAAGCCGTGGCAGCTGTCGTTATTTGAGTATTGTGATTGGTTTGAGTCATAAGGCGTTAGTATGATTAAGAAGTTGCTAACTTTATGGGGATTATTGGTAAATTATCAACAACGCCACAAGCATGATAATTAAGTTTAAGTCATAGTGTTCCAATAGAGACTTTATGTGCTGATACAAATCTTGTTGCAATACATGAGATATTATGAATATACGTAGAAAAGTCTATTAAGAGTGTTAAAAGTATTGTACAGTAACATTAAGTTGCTCTATGATAACTGAAAGTAACAGCAAGGATGCTGGACAGTAGGATAAACAATGTTCAGAGTTATCACTATTTGTACTAATTTGATAAAAGGATGTATCTTATGGCTTACTCGCTCTCAAAACCTCTAACACTAGTTGCTGCTATGGCGTTTGGCTTAGCTGGCTGTAATAACAGTAATCAAACGACCAGCGAAGCTCCAGCAGACGACGCTGCAAAGACGGAAACTGCCGCGAGTGCTAGTGGTACCCTACAAAAAATAAAAGATTCTGGCACTATCGTCGTCGGTTATCGTGACTCCTCAATCCCATTTTCTTATATCGCTGATGATCCCAACCAGCCAATGGGCTATGCACACGATTTAGAGATGAAAGTTGTCGAAGCGGTCAAGCAAAAGCTAAACATGCCAGATTTAAACGTCCGTTATAATCTTATCACTTCACAAACTCGTATCCCACTGGTACAAAACGGTACGGTAGACTTTGAGTGTGGCTCAACGACCAATAATGAGGAGCGCCAAAAACAAGTTGCGTTCTCTAATGGCTTTTTTGAGATTGGGACGCGCTTGTTAACCAAAACTGACTCTGGCATTCAAGATTTTGAAGACTTAAAAGGCAAAACCTTAGTTACTACGGCCGGTACGACTTCAGAGCGCTACATTCGCAAATATAATGATGAAAATAATATGGACACCAACGTCATCTCTGCAAAAGATCATGGTGAAGGTTTCTTGATGTTAGAGAACGGCCGTGCCGATGCCTTTATGATGGATGATGTACTGCTCGCTGGCGAAAAAGCCAAAGCCAAAAATCCTGATGAATGGGTCATCGTAGGTGAACCACAGTCGTTTGAAATCTACGGCTGTATGATGCGCAAAGACGACCCTGAGTTTAAAGCGGTGGTCGATGAAGCGCTTGCCAATACCTTTAGCTCAGGTGAGATTAACAGCATCTATGATAAATGGTTCTTAACCCCTATTCCACCGAAAAACGTCAATCTCAACTTTGAGATGTCAGACAACTTAAAGGCTTTAATTGCTAACCCGCACGATAGTGCTCAGCCACAAGACGCTGCACAATAAGACATTTGTCCCTCACTATAGCCGACTCATGCGCTTAGGAAAATCATCTAGATTGACCTAACGCTTGAGTCTATCTTCCGCTGCTCGGAGAGACAAAATGAATTATAGCTGGAACTGGGGTGTGCTCTTTGAGCAAACCGGTATCGGTAATGAGCTGTACTTACATTGGATGATCACCGGTCTTGGCTGGTTGTTATTGATTGGTAGTATTGCATGGGCGATAGCCATGATCATTGGTACCATCTTTGGTATCATGCGCACCTTGCCAAGTAAGACTGCGCGCAGTGTCGGCACCGCCTACGTCACTTTTTTTCGTAATATCCCCTTATTGGTTCAATTATTCTTTTGGTTTTATGTCGCCCCTGGTTGGCTAACACCGGCCTTACAAGAATGGTGGTATAAAGACTTGTCTCCGAATACCTCAGCCATGCTCTCAGCAAGTATCGGGCTTGGCTTATTTACCGCTGCGCGTATCGTTGAGCAAGTGCGTACGGGTATTGAGTCACTACCACAAGGTCAAATCAATGCCGCTTACGCTCTTGGGTTTAGTGTTCCGCAAGCTTATAAACAAGTCTTATTACCCCAAGCCTTTCGTATCATCTTGCCGCCACTTAGCTCTGAGCTGACCAACTGCTTTAAAAACGCATCAGTGGCCTCTTTGGTCGGCGTAATGGAGCTCATTAGCCAGACCAAAACCATTAGCGAATATACTCAAAATAACCTTGAGATTTATACTTACGCGACTGTTATCTATTTGGTATTTAATCTATCCTTAATCGCCATCATGGGTTTGATTGAGCGCAAACTGCGTGTACCAGGGCTTATTGCAGGGAGTCAGAAATGAGTATGATGACCGAACTTGCAACGGCCTATCCAGGTCTAATGGGTGGCATGCTAACCACCTTAAAAGTATTGTTTTTAGCCATTCTCGGTGGTATCAGTTTAGGAACCGTACTCGCTTTAATGCGCTTATCTGGTATTAAGGCGCTAGAAGTACCCGCCAAACTCTACGTCAATTACTTTCGTTCTGTACCGCTGTTACTAGTATTACTATGGTTTTATTTTGCCGTACCGATGATTTATTTTTGGGTAGCTGGTAAATACTTGCAACTTGATGCCGCCTTTGCTTCATGTGTCGTTGCTTTTATGATGTTCGAAGCCGCCTACTTTTCAGAAGTGGTACGGGCAGGTATTCAGTCTATTGGTAGTGGGCAAGTCAATGCTGCAAAAGCCTTGGGTATGACTTATGGGCAGACCATGCGTTTGGTCGTATTACCACAAGCCTTTCGCAAAATGCTGCCACTTATCTTACAACAATGTATTATTTTATTCCAAGATACGACGTTGGTATTTGCTATTGGTTTGACAGACTTTTTCCGTGCAGCCTACGTCCGTGGTGAGCTGATGGGTTTATTGACACCTTATATATTAGGCGCAGGCGCAGTATATTTTGTCATCAGCTTAAGCGCTTCTATCGGTGTGCAACATGTACAAAAACGTCTGAGGTTTTGAGTGTTTTTTAATAACTTTAAAATAATGTGGTTAGGAGCCAGTGATGAGTAATGCTGATACGTATACAAATGACTTTGGCGGACTGGTGACAAACAATGGTCATGCCAGTGATGAGATAGTCATTCAAATGACTGACGTCAGCAAATGGTATGGCGACTTCCAGGTTTTGAGCGACTGTACTGCCCACGTACATAGGGGTGATGTGGTAGTGGTTTGTGGCCCATCGGGCAGTGGTAAATCGACCTTGATTAAGACTGTCAATGGTCTTGAGCCTTTTCAACAAGGTGAGATTATGGTCAATGGTATTTCAGTCGGTGCGCCAAAGACTGACCTACCTAAGCTGCGTAGTAGCGTTGGTATGGTGTTTCAGCACTTTGAGCTGTTTCCACATTTAACCATTATCGACAATCTGACCGTCGCACAAATTAAAGTATTGGGCCGTAAAGAGTCTGAGGCCAAAAAGAAAGCGATGGCATATTTGGATCGGGTGGGACTGACAGCGCAAGCGGCGAAGTATCCGGCCGAGTTGTCTGGAGGTCAACAGCAGCGGGTCGCCATTGCCCGTGCGCTTGCAATGGATCCCGTAGCGATGCTGTTCGATGAACCAACCTCCGCTCTTGACCCTGAGATGATTCAAGAAGTACTTGATGTGATGGTCGAGCTGACACGCGACGGTATGACAATGATGTGTGTGACTCATGAGATGGGCTTTGCCAGCCAGGTGGCCAATCGTATTATTTTTATGGATGAGGGCTATATCGTTGAGAATTGTAGTAAGGATGAATTCTTTGAAGGCGCGAAAAGTGAACGCGCGCAGATGTTTTTGTCAAAGATTTTGAACCATTAAAAGTTTATTTCATTTTATAATGATATCAAGCGTCTATAAATAGGCGCTTTTTTGTGTAAGTAAGTTTATATCCTCAATATTGAAATGAGTGACTACATCGTAAGCGATGCGGGAGAATAGATGAGTGCATGGCTGTTTACTGATACAATAAGAGCAATCATATCCAGCAAATTTTGTAAAACTTAACAAACATAATAGTCAACTTAATGGGAGCTTATATGAGTGCAGAACATTCATCTACATCAAAAGGTATCGTCATTGTTGGGGCAGGACTGGCGGGTTGGCATGTCATTGACGCCATTCGTGCGAAAGATAAAGACATTGCAATCACGTTGGTCACGACAGATAGTGCAGATCGTTACCACAAGCCCATGCTAACCATGGCGATTAGTCAAAACAAACGCGCGTCGGACTTAGTACGGGCTACAGGTAGTGATGCAGCTAAGAATGCAAACGTCAATTTACTTGCCAATACCCAAGTCAGTGACATCGATGCAGCCAGTCAGCAATTACATCTTATCTCTGCTACGCGCTCAGATCCGGCCAATGTGGATTACGCCACTATTGGCTATGATAAATTAGTACTAGCAATGGGCGCTCATCCTATCTTTCCGCAAAGCTTGCCAGAAGATTTGGTTTGGCACGTTAATCATATTGAACGCTTTGGTCAACTGCAAGAAAAGCTGGCAACGGGTAGTCAACATGTCGCTATCGTCGGAGCGGGTATGGTTGGGACGGAGATTGCAGAAGATTTATTAAAAGCTGGGCATGAGGTGACGCTGATTGATTTAAATGATGCACCGCTTTCACAAATGCTACCGTCAAAAGCCACAGCTCGTATCGCTCAAGCAGTCAAATCTCAAGGGATTAACTTTTTGGGTGGTTATCAAGTGTCTGACGTGACGCGTGTTAGCGACAGCGCCAATGATAATGACAGTACAAGTGGCCATGATAAATTACAAGTAAACTATAAGCCGATAGCAGGTGCCGACTCTACGGCTGATCAGCAGCCTGAACCCTTAATCGTAGACCATGTGATAGCTAGTACAGGCCTCACTGTCGATGATAAATTGCCTGCCGCTGCTGGGGTTGAGTTCAATCGCCGTACCGGTATCGTGGTCGATGCGACAACATTACGTACCAATGCTTCTAATATTTATGCTATTGGTGACTGCATGTCCATCAATGGCGTTGCCTGTCGTTATGTCGCGCCACTACGAGCACAAGCGGCTACCATTGCCGACGATATATTAGGTCATGAGCATGAGGGCTATGAGCATAAGCCACCGATGATTCGTTTAAAAAATAAAGCCATCTCTGTCATGGCGACTGGTGTGCCACAAGCGACAGGCAATTGGCAGGTAAAGACTGAAACTGATGACGAGTTAATCATGGATTTGCTAGATGATAACGACGAAGTCAGTGCGACAGTGACTATTAAAGCGCCTGTCATGCCTAAAGCTTAATTGCTAAAACTTCTTAAATCATAGCCAGTGCTGCCATCCCAATGCAGCGCTGGCTTTTTTTAATATCTAGCGGATACTTTTTGTTAATCGTTAACTTGATGGTACTGCGCAACAATCATAATCGATACGTACTGTATCAATATTGTTGACAGGCTTTTATTTGAGGCGCTATATTGGTTAGGGCATGATTTAACTAGATCATATAGTTAACAGAATATTCAAGGAGGAATATTGTATTTACCTTAGCAGCGCTTTGAATGCTTATAAGGCAACAATCAAACTAATAGCAAAACGAAAGGACTCGTTATGACTCAGCTTATCGATTTCGACAGTATTCTTAATAATGTTCCCAAAGTTAATGTAGGTGCGCGCTCAGCGAATGCGCCACTGTCTCAAAGCCATGATAAAGGACTTGATGTGCCGCTGATTGAAGCGACCATCGGTGATTTTTTCGATGCCATTGTCCATAAATATCCTGAGCGTGAAGCACTGGTTTCGCGTCATCAGAATATCCGTTGGACCTATCGCGAGCTACAAGAAAAGGTTAATCAACTGGCTAGTGCCATGATTGAGATGGGGCTTGAAATAGGTGATCGTATCGCTATTTGGTCGCACAACAATAGCGAATGGTTGCTGATGCAATTAGCGACAGCGAAAATCGGTGTCATCTTAGTTAATATTAATCCTGCCTATCGTACCTTTGAGCTGCAATATGCGCTGAATAAATTGGGCTGCTCGGCCTTGGTATTGATGCGTCATTTTAAAACCAGTGACTATACGCAAATGATTCGCGAGCTATGCCCTGAAATTTATCATAAAAGCTATCAACAGCTTGATTTGGTGGAGATTCCAACCATTGAGCGCATTATTTGGATTGATGAGCCAGAGAGCGATGAAGACTTTAATTTTATGCAAAAGTTCTCTAGTTGGATGGCAGAGGGAGATGCCAATGACCCTCGCGTTGCAAAACGCCAAGCCCAGCTCAAAAACACCGACGCTATTAGCGTGCAGTTTACCAGTGGCACAACTGGCACACCCAAAGGCGCCACCTTAACGCATCGTAATATCCTAAATAACGGCTATTTTATGGGCGAAGGAATGAAACTTACCGAAGAGGATAGGCTATGTATCCCATTGCCACTCTATCATTGCTTTGGCATGGTGGGTGGCAACTTAGCCATTTTAACCCATGGTGGTTGCGCGGTTTATCCCAATGATGGCTTTGATCCGCTGACAGTATTGCAAACAGTGGAGGCAGAAAAATGTACCGCCTTACTTGGCGTCCCGACGATGTTTATCGCGGAGCTGGATCATCCAGATTTTGATAGTTTTGATTTGTCCAGTTTGCGCACCGGTATCATGGGCGGCTCTAGCTGCCCTATTGAGGTCATGCGCCGCGTCATGGATAAAATGCACATGAGTGAAGTAACCATTGCTTATGGCATGACCGAGACCAGTCCAGCTTCTTGTCAGACCAGCTCACAAACGCCCCTTGAAAAGAGAGTGTCGACAGTAGGGATGGTGCTGCCAGCGCTTGAGGTCAAAATCGTGGATACCGAAACGGGTGATGTTGTCCCGATTGGAGAGACAGGCGAGCTACTCACATACGGCTATGCGGTCATGAAAGGCTATTGGGGCAGCCGTTTTAAAACTCGAAAAGCCATTCAGGATGGCTGGATGCATACGGGTGATTTGGCAACGATGGACGAAGACGGCTACATTACGGTGGTTGGGCGTAGTAAAGATATGATCATTCGTGGCGGCGAAAATATCTATCCTGTAGAAGTCGAAAATTACCTTTATCGTCATCCTAAGATACGTGATGTACAAATCGTTGGCGTGCCTGACAAAAAATATGGGGAAGTGTTGGCGGCGTGGATCATTACCAAAGAGCCGGGAAATTTGACCGAAGAAGAGATAAGGCAATTTTGTCGTGACCATATCGCTCATTATAAAGTGCCGACCTATTTTCGCTTCGTAGATGCATATCCAATGACCGTGACGGGCAAAATTCAGAAGTATAAAATCGTTGAACAAATGATAGAGGAGCTAGGTTTAGAGTAGACTATGGTAGATAGATAGCTGCTAACAAACATAAGTCATTAATTTATAAGCATTAATTTATAAGTGCTATTTTTATAAAGACTTACAACTGAATGCTAAAGATATAAAGACAGAAGTGTTAAACACTGATAAAGTCAGCTTTATGCCCTAGTGGTAGCAAGCTGATTTTTTACTTCTGGTTATACTTAATACTGACAAATCAGTAATGGAAGATGTGTCTTTCTTAAAAATTGCTTTTAAATGATACATATTGTATCGATAATATTGACAGTCTTTCATTTGAAGCGTTACTATAGATAATAATATATGATATAGATTCAAGGATGAAAAATCGGCTTACGGGCTGTTTTTATATAGAATAAAAAGATAAAACGAAAGGACTCGTTATGACACAAAATATTGATTTCGATACTATCCTAGCTAACATTCCCAGCGTCAACATGGGTGCGCGCTCAGCCAATGCGCCACTTTCTCAAAGCTACGACAAAGGTCCTGATGTACCACTGATTGAAGCGACTATCGGTGATTTTTTCGATGCTATTGTCTCTAAATATCCAGAGCGTGAAGCATTGGTCGTTCGCCATCAAGGTATCCGCTGGACTTATCAGCAACTACAACAAAAGGTCAATCAACTCGCCAGCGCCATTATAGAGATGGGACTTGAGATTGGTGATCGCATCGGTATCTGGTCGCACAACAATAGCGAGTGGCTTTTGATGCAATTAGCGACCGCTAAAGTTGGCGTTATCCTCGTCAATATTAATCCTGCCTATCGCACCTTTGAATTACAGTATGCCTTGAATAAATTGGGCTGCTCGGCACTCGTATTAATGCGCCATTTCAAGACTAGCGATTATACGCAAATGGTACGTGAGCTGTGTCCAGAGATTTATCATAAAACTTATAATCAGCTAGATTTGGTCGAAATACCGACGATTGAGCGTATTATTTGGATTGATGAGCCAGGTAATGATGAGACTTTTAGTTATATGCAAAGGTTCTCTGACTGGATAAGCGAAGGTGATGCTAACGACCCACGCGTTGCCGAACGGCAAGCGCAGCTCAAAAATACTGACGCTATTAATGTGCAATTTACCAGTGGTACGACTGGCACGCCAAAAGGTGCGACCTTAACCCATCGTAATATCTTAAATAACGGCTACTTTATCGGTGAGGCGATGAACCTCACTTTCGATGATATATTGTGTATTCCTGTGCCGCTTTATCACTGTTTCGGTATGGTACTTGGTAATTTAGCCATTTTGACCCATGGCGGTTGTATTGTATATCCTAACGATGGTTTTGATCCATTAAGTGTCCTGCAAGCAGTCGAAGAAGAAAAGTGTACTGGTTTGCATGGGGTGCCAACGATGTTTATCGCGATGCTCGATCATCCAGATTTTGACCAATATGATTTATCCACTTTGCGTACCGGTATTATGGCAGGCTCGAGCTGTCCGATTGAAGTCATGCGCCGCGTCATTGATGAGATGCACATGAGCGAGGTCACTATTGCTTATGGTATGACCGAGACCAGTCCAGTATCTTGTCAGACAAACAAGCACACACCGCTTGAAAAGCAGGTTTCCACTGTCGGACTGGTGCAGCCAGCGCTCGAAGTCAAGATCATCGATACCGAAACAGGTGAGACTGTCCCGCTAGGAGAAAAAGGCGAGCTACTCACGCGCGGCTATTCGGTGATGAAAGGCTATTGGGGTGACCGCTTCAAAACTCGCGCGTCCATTCAAGATAATTGGATGCACACAGGGGATTTGGCTACTATGGATGAAGATGGTTATGTCAAAGTGGTAGGCCGTAGCAAAGACATGGTCATTCGTGGTGGTGAGAATATCTACCCAGTAGAGATTGAAAACTATCTATATCGCCATCCTAAGATTCGCGATGTGCAAATCGTTGGCATACCTGATGCTAAGTACGGTGAAGTATTAGCAGCATGGATTATTCCCAAAGAGCCTGATTGCTTAACCGAAGAAGAGGTGAAGGAATTTTGCCGTAATAACATTGCCCATTATAAAATACCGACCTACTATCGTTTCGTCGAAGAATACCCGATGACCATTACAGGCAAGATTCAAAAGTATAAAATCGTTGAGATGATGAAAGACGAGCTGAGCTTGTAATAAGCTTGTTTATAAGGTCTAAAATATTTGAACCTAAAACATCTGAGCCTAAAATATTAAAGATTAATTATGTGAGTAACGCTTAGAATAATCTGCCTAAAAAAGCTACTTACCTCTACGCATTAAAGAAAAGGGATATCATGAGTACTATCATAACCAGTAAGTTGAGCCCAAACGCGAGCGACTTTCAGCAAAACAGTGCTGCTATGCAAGAAGTGGTCGACGACTTATATATACACCTGCGTAAGGTCGCTCAAGGCGGCTCAGAGCGTGCCCGTGCCAAGCATTTGGCGCGTGGTAAGCTACTCCCGCGCGAGCGTGTCGAGCGCTTGCTTGATGTGGGTACGTCATTTTTAGAAGTGGCTCCAATGGCCGCGCATGATATGTATGGCGAGGATATTCCCGCAGCTGGCGTGATTGCTGGTATTGGCCGTATCAACGGTACTGAATGCATGATCGTCTGTAATGATGCTACGGTAAAAGGCGGCACGTACTATCCGATGACGGTCAAAAAGCACTTGCGCGCGCAAGAAATCGCCCAAGAAAACAACTTACCTTGTGTATATTTGGTGGACTCAGGCGGCGCGAACTTGCCAAACCAAGATGACGTATTCCCAGACAAAGAGCACTTTGGTCGTATTTTCTTTAATCAGGCCAATATGAGTGCTGCAGGCATTCCACAGATTGCCGTAGTCATGGGTAGCTGTACGGCGGGTGGCGCTTATGTGCCAGCGATGAGTGACGAATCTATTATCGTCAAAGACCAAGGCACCATCTTTTTGGGTGGGCCACCACTTGTGAAAGCAG
This sequence comes from Psychrobacter sp. 1Y10, assembly GCF_052259005.1. Classification (NCBI taxonomy): domain Bacteria; kingdom Pseudomonadati; phylum Pseudomonadota; class Gammaproteobacteria; order Moraxellales; family Moraxellaceae; genus Psychrobacter; species Psychrobacter sp. 1Y10. The sequence goes on along the minus strand of NZ_JBQQES010000002.1, from coordinate 124,941 downwards.
CAACGGGGGAGGAGGTCACCGCTGAAGATTTGGGCGGTGGCGACGTGCATACTCGCCTGTCGGGGGTCGTCGATCATTTAGCACAAAGCGATACCCATGCGTTGTCGATTGCCCGTAATATCGTCAGTCATCTCAATCGTCCTGCTAAGCAAATTCCGAATCAAATCAAACCCCGTCCACCACGTTATGATGCCAAAGAGCTATATGGCGTCATTCCAACAGACAAGCGTAAACCTTTTGATATTAAAGAAATCATCGCTCGTATCGTCGATGACAGTGCCTTTGATGAATTTAAAGCGCGCTTCGGTACCACGCTAGTTTGTGGTTTTGCGCATATCGAAGGCATGCCAGTCGGCATTATCGCCAATAACGGTATCTTGTTTAGTGAGTCAGCGCAAAAAGGCACACACTTCATTGAGCTATGTTGTAAGCGTAAAATTCCATTAGTATTTTTGCAGAATATTACTGGCTTTATGGTCGGGCGTAAGTATGAAAACGAAGGTATCGCTCGTCACGGTGCTAAGATGGTGATGGCAGTTGCCAATGCCAAAGTGCCGAAGTTTACCGTTATTGTCGGTGGCTCATTTGGTGCCGGTAACTACGGCATGTGTGGCCGTGCTTATAGCCCTCGTTTCTTGTGGATGTGGCCAAATGCGCGTATTTCTGTCATGGGCGGTGAGCAAGCAGCCTCAGTACTGGCAACCGTCAAGCGTGATAATTTTGACCGTAAGGGCGAAGAATGGAGTAGCGAGGATGAGGCTGCATTTAAAGAGCCGATTCTTGATATGTATGAGAAGCAGGGCCATCCCTATTATGCGACGGCGCGCCTGTGGGATGATGGCGTGATTGATCCTGCTGATACTCGTAACGTACTGGCTTTAGGTCTTAGCGCTGCCTATAATGCACCGATTGAAGAGACGACTTATGGGGTCTTTAGAATGTAAGAATTTTAAGGTCTGCCCATAATAATTTACTACTGCGTCAACCTTATTTGAAGTACGATTTGTACATCTACATTCGGTTTCCTTGTATTAATATTATTATGGATTGACTAAAAGTTTGATTAAGTGTCTTTTAATTAATTATCTATAAAAAGATACATACATAGGAAATATAGAGAAAGTTACTATAAAACATTGAGATAACCCTTTATGAATAACTATAAAAGCCTATTGGTTGATATTGAGCAGCACGTAGCGACGGTGACGTTAAATCGTCCTGAGATACGTAATGCCTTTAATGATGAAATGATTGCCGAGCTGACCGAGGTTTTTACCACGCTTGGCGCTGATGATAATGTGCGAGTCATCGTGTTAGCGGCTGCCGGCAAAGCGTTCTGTGCGGGTGCCGATCTTAACTGGATGCGTGCCATGGCAGATTATAGCTATGAAGAAAATCTAGCGGACGCTGATAAACTCGCGCAAATGCTTAAAACTATCTATGAGTGTCCTAAGCCGACAGTTGCTGCTATTCAAGGTGACGTTTATGCAGGTGGTATGGGTCTAGTGGCTGTTTGTGATGTGGCTATCGCCGTTAAGATTGCGAACTTTTGCTTGAGTGAAGTGCGTTTGGGACTAGCCCCTGCAACGATTAGCCCTTATGTTATTAGAGCGCTAGGTGCTAGAGCATCACAGCGTTATTTCTTAAGTGCTGAAGTGTTTGATGCCAAAAAAGCGCGTCAGCTTGGTTTTATCCACGAGCGAGTCAGCGAAGAAGTATTAGATGAGGCAGTGGCAACATTCTGTGCCAAGATGGTCAAAAACAGCCCCGATGCGGTTAAAACTTGCAAGCAGCTGTTGCATGATATTGCAGGCGCGCCTATTAGTGATGACTTAATTGCCGATACGGTAAAAGGCATTGCTGATATCCGTTCATCCACACAAGGTAAGGAAGGCGTACAAGCGTTTTTGCAAAAACGTAAGCCTGACTGGTTGACGGTAGACTAGCCGCAAACAACGATAGCCAAGACGACAAATAAAAATGACAAGACACAGGGATAGTTATGTTTTCTAAAATTCTAATCGCCAACCGTGGTGAAATTGCCTGCCGGGTGGCCGCGACTGCCAAGCGTCTGGGTGTGAATACCGTCGCTGTTTATTCTGATGCTGACCGCGAAGCCAAGCATGTCGCTGTCTGTGATGAAGCGGTTTATTTGGGTGGATCGTCCCCGAAAGATAGCTATCTTAAAGGCGATGCGATCATTGCAATTGCTCTCGATGTTGGCGCACAAGCGATCCATCCGGGTTATGGGTTTTTGAGTGAAAATGCGGATTTTGCGCAAGCCTGTCAAGACGCAGGTCTGGTCTTTATTGGTCCATCTGCCGATGCGATTCGCGCCATGGGCGGTAAGTCTGAGTCCAAGCGTTTGATGGAAGCGGCAGGCGTGCCACTGATACCGGGTTATCATGGTGACAATCAAGATGCCCAGTTTTTAAAACAGCAAGCAGATGATATTGGCTATCCGGTATTGATTAAAGCCAGCGCTGGCGGTGGCGGTAAAGGCATGCGTATCGTAGAGCAGGGCAGCGACTTTATTGACTTGTTAGATTCATGTCGCCGTGAAGCGATTACCAGCTTTGGTAATGATCAAGTATTGATTGAAAAATACGCCCTCAAACCACGCCATATCGAGATCCAAGTATTCGGTGATACGCACGGCAACTATGTGCATCTGTTTGAGCGTGATTGCTCGGTACAGCGTCGCCATCAAAAGGTGCTAGAAGAAGCACCAGCGCCAGGCGTTGATGAGGCTATGCGTAAAGCGATGGGGACAGCAGCGATAGAAGCCGCGCGTGCCGTTAGCTATGTTGGTGCAGGTACGGTTGAATTCATCGTTGAACAGCGCGAAGGCGCTATGAGTTTTTATTTCATGGAGATGAACACCCGTCTGCAAGTTGAGCATCCAGTCAGTGAGGCCATTACTGGTGTAGACTTGGTTGAATGGCAACTCTTGGTCGCGGCAGGTCAGCCATTACCAAAAACGCAAGATGAGCTTGCGATCAATGGTCATGCGATTGAAGCGCGTATCTGTGCTGAAAATCCTGACAATGACTTCTTACCAGCGACAGGTACTTTATTTACCTATCAAAAGCCTGAACATAGTACCTTTATAATTAATAATGACAGCGCAGGCGTGCGCATCGATGATGGTGTACGCGAAGGTGATGTAATCAGCCCGTTTTACGACTCTATGATTGCAAAGCTTATCGTTCATGCGCCAACGCGCGAGCAAGCATTGGCGAAACTCGATCGAGCACTGGGACAAACGCGCATCGTTGGTTTACCGACGAATGTGGCGTTTTTGCGTTATATTCTTAATACTGAGTCATTTAGTAAAGCCAATCTTGATACTGCGTTGATTGAACGTGAGCATGATGAGTTGTTTAATCAGCATCCGCTTGAGTTATCGACGCTGGTTGTGACTGCTATTACGCAGCAGCTTGCCAGTGAAGGCGCTGCCCAAGGTACAGATGCAGATCCATTTAGTAAGCCTACTGGTTTTCGTGCTTATAACGATTATACAAGATCGTTTAGCTTGGTTTATGATGAGCAATCTTATAGCGCTCGTATTAGCAATTGGCACAACGCACATTATTCTGACAGCAAAAAGGGTGCTGAAAATACCAGCAGCTTTACATTGATTATTGAAAAAGAGATCGCAAGTAACGATACTCAAAATAATGTTAATGTAGCCGCTCAGACAGAAAGTATTTATGAGAGTGATGTGAGTTACGCCAGCAGCGACGCACATAATCATACTTTATGGATTGATGGCGCACGTATTAGCGCTCAAAGTTGGGTACATAATGAGATCGTTTATGTGTTCACCGACAGCGGTCGTGACGAGATTACGCTGATCGATATCATGGCGCACGTGGGCGAAGAGTCTGCAGCGGTCGGCAGCTTAAAGTCACCAATGCCAGGTCAGGTAGTGGCATTTAAAGTAGAAGTCGGCGACACAGTCAAAAAAGGTGAGCCACTCGCTGTTATTGAAGCAATGAAAATCGAACATACCATTACCGCACCGACTGATGGGGTAGTGGCAGAGTTGTTATTTGCAGCAGGTGACTCAGTGGCTGATGGTGATGAGCTGCTCCGTATCGATACCGAAGCTAGTGAAGCTTAAGAACCGAAGTATAAGGGCAATAAAAGGATAATAACCATGAGCCATTCGTATCCAGACCATGTCAGAATCGTTGATGTTAGTCCACGTGATGGCTTGCAAAATGAATCAACGACAGTGCCAACTGCAGTGAAGCAGACGCTTATCAACGATTTAATCGCAGCAGGGGTGAAAAAGCTGGAGGCAACCAGCTTCGTCTCGCCAAAATGGGTGCCACAAATGGGCGACAACAGTGAGCTGATGACCGCGCTTGCAGGTAATAAGCGTGATGACGTTATCTATTCGGTACTGGTACCAAATATGCGCGGTTTTGAGAATGCCATCGTGCACCGTCCTGATGAAATCGTAATTTTTGGTTCAGCCAGTGAAACCTTTAGTCAGAAAAACATCAATTGTAGTATTGATGAAAGTATTGAACGTTTTGCCCCCGTTGCCGCTGCGGCAAAAGAGCATGGCATCAAAGTGCGCGGCGTTATCTCTTGTACGGTCGGTTGCCCTTATGAGGGCGAGATTGACCCAAGCCAAGTGGCGTACGTGACCAAGCGTTTGGTTGAGATTGGTTCAGAGCAGATTGGTATTGCCGATACCATTGGTGTTGGTACTCCGTTGAAAGTACAGCGCGCGCTACAAGCCGCTTTAGAATATGCTGATATAGCTATGCTATCAGGCCATTTTCATGATACTTATGGTCAAGCCGTTAGTAATACCTTGGCCGCCTTACAGATGGGCGTCAGCGAATTTGATACCTCAGTGGCGGGGCTTGGCGGCTGTCCGTATGCCAAAGGCGCAACGGGCAATGTCGCAACCGAGGATGTCGTCTATATGCTGCATGGTATGGGCATTAGCACTGGCATTGATTTAGATAAATTGGTCGTAACAGGTGAGCGTATTAGTGAGTTTCTCGGTCGCCGCAATGGTTCTAGCGTGGCACGTGCGCTGATTAATAAGCGTCAGTCCTAACTAAATGCACTGAAGATGTAATGGCTCTAAAAACAGATTAAAATTTAATTATTAAAACATTTATATACAAGGAATAGTTATGAGTTTACCTGGATTAAATTTTCAGCTTGGCGAAGATATCGACGCGTTACGTGATGTGGTACAGCAGTTTGCGGCTAATGAGATTGCCCCGCGCGCGGCTGAAATTGACAGTAGCGATGAGTTTCCAATGGATTTGTGGCAAAAGATGGGCGACCTAGGTCTGCATGGTATTACCGTTCCTGAAGAGTACGGTGGTGCTGATATGGGCTACGTCGCCCATATGGTCGCGATGGAAGAGATTAGCCGCGCTTCTGCATCCGTCGCTCTAAGCTATGGCGCGCACTCAAACCTATGTATCAACCAGATTAAACGCAATGGTAATGAGGCACAAAAACAAAAGTATTTACCAAAATTAATCAGTGGTGAATTCGTTGGTGCACTTGCAATGAGTGAGACGGGCGCTGGCTCTGATGTGGTCAGTATGAAACTAAAAGCAGAAGAAAAAGACGGCAGCTACATATTAAACGGTAGCAAAATGTGGATTACCAATGGTCCTGATGCAGACGTGATGGTTGTTTATGCTAAGACCAACCCTGAGATGGGCGCCAAAGGTATGACGGCATTTATCGTTGAAAAAGGCATGGAAGGCTTTGGTACAGCACAAAAGCTCGACAAACTAGGCATGCGCGGCAGTCATACCGGTGAGATGACCTTTAACAATGTTGAAGTCCCTAAAGAAAATATCTTAGGTGGCGTTGGTGAAGGCGTTAAAGTACTGATGAGTGGTCTTGATTACGAGCGCGCAGTATTGGCCGCAGGTCCTATCGGTATTATGCAAGCAGTGATGGACAATGTCGTCCCTTATATCCACGACCGCAAGCAGTTTGGTCAAGCGATTGGTGAGTTTCAGCTCATTCAAGGTAAAGTCGCAGACATGTATACCATCTTGCAAGCGGGACGTAGCTTCTTATATACTGTCGGTAAAAATCTCGATATGCTAGACCAACGCGGCGCAGGTCATAGTCGAGAAGTACGTAAAGATTGTGCCAGTGTGATTTTATGGTGCGCTGAAAAAGCCACGTGGATGGCGGGCGAGGGCATTCAAATCTTCGGTGGTAATGGCTATACCAATGAGTATCCGCTGGGTCGCTTTTGGCGTGATGCTAAGCTGTATGAAATCGGTGCAGGTACCAGTGAGATTCGCCGTATGCTGGTCGGTCGTGAACTGTTTAACGAGACTAAGTAAAAATTATTGAATGTTCGTTGGATATTAATTTCAAAACAACATCGATACATTAATATCCTCGTGCTAATGGGCTAAATTTTTCTTGCTTGCTGTTCGCAGGCGTGACAGAGGCTGTGAAAACTCATCCCATTAGCACTCTGTATGGGTTTGAAATCGAACAGGCTATAACAAAAAAGCAGGTCGCTCAAAACGTCCTGCTTTTTTTATGTCTATTTTCTATCTTATAAAATCATTATGTCTGTTTGCTATGGTCAAAATAGCGTGCCAGACCATTTAATAATAAATCATCACGCAAGCGCACTGAACGGTTGACGTGCTGGGCGATAATGGATGCATCGCCGCCAGTCATGATCACTTCAAAGTTGGGATGGCGACGGCTAATCTCATTGATCGCCCCAACGATAGATAGTAAGATACCGCGATGTACCGCATCTTGCGTGGTGGTGCCCTGACTGACGCTATCAAAAGTACCGTTAGAGATGGTGATTTGCTTGGTACCAGAAAACAATGACTCACGCTGCAAGTAAATACTGGGGAAAATATAACCGCCTAAATGTGTCGCGTGATCAATCAAATCAATTGTCACCGCTGTACCGCAACCAATTACACATTGACGTTTTTTCTTATCGACCGCGCCCAGCATCTGTAACCAACGATCACAGCCAAGTTGCTCATCATTATAGTCGCTACGCATCAATGGGTGCGCCGCATCGACATGGACAAACTCAAATGGGATGTTTAGACGACTCAGCGTTTCTGTTACTTTGGCGTTGAGCTCGTCACCCAGTACAGACGAGATACCGATAAAGTCAGGTGCATAACGTTCAAAGCGATCGGTTAGACCCATGAGTAATTCGGCAGGCGCTTGCAAATGCTGCTTGGCATCGTGTGCGACTATCTGCCCGATATCATCAGTGAGCCAGTATTTAAGACGGGTGTTTCCAAGATCTAACCAGAGCATAAAAATCCCTTTATATAGTGCTCGTTAAGTATGTGCTCTAAGCCTCACGAGTTACGTCAATACGGCCCGTAAAAAGCGCAGAAATCTTACCGTTATCTTCACGCAATTGCAAACACCCGTTTGTATCGATACTGCAGGCATGACCAGTCACCACATGCGCTTTATCATCATGGTCTTGAGTCACACGTAACCGCAGACCTGCCAGTGCATCCATCGTCGCAAATTCTTGCAAAAAGCTGTCCAGATAATAAGTGTGTCCAGTTGGCTTTTCTATCCCAAAGTGCTCAAAGCGCGTCATCGCTGCTATCAACGCTTTGCTCATTTGTTGATAAAGCGTTTGTAAGGTTGGTAGATTGATATCGTTGCTCTTATTATTGGTATCTGCTTTCAGCATCGCGTAAATGTCTTGTAAGCTGATCGCTTGATAGCTCATGCCTTCGCAAGTTTGCGCGGTTAGCTTTGGTGCAGCTTGTACATTGAGTCCAACACCTATGACCACACCGACCAATTTACCTGCTTTCCATACGGGTTCAATCAAAATACCGGCAAGTTTATTAAATTGAATAATTTGGGTGTCTAGTGTGGCTTTGTTTGATTGAGATTCATCTGGTTTAGGCAGGTTTTGATAAAAGCCCAAGTCATTGGCCCATTTGACGCCAATAGGGGTCAAACCTTGCGCGCGCAGCTGCTCATTTAACGTTTGGATAATAGGCATTTTTGCCAGCTCGACACCGACGAGTAACGATAACAAGCCGCTAATGGATGTATGCACTGGATGGTATAACGACAGATAGACATTGCCGCGCGGTGATTGCCATGAACGCCCCCGTTGCCCACGTCCTGCGCTTTGAGTCTCAGCCGTCAATAGATGTAATTCAGTGGCGCTCAGTGTGTCATCTTGGACACGTTCTATCAGCTCAGTATTGGTAGAGGCGCTGCTGATTACATGACAATGCGTAAGCTCAGATAAATAGACGGAGGTGCTGGCTGATGACGGCATAAATTTAGTCACTGTAGTTAAGGTCGTATGGGTAATCTTTGGTATACTGGCACTTGTCTTAAGTAGACAATATAAGACAAACAGCATAAAGATCGGCTGAGAGTTTGGCAAATGTAATATGGTCGATTATACCTATTTAATACCTCTGATTTAGCTTGAGAGTATGCGCCAAGTAGACAGGCAAAAAAATAAGAAGACAAAAAAGTAGTCAGGCACGACAAAAACATTCAAAAAACAAGCAAAAGGCCAATTCGATGATGTTGTATGTATGGTTTGTGATTGCAGGAGCGTTTGCGGGCGTCAGTGCGGGTTTGTTTGGCGTCGGCGGCGGCATGATTATCGTCCCAGCATTGGTGTGGATTTTTACTGCCTATGATTTTTCACCTGCAGTCGTTACGCATTTAGCGATTGGTACTTCTCTTGCGACCATTGTGGTGACTTCTATTAGCTCATTGACTGCACATAATAAGCGTGGCGGTGTGCGCTGGGAAGTATGGCGCAAGATGGCATTAGGCTTGGTCATCGGTAGTCTAGTGGGTGCAGGCATCGCTGATATGATTGATGGCAAGGTATTGCAGGCCATCATTGGTGTTGGCGCATTATTGGTTGCATTAAAAATGTTGTTTTTATCCAATAAAGAACAATTGGGCAAGCCGTTACCGCCAGCTGGCGTTCAATTTGGCGCGGGGACAGGGATTGGTATGGCATCGTCTATCTTTGGCATCGGCGGTGGTAGTTTGACCGTACCGTTTTTAAATTGGGCAGGACTGCCAATGAAGCAGGCGGTCGGTACTTCAGCGGCTTGCGGTCTACCGATTGCATTGGCTGGCGCGGCAGGATTTGCATGGTTTGGTCAAGATGTGGTCAATCTACCTGAGGGTACGATAGGCTTTGTCCATGTCACAGGATTTATATGTATTTCAGTCGTTAGCTTCGCTATGGCAAAAGTCGGTGCCAAGCTTGCCCATGTATTACCTGCGCTCACGCTTAAGCGTGCCTTTGGCGTGTTGCTATTATTTGCAGGCGGGCAATTATTGTTGAGTGGTATTGGGGTGATTTAGGGCGATTTTTACTTCTTATCAATCGCATCAAGCCCCAGACGCATCCACTTTCTTGCTAACTCATCATGGTCGCTGAGCATACTCCAAAGCGCATCTTCACTAAAGATTGAATACTCTTTACCTGAGTATTCAATTGGCATATCCGCTTCACGATCCGTCATCCATTGCGGATTTAGATAGTAGTCTTTTAATTCGTTTTTCAATGCTTCAGCTTTTAAGAACTGCTGTTGCGCCTCAAGCTGTTGACGATGTAGCTCACACCATTCTTCATATTTTTGTTGTAGTTCTTGCGGGTTATAATCAGTCATCTGAATTTCCTTAATTTTTAGTGTTTATATGAATTATATAGATTTTAAGCCATATTATAGCATTCCTCACAAACCCTAAAAACTCGTCACAATTTCAGGTAGAATAGCCGCCTGTTTTCGCTAAGTTCACTGACCATTCATGCGTTTAAAATCTCTTAAGCTGGCAGGCTTTAAATCCTTTGCCAATCCAACGACTTTTACCTTCCGTCATGGTATCACCGCCATCGTCGGGCCGAACGGCTGTGGCAAATCCAACGTCATCGATGCCATTCGCTGGGTGCTGGGTGAGACCTCTGCCAAGCAGTTACGCGGCGGGGCAATGAGTGATGTCATCTTTGCTGGTACGCAGGATAAATCTGCCAAAAGTGTCGCCAGTGTCGAGCTGACTTTTGAGCACACCCAAGATGAGCAGACGGGCATTCGCCATGAGTTTAACCTCTATCAAGAACTGTCTGTACGCCGGCAAGTAAATAAAGAGGGACGTTCAGACTATTTCATCAATGGCACGCGCTGTCGCCGCCGTGATGTGGTCGATGTGTTCTTGGGCACGGGGCTTGGCGCGCGCAGTTATGCAGTCATTGAGCAAGGTATGATTGGGCGAATTGTAGATTCTAATCCGATGCAGCTGCGTGAGTTTATAGAAGAGGCGGCAGGGGTGTCGCGCTATCAAGCGCGCCGAATAGAGACGCAAAAAAAGCTCGAGAAAACCAAAGACAATCTTGCACGCCTGCACGATATGCAAAGCGAGCTGGTCAGCCAACAAAGGCGCTTATCTAAGCAAGCTGCTAGCGCTGAGCGTTATGAAGAGTTAGCCTTAACGCTTGCTGATATCAAGCAACAACTAGCGATTCAGCAACTGTATCAAGCTAAGCATACTCAGCAGCAGCAAAAAATCGCCCATGAGCGTAGCGCTAATGAGGTCACCACACTACAAGCAAGTTATGACGCGCTAAAAGTCAAGCAAGATAAGCTTGCTGCGCATATCAATCAAGAACAGTGGCTAAAAGACGATGCGCAAAGCAGCCATTATCAGCAGCAGCTAAGCTACCAGCAAGCCGAGCACCAGCTAAGTGATGCCAAGTCACAGCTAACCGTTATTGAACAGCAACGAGTCGGCTCAGAGCAGCAGCGTGAGCAAGCAGTCGATGAGATTGAGCGTTTAAAAGCTGAGCAAGCCACGCAGCAGAATGTGCTAGAAGAACTGCGTCCGCAGCTCGATGAGCTGAGCAGTAAGCGTGAAGCACATAAACGCAATGAGCAACCCTTGCAGCGCGCCTACCATGATGCGCAAAATAAGCTATCACGACTGCAAGATAGTCATCGTGCGCTTGAGCAGCAGCAAGCTATTAATGCTCAAGCGCAAAAACGGCATCAGCAAAACCATGATAAGTGGCAGCGCCGCCAGCAAAACTGGCAGAATCTATGGCAGCAGCTACAGCAGTCATTATCACCAGTTGCCAATACTGACAGAGCTAATGGTAATGGGCAAGAGCAGACTGATGCGAATAATTTGCAGCGCACGTTAGACACGCAAGTTGCTAAGCTAAACAAACAGTTGCAGCAAATTGAGCGCCAATACGATAGCGTCGATGAGCGGCTGTCTGAGCTACAACCACAAGCGCATGATTTACAGCAACTTTTAAACAAGCAGCAGCGCGAGTTGAGCGAGCATGAAAAACGTCACGCAGTTTTAGCAAGTGAGTACGATACTCTACACCAGATATTACATCCTAAGCCTACGCCAAAATCGCAACAGCAAGCATCTATTTCAGGAACTGACAATTTAAAAACTGATTTAGAAAGTGAAATAGCCAACGACTATAATAACTTAGCTATCACCACCTTGCGTGAGCACATTGAGCTCAGCACCAAAGGTCAGCAGTACGCAGAGCTACTCGATAGCGTATTGGCATTATGGCTGGATAGTCATGTGCTGGTCTCTAAACAGTCAAGTACTAAAAAAGTTAACGGCGACGTTCAAGAAGCGAATAACTTATGGCAAGCGCTTGAGCATGACTTAACGGATTTGTTTACTTATCAGAATGTGCAAAACGAACAGATTAATAAACAGGACAATTCTTCAATAGAAAATGGCCATAGCTTGTGGCTATCTACTAAACAAAATGATGTAAACGCAAAGCCAATTATCAACGAAGTGCCAAGCACTTTGATTAATAAAGTATTGCCTTTATCACAGCTGATTAGCGCCCCCAAATTAGCACTTTGGCAGCACTGCTATTTATATAGCGCTCAACCTGAAATTAATACTCAGCAAACGTTAGAAGACTTGACTGAGATTTTAAAAGTGTTGCCATCATCCGCTATTTTACTAACCTCGGACGGCTGGCTTATCAGTCGCCAAGGTACGATGAATCTTAGTAAATTTATTGGTGCGCAAGATGGTCAAAATGATAGCAATAGTCAATTCTTAAGCCAGCGTTTACAGCAGCGCAGCCGTCTACAAGCGTTAGAAGATTTGCTTGATGAGTTTGAAAGCAAAATACAAGCGCAGCAAAAGACCATCGCTAATAACCAGCGCAACTATGATGCGTTAACGGTCAGCTTAGAAGAAACCCGCGCGCAAGCGGAGCAATTAACGCGTGATAAATACAACTATCAGCAGCAGCTCACCACCCAGCGTGCTACCGCTGAGCGCTTGCAAGCGGATAGCCTGAGGCTAAATGCGGATAAGGTTTCCCTTGAGCAGGAACAACAAGAGCTGGCGCAAGAGCAGCAAACCCTCAATCATGAACAGCAGCATATCCAAAGTGAGATAGCGGCGCTGACGCCACAAATAGCGGATGCTCGGGCATTGAGTCAGCAATTGCAGTCCGAGAGCAGTGAGCTAAATCGGACGCGTCAAGCAGACGAGGACGCTTGGCAAGCCTTGCAGCTGCGTATTCAACAAAACGAGATGCGCTTAGAGCATAGCGTTAGTAGCCTTAACCGTGTAAGTGCGCAACATAACAAGTCGCTACAAAGTGAACAACGTCTAAAGGTAAGTTACGAGCAGCAGCAAAATAAACTGCCAGCACTGCAATCAGCATTACAAACTGCGCAGACAGCACGCGATGAGCAGCAGGCAATATTAGCAGAGCGTGAGTTGGCATTAACGGCGCTTAAAGAGGAGTATAGTCAGCAGCAGGCAGAGCTAGAGACGCTACAGCAGACATTGCAGACTCAGCAAAGTGAGCTTGCACATCACGCCACTGAGCTGGCATTAAGTGCAGCGCGGTTAGACGATGCCAGTACTCATACGCAAGAGGCTTTAGAAGCTTATTATAGCGTGACTCACAAATATAAGGCCGATGAGGACTTATCACAGCAGCCCCAGTTAATGACGAGTGTCTCAAATTTATTAGCGGATTTTATCGCGCATGATCGCCGCGTGCGCCCTGACAAAATCGCTGAGCTTGAGCGCGAAAAGACGAAACTTGAGCAGCAACTGAGTAAAATTGGCGCGGTCAATCTCGCGGCAGTGGCAGAGCTGGCGGAAGTCAATGAGCGCTTAGAGCCACTCGCGCAGCAGATAGTAGATATCACAGCCAGTATGGAGACATTGAGCAAGGCGATTGCCTCCATCGACGAGACCACTAAGACCTTGTTTATACAAACGCTTGACGCGGTCAATAACGAGCTTGCCAATTTATTTGCCAAAGTCTTTGGCGGTGGGCAAGCCAGCCTAACGTTAAATACTGATGATATGCCTGCCAATGCACCAAAATCAGAGCAGTGGCGAGCTGGGTTAACCTTAATGGCGCAACCAAAGGGCAAGCGTAATAGTCGCCTTGCCGTACTTTCGGGCGGTGAAAAAACCCTAACCGCGCTGAGTTTAATCTTTGCGATATTCAAGCAGCATCCAGCACCGTTTTGTGTGCTTGATGAAGTTGATGCGCCACTTGATGATGCCAACGTCGCTCGTTTTACTAGCCTCATTCATGAGCTGGCAGACGATTTGCAGTTTATCTTTATCAGCCATAATAAGCTTGCGATGCAAATTGCCGATGAGCTGAAGGGTATTACCATGCCAAATGCTGGTATCTCTACTTTAGTGAGTGTTTCACTCAATGAAGCGGCCAGCTATATCGACAATTAGTATAAATAATCGATATTAATCATTGATAACTGGTATCGGATTTTATACAGACTTTAGTATTATAGTGAGTGCTGAGAGTGTAACGTAACGCAACTATGTCGCGCTGACCATAAACAATTACTATATGGTGACGAGGTTAGTCAGCCATGCTAGACTATTGCCATTTATTCCATTTTGTGTATTCCCTTTTATCATAGTTATTAGGATGTATTTCTCATGACCGCTATTCAGTTTGTTTTGATTGCCGTTGCTGCATTTGTTGTGCTTGCAGGCCTGTTTATGGTCATTCGTAGCTTTAAGCGTCGGAATGGTACGGAGGTTGCGGTAGTCAATTATGATAAAAATGGTATACCTATCATACCGCGTCACGAGCGTAATATTGTCGATCAACCAGATTTTGATGATACAGTTCCAGGTGAGACCACCATTGCGCCCAATCGTGACTATCTCGATGCGGTTATCGAAGATGAGCCGTTGACCGAGACCCATACCACTGTCGATGCACAATTGACTCAAGGTCGCGGTGAGATTGGCGTGGATACTGATGACAACAATGATGAAGACTATACGCGCTGGCAAGCTGAGCAGCAACGTGCAGATAATGCTGAGTTTTCAGAAGCAGCTCGCCACATGCAAGCTGGTAATGAGCAAGAGCTTGATGCGTTTTCTAGCCTTATGTCAGCGACGGATAGCTTGATGCCAGTGATTGATACGGCTGAAGAGCCAAGCTTTGATGACAACAGCCCGATACTAGATCAGCATCTGTTAGAGCCTGTCGATGAAGCGCAAAATGGCCCACTTATCAATGCCAAAGACAATATCAACATTACTATCTTGCCGCGTCAGTACCGTGATCGCCCTGTAGAAATCATTCGTGGCCGCGATTTATTGGCTTTGATTGATAAATATGGCCTACGCTTTGGGGCCATGAATATGTTCCACCGCTATGAGCAAAAAGACGGCACCGGCATGCTGTGGTTTAGTATGATGGGTATCACCGATAGTGGTATCGCGCCGTTTGATCCGCATAGTGTGGCGACTAACACTTATAATGGGGTGGTAGTATTTTTATCACTGCCGCATCCACAAGCGCTGCGTAGCTTTGATAGTATGATGAGCATTGCTTATATGATGGCGGATGATTTAAATGCGCTGATACTTGATGAAAACAATGAATCGATCACTCCTGAATATAAACAACAATTGCGTAATCAAGTTCGCGACTATGAAATCTAATAAATATTGAAAATCAAACCGTACCAGTAGTATCTCAACAGGCAAATAAGGTAACGCAGATAGTATATTGATGTTACGTTATTTGCCTTTTTCAATCGTCCTCATTTTCTGTAAAACTCTATCCGAGTAACCTGCAAAATTGTTATCATATCGGCATCTTGAATTGTAAAGACGCCGACTATGACTGACCCTATCGCACCGACCACCTCTCAAACCCAAACCAATCAAAAAGTAGCTTCACAACCTTCGATTAATTCTGATGCTCATCACGACATCATCACTCAAATGCGCACGCTTATTGATGCCATCAAGACGCACAATTATGCCTATTACGTGCTTGATAACCCTGTTTTAGACGATAGTGAATACGATCAGTTACGTCGCTCTTTGCTTGAGCTTGAAGAAGAATATCCAGATTTGGTGCAGCCGGACAGTCCTATCAATCAAGTCGGTGATACGCCGCTGTCGGCATTTACTCAAGTGACCCATGACATTCCAATGCTGTCGCTTGGCAACGTATTTGATTATGACGAGCTGCATGCTTTCATGCGCAGGATCAACGACCGTCTGAGCGATGCACAGCAAAATCCTGAATACGAGATGGAGCTTAAGCTTGATGGGCTTGCAGTCTCACTAAAATATGAGCACGGTAAGTTTGTGCAAGCAGTCACGCGCGGTGATGGGCAAACGGGTGAAGACATCACTCAAAATACTAAAACGATTCGTAACTTGCCACTTTGGCTCGCTGATGCCGCTGATATCCCACTATTAGAAGTACGTGGTGAGGTGCTGATGCCTAAGGCAGGCTTTGAGCGTCTTAATCGCCTTGCCGAAGAGAAGGGCGACAAAACTTTTGCCAATCCGCGCAATGCCGCGGCTGGTAGCTTGAGGCAACTTGATCCAAGCATAGCCGCCAGTCGTCCGCTAGCTTTTTATTGCTACTCGGTAAATCAAGGTCTACCTGAAACTATTGAGACGCAATCGGCCGCGTTAGCTTGGCTTGGTGACATTGGCTTTAGTGTCAGTGCCGTACGAGTGGTAAAAAACCCACGCGAAACTCAAGAGTACTATGAGTCTGTGATTGAAAAGCGTGCCAAGCTACCGTTTGAAATCGATGGTGTGGTAATTAAAGTCAATAGCTTAGCCTTACAACAGCAGCTTGGATTTTTGTCACGTGAGCCGCGCTGGGCAACTGCCTATAAATTCCCCGCCGAAACCGTCATGACCCGTCTGCATACTATCGAATGGCAGGTCGGGCGTACGGGACAGATTACCCCAGTTGGTAAATTAGAACCCATCAAGGTTGGCGGCGTCACCGTTAGTAATGTGACTTTGCATAATTTTGGTGAAATTCAGCGCTTAGATGTGCGTGCAGGCGATATGGTCAGCGTACACCGGGCAGGCGACGTCATTCCAAAAGTCACGCGCGTCTGGCATGATCAGCGTCCAGAAGACTCTGAGCCAGTTAAGCTACCCTCTACTTGTCCTGTCTGCGACTCACCTGTCATCCTGCCAGAAGATGAAGCGTTGGCGCGTTGTACTGGCGGACTGTTTTGTCCCGCGCAGCAGACCGAGGCATTGATTCATTTTGTCTCGCGTCGGGCGATGGATATTGATGGTTTAGGCGAGCGTTGGCTTATTAGCTTTTTTGAGCATGGACTTATCAAAACCGTCGCTGATATCTATCAATTGCATAACCATCAAGAAGAGTTGATTACCCTTGAAAAGTTGGGTGAAAAATCCGTACAAAACATCATCAGCGCTATCGAGGCCAGTAAAAAGACCACCTTAGCCAGATTTATTTATGCGCTGGGTATTCGCGGTGTGGGTGAAGGTACAGCACAAAACCTCGCCCAACAATTTGGTGATCTTGATAGCCTGATGACAGCCGATATGGACGCGCTTATTGAAACTCCTGACGTTGGCGCGATTACCGCTGAGCTTGCCCATGAGTTCTTCCGTGCCCCGCACAATATCGAAGTCATCACTGCACTACGTGAGGCTGGCGTCCATTGGGATAAAGTTGAGCAAGTCGCATCAGAAGGGCTACCACTCGATGGGCAAACGTGGGTCATCACCGGCGCGCTCGATAGCATGGCGCGTGATGAAGCTAAAGCAAAACTACAAGCACTCGGAGCAAAGGTTGTTGGTAGCGTTTCTGCTAAAACCACGGCGCTACTGGCAGGGGAGAAGGCCGGCTCGAAATTAACTAAGGCGGAAAAATTAGAGGTTAAGGTGGTGGATGAGGATGAGTTTTTAAAGATGGTTGGGGATGAGAACCGTTAAAAAATTGCACTGCTAACTGCGAGCATGGCTCTTGTCTTGCGTCGGGCAAAACAGTGTTTTGCTTATTCCTCCTCAGGTTCGCAAGTGCAAATCCCTTAGAGGGGATTTGCTGGTTAGGTCATACTTTAATAACATGCTCGTCCCTCGCACACCAATTATAAATTAGAAACGTAGGGTGATTTAGGCTTTAGCTAACTCACCCTATAAAACTCTAAAAGCCAACCAATCTCTCACCACTAACCCCAATGTTATTACCCTCTAAAAATCAATAACATACGCTTACCCGCAAGCCTTGCGCTCTTTTTTATAATGGATTGTACAATTGTAAAAAGGAGTAAATCATGCCCGCAGACAACGATAATAATAACGACGCTGAAAAAACCAACACCAACTCTATCAGCCAAGACAAGCTTGATTTTCTCATCAATAAATTGCCCGGTGAGCATGTCAACGGTGACGGCAAACGCGCCATCATCTTCCGGATGGTAATGGAAGATCATCTATGTCCGTTCGGATTAAAGTCGCTGGACGCGCTCAAGCATGCTGGCTACGACATTGTCGATCGCCATATCACCACACAAGACCAAAACAGTTTAGTCAAAGATACATTGGGAGTTGAAACCACACCGCAAACCTTTATTGAGGGCAAGCGTATTGGCGGCAATGAGGAACTACAAGTATTCTTAGGCAATAGCGAAGCCAAAAGCAATGATGACACTACCTATGCGCCCATTATCGCCATATTTTCTGTTACCGCTTTAATGAGCTTGGCTTTATGTTGGGCACTATCAATTAGTGTATTGTCCATGCAAGCTTTGATGTGGTTTGTTGCCTTATCTATGTGTGTGCTGGCCATCAAAAAACTTGAAGATTTAGAAAGCTTTACGACTGGGTTTTTGGGTTACGATTTATTGGCCAGAAGAGTCGTGCGTTATGCTTATGTCTATCCGTTTTTAGAAGCCATTGCTGGTATTGCCATGCTTGCTGATCAGCCTTGGCTCAATCCGATAGCGGGTATTATAGCGTTAACGATTGGTTTGATCGGCGGCGCCTCAGTGATCAAAGCGGTTTATATTGATAAGCGAGAGCTAAAATGTGCCTGCGTAGGCGGAGATAGTAATGTGCCATTAGGGGCTATCTCATTAACTGAAAACGTGATGATGGTAGGTATGGGTAGCTATATGCTTATTCGTGCTTTGCTTTAGTAAGTAGTTTTTAGGAGGGTGCGCTTTGCGTACCCTCCAATATTAGAAAATCCTTAAACTTTTATATCAGCCTGCAGATAAATAAGTACTTTGCTCGACATAAAAATGAAAAACTTGCTTCAGTAAAACTTATGGCGGATAGAGCTTACTAGTGACCATTCTAAACCTCTTATTGTGGCATCTCTCCATGCACCTCAACATCACCTTTCTCACCATCCGGCTGAATCACGATGGGTAACACCAGCCCTTTAGCAAAGTCATCGGATAGCACATAATCATAGCTACTGGCAGCGACATCGGGCGTAGTATGAATGATAAGCTTCATATCTTTACCATCAGTCAGCTCATGAGAAGTATAACTATCGCTGACTTGATCAAGCACCTTTGACAGTGCTTCGTTACTTGCCATGCTCACGGTTAGGTTATGCTGAGCGGTCGCAGCGTCCACTTTAAAGTAGTCCGCATAATCAAGGACGTTTTGACTATCGATTGCAAACGGATACTTATAATTGGCGCGATCAGCAGGCTTTTCACCGCTATCTATTAATGACCAGTCTATCGTATCGACTTCTGATGCTGATGAGTTTGCCGTGGCTGTTTGCGTGGTTTGGTCGGTAGTATCAACAGAGTCGGTGGCGTTATCGCAGCCTGTTAGCGCCCATATACTTGTAGTAGCGATTATCATCATACTTATTAGGCGCTTCGTCATCGACGTATCCTCTTTATTAATCATAAATTTTTATATAAGCGCTATTTTG
The DNA here is from genome assembly GCF_052259005.1 of Psychrobacter sp. 1Y10. Classification (NCBI taxonomy): domain Bacteria; kingdom Pseudomonadati; phylum Pseudomonadota; class Gammaproteobacteria; order Moraxellales; family Moraxellaceae; genus Psychrobacter; species Psychrobacter sp. 1Y10. The sequence goes on along the minus strand of NZ_JBQQES010000002.1, from coordinate 105,680 downwards.
ACAGCTTTCTTTTGGCTTCTCTAGCGGAATAAAGCAAAATATCTTTTCTTATCTTAAAAATATGGAACACAGCATAGTGCCATCTATCAAACCATCTAGACCTAGACGCATAAAAAAACAGCCATCTTTCGATGACTGCTCTCGGTTCGCTGTTTCTTATTTTGTTTTTATATCGTTTAAATGCGCAAGGTTAACGATTCAACCTTAACCATTATCTACCGATCTGGCAGTTTACTTGATATTCTTTACCATCAGCCCATTTCATGGCTAGGATACCTTTATCGCCTTTCATATGCCATGCATAGACAACTTCTGGGTTTGACTCATTGACATAACTTGCCGTATCGCCCTCTACGCCGCCATTTAAAATAATTGGCTGCTCTGACCAGTTCACTTTAGGTAGGGTGGCAGTCAACATCACTTGTTTTTTATTGATAGATTGTTTTGCAAGGATTTGACTATCATCAGTACAAGTATAAGGTGCCGGTGCCATACGATCATAGGCTGCATCAGTTACGCTTTCTGAAGTAGGCGTTGTCGTACTTGGCGTGGTAGGAGTGTTTGGTGCGGTAGGCGTAGGCGCGGTAGTAGCACAAGCGCTAAGTAAAGCAAGGGCAGGTAGAGCAGTCGCAATCTTAGTTAAGGTGTTCATAATTTTCTCCAAAGAATCAAATCATATCGTTTATTTGTATTTAACAATGCATTAAGCATATAGCGCACATATTAGCGAAAGTAGAGCTTGTAGATTGTTAGAAATTGTTTGCTAGCTGTTATTCACGTTACGTAATCGCTGGTTAATGTAATTTTACTCTCAGAGTATTTTAATTGGCCAATTCTGTACAACAGACGTATGTACTGCATGAACTACTTTGATCAAAAAAACACTTATCGACTGGGAAGCCAATAAGTGCTGCTAATGGTATTAATCCGATGAGCCAATAATATTCCGCTCATCGTTTTATACATTCAATACTATTTGGTTTTACGCGGTGGCAACCCGGTATGCTGGGTTTGGAAGTTACCACGGCTGACTTTTTTGCGCGCGCTATTAGGCTGGTTTTTGCGGTTTTGGCTCGCTGATTTGCCACTGCGTTTGACGGAGTCATTACCCATACGGCTATTCTTTTTACGTGCCGATTGATAGCTGTCCTGACTGGCATCACGGCCCTCTAAATGCGCATTAAATGGCGGTATTAGACAACCACGGTTTTTGCCAATTAGGTCGCTACGTCCCATGTCTTGCAAAGCGCGGCGCAGTAAGGCCCAGTTTTTCGGGTCATGATAGCGCAAAAACGCCTTGTGCAGTTTGCGCTGCTTGCCGGATTTGACGATATCAATATCACCGCCCTCGCGGTTGACCTTGTGTAGCGGGTCTTTATGGGTATGATACATGGTCGTTGCCGTCGCCATGGGGCTAGGGTAAAAGGCTTGCACTTGGTCGGCGCGGTAGTCGTGAGATTTTAGCCACAGCGCCAGATTCATCATGTCCTCATCTTTGGTACCCGGATGCGCGGCGATAAAGTAGGGTATAAGATACTGCTCTTTGCCAGCCTCTTGGCTGTACTGCTCAAACATGGCTTTGAATTTATCGTAGCTGCCCATGCCAGGCTTCATCATTTTAGATAAGACATTTTCTTCAGAATGCTCTGGGGCAATCTTTAGATAGCCACCGACATGATGGCTGACCAATTCTTTGACATATTCGGGGTCTTTGACCGCCAAATCATAACGCAGACCGGAGGCGATAAGGATTTTTTTCACACCTTTGATATCACGCGCCTTACGGTATAGCTGGGTTAAATTGCTGTGATCGGTGATGAGGTTTTCACAGACATCGGGATAGACGCAGGACGGCTTACGGCAGTTTTTCTCAATAGTCTCGTCCTTACAGTTGAGACGGTACATATTGGCCGTCGGCCCGCCCAAGTCGGAGATGACGCCAGTGAACGCAGGCGCAGTATCGCGGATGGCCTCGACTTCACGCAGGATAGAGTCCTCAGAGCGGTTTTGGATGATGCGCCCTTCATGCTCCGTGATCGAGCAAAACGTACAACCACCAAAGCAGCCGCGCATGATATTGACGGAGAATTTAATCATATCAAAAGCCGGAATACGCGCATCGCCATAGCTTGGGTGCGGCAGGCGCGCATAGGGCAAGTCAAAGACGTAGTCCATCTCTTCGGTAGACAGTGGAATCGGCGGCGGATTGAGCCAGACATCGATGGAGGTAAACGAGTTGCCCGCGCCGCTACTGTGGCGCTGCACCAAGGCGCGCGCGTTACCAGGATTAGTCTCTAAATGCAGAATTCGACTGGCATGCGCGTAAAGTACAGGGTCTGATTTGACATGGTCATAATCAGGTAGGCGAATGACGGTCTTATCACGTGGCGGCATTTTAAATTTGTGCTTACGCGCAGTGAGTCTTTTATTATCAAAGCCGCGCATCTGTACCACTTGCGTGTCATCATCGACTTGATCGGCGTTCAGTACTTTATTGGTGACGGGTTCTGCGACAAAGCCCTTGTACTGGGCTGACATGCCAGTCATGGCTTGCCCAACTGGCGAGTCGCTAGGCTTTTCTTGTTCAATCTTGCAGCTATCAACGTCTTCGGTCATCACATACGGATTGATGATAGGGTCAACGCGGCCGACCGTATCGACATCGTTGCTCGCGACTTCCGTCATATGCGCTTGCCAATGGCGGCGGCTTGGGGTTAATAAATAAGCCGTACCGCGTAAGCTGCTCATTTGCTCAAACGTATAGCCTTTGGATAGCCCATGCACCACATCGACGATGGCACGTTCAGCGTTACCATATAATAAGACATCGGCACGGCTGTCTAATAAAATACTGCGGCGTACTTTATCTGACCAGTAGTCATAGTGGGCGATACGGCGCAGGCTGCCCTCGATACCGCCTAAGATAATCGGCACATCTGGATAAGCTTCACGGCAGCGCTGGCTATAGACGATGGCGGCGCGATCAGGGCGCTTGTCCGCGACATTGCCAGGCGAGTAGGCGTCATCGCTACGAATCTTGCGATCGGCGGTATAGCGATTGATCATGCTGTCCATGTTACCTGCAGTCACGCCATAGGCGTAGACCGGTTTGCCAAGCTCCATAAAGGCGTCTTTGCTCTTCCAATCTGGCTGCGCGATGATGCCGACGCGAAAGCCTTGCGATTCTAATAATCGCCCGATAATTGCCATACCAAAGCTTGGATGATCGACATAGGCATCACCTGAGATGATAATCACATCGCACGCATCCCAGCCCAGCGTGTCCATCTCAGCACGCGTCATCGGCAAATAAGGCGCAGGCTCATAGCAGCTTGCCCAATGCTTATCGTAGTCATATAGTGGCTTGACGCCTTGTTTGAAGGCGGTGCGAGCGATGGTATCGGCAGACATGAGGTGACCCTATTAATAGCGTGTTGGCAATCGCGACAGATGGACAATGTATTGCCGCAGTCGCTGATGCATAAAAAGGCGCTCATCTTACCATGAATTGCACTCATGGTGTGAATGCTGATTTATAGTAAGTCTTCGATAAGTGATTGATAGCATAAGGTAAAATGATGGATTAAATGGGGTATAGTGAACCATAAAGGCCTATTTTATTGATAGTGCGGTTTACTTAATGGAATCGAAAATGCTCTCGATGATTTTACTTGTGTACTTTATGCCAGTTGTCGTGCTTATTTATCTAATAACGACGGTTTATTATTATCAAAAAGGTCGTTTTTGCCGCAAATCCTTTACTTATAAATATTTAATGATAGCGATGCTGGTGCCCATAGCGGGCATGGCGCTGATCACTTTTGAATATTGGATAAATATGACGCATGGCGGCATTCATGTCGGTACATGGTTGTCTGTCTTATTTGTTTACGCCTTTATAGCGATTATTTTTGCCATCCCTTTTCTGCTTTATCTGATAACGCCAAACAAGCAGCCTTAGCATATGGATCAATCTAAATAAATCTTCGTGCCACTTTTGGTAAAGTTCATCACAAACTGACTTTTAAAGTTGCGCACGTTGTTCTCATACGTCAGTAGATTGCGCGTAAATTGATGATAATCGCTCATGTTTTTGGCACTCACCATCAGCATAAAGTCGGCATCGCCCGACATCTCATAGCAGCTCATCACTTGCGCCTGCGCGTTCATTAAGCGCTCAAATCGGTGCTGCATCGAGTTATTTGAGCGCGCCATCTCAACCATCACAATCGCCGTCAAACTATAGCCGACCTTATTAGGATCTACGATGGCGACTTGCTTGGTGATCACGCCTGTGTCTGTCAGTGTTTGAATGCGGCGCTGGGCGGTAGCGATGGACACATGGACGTGTTCGGCGATCGTCTTTAGCGGCAGCGTGGCATCGTCTTGAAGGAGGTTTAAAATGGCTTTGTCGGTGGCGTCTAAAGACTGGCTCATAGGATCATACTCTGTTAAATCGTAATGGTTATTAGCGCATGCTTAAATCATAAATATAAAAAATGTAGTTATTATCACTATTATAGAGGATATGATAATAAGTATAGAAAATATCGAAAATTATGATAAATAAAGTTATAAACGAGGTTTTATAGAGATTTTTTATTGGAGGACGTCTGTATGATAGTCGTTAACCATTTCAGAGTGGTTAACCGATAAACCCTATAACCGATCTTCTTCTACTCACTCGCTAAATCAAGGTGCTTTTATGTCAACGTCTACTTTATCCGGTGCGCTTCACGCGACCTTGTCACGGCTGCCGATGCCTGCGGTATGGGCGTCGGGTAGCGCACAGGAGCGAACGCTGATGATGGGCGCAGCATTAGCTATTTTATCCAATGTTTTATTTGGGGTGCTATATGCTTACAGTAGCTTTTTGGCACCATTATCAGGTACGCAGGTATTTATCTGGCGCATGCTGGCGATGTGGGCGGCACTGGTTGGTTTTTTAACTTTTAGCAGTCAGCTGACAGGGCACATTGATAAATTAAAATCGCTTGGCAGCCTCAAGCAATGGGCGTGGCTATTATTGCCAACGCCAATATTTTTAAGTCAGTTTTGGCTATTTATGTGGGCACCGGTCAATGGCCAAGGCGTACAAACCGCGATGGGATATTTTTTATTTCCGCTGATGATGGTGGTGTTTGGCTGTGTCTTATTTGGTGAAAAATTAAGCCGCTTGCAGTGGCTAGCGGTGGGCTTTGCCGCGTTAGGCGTTGGCAGTGAAATCATTCGCACCCAAAGCATCTCATGGGCAACCCTTTGGGTGTGCGGCACGTATCCGTTATATTATATTTTGCGCCGCTTGCAGGGGGTTGGTGCGGTTACTGGTCTTTTGGTAGATTTGACGATATTTGCGCCATTTGCTTTGGGGTATTTATTTTTTATGGCGCCGGATAGCTTAAGTTTGGTTGGCGGCTCGGGCTTTTTTATTATGATGCTGATTGGCTTGGGTGTTTTAAGCGTGCTGGCGATGAAAACCAATGTTGATGCCAGTCAAATGCTGCCCGTCAATGTCTATGGCATGATGAGTTATTTGGAGCCGGCATTGCTCTTTATCCTTGCCATCACCATTTTGGGCAATCCGTTTGAGTCAGGCATGCTCTTTAGCTATGGTTTGATTTGGACAGGGATTGCATTTTTAATTGCGCACGGGGTCAAGCAGTTGCGAGCGACCAAACGCAAGCAAGTCGCGGCGTCAGCGTAGCGGGTTTACATAGCTCTAAGCACATTAACGTAAAAACGGCTATCATAACGATAGCCGTTTTTTATTGCATGGTGACAAATTTTTTAATCTAAATGCTGCTTAAAGCCGCGCTGCTTATCACGCTCCCAGTCACGATCTTTAAGAGTTTTGCGTTTGTCATGTTGTTTTTTACCCACCGCCAGTGCAATTTGACACTTGACCATAGAGCGCTTCCAGTAGCATGATAATGGCACGCAAGCATAACCTTTTTGGTTAACCGCGCCCATCAACTTTTCGATTTCGCGACGATTAAGCAGCAGCTTACGGGTACGAATGCTATCAGGGCTCACGTGCGTTGAGCTACTGAGCAGCGGCTGAATATGCGCGCCAAAAAGAAAAGCCTCATTATTACGAAAGATAATATAAGCTTCGGTAATGGTCATTTTACCGGCACGAATAGCCTTAACTTCCCAACCTTGTAGCGACAATCCTGCCTCAAACGTCTCCTCAATGAAATATTCATGCCGCGCTTTTTTATTTGAGCAAATTTGATTGTCCGGTTTTCTTGATTTTTTTGACATAATCTCTCCATAAGGACTACAACATACCGTGTCCTTGTCTAACTGTTCCTCACCCTAACCCTAATACGGATTATATTTTTGTCATGCTAAGATGGATGAGTCGAACCAACTATTGTAGCAAAGCTACTACTAAAAATGTTAGGGCAAATGTAGTCGTGCGTTATCGATATTCAGTAGATTTGGATTAAAAGTTATACTAAGTACTGACCATAGATAAGTATTATGTTTAACCAAAATTTGTTAGCATAAGCGCTATTATTAACCAATAAATTAGCCTTGCCATGAATCCAGCAACTTCTTCTAACGATTTAGATTCTAACCTTCCAAATTCTAATGCGTCAAAGCTTTCAAACGCTACCAAATCTCTAGAATCTTCAAAATCTTCAAAGCTACATACCAAAATTTTATATCCAGGTACTTTTGATCCCATCACAAATGGACATGTCGATTTGGTCACCCGTGCGACTAAGTTGTTTGATGAAGTGGTGATCGCTGTTGCCTCAGGTCATCATAAAAAGCCGTTGTTTAGTTTTGAGGAGCGCGTTGCTCTGGTAGAGACGGTATTTGCTGATTTACCGCAAGTATCAGTCGTGGGCTTTGAAGGGTTGCTGGTCGATTTTATGCGTGAAAAAAATGCCACCGCGGTATTACGTGGTTTGCGCGCCATGTCAGATTTTGAGTATGAGTTTCAGCTCGCCAATATGAACCGTGAGCTTGATGAGCGCTTTGAAGCGGTATTTTTGACCCCATCTCAGCATTATTCATTTATCTCATCGACGATGATTCGTGAGATTGCCAAGCTTGATGGTGATGTGAGTAAGTTTGTGCCCAAGTGCGTCTCACAAGCTTTTATTAACAAACTTGGCTCATAACCCTACTTATTTAATAGGAGCAGTTTATGGCGTTATTAATCACTGACGAATGTATCAACTGTGACGTATGCGAGCCAGCTTGTCCAAATGAAGCGATCTCAGAAGGGGACGATATTTATGTTATCGACCCCGATCTATGTACGGAATGTGTCGGTCATTTTGATGAGCCGCAATGTGTGGTCATCTGTCCTGTGGACTGTATACCCAAGGATCCAAATCACGTTGAGACTGAAGGCGATTTACTGGCTAAATATAAACGTATCACCGGTCAGTGATGCGTTGTAGATTATGCTATTGATAAATGCTCAGCTCAAAATAAAATCGATACGTTAATAGTTGTACGCGACTGGTATAAATTTTCCTTACTTGCTGCTATCACAGCGGCTACGAAAAAATCATCCCAGTCGCACTTTATCTATTTTAAATTGAGTTCACTATCTATACGAAAGTACTAACTGTATGAAAGTGCTAAAAACTAGGAATAATATGATGAAAATGGACACTCAATTTGCCACACGTTTGATGTTTAAGAGTGTGCTATGACAAATACTTCTACCAGCGATTTTGACCACCATCATCTTTGGCATCCTTATGCCAGTCTACCGCCCACTTATTCTAATATCGTTATTGATCATGCAGAGGGTATCTACATCGTCACTGAAGATGGTACGCGCCTTATCGATGGCATGTCGTCGTGGTGGGCGAGCGTACATGGATATAATCATCCCAAACTAAATATTGCTATCACAAAGCAGCTGGGCAAAATGGCGCATGTCATGTTTGGAGGGTTGACGCATAAGCCGGCGATAGAACTGGGCGAAAAACTGCTAAAGATAGTGCCAAAAGGACTTGATGCGATATTCTATGCTGATAGTGGCAGCATCGCTGTGGAAGTAGCGCTAAAAATGGCGCTGCAATACCAAATCGCGGTTGGACGTACTGATAAAAACCAATTTGCCTCGACCCATTCAGGCTACTATGGCGATACCTGGCATGCCATGAGTATTTGCGATCCGGTCAATGGCATGCACAGTTTGTATGGCACGCAATTGCCGACGCAGCATTTTGTTTCTGCGCCGCCTATGGGGTTTGAGCATAAGTTAACGCAAGACGTGCGCGATGAATTAACCCAGTTTTTTGCCAACAATAGTGATAAATTAGCCGGATTTATTATTGAGCCTATTATTCAAGGCGCAGGTGGTATGCGCTTTTATAGTCCTGAATACCTGCAACTGTTACGTAAGCTATGTGATGAGTATGACGTGTTGTTAATCGCTGACGAGATTGCCACAGGCTTTGGACGCAGCGGTAAGCTGTTTGCGTGTGAACATGCAAATATCTGTCCTGATATTATGACCATTGGTAAGGCGCTAACAGGTGGTTATATGACATTTGCTGCCACCTTATGTACAAGACAAATCGCGGATACTATTCATCACAGTGATTATCCAGCGCTGATGCATGGGCCGACCTTTATGGGTAACCCGCTGGCATGCGCGGCCGCTTGTGCATCGATTGATTTAATCATGTCTTATGATATCGAGGCGCGTACGGCAAATATGCAAGCTGTGATGCAGCAGCAGCTTGCGCCTGCTACGGCGTTAGATGGTGTGAAAGAGGTCAGGTGTTTGGGGGCAGTTGCCGTAATCGAGCTAGAGATGGCCGTTGATATGCCCACTTTTCAAGCGTTATTGATTGACAATGGTATTTGGGTCAGACCTTTTGGAAAATTGGTCTATATTATGCCGCCTTATGTGATTACAGATAGTGAACTTAACACATTGTGCCAAGCGTTGTTAAAGGTAGTGACAAGCTATCTGCAAACCTTACAACTGGCGCAATAAAAATTGAAAATACGCAAAAATAAGTTTCTTATTAAGGTAGATAATGAGCGTCCTATTTGTATCTGGTATTGATACCGACATCGGTAAAACTTACGCGACTGGAATGATTGCTAAAGCGTTAATGACACAAGGCATCAGTGTCATTACCCAAAAGCTGGTACAGACCGGCGTGACGATCGATAATAACGGCACAATGAGTATCGCTGATGACATCATCACTCATCGTAGGTTAATGGGTATTCCTCTACAGTCTTATGATTTGGATTTTACAACTTGTCCTTATCGTTATCAAAAGCCTGCTTCACCGCATTTGGCTGTAAAACTTGCCAACGCAGTCTTAGACCCCAAAGTCGTTGACAATGCTACGCGCTGTTTGCAAGCCGATTATGATGTGGTGCTATTAGAAGGCGCAGGTGGTTTGCTCGTACCTATTACAGAGCAACTATTAACCTTAGATTTTATTGCTACTCAAGGCTATCCTATAGTATTAGTCACTTCTGGTCGCCTCGGCAGTATCAATCATACGCTGCTTAGTCTAGAGGCGATAAAAGCGCGTGGATTGTCTGTGCATAGTATTGTTTATAATCCCATACATGATACGAGTCTTAATACCGATAACGAGATAGCTACTAGTACAATTGAGTTTTTAAAAAATCACATACAACAGTATTATCCAACCACATATTGGTTACAGTTGCCTTATCTAAACGATACAACACTGCCTGACAACCAAACAGCGTCAGTAGATAAAGCGTGGGTTTTACCATCGAATTTTATTTAAAAAGTCTTAATCTGGTCTTAAAAGTGCAAATAAGCGTAAAACTTATTACTAGGTTGCGATTAGATTTGTTATACTAGCGCCCTTGGTAGACTAGGCGATCGCCGCTGCATACTGTTTAACAGACTTGCAGGGGAGGAAAGTCCGGGCTACATAGGGCAGCGTGCCAGCTAACGGCTGGGCGGGGTAACCCGACGACCAGTGCAGCAGAGAGTAGACCGCCTCGCGTCAGCACGTGAGGTAAGGGTGAAAGGGTGCGGTAAGAGCGCACCGCGTGGATGGTAACATCTCACGGCATGGTAAACTCCACGCGTAGCAAGACCAAATAGGCATCGGCATGGCGCGGCCCGCGTTCGATGCGGGTAGGTTGCTTGAGCGTATCAGCGATGATACGCCTAGAGGAATGATCGTCCACGACAGAACCCGGCTTATCGGTTTACCAAACCTTTTTTATTGTTAGTGTTTTATCACTAATAGTGCTAATAATTGCAGCTAATTTGAACGAAATTCATATTTTTTGCAAAAAATGCTGTTTGGGGGGTTGACGTCAGTCACCTGTATCGGCATAATACCGAGCCTTAAATGGCGATGTAGCTCAGCTGGTTAGAGCGCACGACTCATAATCGTGAGGTCGAGAGTTCAAGTCTCTCCATCGCCACCATCTATATAGCAGTAACGTGTAGTACGAATAAATCCAATCCTTTGTGGTTGGTTTTTTTTTGTCTGAAATAAATTAATAGACAATGTCTGTCTGAATGATACAAGCTCAATAAACAATCATTACTACTGCTATTTACTTGCCAATTTCTTGCTAAATCATAGCTTTATCTACCTACTCACAGATTATTTCTTGTAACTTATGTCCCTCTTACTTATCATAGGGGCTGTTTTTGGTGAAGTCCTGTAACGCTATGTCTGTACAATTGCCTCCTTATCGTCCTATTAAACATCGCAGTGGCCTTAAAGTCATGGGCGCCGCCTTTCATGCATTACTAATGCGTGAGCTACAAACGCGTTTTGGTGGTTATCGTTTGGGTTACCTGTGGGCGCCGTTAGAAGTGCTTTTTCAGGTATTGATATTTTTAGTAATCTTTGGTGCGATTCGTGAGCGTTTGGTTCCTGGAATGGATTTCTCTCTGTTTTTGGTAGCCGGAATGGTTCCCTTTCGAATGTTTCAGAAGATAGCTACAAGAGCGTTAGGGGCTGTTGAAGCCAATAAAGGCCTGTTGATGTATCGTTCAATCAAACACATTGATGTCATCATTGCTCGCTCATTTTTAGAGCTCGTTATTTATTTTTTTACCTCGATACTATTATTGCTGGGCTTAGCTTTTTTTGATATCTATGCCAGTTTAGAAAACTTACATATCGTACTATTTTGTTGGGCGACACTTTTTATATTTAGTTTTGGTATTGCTTTAATTATGATGGTTGTTGGATATTATGGTGGTGAAATTAGTAAGGTAATTACTATATTGTTTACCATTTTATATTTCACGTCTGGAATTATTTATCCTATTCATATTATTCCAGAACCCTATTTTAGTTATTTACTATATAACCCTTTTATTCATAACATTGAACTTATCAGGCATGCATTTGCCCCCAACTACCCAGCCTATCACATTGATATAGGTTACTTTCTAAAATGGATGTTTAGTGTCAACTTTTTAGGCTTGCTGCTTTATAAATTTGCTGAACGTGACATGATTCGTTCTCGTTGAATTGATAGATACCAATTTATATAAGTTGTACTAAAAGAGAAGTAAATGATTGAGATAAAAAACGTTTCCAAGTCGTTTATGACCAAGCAAGGTCGGCATTATCTATTTAAAGACTTAAACCTGACCATTGGTGATAAACAAAGTGTGGGTTTGCTAGGCCGTAACGGTGCTGGTAAGTCTACCTTGCTACGCATTATATGCGGACTTGATGAGCCGGACCACGGTGAGATTATTACTGACTCAACGATTTCATGGCCAGTCGGCGTTGCAGGTGGCTTTCAGGGTAGCTTGACTGGACGTCAAAACGTACGTTTTGTTTGTCGATTATATTCAAGCGGTCCTTATATTGATGAAAAAATTCGTTTTGTTGAAGAGTTTGCTGATATCGGTAATTATTTTGATATGCCGGTCAAAAGCTACTCATCGGGAATGAAGTCACGTCTGACTTTTGGTTTAAGTCTAGCGTTTGATTTTGATTATTATATGCTCGATGAAGCAGGTGCCGTTGGTGACGCTGCTTTTCGTAAGCGTAGTGAGGATATTTTGGCGGCTCGCCGTGCGCAAGCAGGATTTTTAATAGTATCGCATAATATTGGTGATATTAAGCGTAATTGCGATATTGGTATTGTGTTAATGGATCAAACAGCACTCGTGTTTAACGATACAAAAGAAGCGATTGAGGTATATGAAGAGCATGTCCACAAAGCGAAAAAATAAGATTATTGACTTCTCGCTGTTTATCGGCTTGGTAATCCTTCCATGGGTCTTGGTGATTTTTTATGTCATGACGCTTGCACATCCGCGCTTTATTTCGACTTCTGACGTAGTGGTCAAACAAGTGAGTGATGCAAGCGTACCCTCTGGCGGCGGTTTATCAGCGCTACTGGGCGTTAATAGCACCAGTAAGGAAGATGCCACTTATCTGACCGAATATATCCTGTCCAATGACATGATCAAACGTCTCGATAATAAGTTTCAGTTTCGAGAATCTTATTATGTCGATGGCTCAGACCCTATCTATGAGATAAACCCTGAAGCGTCACAAGAGGAGCTACTTGAGTACTTCAAAAAGCGCGTTCATATCGACTTAGATGAGCAAAGTTACATCCTTAGCGTCTCAACAGAAGCCTTTGATTCAGATTACGCTCATGAGCTCAATAAAGCCATCTTGGGTGAGTCTGAGCAGTTCGTCAACCGTATCTCGCAAGAAGTCGCTCGTGACCAGCTCGTATTTGCCGAAACTCAGCTAGATGAGTCGCAAGATCGTCTAAATGAAGCTAAAGAGCAGCTACTTACTTATCAAAATACTAATGAGATCTATGATCCGCAAGCCAATGCGCAGATAGTAAATCAACTGATTGGTAGTTTACAAGCGCAGTTAAGCTCACTACGCACTGAAGAGCGGCAACTGCTTAGTTACTTGAACCCTGATGCGCCGCAAGTGGTGTCGATAAGAAGTCAGATTAGAGCGGTAGAAGAACAAATCACTCAAGAACAAACCAAGCTGACCTCCCCAAGTACGACCAAATTGAATCGTCAAGCAGTACAGTTTGAAACGATTAAAGCGGATGTCGATTTTGCGACTGAGCTCTATAAACTGTCGCTATCTTCACTTGAAAAAGCACGTCTAGAAGCCTTTAAGAAAATGAAGAACCTGATCGTCATCTCAACCCCTTATGAGGCTGAAGATGCGTTGTATCCGCGCCGTGCCTACATTATCTGGACATCGCTGGCGTTATTAATAATGCTTTATGGCTTTGTACGATTAGTCATGGCAGTCATACGTGATCATCGTAGCTAGTTTGGCATTGGTGGTTAGAAAAAACACTGGTTGTTAGTACTACAAGTCGTTAGCAACTTAATGTATCTAACAACTATAAACGATTTGATCAATTTGACTTATATAATTAGATATCAGCAATGATCGACAGATCAGCAAAGGAATACCGCTCATGAACATGAAACCACGCCCAATCGTGATGATGATTAAAGTGATCAGTTTGACGATGGCCGCTACTAGTCTTCCAGCAATAGCTGCAACCAGCTATGCAGAACAGATGGTAGGGTCTAGCTTTGGAACCAGTGCCAACAATACCAGTCAGGATCAAAACCGTAATAATATCAATGTCTCGACTCAAGCATTCGCAGGCGGTGTTCCTGGTCAGGCTACGACACAAGAGGCAGTCAATGCGGCCAGTTTACCAAGTCAATCAGTCATTAATACCACGCGTCCTTATCAAGACATCAATACGCAAGACCTGATGTTCGGTGAGCAATTGTTTCGCGGTGCGTTTTCTACCACATCAGGTTCTACTTTTAATGACAGCTACGTCATCAATCCTGGTGATAATGTACAAGTACGTATGTGGGGTGCTTATCAGTTTGCATCGACTATGACTGTTGATCCGCAAGGCAATATATTCTTACCCAACGTGGGTCCAGTACGGGTATCTGGTGTACAAAATGGCAACCTACAGAATGTCGTCAAAAGTGCTGTTAACCGTATTTATCGCTCAAACGTCGGTGTTTATGCTTCATTAGAGCAAGCCCAGCCTGTTAAAGTGTTTGTTACAGGTTTTGTTAAACAACCAGGGTATTATGGCGGGCTCGCAGCAGACTCAGTGCTCTCATATTTAGATCGGGCAGGCGGCGTTGACCCAACACGTGGCAGTTATATTGATATTCAAATCAAGCGTAATGGTCAGCTATTACAGCAAGTCAATTTATATGATTTTTTATTAGCAGGTAAGCTGCAGCCATTCTCTTTTCGCGATGGCGATGTGATCACGGCTGCACCGCAGAAAAAAACTTTCGCTGTGAGCGGACAGGTTCAGAACGAATATACTTTTGAATTTGATGTCAATGACTTGACCATTGGTGACGTATTACAAGTTGCGAACCCAGCTGCCAATGCAACCAACGTCAGCATCACTCGCAGTGCAGGACGCGCACAAACGGCAGAATATTACTCGCTTGCCGACGCACAAAATGTACCTGTCTATAATGGTGATCAAATGGTCGTTACCTCAGACCGCTATGCAGGCACTATCGCGGTACAAGTAAAAGGTGCTCATACTGGTAATGGCGCTATGGTCGTACCTTATGGCGCTCGTCTAAAAGATATCATTCCGCAGTTACAACCAAGTCCATTAGCGAAGCTTACGCACTTGACTATTTACCGTGAGTCGGTGGCCGAACAGCAAAAACGCATGATTAATGAGTCACTTGATCGCTTAGAAGAATTAACGCTTGCTACTCAATCAACGACGCGTGAGGAGGCAGCGCTACGCCAAGACGATGCCAATTTGGTCAAGCAGTTTGTGGCCAAGGCACGTACTGTGAGACCTGACGGTCAGATAGTAGTTGTACCAAACTCTTGGCAGGATATTATCCTTCAGCAAGGCGATGTCATCGAAATACCTGCGCAAACATCAGTGATTACTGTTAATGGTCAAGTACGTTCACAAGGCGCGCTCACCTTTAATCCGGACTTTACCGCTGGTGATTATATTGCCAATTCAGGTGGTTTTGGAGACAATGCGGATACTAAAGAAATCTTAGTGATTCATCAAAATGGCGCGAACGAAGTGGTCAATACCGCTTATCGTATCCAGCAGGGTGATGAGATTATGGTCTTACCAAAGGTCAAAACCAAGCGCGTCGAAATTACCCGCGGAATATCACAAATTGTTTATCAATTGGCAGTCGCGGCTAAAGTTATTTTAGACTTATAACTATGTAATGCTTGATATATAAGTTAAGACATAAATAGTTGACAAGGATATTAGAGATGGCAAAAAGCGTGGCACATGAAGGCAAGATGACCTTAACTTCTCCCTCTAATAATGCGCTACGTTTGTTATCAACTCAACGTCGATTGCCCAATAATTTGGCAGTCATTGGCAAAGGCATGCGTCGTAACAATGTACTGTTATCTCAAATATTACAAGCTGATGTTCAGCGCTGGTATCCATGGTCAAGCGTGCAGCAGCGTTTTAATTCGACCATTCAAACGCCCGGCGCCTTTATCGGTTGGGGGCACAAAAAAAGCTATCGACGAGCCAAAAAGATTGCTAATCGTCAACAACTAACAACTTTAAGTATTGAGGATGGCTTTTTACGCTCTCTAGATTCTGGTATTAGTAGTCGTCATGGACTGAGCGTGGTTGTTGATGACATTGGTATCTACTTCGATTTAACGCAAAGCTCACGCCTTGAGCAATTAATCGTTGCATGCGCTAAAGAATACGCTAACTCTGATAGTAATATTTTAAATAAAGTCCATGCTCGCCAGTTAATGACATATATTTGCGATAAACAGTTGAGTAAATATAATGCTGTGATTACTTGTTCCTCATTAGACAAATTGGTTACTGAAGAAAACACCAATCTAAAAGAAGACTCGGTAAAGTCGCATGTACTCTTAATTGATCAAGTCGCTGGCGATGCTTCTATCAAAGGCGCTGGTGCAAGTAAGGGTCAGTTTAAACGTATGCTAAAGACTGCCTGTCGCAATCATCCTGATGCCTATATATGGATTAAAGCCCATCCTGCGGCCAAGTCAGGTTACCTGACCCGTCTCAAGCTACCTAAAAATGTTCGTCTATTAACGCAAGCACTCAATCCAATTGCGCTACTGGTACAGGTAGATCATGTCTATACAGTCAGCTCGCATATGGGGTTTGAGGGGTTAATGCTAGGCAAGGCTGTACATTGCTTTGGGGTGAATTGGTATAGCGGTTGGGGGCTCACTGATGACAGCGGCGCACCAAAACGATTGCTAAAAGCAGTTAAAAAGCGCCGCCAAACCTCAACAGCAACGTTAGAGACGTTATTTTATAGTGCCTATATTGATTATAGTCGCTATGTCGATCCAGCCACGAGGCAGGCATGTGATATTGATACTGCAATTGAATGGTTGGTAACCAATCGCCATTGGCAATCGCATCTTGAAGGTAAGTTGACGGTATATGAGTTTAGCCGTTGGAAACTGCCTTTCGTTAAAGCCTTTACCAATCTGCCGCGTACAACATTATTTATCAAACCAAAACCGCGTCTAAAAAACTTGCTACATCCGGATCATTTCAAGGTCAATTATCAGCAACCTCTATTAGTGTGGGGTTTAGCTAAACGTCAACAAGTCCAAAAACGACTACAGAGTAAACTTGCAAAGCCGCCAATGTCGGATATGCCAGCTATTTATTGTATGGAAGATGGTTTTATCCGCTCAAATGGTCTGGGTGCAACATTGCTCGCACCATTGTCGGTAGTAATAGACAAACAAGGTATTTATTATGATGCCACTCAGCCCTCAGATTTAGAAACCTTATTACGCAACTGTGAAGCGTTGACGCCACAGCAAAATGCACGAGTACAGACGCTTCAAGCGAAACTGCTTACTCAGCGAGTGAGTAAATACAATGTCGGTACGGAAGTCAATGCTTTGGTTGGCACTACTGATAAAACAGACAATGTTAATCAAAAAACGCAATGGATGCAGGATGCAAAGGTCTCTGGCAGTCCACGTATACTTATCATTGGGCAAGTGGAAGACGATCTGTCGGTGCAGTATTGCGGCTCAAATATTAAGACCAACCGAGGTCTGATTGAACGTGTCAGGCGAGATAATCCTAAGGCCTATCTGATTTATAAACCGCATCCAGATGTTGAAGCTGGCCTAAGAGCAGGAAAGGTTGACAAAGAGTGCTTAACAAAAGTACAAGCAGTTGCCTATGATACAGCGATGCCTGATTGTTTAGAGTGCGTCGATGAGGTACATACGATTAGCTCATTGACTGGCTTTGAAGCATTATTACGTGGCCTAAAAGTGACTTGTTACGGTTTGCCGTTTTATGCAGGGTGGGGCTTGACGACCGATATAGATGCACAATTATCACCAAAGGTGGATTATCTACAGAGGCGAGAGCGGGACACAGCATTATCGCTTAAGCAGCTACTGTACTGTGCACTCATACGCTATCCAATATATCGCTTACCTGAGGGTTATGGACTTGCGCAAGTAGAGCAAGTGGTTGATTACTTATATCCTGCTAAGCACCAAAATCAACAAGTGTCTCAAAATAAATCATATGATAGTGTGGCTCAAACAAACACTATTTTACCAGTAAAGTTGTCTACGCTATCAAAGCTTACTAATCAGTTGAAACGTCATACTACTACGCGCTTTATGCAGCAGCGTCATACATGGCAACAGCATTTGCACAAAAAAAACCAGTAGGTTTAAAACAAATCCATTACGACAATTATGTTTTTTTTGGTATAATTTGTGTACAATTTAGCAGTTGTTACAACATTGCTTTATTTGTTCAACGTTAATTTTTAACTTTCTAACCGACGGTACCTAATCTTATGGCAGCTTCGATGCATCAATTGCTTACTCATCGACACGTCTTGCTGCTACAAGGAAAGATGGGTGGTTTTTTCAATCGTTTTACAACATTTTTGCAAACTCAAGATATTCAAGTAAGTAAAATTAACTTCAATGCTGGTGATGCGTTTTTTTATCGTCATCCTAATGCTCATGATTATGTAGGGACTTTAGGGCAGTTTTCCTCTTGGTTACAAGCTTTTATTGAAGAGCACAGCATTGATGCGATTGTCTGCTTTGGTGATTGTCGCCCGCATCATACGCAAGCTGCCTGCTTGAGTGAAAAGTTAGGCATATCCTTTTTTGTGTTTGAAGAAGGCTATTTACGACCTGATTATATTACCCTACAAGAGCATGGTATCAATGGCTACTCACGCTTAAACATTGCCGATATTAAAGCACTCAAAAAAGCCAATGATAAACCGTTATACACGCACAATCGATTTTATCGATTAAGTGTTGCTGCTATCGTTTATTATATCGTTACCCGCCTATACAAGTCGCGTTATCCGCACTATTCACATTATCGCGGAATGACCGCATGGCAAGAAGCAATCGCTTGGTTAAAAGCGCCTTGGCGTAAATTGCGTGGGTATTTACCAGATAAGAAGCTACAAAACCATCTCGTCACTCACGCAGATAACAATTATTTTTTGGTCAGCTTGCAAGTACATAATGATTCGCAGATTACCCATCATAGTGGTTATCGTGATGTCGTGCAGTTCATAGACGAAGTTATTGCAAGCTTTGCAGACCATGCTGATACAAAGCAGATGCTCGTATTTAAGCATCATCCCTTAGACCGTGGCCATCGGGATTATCGCGAATTGGTAGCAAGCTTAGCAGCCCTTTATCAAATCAAATCAAGAGTATTTTATGGTTGTGACATGCATCTGCCAACGCTCATGAAGCACAGCATTGGCATGGTCACCATCAATAGTACAACGGGTCTACAGTCGGTATATCACAAAAAACCCACTAAGGTTATGGGACGCGCTATCTATGACACGCCTAAGCTAACAGATCCTAAGGCGCTTGCACAATTTTGGCAGCAACCCAAACATCCAGACAATGAGTTCTATTTGAGGTTCCGTGAGTATTTGATCGAACAAACACAGATCAATGGGGCATTCTATGGTAAGTCGCCGTGGATGTATAAATACTTGCAACGACCAGTTAGCACAGACGCAGTATCTGATACAGTCAAATAATGTCTTATACATATCGAGTAACTCATTTAATGCAACCACTTATAGTCACTGATTTGCTACCGTAACTCTAAACTATTATGCCTTATACAATTAAGGCTTATGCAACTGGCAATGCTGATCAGTTATAGTGTTAAATTTCAACCAGATTGCTCCTAATAAAATCTTCTTACTTTATAGTGGAAAACTGCTAGAATACGCTCATATGTCTATGTAGGTTAGCAAGTGTCGTCCGTCGTGATTTTAATAGTTAATATTATTAATTCAGTTCAATCAGACGCACTTTGGCGACAACCATCGACAACACTTATCTTTATTGTTAATTCTGTTTTACAACATTTTTATCATAATTAATATCTAATAACCGTTCGCTTTTTACTATTGTTCAGGAATCGTTGTTCAATAGCGGTTATCCAATCACCTTTTATTTAGTAGGCGCTTTGTGACTGCATTAGCCAATATTCGTAACTTTTCTATTATCGCCCATATTGATCATGGCAAATCAACGCTTGCCGATCGATTTATTCAAATGTGTGGTGCCTTGCAAGATCGTGAAATGCAAGCACAAGTACTTGATTCCATGGATATCGAGCGCGAGCGCGGTATTACCATCAAAGCACAATCAGTAACCCTGTTCTATGATCATCCAAATGGCGAGCGCTATCAGCTCAACTTTATTGATACGCCGGGACACGTCGATTTTTCATACGAAGTTTCTCGGTCATTAGCCGCTTGTGAAGGTGCACTACTGGTGGTAGATGCCGCGCAGGGCGTAGAAGCGCAGTCCGTTGCCAATTGCTATACTGCAGTTGATCAAGGCTTGGAGGTAATGGCGGTTTTAAATAAAATTGATCTGCCTCAAGTTGAGCCTGAGCGTGTGATTCAAGAGATTGAAGATATCATTGGTATTGAAGCCATTGATGCACCGCGTGTGTCTGCCAAATCAGGGCTTGGTGTTGACAAACTATTAGAAACCTTAGTTGAAGTTATTCCTGCACCGACGGGTGACCGCGAAGCACCGCTACAAGCTTTGATTATAGACTCATGGTTTGACAGTTATTTAGGCGTGGTTTCATTGGTGCGTGTGCGTGAAGGAACCGTAAAAAAAGGCGATAAGATTTACATTAAATCGACCAAAGAGGCGCATCCGGTCAGCTCTATTGGTGTGTTTACGCCAAAGCCTGTCGATACAGGTATTTTAGAAGCTGGGGAAGTGGGTTTTATTATTGCCGGTATCAAAGACATTGCAGGGGCTCCCGTCGGTGATACGATCACCCATGCTAAAACACCAGACGTTGATCGCATTCCAGGCTTTAAGCAAGTGACCCCGCAAGTTTATGCAGGCATGTTTCCTGTTGATGCCAATGATTTCGAAAAGTTTCGTGAAGCACTACAAAAGTTGCAAATTAATGATGCCTCACTGTTTTTTGAACCTGATACTTCTGATGCGCTAGGCTTTGGCTTTCGTTGCGGCTTTTTAGGTATGCTGCATATGGAGATTATCCAAGAGCGTCTAGAGCGTGAATACGACTTGGACTTGATCACCACTGCGCCATCTGTTATCTATGAGATCGAAAAGAAAGATGGTGAAGTCATTTATGTCGACAATCCTTCGCATTTGCCTGAGCCTAACAATATTGAAGAGTTCCGCGAACCGATTGCCCGTTGTCAAATCTTAGTACCGCAAGATTATTTGGGTAACGTTATGACCTTGTGCATTGAGCGTCGCGGCGTGCAAGTTGATATGCGCTTTATGGGTAAGCAAGTTCAGCTGATTTTTGATATCCCAATGGGTGAGGTGGTCATGGATTTCTTTGACCGTCTAAAATCAGTCTCTCGTGGATTTGCATCGCTTGATTATAATTTTGAGCGTTATCAAGTAGACAAGCTGGTCAAAGTTGATGTATTGATCAATGGTGATAAGGTAGATGCCTTGGCGATGATCGTACATCAAGACCAAGCACGTTTCCGCGGGAATCAATTGGTGACCAAGATGAAAGAGCTTATCCCGCGCCAGATGTTCGATGTGGCCATTCAAGCAGCGATTGGCAGTCAGATTATCGGTCGTAGTACGGTCAAAGCCATGCGTAAAGACGTCCTTGCCAAATGCTACGGCGGGGACGTGTCACGTAAGAAAAAGCTGTTATCTAAGCAAAAAGCAGGTAAGAAGCGTATGAAGCAAGTCGGGAATGTTGAGATTCCTCAAGAGGCATTCTTGGCGGTACTGCAAGTAGATAGTTGATGGTTTACACTGTCTTACTTTGGTTTTACACACAATACGTCAAATGTCGTTGTTCTTACCGTTAAAGCCGTGAGATAAACAGCTTTTTAATAGGCAAATTAGTATGGATTTTGATTTTAACTTGATTTTAGTGCCATTAACGATAGGTTTAGGGCTAATATGGCTACTAGATAAGTTGGCACTAAAACAGCGTAAAACACGTGGCCATGGTAAAGAGAGCTTATTGGTACGCTGGGCTTATGACTTTTTCCCCGTCTTAGCAGTGGTTTTGGTCGTACGCTCGTTCTTAATTGAACCTTTCAATATTCCATCATCGTCTATGGTGCCAACTTTATATACTGGCGACTTTATTGCAGTCAACAAATACGCTTATGGAGTGCGATTGCCTCTGACTTATAATAAAGTATTAGAAACGGGTAATCCTGAGCATGGCGATGTGATGGTGTTTCGCTATCCTGAAAACCCTAGCATTTATTATATTAAGCGTGTCATTGGTTTACCTGGTGATACTGTCAGCTATAGTCAAGGACAGCTTGCGATCAATGACGTACCAGTCGATACTAAGCCTGTAGACTTTAATGCCAATAATGATCTAACTGCACAGCTTTATCCTGCTGGTCAAGTGACACCTGGTCAAGTATTGACAGAGTCTGAGGCTACGCAAATGGGCCAGCAAGAAGAAGAACAAGCTCAGTATTTTCAAGAAACACAAGGTGAGAATAAGCATTTAGTACGTTATCTATCAGATATGAACAGCTCACAATATGCGCCATTTTTGCAACAGCAATCTCCTGAAGTGGTCAGTTCCGCAGGGACAGAATGGCGTGTCACAGTGCCCGATGATGAATACTTTGTGATGGGTGATAACCGTGATCGTAGTGCTGATGGCAGATTTTGGGGGTTTGTACCTGATGAGAATTTAGCCGGTAAAGCTGTGTATATTTGGATGCACAAACCACCTGGTCTGAATCTTCCAACTTTTGCACGTAATGGTTCAATTGATTAGTCGCTACTCTATTGATTGATTATTGTGCTAATATCAATATTAACCCTAATTAAATTAATATATATACTGTATGTAATTCATCAACCTAGCTGTGTAAGAGCACAGAAAGGTTAGAAAATATTAAGATATAAATCATAGAGTATGAAATACAATTATATTAAATATTAGGAGAATTTATGCTGCAGCAGTTAACAGGGTTGTCGTCGCAACGTGGGGCGAGTGTGACTAGCATAGTTTTATTGCTTATTATTATTGTTATTGCTGGCAAATTGGTGATTGCCATTATGCCGGCTCAAGTTGGTGATTATCAACTGAGTAAAACATTAGGTACTCAGCTAAAAGAGGCGAACAATAATGGCGAGACTGCAAAACAATTCGTTGAGCGTGTTAATCGTCAACTGTCTATCAACGCTGATTACGATACGACCGCTGAAGAGGTGTTTACTTTTACCAATAAAAAACCAGGTGAGCTTGCTCTTTATAAAGATTATGACAAAACCAGTAATTTTTTCGGTAACGTTGATATCGTTAATCGTTTTGAAGGTGAGATAAATGCCGCTCCAGTAGATTAATCGACTATTTAACTGTACAGATCACTAACATTAAAGGATAGCCAAAAGCCACGCATGAAATCAACTTCACAACCATACAAAGCGCTGCCTACCGCCAAAAAAAATAGCGCATCTATGGAGACTTTACCAAAAGGCTCAGATTTTGTTCAGCGTCTGGCAGTATTGACCCGAAAATTAGGCTACGAGTTTAATGATTTGAGTTTACCAAACTTGGCCTTGACGCATCGTTCATTTGATAGCAAGAAGAACTACGAACGTTTGGAGTTTTTGGGGGATGCGCTTCTTGGTATGATCATCGGTGAAGCTTTATATCATCGTTATCCAAATCAAAACGAAGGGCGTCTGACGCGTATGCGTGCTACGTTAGTACGTCAAGAATCATTGGTGACTATTGCGCAAAATTTAGAATTGTCTAACCATTTGATTCTAGGTGTTGGTGAGCGTAAAGGTGGCGGTCGTAACCGCGCCTCGATATTGGCTGATGCTGTGGAGTCATTGATTGGGGCTATTTATTTAGACAGTCAAGATATGGAGGTTACTCGTCATTGCGTATTAGCATGGTATGGTGACCTTATTGATAACGTCAATGACCAAAAAGCTTTGAAAGATGCCAAAAGTCGTTTGCAAGAATGGCTACAATCCAAACAGTTTGATTTGCCTCATTACGAGTTGGTCGAAACACGGGGCAATGCTCCTTATCAAATATTTGTAGTACGCTGTCAGGTCAATATTAATAATTGTCCTGATATTACTGAATCTGGTGAGAGTCGTCGTATAGCCGAGCAAAAAGCAGCTGAATTAATGATTAATCAATTACATAAGTTGCCAGGTGCTTGTAAAAAACGTTGATAGCTTTTTCTTTATATGATGTTCGGTTTTATAAGCCCTAAAGCATTGATTACATTACCAATTTATAGTGTCTCAGTAGATGCCATCAGACTTCAAATATCTTTACATTAACATTAGCTTTGTAGATGTTCTTAAAATATAGAACGTGCTACTAAGATTATTATCAAAACCCCACAGGATTACCCTATGAGCAATCATAATGACTTGCCATTCACTCCCAAAAATAATGCCCATAATATGACAGAAAATGCTGACACCAATCAAAATGAAGCTGTAGAAAACGTTGAAAATATGCAAGAAAATAGACAAATAGGCGATTCATTAACCGCCGTTCAGCCGCACGACACTAGTGATGCTGATGAACATGATAAGAGTATTACTCTTGAAAATAATGCTGCGATTGATGGGTTTTTTGCGCCAAGTAATAAGGCTGGGGTTGCTAACGACTTTAAAGCAGGTTATGTGGCGATCATTGGTCGTCCAAACGTTGGTAAGTCGACTCTGATGAATCATCTATTGGGTCAAAAGCTATCAATCACTTCCCGCAAGCCGCAAACGACGCGCCATCGCATTCATGGTATTTTGAGTACCAATGAGATGCAGGCGGTGTTCGTAGATACGCCAGGTATTCATCACAATGAAGTACGTGCTATCAATGAGCGTATGAATAAAGCTGCCGTATCAGCTTTGGTAGACGTGGACTTAGTATTATTTGTAGTCGACTCAGACCAGTGGCGTGAAGATGATTTACTGACGTTACAAAAGCTTGGTGAAACTGATTTGACGGTCGTATTGGTCATCAATAAAGCAGATACGTTAAAAGATAAAGGTACGCTGCTTCCATTGATTGAAACATTTGATGAGAGCTTCGACTTTGCTGACATCGTACCTGTTTCGGCTTTAAAAAACCAAAACTTAGACCGTCTTGAAGAAGTAATTGCGTCACATCTACCGAATGCCACGCCTATCTACGATACTGAGCAAATTACTGACCGCTCAGAGCGTTTTTTAGCCAGTGAAATTATTCGCGAAAAAATCATGCGTAGTGCAGGCGACGAAGTACCCTATGATCTCACCGTCCAAATCGATGAGTTTAAAGATGAAGCAGCTCATACAGACCCAAAAACTGGTCGTCCACGTAAAGCCTGTACTTTTATTGATGCCACGATATATGTAGAGCGTAATGGACAAAAAGCTATTGTGATTGGCGAAAAAGGTCAACGTATCAAGCAAGTTGGGATGGATGCACGCAAAGATATGGAACAGTTATTTGGCAAAAAGGTCATGCTAACTTTGTGGGTAAAAGTTAAGCGTGGCTGGTCTGACGACGAACGCGCACTCACCAGCCTAGGTTATTGATTTAAAATAAATATTTGATCTACACATGATGCTGAGGTAATAGCCAATGCGTAATGAAGCATTAACAGGATATTTATTACATCAGCGTCCTTACCAAGAAAAACGGGCGCTTTACTATTTATTTTCTTGGCAACATGGCGTAGTACACGGTATTGGTAAAAAAGGTGCGCCTTTGTTTGAGCCGCTACAACTGTTTGCAACAGGTAAGCGCGATCTAAAAACCTTTAGTCAGATTGGTTTATTACCCGTAGAAGATAGTTTTACAAAAGATGCTACAACGCCTAGGCCGACACGTTATCAGCAAATAAGCGGTCAGCAGCAGTATGCAGCTTTGTATTTGAATGAGATACTGTGGAAGTTATTGCCTAGCGAAGACCCAATGCCAGTATTGTGGCAGCATTATCAAGACAGCTTAACGCAATTAAAGCAGCCATTAACAGCGACTGCTCTTAGGTTATGCTTACGTCAGTTTGAGGCTGATTTGTTTCAAGAGTTAGGCTTTTCTTTGACGCTAGACCATGACAATTTATTAACGCCTATCGAACCTGATACGGATTATCGATTTTTATCTGATGTAGGTTTTGTGGCTACTAACCAACCTGATAAAACGACGATCAATACGCTACAAACACTTTTTATCGGTGCAGATATTATTGATATGGCACATCTAGGAATAGTTGAGGCCACACTAAATAATTGGTCACGTCTTCATAAACATCTGATTGATCACTTGCTTGATTATCAGCCGTTGCAAAGTCGATTACTGTGGCAGCAGCAACAACGTTACCAATGATGGCATCAATATTTAGACAAAGTATGGTCGTTCAAAAAGTATTTGAGGTAGTACTACTGTAGCCCTATCATCTGTATGTTACTTGGAACTCGTTATCAAAAGGATTTCTTATGACCACATCTTTACAGCACTCATCGAAGAATACAATAAAAACCCCTTTATTGGGTGTCAACGTTGATCACGTAGCAACCTTGCGTCAAGCACGCGGGGTTGGCTATCCCAGTCCTTTAGAAGCAGTGCTATTATGTGAAAAAGCGGGAGCAGATGGTATCACCATACACTTGCGTGAAGATCGTCGTCATATTCAAGATTCAGACGTCTATGAGATAGCAAAACAGTTAACAACCAGATTAAATTTAGAGATGGCAGCAACGTCTGAGATGTTATCTATCGCTCATAAAGTTAAGCCATATTGGGTTTGCTTGGTGCCTGAAAAACGTGCGGAGCTAACGACCGAAGGTGGTTTGGATGTAGCAGGGCAGATCAGTCATCTAAAACCTTATATTAAAGACTTACAAGCAGAAGGAATTAACGTTTCTTTATTTATAGATCCGGACGAGGACCAGATTGCAGCAGCAGTTGACTGTCATGCTAATGCTATCGAGCTACATACTGGTACTTATGCTGAGTTAGGTCTGGCTGGAAATACGAATGCTCAAAAGGACGAATTAGAGCGTATCAAACAGGCAGTGAGCATTGCAAAAAATTTAGACAGCGAGTTACTTGTTAACGCAGGTCATGGTTTGACTCGTGACAATGTAAATGCTATTGCTCAGATAGGTGATATTTATGAGCTTAATATTGGACATGCCTTGATCGCTGATGCTGTATTCGTAGGCTTAGAGCAAGCAGTGGTTATGATGAAAGCTGCGATGCATAAGTAACTTTGTAGATCAGGTATAAGCTAATAGCGCCTCTAATAATATTGCTACAACAAATAATGCATTTATGTACAACCAGTAGGGTGTCTATCATTAGGTTTGTATTTGATATTACCATTTTGATTAAAAGAAATTTGATACATAGTCTGACTATAGGTTAAGCTTGGACAGTATTTTATGTGGCCAAAGTGTCCTCGGGGTTTGCCTGTATCACCATAAAATTTAACATAATGCCGTTTTCCAGCCCGTAAATGTAGTGTGCCATATTTAGGATTTAAGCCTTGCTTACTAAGTAAATAATCCGTACTAATATCAAAAACTTTATTATTATTTTTATCAACAAATAACAAAAGGTTTTTATCACTATTCTTATTACACCGTCCACCTGCATCAGATAAACATACTAATAGATTCTGCCGTCGAATAAAACTTTCAGCTTTCGCTATTTTGAGAGTGCTTTCTAGTTGATTTTTGATACGTTTGGCTTCCATACTTGCCAATTGATCTACGATCGCTGGCGCTGCGATCGTTGCGATAATAGCTAAAATTGCCACTGTTACCATAAGCTCTACAAGAGTAAACCCTTTTTGTTGATAAGATTTCGACAAGTATGGGACTCTTAAGCATACAGTTAGATTCAGATAAGATAGAGTAAGGTTCGATATGGTGTGACATATTCTAATCATATATAGTCATCTCTTACGCTATAGATTTAATTATATAGGCCAAATTCATCAGCTTTATACATTTGAGTGAAGCCCTACATTGATACCTTTTCTAATACAAGACTTTAACTTTTAAAAATACCTTGGACTTTTAAATTCACAAACCTTAACAACAACGTTTTTAACGCAACAATCACATATCAGCTCATTACTTTAAAAGTATATACTAGAATAATGTTTACTATTTAATATATATGAATTATAGTGCAACTGTCAAAATTTGTTTCAATTAGTGAAGACTAATCTTTATTAATAGAGAAAAAAATTCGATTGTATTAAACTAGTTGCAGACAATAGGTAAAATCTAATTTACTTCTATTGCGAATTAACATTCAAAAGACTAAAATTGCAACGTATGTTAGTTCTTAGTAAAACAAGCAGGCTATTGTGTTTGTGTTGCAACACTATCGTGTAATAATGTGTAGCTGCCTAACGAAAAAAGTTGTAAAATTAATAGATAGTCGATAAGCTACTTCCTAATTAGTTTTGTTGTATAATTATGCATTCGTAAAAGATGTCTACTTTTATTACATCTTAGGAAGCGGTTTTGCTTAATGCATCACTCAAATCATCCTTTGGAGGAAGTCCATGAAATTGAATAAAATTGCTCTAGCTCTGGTTGCCGTAGCAGCTGCACCTTTAGCAGCTAACGCTGGCGTTACGATTAGCCCGCTATTACTAGGTTATCATTATACTGACGAAGCTCATGATGAGCAGCGTGATATTCTAAAAACTGGTAAAGATCTATATATCGATGCCAACGGTAACTCTATCGATGGTCGTGGTGGGAACGTACCTAATGGTGGTGTGGCTAAAGAAAGTAGCCTATATACTGGTGCTGCTCTAGGTATTGAACTGACTCCTTCTACTCAGTTCCAAGTAGAGTACGGCGTATCAAGTGCTAACGGTGAAGCGTCTGAAGATTCTGCAGATGCTGGTGTTAACCGTTTCGATGTTGAACAAACAATGATCTCTGGTAACTTCTTGATCGGTACTGAAGAATTTACTGGTTATACTGATAGCGCGTTCAAACCATATGTATTAGTTGGTGCTGGTCAGTCTAAGATCGAAGTAGAAAACCAGGAAACAATTGCTGGTGTTGCACCTAATGGTCAACAAGTAACTGTTGATGGTGAAGATATATCGGCCGGTACTGAAGTATCATCATCAAAAGATACCATCGGTAACCTAGGTCTAGGTGCTATGTATCGCATCAACGACGCGTTAAGCCTACGTGGTGAAGCTCGTGCGATTCATAACTTTGATAACAACTGGTGGGAAGGCATGGCATTGGCCGGTCTAGAAGTTGTACTTGGTGGCCATTTATCACCAACAGTAGCTGTACCACCACAAGTTGAGCCAGAAGTGTCTGTTCCACCAGTAGTAGTGGTTGAGCAAGACGTTGATTCAGACGGCGACGGTGTACCTGATAGCATCGACGAATGCCCAGGCACTCCTATGAACGTCGTAGTTGATGAGCGCGGTTGCCCAGTAGCAGTAGATATTACTGATGAGCTAAAAATGGAGCTACGTGTATTCTTTGATAACGACAAATCAGCTATCAAAGACCAGTACAAAACTGAAATCGCTAAAGTAGCAGAGAAGATGCGTGAGTATCCTAACTCTAGCGCTCGCGTAGAAGGTCATGCTTCTAAAACTGGTCCTTCAGCACGTTACAACCAACGTCTATCTGAAGCTCGTGCTGTTGCTGTGAAATCTATGTTGACTAACGAATTTGGTATCGCTCCAAACCGTCTATCAACAGTTGGTTACGGTTATGACCGCCCAATCGCACCAAACGATACTGAAGAAGGTCGTGCAATGAACCGTCGTGTTTATGCCATCATCACTGGTGACAAAACAATGACTGTTGAACAAACTAAAGACATGGTTATTCAATAATATATAGCCAATTAGTTATGTTCTAGATTGTATAGTTACAAAAAAAGCTGCCTATTAGGTGGCTTTTTTTTGTTTATACTGTGAGATAAATAACTTATTGCATAAATTTATAATCTAATAATGTTATACTAGCCGCCCAAACACTTTGTAAATTGACAAAGTGTACATTAGCATAGCTATCTGTATGATGGATTTATCAGTAGAAAATCTTACTTTGCCAGTATTTTTTATTTCACTACCCCTCTTGCGTAGTCACTCTATAGTAAAGTAAAAACAACTATCTGCTTTATGATAAAAGATTCTCCAGCGGCGCTTACTGCTACTGCATTTTATTAAGACGAAACGAGCATTTTATATGGCGAACGATATCAAACACCTGCGTAATATTGCAATTATTGCCCACGTTGATCATGGTAAAACAACTCTAGTTGATAAACTATTACATCAATCTGGTACTTTTGGCGATCGTGCAAACATTGCTGAACGTGCAATGGATTCAGGTGATATTGAGCAAGAACGTGGTATTACTATTTTGGCCAAAAACACGGCCATTCGTTGGACAGACAGCTCTGACGATACAGAATACCGTATTAATATTGTGGATACTCCAGGCCACGCTGATTTCGGTGGTGAAGTTGAGCGTGTGATGTCAATGGTTGACTGCGTACTTCTAGTTGTTGATGCTGTTGATGGACCAATGCCTCAAACCCGTTTTGTGACCCAAAAGGCATTTGAGCAAGGTCTAAAACCAATTGTTGTTATTAATAAGATTGACCGTCCAGGTGCCCGTCCTGATTGGGTAATGGATCAGATCTTTGATCTATTTGATAACCTTGGTGCAACTGATGAACAGTTAGATTTTCCAGTGGTTTATGCATCGGCATTGAATGGTATTGCAGGTCTAGACGCTGAAGATTTGGCTGATGACATGACGCCGTTATTTAAAACTATTGTCGATGTGGTACAGCCTCCGCAAGTAGATGCAGATGCACCGTTCCGTATGCAAATATCAAGCCTTGACTATAACAGTTTCGTTGGTGTTATTGGTATTGGTCGTATCCAGCGTGGCAAAGTTAGTATAAATACGCAAGTAACAATAATTGATAAGCACGGCAAAACACGTAATGGCCGTATTTTGAAAATTATGGGCTATCATGGTCTTGATCGCATTGATGTTGAAGAAGCACAGGCTGGTGATATTGTTTGTATTACCGGTATTGATGCGCTAAACATCTCAGATACTATTTGCGATCCTAACCACGTAGAAGCGTTGCCAGCATTGACAGTAGACGAGCCAACTGTATCAATGAACTTTCAAGTAAATAATTCACCGTTTGCTGGTCGTGATGGTAAATTTGTGACTTCACGTAACATTCGTGAGCGTCTTGAGCGTGAATTGATTCATAACGTGGCATTACGTGTAGAAGATACAGAGTCTCCTGATAAATTTAAAGTATCGGGTCGTGGTGAGCTTCACTTATCTGTACTTATCGAAAATATGCGCCGTGAAGGTTTTGAGATGGGTGTTTCAGGCCCAGAAGTTATCGTTAAAGAAGTTGACGGTAAACTACAAGAACCGTATGAAAACGTTGTGTTCGATATTGAAGAAGAGCATCAAGGCTCTATCATGGAGCAAGTAGGTCTGCGCAAAGGCGAGATGACCAATATGGAGCTTGATGGTAAAGGTCGCATGCGTATTGAAGCAACCATACCAGCTCGCGGTTTGATTGGTTTCCGTTCTGAGTTCTTAACGTTGACCTCAGGTACTGGTATCATGACGTCAAGCTTTTCTCATTATGGACCACAGAAACTTGGTGATGTCGGTGGCCGTTCTAATGGTGTATTGGTATCTATGGCAAACGGTACTTGCTTAGGTTTTGCACTCTTTAATCTACAAAAGCGTGGCAAACTATTCGCTGAGCCACAGCTTGAAGTATATGAAGGTATGATCGTTGGTTTGAACTCACGTAACGACGATATGGCTGTTAATCCAACGACCGCTAAACAGCTTACTAACGTACGTGCCAGTGGTACTGATGAAGCGTTGACGTTGACGCCAGCGGTTAAGTTTACCCTTGAGCAAGCGCTTGAATTTATTCAAGATGATGAGCTGGTAGAGGTGACGCCAAAAGCTGTCCGTATTCGTAAACGCTACTTGACTGAAAGTGAGCGCAAACGTCATGGTCGTAGTAAGAAAGGTGCTTAATATTGTAGTATAGAATGATTGAAAAAAGGCTAACGCAACGTTAGCCTTTTTTTATGTTTGCTCATCAATTTTTTATAGTTGGTTATTTTGTTACTACGACATGATCGTTAGTATCAATAAGGATTTCTGAAGGTTGGTCAACGACAATACGTACGATATTGTCGTTAGCGTCTTGTGACTTATAAAAATTGTCTTCAGCGACTGTACAACCCAAGCAGCGCCCCATCGCACTCCAAGGCTCAACGAACAGTTTTTGTTGTGCTTGATCAGCGTTACCACCGATAAGAGAAAAAGGCAGACTGACGAGATAAGCGGCAGTACCAGTGACAGCGGTGACTAATTGTAAGGGCTTTCCAACGACTGTATCAACAATCATCGTGTCATATGATGGACCAAAATCACGCTCATCTATCTCTATTGCAGCCGAGGCTGGCTGCGTAAAAGCTATCATAAAGCCTATGCTTAAGGCCATCGTAAGAATCTTACTTTTATTGAAGCGTGGGTTATCGGCATTAGCAGTCATCATTATTTCCTAAAACATGTAAGCGGTATAAGTAATAAACACTGCTATTGAAGATATTTACAAACAAAGGTACTTATAAACAAAGGTACTTACAAAGCAGCGTTGACTCTTTATTAAAGCAAGATGTGTGCCGATAAGCAATATAAAAACATATTATATCGACTTTATCTCATATATATTAGTAAATATTTGTTTATAAAATTGGCTGACAGAGTGGGCAAAACACGCTAGCACGACCATTGAGTTTGATATTGTCGAGTACAGTATCGCAATGCGGACAAGACTCACCTTGTCTACCATAGACATTTAAGGTTTGTTGAAAGTATCCCGTTTGTCCGCTGGCGACTGTAAAATCACGTAGTGTCGAACCCCCAAGCTCGATTGCTCGTTGTAGTATGACTTTAATATGTTTGACCAATATACTTATTTGTTCGTAAGACAATTGATGTGCTGGGGTAGCAGGATGAATAGCAGACAAGTATAGACTCTCTGTTGCATATATATTGCCTACACCAACCACGACCTGCTGCTCCATAATGACTGACTTGATAGCACGAGTAATAGGGCGTCGCTTGGTTGTCTTATCCGACATACTATTGACATTGCTACGCTGAATCAGGCGATACAGATAGTCAGTATCGAAATCTTCTGATAGTGGTTCAGGTCCTAGATGATCTAAAAGCTTGGTACTATAATCCTTATACCATAATAATGCGCCAAAACGTCTGGGATCATGATAATGCAGTTGCGACTGAATACCGTCATTGTCAAAAGTTATTATCAAATGGTCGTGCTTACGTTTATCAGTACCTAAAGGATGCTGTTGTAGACTACCTGACATGCCTAAATGTATGATCAGTTGACGTCGATGTTCAATGGTGTTTTGGCCATTTTCTATCAATTTTACTCTAGGTATAAAAGTCAGTATTAAATACTTTGCTCGGCGCTCTACGTCTTGCAACGTATAGTCAACTAATATACCTAAGTCATCTGGCATCGGCCAACGTAGTTTTGGTTGAAATACTTGTATGGCGGTAACTCTTTGTTTTAATAAAGGGGCAAGACTGGTTTTTGTGGTTTCAACTTCGGGTAATTCAGGCATAAGGGCTTTCTACAAAATTTATAAAATATAAAGTTAAGTTATCGATTAACGGTTAGACAATAGTACGACGTGCATGCAAAATCCCTGGCTGCAGTTCAAGCTTGGCAAGCAGTTTGGATAGATGGGCCAATCCCGAGACTTCGATATGAAATTTTAGCGAGGCTATATTGTCATCAGTGCTCAAGGTCTCAACCTTGCGTATATTGACACTTTCTTTGTCAATGACTTGGGTTAAATCACGCAATAATCCACGTCTATCATAAGCTTCAATATGGATATCAACAGGCTGATAACGACCGGATTTAGACTTCCAAGCTGCACTGATCTTTCTCTCAGGGTCACGTTCAATCAGACGCATGTATTCAGGACAGCCACGGTTATGAACACTAACGCCGCGAGATAAAGTAATGTATCCAGAAATTGGCTCACCATGCACAGGATGGCAACAACCTGCCAAATTTATTTCAATATTATCCAAACCATCAATACAGATTTTGTAGGCATCAAGTTTGCCTGTTGTTTTTGGATCAACACTAGGGGTGTAATCTTCCTTTTCTTTTTCAGGCTCTAAATGCAGCTGACGAGAGATGTGACCAGTTAATTGATGGAGTCCAATGTCGCCTGTAACAAGCCCAACGATAATATCGTCCGTATTATTAACATGAAAATGCTGCGTATAGTCATTCAAGTCGATGCTATTGGGATGTACTGAAAGTCGCTCAAGCTCTTTACTTAGCATCTGCTTACCGATTTCGATATTTTTATCACGGTCTTGTTTGTTAAACCATTGACGCAATTTAGAGCGGGCACGATTGGTATGAATATAACCAAGTGACGCAACTAACCAATCACGATTAGGCTCACGTGACGCTTTAGTAATAATCTCAACCTGTTCGCCTGTTTTTAGCTGGTAAGTCAATGGCACGTAACGCTGATTGACTCGCGCTGCTTGAGCGCGGTTGCCTACTTGCGTGTGTACATAATAAGCAAAGTCAAGTACGGTAGCCCCTTTTGGTAGTTCAGTGATGTCACCATCTCGACTAAAAATGTAAATCCTCTCAAGCTCATCAAAATCAACGATTGGCTCGTCATCTTCTAGTTCACCTAACTCACGGTCAGTAAACTCACCCTCTGCTATGAGCCCTAAACGATTTTGACTCCGAGTTTCGTTATTAATAGAAAGCAGATGACGTAATGAGCTGATCTTTTGAGTGAGGTAGCTGTCTTTTTTCTTTTTGAGACCTTCCTTATAATTTACGTGAGCACACATACCAAGCTCGGCCTCAAAATGCATGCCTTGGGTGCGTATCTGTACTTCAAGTGACTTGTTCTCAGCGATAACCGCAGTATGCAACGAGCGATAGCCATTAGGCTTTGGGTTGGTAATGTAATCATCAAACTGTTCAGGAATGTACCGCCATAAGCCATGTACCAAACCTAACACATGATAACAATCCGCTGGGTTTTCCACCAATACTCGTAGTGCTCGAATGTCATAGAGTTGATCAAACGATAAGCGTTTTAGCTTCATTTTGCGATAGATAGAATAAATATGCTTGACTCGTCCTGAGACATCGGCAGTAATATCAGCTTCTGCTAACGCATCATTTAGCTTGTTTTGCACTCGCTGAATATAGTCTTCACGCTCGCTGCGTTTTTCGGATAATAACTTGGCAATCTCTTTGTAACGCTCAGGGGCAAGATAACGAAAAGCCAGGTCTTCAAGCTCCCACTTTAACTGAGCAATACCTAATCGATGAGCAAGCGGTGCATAAATGGTCATCACTTCGCGGGCCACACGCTGTTGACGTTCAGGTTTGGAGAATGATAACTCACGCATGGCAAAGGTACGCTCGGCAAGCTTAATAAGTACCACGCGCACGTCGTTAGTGACAGAAATAAGCATGCTGTAGATGTTAGATAGCTGATCACGTTGATTGTTGACGAAATGGTCTTCTAGGCGCTTATTGCTTTCTATAATGGCAGACAGCTTTCCCATAGCTAAGGCGTCTTTAACTAAACTTGCAATCTCTACCCCAAAGCTTTGCTCAATATCAGTCAAACTCACCAACGATTTGCGTGCGCTACGGTATAACATAGCAGCCACCAAAGCGTCTTCGTCTTGATATAAATAAGTCAGGATATCTGCCATACCAATACCCGTCACATAAGCACCAGAACGTTCAGACTCGCTAGTATTCATACGACTACGAATAAACTCGCAAGCAGCGGCTAAATTAGGGACAGTTTCTTGGTCGATACGTTTTGCAACATTATCTAGCCATACGGGTACATCAATATTGGCTTGACCTGAATCATCAGCGATAGATGCTTCTGCAAGCATCTGCATATCGTCTAGAAGAATGTGATCCGAATATTCGTTTTTTAATTTGGGATCATGACTATGATAAGAGTAGTAGGCAGAGCGATCAAAAGTGGTATGTAGCTTATGCGTTGCTAGTTGTTGTTTAATATCAGATGGTACTTGGGCGTAGCTATTAGCAGATTGATGAGAGCGCTGGCTTGCCACCAACTGTGCTGCTAAAGCTGCACTATCAGCTTGTGTTGTTTGCCCATCAATAAGCGGTAAACCTTCTCGAATTTTTACCATAGCCGACTCCTCTTAGCTATTTTCAAAATTTCTTATCGTCTTACCTGCTATGCAAAAACGCTTGATCTACCCCATAATTCATGATTATCAGATATGATCAACACAGCTACAAAAATCCATTTTTTAGCAGCTGTTATAAAGAGTTTATGCCCAGTATTTTAAGACGATAAGCGCAAATATGCACAATGTGTAGATAAACACATACAGCTTGTATGGATATTATTATGTCACTTTAGAAAGCTAATTCAAGCAAGGCTCTGTAGTGATAATGCATACAAGCGTAACGGTATTCTGACGAAATTCCATTTGTGCAAAACAGTTCAATTTAAATCAGTAATAAGCCCAATGATACAATCAATAAAAATTAAGTTGTTATTTTCTCAAAGCGAGCAATGGATTCGACATGACCAGTATGACAGAACATGTCCATTACTCCAGCATGGGTGAGACGGTAGCCTTGCTCTAACAAAGCTTTTGTATCACGTGCAAGGGTAGCAGGATTACAAGAGACGTAGACAATCCGCTCAGCATTAAATTTAGGCAAGTATTGCATGATTTCCCAAGCACCAGAACGTGGCGGATCAATGAGTAACGCATCAAAACCTTCGTTAGCCCAAGGTTTATCAGTACAGTCGTGAGTCAAATCTTGGTTATAAAATTTGGTATTATGAATACCGTTACGACGTGCATTGTCTGCTGAGCGTGCTGTCATTGCGTCGCTGCCTTCCACACCTACAACTGCGCCAGTTTCACCAACAAGACGAGCTAGAGGCAAACTAAAGTTTCCTAAACCACTAAACAAGTCGAGTACCCGCTCGCCCGCTTTTAGATCTAACAAATCGCAAGCAAGCTTGGTCATCTGACGATTGACAGAAAGGTTTACTTGCGTAAAGTCAGTTGGGATAAATTCGAAAGTAAGGTCATATTCTGGCAGTTGGTAATATAAACGTCCAAATTGTTGGCTCAGATCATCTTTGTCAGTCAAGGCAACGCGTTGGATACTATCAGCGCCTTTAGACTGTAAATATAGCTGCCAATGACGCGCTGCAAAAAACGCTTTAAGCTTTTCGATATCAGAGTCTGATAATGGAGCTAGATGACGTACGATAAGAGCAACAGGCTGATCGCCATCAGGTAGCTCTGGTAGGTATTCACCCATTGCTAGCTCTAGCTGAGCAATCTTATCGCGGCTCTCAAGTGTACTCATAAGTGCTTTGAGGTTTTCAATCTCAAAGCCAATACGTGGATCTAAAATATGACATTCGTTTAATTCGGCTAAAAAGTTACTTGAGCGCTCACGAAAGCCGACCAATGCATTTTCTTTTTTGGCGACATAGCGTACGCCAAGTCGTGCTTTGGTACGATAGCCGAGACGATCACCAACTATCGGTGCAAGCCAGTTGTCCGGCTCAGCATTGGCTTGATGTATAAGCATCTCAGCAAGTACCGATTGCTTAAAGTTGATTTGACCATCTGGCTGCCAGTGTTGTAAGCTGCAACCACCGCAAACGCCAAAATGCGGGCAGGGCGGTACAGCACGTTCAGGATTTGGGTTGGATGTGATATCAATCGCGTCTCCCTCTTCAAAGCTGGCACGACTATTGGTTAGTTTGACCAAAGCACTTTCACCCGGTAAAGCAAAGCTGACGAAAACTTTTTTGCCATGCTTGTCTGCTACATGTCCCTCTTTTTCATCAAAGCCATTACCATATACGGCAACCCCGCGCCCATCGTGCGACAATCCATCAATATTGAAGGGAAGTGGCTCTGCCTCTTTTAGACGCCGACGTGTCTTGGATGAAGGTTTAGATTTTTTCTTATTAGGCGGGATAGTGATCGTTTGGGTATCGTTGGCTTGTGACATAGTATCAGGTGCTGTAGACGTTTTTGAATCGGTGGGTTGCATAAACCTGCCTTAATAATAAATAACTAAAAATGAGAGTAGGTGCTATTGTCGATAATACTGTGTTTGGTCTTTTATGGTTCAGGTACGGATGTCCAATCGGCAAGAAACTCATGATGGCGCGCTTGACCATCTGCTTGAGTAAAGTTTGCTAAATAGTCACGGCTTTGTTGTTGCCAATGATTATAAGACGGAGACGACAGCTTACCGGTTAGACGCAGCCAGCGTAGATATATCAGCCACGTATTCATGACATCAGATTCGCAATAGATCGATAGTGTTTGCCAATCATTATCATTAACCAGAGCGCCTACCATGCTGCCATCCACATCGGTCTTACCAGGTAGCCCATACAGGCTTGCAACCACATCCATCGCTTCACGGCGACTCGCACCATATTGGCTAAATCTGTCCATTAAATCTAGATGCTTGGTTTGAAAGCGATTGACATAATTATCAAAACGCATGTTTTTAATACGCTCGCCCTCTTCAAACAGCCATGGGGCAGACAGATCATACTGCATAGCGCGGTAAATGAGTACGGGTATATCAAAGCCTGAACCATTCCAGCTAATCAGCTGTGGCAAGGTTTCGATATCGCTGAAGGCGCGGAAAAACTTGGCAAGAATATCTTTTTCGCTAAACTTATCTGCCGTCAAAGAAAATAAAGAAAACTGCCCATCTTTGATGTATAGCGCTGAGATGCACACTATGCGCTGTAATGGTAAGCGCATAAAGTCATGGCCAGCTTCTTGTATTCGAATGGCAGTCAAGGCACTGAGCGCATCAGCGTCGCTTAAGTCAGCCAGTTTTGGATAAATACGACGTGCAGCATCTGTATCCGCCACAGTCTCAATATCAAAGACCAGTACAGGATTGGCAGGTAGGGCATGTGACATAAATAGTCCTAGTTACTTATTGTGCAAGCATTGGTCAGGCATTACGACTGAGTATTATCATCGACAGGAGTGTCATCGACATTGTATAGACCAGTTGATAGATAGCGATCACCGCGATCACAGACGATAAAGGCAATAACAGCATCAGGGTTCTCTTTGGCGACTTGTATAGCCGCCCACGCTGCTGCGCCTGATGAGACACCAGCAAAGATACCTTCAGTCTTCGCCAGTTTGCGCATATAGATTTCAGCGATATGTTGGTCAATATCCATGATTTCATCGACTAAATCTGCCTCAAAGATACCTGGCATATAAGCTGCAGGCCAGCGGCGAATACCGGCGATAGACGCCTCTTCATCAGGTTGCAGGCCGATAACTTTAATCGCTGGGTTTTGTTCTTTAAGGTATTGCGATACGCCTGTAATGGTACCTGTAGTGCCCATTGAGCTGATAAAGTGGGTAATTTTGCCTTCGGTCTGCGCCCACAGTTCAGGGCCTGTCGTCAAATAATGTGCTTGCTTATTATCAATATTATTAAATTGATCAAGCACAACCCCCTGACCATCAGCTTGCATCTGTAATGCCAAATCACGTGCAGCCTCCATCCCTTCATCGACTTCGATTAAGGTTGCGCCATAAGCTTTCATGGCGTCTTTACGCTCTTGAGTTGAGCTTGTTGGCATTAACAAAGTCATCGGATAGCCACGCATCGCGGCAACCATGGCTAAGGCAATGCCCGTATTGCCGCTAGTTGCTTCAATCAAGGTGTCACCAGGCTGAATATCTCCGCGCTGTTCTGCTTGATAAATCATATTAAAAGCAGGGCGATCTT
The DNA here is from genome assembly GCF_052259005.1 of Psychrobacter sp. 1Y10. Taxonomy (NCBI): domain Bacteria; kingdom Pseudomonadati; phylum Pseudomonadota; class Gammaproteobacteria; order Moraxellales; family Moraxellaceae; genus Psychrobacter; species Psychrobacter sp. 1Y10. The sequence goes on along the minus strand of NZ_JBQQES010000002.1, from coordinate 66,197 downwards.
TTACAGAGCCTGCAGGATTATTACCTTCGAGCTTTGCCAGCAAAGTCGCTCCATTGGTAATACTTTCTTCTACAGGCAAACGATGTAATTTTACGAGTGGCGTTTGGCCAACACAATCAGCAAGTTCGGTAACTTGATTGATAAAATTGGCGTTTGGCGTAGTGGTGGAGGACATAGGGCACCTTTGTCTATTTTGGAATAATAGTATTGTAAATACAGTTCTAATCTTTGTTCTAGTCAATTTTGTACTGGTCACATCTCATAATGTCGTGTAACCATTTTATTTGGTATCGACTATAACCGAAAGTTATGACAAATTGAAAATGGCATCATTATATCATTTTGTTTTTAGCTACGCTGATAGCATCAAGATATTTTGGTAAATGAATAAGATTAAAAAGTCAGTCAACTAGAGTCTGTTGGGTATCTAAGTATGAGGACAGCGGATAGTCATAACAGTATAAAATAATTGTTGATATTTATGATAAGTTGATATGAATGACCAAGATAATACCGACACTTCTAAATGCTGCTAAAATAATGAAAGTATTTAACATATTGATGGCTGGATAAAATCATTTATAGTGGTTATTGATAGATAGCACAGAAACCTGTAGGGATAAGTTTTAACATGGCATACAAAAAACGCTTTGATACCAGTAGCGCCTATGGTCAGTTGATCATATTGGTGTTTTTACCGATTTGTGTGTTAGCAGCAGTCGGCGGTATTCTTGTTTTTCATGAGACGATGCGTGCTAGTGAGTCAGAACAAGAAGCGTTAGCCGAGGCTGTGTTGATTCGTTACAAGCCTATGGTTACTGAGCTGATCCCTGCATTGCTAGTGCAAGAACGTCAGCGATCAAAAGCCAATGAAAAAAATTCGCAAGATATGATTGATAATATGGCGGCAGCCAGTCAAGCAGCACTTGAAAACAATATCCGACCTGAGTATCTGCCATTATCACAAGTACATTCGGACCATTATATTAGTGCCCGCGGAGGCAGACTAAGTAGTACAGTGCTGTCAGAAGAAGCGCTCGGAGGAGTGTCTACCTCACGTTTATCGACTGCTGCAGTTATTGATGAAAGTCTCAATGAGACAGCTGACGCTCCGCAAGGGGCGATGGCGACATTGGTATCGATTCGCGATAGGCTCAGTCGCATGCAGTCAGAGCAGCATGTACAACGCATTGCCATTATCAATGAAAATAATCAGGTACTTGCAACAGTCGGCTATGGTGTTAGTGAAAGTTGGCCTCTAATCGATGCATCACAAAGTTTTTTGTCCCAGCAATCGACGCCTATCGGTACAGCTTATGGCACTGTATTGGGTAATTTTGAAGGGCATAGATTGTGGTTGCTCGTCGACATGGATAACGAGCCACTTTATATTGCGCGTTACCGCATCGCGATGGCACTGGTCATTACTGGTCTCTTTACTATCTTGATTTTGCTATTAAGTCTCAATATCTATGCCAAACGCTGGATTGCACCTATTTATGAGCTGCGTTTGCAGCTGCAGCGTACTCATGTGGACAATTTATACAAGCCTATTCCCGTTGAGTCTGATGGAGAGTTGAACTTATTACAACAAGACTTGGTTAAGACGTTACGGCGCTTGCACAGCAGCTTTCAGGATTTGAAAGACCACGCGGAACAAACCGAGGACGATCTACGCCTGGCTTTTGATGAGATGGAGATGCAAAACATTTCTATCAGAAATGCTCGTGATGATGCCATCTCAACCAGTCAGGCTAAGTCTGCATTCTTAGCCAATATCAGTCACGAGCTGCGCACACCTCTAAACAGTATTGATGGATTTATTAATTTGCTGGCGCGTCACGGTGAGCTCAATCCTGAACAAGACTTATACGTACATACCATTCGTAAGTCGTCTGCACATCTGCTGGCATTGGTAAATGATGTGTTGGATTTTTCCAAAATTGAAGCAGGCAAGTTGGTGCTTGATCGTCACGAGTTTGATCTTTATGACACTATTTATGACGTGGTCGATATGCTCTCTCCTGTATCGGCAGAGAAAGGTCTACGTATGGCCGTACTGTTTTATAACGATGTGCCGATGCGAATCGTGGGTGATGCCCTACGCCTCAAACAAGTTTTAACCAATCTTGTCGGTAATGCCATTAAGTTCACCGATAGCGGTGATGTCGTGGTGCGCGTAAGCTTAGATGATCATCGCGATAATCATCTGATGATTAGCGTCCAAGATAGTGGCAAAGGGATATCTCTTGCAGACCAAAAGATGCTGTTTCAAAGCTTTAGCCAAGGTGATCCTTCTATCACGCGTCAGTATGGTGGCACAGGATTGGGCCTTGTCATATCTAAGCAACTAACACGGCTTATGGGCGGTGATATTGGGTTTTATGACAATGCACAAGAAAATATAGCCAATCAAGGAGCGACGTTTTGGTTTCGTATGCCAACTCATATCGATGTATTGGAAGCTGCCACTGGTCAAACCATTGCCTTGCCAGTACTTGCACCACTGGCTAGTGCGAATGATGAGTTCAATGTATTGGTCTGGATCAATCACATTGCGTCAAGACAAGTTTTAAAAGCTAGCCTGCAAGTCCTGCCTATCAAACTTACTCAAGCCAACTCGTTACCTGGTGTGCTTGAGTCACTAAAAGAGCATGGCAATTATTGGGACTGGGTAATCGTCGACAACGACACACAAGATGACATGACAGCACTGCTTAAGCAAATTCGTTTGCACTATCAAGGCAAGCTTGCTGTGTTTGGCTATCAAGTTGCTGCTGACCAAGCGTTATTAAACCGCTATCATGCCAATGTCTTATATGAGCCGTTAGATAAGAGGCAGTTATATGCCATGCTCGACACTCAAAAGAAAAGCGAACCGGTCGCAGCGCAAGCACCGCGCTGGCATGGCATAACTGTGCTGGCAGTAGACGATCATCTGCCCAACCTTTTAGTATTAGATGCGCTTCTTAGTGAGCTTGGTATTCATGTCATCACTGCCAATAGTGGCTTTGATGCCATCGAATTGATCAGCAAGCAGCAGGCCAAAAATATAAGAAATGCTAAATCGTCGCAACAAAGCTTATCCAAAAAAACACAGATATCAAAAGCTCAGGCCCGTGCGCAAACCCATAAGGTGTCGGCCAATGCTGCCTCAACCATAGACATAGATACCGAAGAAAATTCGTTGGCCCATTCAAAAAACAACCCAGAAGATAAAGACAGCATCGATCTTATTTTTATGGATATTCAAATGCCACGTATGTCGGGTCGTGAAGCGGCGCAGCAAATCCGTAAAATAGAGGTTGGTGATAGCCATATTCCTATTATTGCACTAACGGCTCACGGATTGTCTGATGAGCGCGATAAGCTACTCGCAAGTGGTATTGATGACTACGTTGGCAAACCAATTAGCCAACCGCAATTGTTACAAGTGCTACAAAAATGGTTAGGGCGTACATCAACGTCGCAGCATTTACTACCAGTTGCGCCTACTGACGCTACCCATAGCATGGCGTCCAATGTCGTAGACAATACCAAAATCAAAAGTCCGTCTGTAGATAAAACTGTGCGACGTCCACTATCTCTAAAAAAAATCCGTGATGACTATATGCGAGATATTCACCCTCGTGATGAGTATAGGCGAGAGCCCCAACGGGCGACTCAGCCTCGTTATCAAAGCTTACAATATCAAGATACTCTCATTGAACAAGATGAGCAATCACAACACCCTTCACCGGAACAAACACAACAGGATCATGGCTCAAAAAGTAGCAGCATCGTTGGGATGGAGATATTGGACTGGCAAGATGCGCTGACACGTTCGGCAAACAAGCCGGATTTGGCTGCTAAGCTCATTATTATGATGATCGATACAATAGCGGATGAAAAAGAGGCCTTATCTCAAGCGTGGCAAGCGCGTGATCGAAATATGCTGGCGCAAGTTGCACACCGCATTTTGGGTGCCAGTCGCTATACTGGTGTCCCGCAACTGCGTAAAGCCAGCCAAGACTTGGAAGATAAGTGTCTATTAAATGTTCAACATACTACGCCGGTGCAGTTTGCCATGCTCAAGCCGTACTATGAGAACTTATTGCTTGCGCTCAACAATCTACAGGCGCTTGATCTATCACCATATCCGCAACTGAACTATCATCGCTTGAGCGAAAATGATATGACTTGGAAAATGATCTAGTGTGGTTGTCGTCAAAATAACTATCTGGTCAACTGTCACTAAAGTAATGCGTCAGATATTATAAAACGATATGGCCAATAAAATATCGATACCTCTGCAGTCAGTTATTCGCGCGCTACAGCAGATATAAGCCTGTTAAGATTAATAAAGTATAACTGCTAAAACGAACATCAACTTATCATCCAAATTGCTTATTAAGGATTGTTATGCATGCTATCGCCGCTCATCAATATAAAACCCTACAAGTTAGCGTTACCGAAAATATTGCCACCGTTACTATAAATCGTCCTCAAAAAAAGAACGCCATGAGTTTTCAAGTGGTTGATGAGCTGATCGCTGCTGCTAGACATATTAGTAAGGATAAAACGTTACGTGCCGTCATTCTTAATGGTGCTGAGGGGACGTTTTGTGCTGGTATAGATTTGGGTGATTTGAATCATCCCAAAAATCAAGCGTACGCTTTTTGGGAATTAATTAAACCTAACCAAAGCCTATTTCAGCAGGTCTGCTTGGTCTGGCGCGAAGTACCAGTTCCTGTGATTGCTGTATTAGAAGGGTATTGCATTGGGGCAGGATTACAGCTGGCTCTGGCGTGCGATGTGCGCATTAGTCATCCTGATTGCAAACTGTCCATTATGGAAGCCAAGTGGGGATTAGTGCCAGACATGGGATTGACACAATCGGCACTAGGGGTCGTGCGTGCAGACGTGCTAAAAGAGCTAGCAATGAGTGCGCGTACCATTGATGCGGAGGAGGGGCGAACACTAGGGTTGGTTAGTCATTGTAGTGAATCACCATTACAACAAGCACAGTTGCTGGCCGCTGAGTTTGCCGAGCGTTCTCCTGATGCGGTGCTCGCAAGTAAGCGTGTCATCAATGCCATGTATCAGCAGTCGCATACGACGCTATATAAAGAAAAAATGTGGCAGTTAAAACTTATGTTAGGACGAAATCGTAAGCTTGCGCTCAAAAAAGCCAAAGAGGTCAGTACAGTGTTTAGCAAACGCCAGTTTCGTTAATTTAATCCTCAGCTTATAGCAGTGTTGTAGGTGCTGTTTAATTATTGAGGTTTGTTCTATTAAGGTTATATCTCTATTGAAATACAAGCAGATAGTACGATATAGGACTGTCTGCTTGCATATTTGTAACGATAATAAATTAGATATGCACCATTGTTTTTATCAGTAATGCTTGTCAATAAACAGGAATATTTTATTGATAACGTTTATATTGAATAGAAGCAATCGAAGTATCAACAGCAATCTCTGTATAAAATGGTCCCGCTATGTCTGCTCCAAAAACCTCTTTGCCCAATAAACCTATGACTGCTGAACGTGTGCGCGCTGCTGATCTGCCTGTTGCATGGATTATGATGCTTGGGCTGATTGTGGCGATAGGACCTTTATCTATCGATATGTATCTGCCTGCATTACCATCGATGGCAGATGATTTTGAGGTATCTACAGCATTTATGGCCAACTCCGTACCAGCTTACTTTTTTGGTTTGGTATTTGGGCAGCTATTTTATGGTCCTTTTAGTGACCGTGTTGGTCGGGTCAAACCTTTATATATAGGTATGACCTTGTATGTCATTGCATCGATTGTCTGTGCTACGACCAGTAACGAGTATATTTTGTTCGCTGGGCGGACATTACAGGCACTTGGCGCCTGCGTAGGTGCGGTCGTCACCCGCGCAGCGATACGTGATCGACTCACCGCCAAACAAACGGCTAAAGCTTTTTCTATTATGATTTTGGTAATGGGATTGGCGCCTATTTTAGCGCCATCACTTGGTGCACTATTCCTACAGTTCTTTGATTGGCATTCGATTTTTTGGTTTTTAGCAGCTTTTGGGGTGCTTAATTTACTATTAACTAAGTTTTTCTTTTTTGAAACCCTTACAGCAGAAAACCGTAATGTGCGCCCTGCTAAAGAAGTGCTCAGCCAATATTGGAGCTTATTAAAAGATCCAAGTTTTAATTATCCGGCGATTGGTGGCGGGCTGTTGATGGGGGCGATGTTTGTCTATATTAGCTCGGCTTCTGAGCTAATTATGGACACGTATGGTGTGTCAGCGACGCATTTTGGTTGGCTCTTTGGTATGAACGCTGCAGGGTTTGTGGCGTTAACTCAGCTTAATCAATGGCTCACCAATCGCTTTCGTATTTTGAGTATCTTACGTTTTGGGGCGATGATGCAGGTGATTTCTGCAGGCGTATTATTTGCGGTTGGAATTTTTCTTGGTACAGATGCTTGGCTGCCGCTAGTTTTAAGCTGTATTTTCTTTTGTATTGCAGGTCTTGGTCTGACTCAGCCAAACGCTTCTGCCATTGCGTTGGCATTTCAAAAACACCGTGCTGGAATGGCAAGTGCCTTACAAGGCTCTTTGATGTTTTCAGTCGGTATTTTTGGTGGGCTATTGTTGAACTTATTTCCAGTTAATCCTGTACTTAAGATTGGTATTGCAATGTTTGCCTTAATGAGTCTGGGCTGTTTTTTAATTTGGAAAATAGATCGTAACTTAAATCTTGAAGATACCGATTAAAATTTTGTTATTAGCTTTTATTTAAAAAGCGTTCAGTTATCTAATAGATAATGAATGCTTTTTTTATACCTTTAATAAAAGATATATTACAATAATTTATATATATCCCAAAAATTTATTTCATTCAAATAGATGGGTAAAATTTTCAAATAACCTCTGTTATCTACCTCTTATCATACTATTCGTCCATTTATCTAGTTTTTTCTATGTTTCTAGCTATCCTAAAATTACTGAATTAATATCGAATGTAACGGTTTGTATTTTTTATTACAAAAAATTTATATACAAATTTGTTAGTTTGTTAAGGAAAAAGTTACTAATATCTTTTAATTTTCAAGGATGAGTTATGAAGACATTATATAAAGTACTTCCAATGATGTTAGGCGTAGGTTTGTTTGGTTGTAGCAATGCCAACAACGCGACCACTCAGGACAATGTAAATACCAACAGTACTACAGCTATTAAAGATAACAATGCGTTTGTAAGTAAATTGCCTGATACTGCACCGACAGTCAAGCTCTCCACTGACGCGCAGTTTGCTCCTTATGGTTTTAATGATGAGTATGGAAGTGTTACTGGATTTGATATTGATCTTATGCGTGAGATTGGTGAGGATCAAGGATTTAAAGTTGAAATCTATAGTGATCCATGGGAAGAGGTATTTGAAAACTTAGATAACAAAACTCGAGATATGCTTGCAGCGGCTGTACCATATAGTACGGAGCGTGACAAAAAGTATTTACTGTCTGACCCGTATGCACCGCTACCATCAAGCTTAGTGTATTTAGATGAGTCCTTAAATCTCACCTCTGTAGACGAATTAGACGATGTAAAGATTGGGGTGCTTAGCGATACCGTACAGTATGACTACTTTAGTAGTGGTGAAATCAATGTTGAATCTGTTAGCCCATATCCGTCAACTTTTTTAGCAGTAAAGGCTATGGCGCGAGGTGAAGTTGATGCAGTTGCCGAAGATGTGGGTGCCCTTCGTTATCTTATGAATGATTTACCTGATTTGGAGCCAAAATATTTTGATTATGAAGATATCCATGCAGAAAGTGCATACAAAGTACTGCTCGTTGAAAAGGGACAGCCTGAGTTACTTGAAAAGGTAAATGCTGGCTTAAAGAGTCTAAAACAAAATGGTACTTATGCCACTTTAACCACAAAATGGTTTGGTGAAGATCTGACGCAAGCTGTATCGGAACAACGTAAACCAAATACTTAATATCAATAAACTTAAAAATACTCAATTAACTAAAAGCACTCTGCTAAAAAGCATTCATACGTATTAATCGTATGAATGCTTTTTTTATCACATTTGAACTTATCTAATACTGTTTATGTATACACGAGCGTTATTACACACAAATATCCAAGTTAATGATAATAATTATCAATTACTACTCGCTTACCTTGATTGCTATTACAAAGTTACTTGAGTATTATTCATTGTAAGTTTGTGTAATAAATGTACTGCGAGTTCAACGTGTTATTTACCTATTCATTCTATATCGTATTAGGTGAAAAATATGGATTTGATATTTATTTTTTGAAGCTGTAACAGTCAATATCTATTCGAGCTTATGACAGTTTATTAATTCAAAAATACAAAAGATGTTTATGAAAAATCATTTTGTATTAAATAAAAAGTAAATGTTGAATACGAAAGCGTGATAAGTACAATTTATTAAACTGTAAAAACCTCTCAATTTTTCAAGGATAGATTATGAAACAGTTATATCGTGTACTTCCTATTGTACTAAGTGTGGGCTTATTTGGTTGTGGCAACTCTAACAATGCAGGCAATACAACTACGCAAGAAAACGCAACAACGACCAGTCCAACAGTGGCAGAAAACAAAGATACTTTTGTCAGTAAATTACCTGATGATGCTCCAGTAGTTAAAGTAGCAACAACAGGGACCATGCCTCCGTTTTCCTTTCAGGATGACTATGGAAATATGCAAGGTATTGATATTGATGCTATCCGTGCTATTGGAGAAGAGCAAGGCTTTAAAGTCGAGTTTTATAAAGAAACTTGGCAAGACATGTTTGATAGCGTAGAGACTGGCGGTCGTGACTTGGCGGTATCAGGTATCTCTTATAAAGACGATCGTAACGTAAAGTATGGCTTGTCCACACCTTACTTTTTTAACCCATCAGCCATGATGTACTCAAATAAAGACTTAGACTTGAAGCGTTTAGAGGACTTAGGAGGATTACATGTTGCTGGTATGGAAGGTGCAAAACCTGCAGAGCAACTAAAAGAAATTGGCAAATATGGTGAGCTTTCTACAAGAACCACAGCCTTTTTACTATTTGAAGACCTACTGCAAAACAAGGTCGACGTTATCCTACATGATTTGCCTATTTTGCAATACACCGCTAAGACCCATCCAGAGTATGACGTTACTATCGTACCGTATGAAGGTGAAGATACGCCTTCAGCGCAGCAAGTTGTACTAATGGCAAAGGATAACACTCAGCTTATCGACACTGTTAATGAAGGTATCACCAAACTTAAAGCAGAAGGGACCTTTAAGACAATCGAAGAAAAATGGTTAGGTGAAGCTCAATCTGACGCCCAAACTACTGAGCAAGCAAACTAAAGGACTTTCAACATGGCAACCACACATAATGTCGATAATAAGCGTTATCAAGGTCTGATTATATCAATTGCATTGTTCTTGTCGTTGATTGGTGCTTTGCTTGCGTTTACGTTTTATACCTCAAGCTTATTAGAAAGAAACACAGTATTAATTGATCAAACCAACCAAGTTGCCAACAGTGCGCAGGCGGTGATCAAAGACTTGTTTGATTTGGATAATAGCTACGGTGAGGATACCAACTCTCCTCATATGCAGCGAGTTTTTGAGCGTTTAGAGCAGAATACTGGGTTGATTACCAACTCTATTACAGCTATCGGACAAGGTGGTACGATTACTGATATCGATGGCGATACTTATGATTTACCGCAAGTTGATAATAAGGCACAAGCCAACATCGTAGCAGCTAGTGAGCAATGGCAGCTTTTAGAACCTAAAATTCAAGCGTATCTAAAAGATGCTGATAATATTATGGTTGACTCTGCTGATGAGTTAACGCAAGCAGTCGAACAGGCAAAGACATCAAGTTTGCTTATTAATGACTCTTTAGACCAACTGACTGATGATGTATTTACGAGTGCTGAAAACCAAGCCAATACTATTCGTCTGGTTCAGATACTTGGTGTTGCAGCAATCTTTGCCTACTTTTTGATCTTTGTATTCTTCTTTGTACGTCGCCTACGTGAAACAGATGCTGAAGCATTAGCAGCACGTCGCGAGACCCAAGAGATTATGCAAACGGTTAATACCGGCCTGTTCTTGCTTGATAAAGACTTAAATATTGGTCAGCAGCATTCAAAGGCACTCAATAAGATTATTGGCTCTGATAGCTTAGCAGGAGAAAACTTTGCCAGCGTACTACGCGGCCGTATTTCTGATAAAGATCTAACGACCACACGCCAGTTCGTTGAGCAGCTATACAATCCACGAGTGAAAGAAAAACTGGTTAACGATCTAAACCCCCTACACAAAGTATTGCTACATAACACTACTAGCGAACAGGGTTCGGACAGCCGTTTCTTAGATTTTAGATTTTCACGGGTTTATGAAAATAAAGACATTGCTCGTATTTTGGTCAACGTTAACGATGTATCAGACGCTGTTCATCTAGAACAACGTTTAGAGAAAGAACGTTCACAAAATGACATGCAGATTGAGATGTTAACAACCATCTTAAATGTAAATCCAAAAATCATTAATGAGTTCATCACTAACACCAAAACTCATATTGAAAAAATCAACAATATCTTAAAAAATCCTGGCAGTACGCAATATGAGCTTGAGGTTAAATTAAACGCTATCTATCGTGAAATGCATAGCTTAAAAGGTGAGGCCTCAGCATTAAAGTTACACAGCTTTACTAAGATTGCATCAGAAGCAGAAGATCAGCTTAACGTGCTACAAAATCAAGGCAAGCTGTCTGGTAATGACTTCCTGCCTTTAGCAGTGCATTTGGATGATTTGCTCAGTTTGTCTAACACTATCGAGACATTGGGTGAGCGTATCAACCGTACAGCGCCAGCTAGTGCAGCATCAGATGTACATGAAGCAGTAGTCCAAAATCAAGCAACAGATCTGTCAATAGATGGTTTAGAAATTGCAGGCAATGAGATTGACTTGGATGAAGAAGCTGACAGTCATTTGCTCGATTATTATCATGATTTTGCACGAGATATCGCAGCAAGACAAGGCAAACAAGTACAACTTGATAGTGCTACTTTGGGACAAATCAAGATACCAGAGCATCTTAAAAAGACCGTAAAAGAAATCAGTATCCAGCTGCTACGTAATGCTGTGGTACACGGTATTGAAACGCCTGATGTGCGTCAATCAGCTGGCAAGTCTGCTGTTGGTACAATTGGTCTTGAGATGCAAAGTAGTGGTCAAGATTTTATTGTGACCCTACAAGATGATGGTCAAGGTATCGACTATGATGGTATTCGTGAAAAGTTAGTCAAGCAAGGTCGTTTCGATGTCGAAGAGGCAAAACAACTTGATCGTAATGGCCTGTTAAAACAGCTGTTTTCTTCTGGATTTTCTACGAAAGAAGATGCTGACGAAGATGGTGGTCGCGGTGTTGGTTTAGACATCATCAAAGCTCAAGTAAAAGAATATGATGGTAAGCTCAATGTAAATAGTGAGCATGGTAAGATGACACGTTTTGTCATTACGCTGCCTAACGCTTAATTAAGGATAATAAATACGTTATGTATAAACTAATGATTGTTGATGATTCCAATATCATTCGAAACCGCATCCAGCGGGCTTATGACTCAGGAAATTTTATGTTGGTTGCGACGGCAACCAGCGGTGTTCAAGCTATTGAGAAGTTTAATACGCATCGTCCTGATGTCATTACTATGGATTTAACCATGCCACAGATGGATGGTCTTGAATGCATTGAAAAGATCATCGCTATTGATCCTGATGTACGAATTTTGGTGGTATCGGCATTGTCAGATAAATCTACGGGCATCGAAGCATTATCGCTTGGTGCTAGTGGGTTTTTATGTAAACCTTTTTCAGAAGAAGATCTCGTAGAGTCTTTGTATGAGCTGGTACAAGACTAATATCATCCAACGACCTAAGCAGATGTCATTATGAAAGAACAAAAGCTACAAATTTTTTTGAACATTATTAGTAACTATTTTAATCAGTTCGGAGGTTCAGAGCTCATCGCTGATACGCCTTATTTGTTAGAAAACAAACAGCCAAAAGTTCACGACTATACAGGTGTGATTGGAATATCAGGCGTCCAAAAAGGTGTGGTGTATTTTTCAGCAACACGCGAGTTACTGACTTCTTTATTAAACAGTATGGGCGAAACTGAAAATAGTGAAGAGATTTACATGGATCTTGCAGGTGAAGTGGCTAATACTATCGCTGGTAATGCACGCAATGAGTTTGGAGCCGAGTTTCACATCTCTGTCCCATTCGTATTTAAAGGGGCGCCGCAAAGTATCGTATTACCTAGCGAAGAGCGTTCCTTTATTATTCCTATTACTTGGCTATCGCAAGTCGGCGAAATTGTAATTTGTCTGCAAGATTAAACATGTTGCGGGCATATGTTGGATATGGACAATAATATATTATGGTTAAAGTAGAAAAGTTAGGTGTGTTCCTAAGTTCGATTAATGCATTTTTTGCACAAATTGATGACGCACAAGTGGCTATTAATACCCCTTATTTGAATAACAATAAAAGCACTATCGGTTATGACTATAGTGGTGTTATTGAAATATCAGGTCCTCTTGAAGGCTGCGTTTATGTCAGCGCTCCCAGCAACATGCTGCGCCAAGTGATCAAAATAATGGGTGAGCCTGATTCATCGATGACAATGATGAAGGACTTACTTGGTGAAATGGCCAACACGATATCTGGTAATGCTCGTACCGAGTTTGGTCCGGAGTTTATTATCTCACCGCCTCATATTGTTGAAGGTGCACCAAGTGTGTCTTACTTGCCAAAAGAACGTCATAGTTATATTACCAATTTTACATGGCGTGGTTATGAAGCAGTCATAGGTATTTGTATCGCTTAAGCTAATCAATAAATTGGCCATCATTAAAAAACGACGTATAGGCGTCGTTTTTTTGTGTTTGCTTAATAAGTCATTGGTTTTATTGTCTGTTATTTAAGTATGTAACACATATCGTCAAAGTAATTGTTTATAATTGATAGGCAGTTATGATAAAATACAGCGCAGCTATTTTTAGAATATACTTTTTTTAAGTAATAGCTTAATTTTTAAATCAACCAATGACACACACATCATGGTAAAAAATTACTGGGTGTTTGGTGACTTGATTAATTTGCATATAGTAGAGTATTACGACGTTGCATTGATATAGTGTGTAACGTAAGCAAATGCGTGTCGCTAAATAGGTAGTTTTTGTGATGTGGAGGCATAACCCAACCAACAGGATATTTAACATGGCTACAAACAATCCAACCAAAATTGAGATGCGCGACTTATTACAAGCTGGCGCTCACTTCGGTCACCAAACACGTTTTTGGAATCCAAAAATGGGTCCTTACATCTTTGGTGCACGCAACAAAATTCACATCATCAACTTAGAGCATACTGTCAAAGCATTTAATGAAGCATTGACTTATGTAAACGGCTTAGCTGCTAAGAAAAACAAAGTATTGTTTGTTGGTACTAAACGCGCTGCTAGCGGTATCATTCGTGAGCAAGCTAGACGCGCTGGTATGCCATATGTTGATCACCGCTGGTTAGGTGGTATGTTGACTAACTGGAAAACACTACGTCAGTCAATCACTCGCCTAAAAGAGCTTGAGAAGCAAAGCGAAGACGGTACGTTTGCTAAGCTTACTAAGCGTGAAGCGTTAGAGCGTACTCGCGATATGGAAAAACTTGAGCGTTCATTAGGTGGTATCAAAGATATGGGTGGCCTACCTGATGCAATCTTCGTTGTTGACGTCGATCATGAAGCGATCGCGATCAAAGAAGCTAAGAACTTAGGTATTCCAGTTATCGGTATTGTTGATACAAACTCTAATCCAGACAACGTTGATTATATTATTCCAGCAAACGACGATGCTATTCGCGCTGTGACTTTGTATGTATCTTCTATTGCTGATGCGATCATCGCTGGTAAAGAGTATGCACAGACTCAAGCTGGTGGCAAATCTGACCAAGAGCAAACTGCACAGCAAGCTTCTACAACTGAAGAAGCACCAGCTGAAGATAACGCAGACGCTACAACGCCAGCAGAATAAATGACTGCTCGTTAAGGTCTAACGTTGAAAGGATATTTTGATAGTGTATCTGTCTATATCCATATTAGGTTATTAACAACATACAAGCTTACAATAGGCATGATGCAGTTTGACTCGTCATGCTTTGTTGTTGATGGATAGCTCTTTCACAACTAAGTATAGCTGTCTATGTCTCCCTTGTTATACATAGCTCGTAAATAGTAAAACATCAGCGACGTTAAGCCCCTCATACATAACAATACTAAGGTAACTCTTATGTCAGAAGTAAAAGTATCTGCCAAAATGGTAAAAGAATTGCGTGACCGTACTGGTCTTGGCATGATGGAATGTAAAAAAGCCCTGCAAGAAGCAAATGGTGATGTCGAAGTTGCTATCGATAACTTGCGTAAGTCTGGTCAAGCGAAAGCAGCTAAGAAAGCAGGTAACATCGCAGCTGACGGTGCTATTATCATCGCTCAAGGTGACAAAAAAGCATTTTTGTTGGAAGTGAACTGCCAAACTGACTTTGTAGCAAAAGATGATAGCTTCACAGCGTTTGCAGAAAAAGTTGCAAACCTTGCTCTAGAAAACAACGTGACTGACGTAGCTAAAATCTCTGAATTGCCTTATGGTGACGGTCAAACAGTTGAAGAAGCACGTGTGTCTTTAGTACAGAAAATCGGTGAAAACATTCAGGTTCGCCGTGTTGAAACTATTGAAGGCGACAATATCGCATCATACCGTCACGGTCTACGTATCGGTGTTGTGGTATCGTATGAAGGCGGCAATGAAGAAACTGGCAAAAACCTTGCCATGCACATCGCAGCGTTCAACCCTGTTGCTGTCAATGATGAAGACGTCTCAGCTGACGTACTAGCACGCGAAAAAGACATTATCGAAGCAAAAGCTAAAGAATCTGGCAAGCCTGATAACATCGTTGAAAAAATGATCGAAGGTGGTCTACGTAAGTACCTAGACGAAGTAACCTTACTACGTCAACCATACGTCATGGACAATGACAAAAAAGTAGGCGATGTACTAAAAGCTGAAGGTGTAAAAGTACTTGGCTTTAAACGTCTAGAAGTTGGCGAAGGCATCGAGAAAAAGCAAGAAGACTTTGCTGCTGAAGTTGCTGCTACCCAAGCTGCTAACAAGTAAGCTTTAAAATATATTACAGGTCGAGGTGGATGCTAAATAAGCAATAAGTTTGTATTTAGCATCCATCAACTGACTGTATTTAGATCGTAAAATAAAAAGCCCGCTCATCTATTAGCGGGCTTTTTTGTGTACAGGTTTTAATATTTAAATATATGTCTTACTTTCAATATTAGCGCAAAGCGGCGTAGGCGGAATTGGCATAACTGGCACTGCCACTGTTGTTGCTAGTGCCGTAACTGACAGTTTGTATCCCACCACTATTGTTGTTGCTATTAACAGTAGCATTATTAGCGCTCATAGTATTATCAGACAGACCTGAGTCGTTCTTGTATAAGCTATGGTAACGACTCATCACTTTTTTGACGTAGTTACGAGTTTCTTTAAAAGGTGGTATACCGTTGTATTTATCGACATTACCTTCTCCAGCATTGTAACCTGCTATCGCAAACTCAATATTGTTGTTAAAACGGCGCATAAGCCAAGCAATGTATTTAGCTGAGCCTTCAATATTGTCAGCAGGATTCCAAGGATTGCTGACTTTGAAGCGACTGGCAGTAGCAGGCATCAATTGCATAAGACCTTGCGCTCCCACAGGAGAACGAGCATTAGGGTTAAAAGCTGACTCAGTGTGCATCATCGCTTTCATTAGGCCTGGATCAACGCCATGCCGAGTAGCAGAGGCACGAATATAGCTATCATAAGCATCGCGACTACCGCTTTTGCTAGCAGAGCTACTGCTATAGCTGTTACTACTACTATCACCGTCATACATCTTTGAGTCTTTGTAATAAGTCACTTTTACTTTTTTAGTAAACTTATCAAAATTACCAGTCGGATTGACGTTCGTTAAGAGAACTTGGCCACCCTTATCTTTATATATGTACATGTTACCAGCTTGAGCGGTAACCGAGAGGGTAGATAGAGCGATAGCAGTCAACATAAAAGGAGACAGAAAACGGTTAAATAGAGGGGCAATTTTTATCATAGAAAATATCACTTTTTATCGAATAACAGCAAATTACTCTGCTTATAGGCGTAATGTTTTATTTAATAAAGCCATTATTAGTAGCTGCAGGTTGTCACACCAATGACTGCCATAAATAGCCAACAAAATTACGTCTAACCAAAATCACTTGCAATAGATACAAAAGATAATAGTTGCTTACTATATCATAAAATAACTTTTAACCCTATAACCTTGGTTTGGAATAAGCACTAAATATTTTTAATAAATATTTAGAAAAATCAGATATTAACGCTATTTTTATTTTGAACAAGATTGATAAATACGTTTACTTATAATCTGATTATAATGTTATAAGGACAAGCGAAAGACAAACAGTTATATAGGTTTAGACATTTCTGATAGACATAAGTTTTTAAAATAAGACACATATCGGGTTTGCGAGTGACTGGTTTTAAAAGTGACTGAATTTAAGATTGACTAATCTTATATGCTTTATAAGCACCAAACTTTAAATGCCTAAGGCACTGATAAAGATAGGCACCCAAACTGCTGTTAGTAAACCGTTGACTGCCAGTCCAAAAGCAGCATAACGTCCAGCTGTATGACTGATTTGCCAAGCTTCTACTGTACCAAACGCATGAGCGGCCAATCCTAATGCCAAACCTTTAGCGCGGTCATCATCTATACTGCGAAATAAGAACCGAGCCAGCATGCCGCCTATTAAACCTGACACAATGATAATTAAGTTGGCCATTGCTAAAGGCGCTTTTATCAAATCTGCCACACTAAGGCCAATAGGGGTCGTTACAGAACGAGTAGCGAAGGCTAATAAGGTGTCATGACTTAACGAAAATAGATAAGCCAATGACATGGGTAGGAGGGCGCCGACCACACTAGCGATGACTACAATAATGGTCAAGCTTTTGACAGGTAACCCTTTGAAGCTCATAGCGGCTAGTGGCACAGCCAATAATACGGTGACGTAACCTAATAAATGGTCAAAGACAGGTTTGGCAACACTATAATAATCATTGTAATCCCACCGTGAAATAAATAAAAATACAATGACTAAGACGAGTGCAGTAATGACCATTGGTAACCAAGATATCTTCCTTGCTAATACGCGAGCAATAACGTGTGCGGCTAAGGTGAGTAATATCGCTGCCAAGGTAGCTATAAATACACTATCAAAGCTCATGCTGTCTCTCCTAAGCCTATTATGGCTTTTTGTGCTCAGTAATAGTGTCGTCATTGATACTGACATCACGACTTAACCAACGATTGGCAAGTAGGCCAAGCCCCCAAAGAGGTATCAGCGTACTAATCAACATGGTTAGCATGACTCCCCATAGCTCATCGCCTAACGCAAAAAGCAGTAAACCTGCGCCAGCTGATATTGGCAAAAATGCAAAGCCACTATCAACCAGTAGCGTATTACTGGCTTTGGTCAGCCAGTTAGGTAAACCTTTGAGTATCCGCCATGCTACAAGAATAAAAAACATCGCTACCAAGCCGACTACATTGGCTGCTTTTTCAATACCCGCCCACTGACAAACAACAACGGCTGTTTCACGGACAATAACGACCATGGATAGTGTAATTATTAATGCAATCCATGGCGGCATAGACGAGGAGTGGGTAGCTTTCATAAACAATCCTTGCCAAAATAGCAATCAGTCAGTGTTGGCAATAAGGTAGAAGTTGCATTGTTGGCACAGAAAAAAGCGCTATAGCATAGAGTGGTAAGTATTATATAAAGATAACCAGACGCTTTATTGACTTTGCGATTGATTATATACATATTGAATAAACTAATAAACCTCGCTGAATACACAGATTTAACTAGTAAGGTTTGAGCACGTTAATAAGGTAAAAATACTTGTTCGTCAAACAATAAAAGTGACTTAAAAAAGGCCTGTACATGCAAACGTTGCAAGTACAGGCCTTTGTTGGACCAAGCCTACATACCTTGTTTAACTGGCTAAGATGATGAATCAGTCGTTGAGGAGTCATCAATATCAACAGGCTCATTGATATCTTGGCCATCCGTATTTCCAAAACCATCATCACCATCAGTCGTCGCTTGCTCAGTATTAATATCCTGTTCAAATGGTTCAAGTATAGGCATCAATAGGGTTGCTTGCGCTAATGGTAAGACATCAATCGGCGATAAGTTTGCTTGCCCTAGTATTTGCTTGAGTCTATCACTTGGTAGACGAATGGTTAAGCATTCGTGTCCTGTGTCATCGTAGCTTTCTGCTTGAATAACCCCTAACTCATAAAGCGTATTTTTGAGCTGACCGGCATCATAAGGAAGCGTCAAGTCAAACGTTGTCAATGTACCTGTTAATAACTGCTGTACAGCAAGTGACAACTCTTCCATGCCTAAGTTATCTTTTGAAGACACATAAACGCGATTGGGTTTACCTTCAGTTGCATAGCCTATATGTGCAGGCTCATCGGTTAAATCGATTTTGTTATAAACGTTGAGTACAGGAACATCATTATCGATCTCAGCCAAGACATCTTTGACCGCTTGGATTTGCTCATGCATATCTTCACTAGATGAATCAATAACATGTAACAACAAATCGGCCTCTAGTGTCTCTTCTAAAGTCGCATGAAAAGACTCTACCAACTCATGGGGCAGATGACGAACGAAACCTACAGTATCAACAAGCACAACTCGACCAACGCCTTGCCAGTCTAGGCGGCGCAGCGTAGGGTCTAGGGTTGCAAATAGCTGATCTGCGGCATAGATGTTTTCATCAACTAGACGGTTAAACAAAGTTGATTTACCAGCGTTAGTGTAGCCGACCAAAGATATAGTAGGTACATCTGACTTTTGACGTTTGGCTCGACCTTGAGCACGAGTTTGCTTTACTTTATCGAGCTTATTTTTCAGCTGATTGACGCGCGTCTGTAACAAACGGCGATCGGTCTCAAGCTGAGTCTCACCTGGCCCGCGCAGACCAATACCACCTTTTTGACGCTCCAAATGCGTCCAACCGCGTACCAAGCGGGTAGACAGATGGTTTAACTGCGCAAGCTCCACTTGCAGCTTACCTTCATAAGTACGCGCACGCTGAGCGAAAATGTCTAAAATTAAACCGGTGCGATCAAGTACGCGGCATTTTACTAGGGTCTCAATATTACGCTCTTGTGAGGGCGATAAGTTGTGGTTAAACAGAACAATATCAGCGTCATGTTCACGAACCAGCTCAGCGATTTCTTCAGCTTTACCACTGCCGACGAAGTATTTGGCATCGGGTCTTGAACGTGATCCGGTGACTAGTGCCAGACGATCAGCCCCTGCCGAATCTGCCAACAACTCAAATTCGCTTAGATCATCAGGATCTTGGATTTGACGAATGTCTAAATGTACGATAATGGCACGTTCGCCACCTGAGTGTCTTTCAAAATATTCCAAAAATTCTCACCTCTGAATAGAGTAAATAAATCGCTACTATTGTATAAAAATATAGCATGTCAGCAGCGTTCAGTTAAGGTCTATATATGGTCTGATGTCTTGATATTAAAGCGTATAAAAATAATTAGCGATGATTTTATGTTACAGCGCTTTTAGGGTAACTCGCTATCGATGATATTGTTATCTTAACTTTTTTATCAATAAATATAAAAACGGCTGATAAAATAGTATTAAACCTTGAGAAAACGAAGAACGTGCTGGTCCCACAGTAGCATAAGAAGACTGAGTGAACAAATCGTCACTGACTCACAAAACTTTGTTATACTTACCTCGTTTTTTGGCTTAATTTTGTCCTTCATATAAGGGTATTAATTTTTAGGCTGAATCAACATTTTCATTTATCTAAGTATTAATTTGTTCAGGTAATTGTTTAAACCGTTATCTAATCATGAGGGGCACAGATGAGCCAATCTAAATCAAAGTTTTCGCTCAGAAAGCAGGTGGGCCGCGGCAAAAAAATAGCTGGCATGACGACGACTATCGCAGGTGGTATGCGCACAGCACAGCGTATTGGTGCTTTTCGTGAACCACCACGTGAGACGTTACCACGCTATATTCAGACTTTTTGTCGCAAGATGGCAGGCTCTTTCGGTGTCAAGATTGTCCAGGTTGAGCCTGTGCCGCAGTATCACGGCCTATGGGTATCTAACCATGTTTCGTGGATGGATATCCCTGTAGTTGGTACTGTCAGCCCTGCTTTCTTTTTGTCAAAGGCAGAAATTGGCGATTGGCCTATCTTTGGTAAGCTTGTCCATGCAGCAGGCACAGTGTTTATCAAACGTGGCTCTGGCGACGTAGGCTCAGTGACAACGCAAATTGCCAGTTTTTTAAATGAAGGTTTTTCAGTTATATTCTTTCCTGAAGCGACCACCACTGATGGCAAAAAAGTGAAGCGTATTCACGGTACTTTATTACAAGCAGCAATCGACGCGGATGTACCGATTCAACCGCTTGTACTATGCTATGTTAATAAAGATGGTACCTTAAGTGAAGCACTGCCTTATTATGGCAAGCTTACGATGAAAGACAGCATTAAACGGGTCCTTGATAGTAAAAACGTGACCGCTTATGTACTACCACTTGAACCATTAGATCCAAACGGCCGCAGTAAGAGTGAGTTGACCAACGAGCTACAAAAGCGTATGCAAGAGGGTTTAACTGAACTACATTCAAGAGTACTTAGCACGTCACCTAACGCTTAAGAATTCATGTCTAATCTTGATAGGGATAGCATAAGAAAAGGCGCAAATCGCTATTGTTACTAGAGCGATTTGCGCCTTTTTGATATCAACAATGAACAACCTTATGTTGACCGTATAAATACGAGGCTGTCCAGTCTATGGAGATGGGTTGGGTTGGCGCGTATGTACCGCTTCTATGGCATCTAATACATCAGTGGTTAAAGTCAGATGAATACTGTCAATATTTGACTTTAGCTGCTTAAGGTTGGTGGCCCCAATGATATTACTAGTGACAAATGAGCGTGAGTTAACAAAAGCCAGTGCCATCTGTGCCATATCTAAGCCTGCATCTGCGGCTATCTTAGCGTACTGGGCGGTTGCTTCTTGTGCTTGCTCGTTGACATAGCGCTCAAAACGATCATATTTCGTCAGGCGTGCTCCTTCTGGACGTTTGCCATCCAAATACTTACCTGATAGTACACCAAAGCCAAGCGGAGAGTAGGCGAGTAGACCAACGTTTGAGCGGTGTGCAATCTCCGCCATGCCTACTTCATATAAGCGGTTAAGTAGGCTGTAAGGGTTTTGTACCGTAATCGGCGCTTTTAGTCCATTTTTATCCGCTTCCCATAAATAGCGCATCAGACCCCAAGCAGTATCATTCGATAGCCCATAAGCACGAATACGACCTTTTTTAATTTCATCATTTAAAGCACTGATGGTTTCCAAAAACGGCGTGAGGTCTTCTAGTGGCTGCGCGGCCATATCTTCAGTATAACCGCGCTGTCCAAAGTAGTTGGATTGGCGTTCAGGCCAGTGCAACTGGTAGATGTCGATATAATCTGTTTGTAGACGCTCAAGATTACTATCAATCGCGCTACTGATTTGCTCAGCGTTAAAACGCGTTTGACCGTCACGCAAAAAGCTCATTGGTGACATTTTGCTGGCAAGTATGACCTTGTCACGCTGTTTGGTCTGGTTAAACCATGTGCCTACGTAACGCTCTGTATCACCTTGCTTGTCTTTGTCTGGCGGTGAAGGGTACATCTCAGCTGTATCCCAAAAGTTTACCCCTTCGCTGAGCGCCATGTCCATTTGCGCGTGTGCTTCAGTTTCGGTGTTCTGTTGGCCCCAAGTCATCGTACCTAGACAGATTTTAGAGACTTGTTCATCGATTTGTGGAAGCGCCTGATATTGCATATAAATGTCCTTTTTAAAAGGGTTGTTGTTCTCTAGAGTACGTTTCATTATTACATTAGTTGGACGCCAGTCACCCCAGGTGGGGTAACTTTAAAGACTTTGACTTTAAATAGCACGGATTGACCAGCAAGAGGATGATTAAAGTCCACCTCTATCTCATCGTCATTGATAGTACTGATCGTACCTGGCAAAGTGTTTTTACCTTTGTCTTCAAATTCGACCAACATGCCAACTTCTGGATTATCGGTGACTAAAGCGAACTGAGTGCGACTAAAGTGCTGGATGTTTTCAGGATTCCATTCACCAAAAGCCTGCTCAGGCTCAAGATGGGCTGAGCGCGTGTCACCCGCACGTAGATTCATCAGTACCTGCTCAAAACCTGGCAATAAACTCTCATCGCCGATGGTAAGCTTGACAGGTGAATCACGGTGGAAGGTTGAGTCAACGATGGTACCGTTCTCTAGAGACACTTCAAAATGAAGCTTAACAAGGCTACCGTGAGTAATACGTGTGTCTTCATTTGGATTGATAAATTGGGAGTCAGTCATAATCAAGCGCCATTAGTCATAAAAGTAATGAGGAATTATTTGATGTGTATAGTGTAAGAAATGATAAGACAATTAACCATTAATGTAAGCGTTAATAATGTAACCTAAATAGTTTACAATATTTGACTGTTTAATACAGAGGCAAAAACAGATGGCAGATAGGCAACAGGGCACGATTAAAAAATGGCAAGATGATAAAGGTTTTGGCTTTATTAATACTGAAAATGATGAGTCCGTATTTTTTCATATCAGTGAATTTAAAGCACAGCGTCGTCCTAAGATTGGTGAGTCTGTCATCTTTACGCTGGGGCAAGACAACAAAGGTCGTATGCAAGCAAGACAAGTACAAGAGCTTGAATATGTACAACAACAAATGGCGAAGAAAAACAGTCAAATCCGTAAACGTAATCAACAACGCACGGCACAAGCTGAGTTTGAGAATGGGCAAAAAAAACGTTTGCTCCTTGGTGCCGGTTTTTATGGCGTGCTTATACTACTTGCATTGACCAGTGAGATAAATTGGCTGGTGGTTGCATGGTATATAGCACTAGGATTTATCACTTATATGATGTATGCCAAAGATAAAGCCGCAGCCCAAAGTGGCGATTGGCGTACGCCTGAATTAACACTACACCTGCTTAGCATGCTTGGTGGCTGGGTCGGAGCGATGGTCGCACAGACGTATTTGCGACACAAATCACAAAAGCCTGAATTTCGCATGACCTACTATCTGACGGTCATTATCAATTTAGCAGGGCTGCTCTTTGTCATAATGGGCGGCAGCTTAGATTTTTTAACCGAGTTATTGTAGAGCGTTGGTTTAAATTTGCGCCAGTATTCGCTGATAAACGGCTGTATCTGAGGCTGAAAAACAGCAAAAGATCACTTCACAAATTGAAAAATCATCCATTTGTTCTAAACCGTTTTGCACATACTCTCTGACTGTATCGATTGCAACTTTAGCTGCCTTATCAATGGGGTAACCGTAGACGCCTGTACTAATAGATGGAAAGGCAATACTGGTGAGACCTTTTTGAGTTGCCAGTTCTAAAGATTTTCGATAACAACGGGCAAGTAGTGCTTGTTCGCTACTATGACCGCCATGCCAAACAGGGCCTACAGTATGAATCACATACTGGGAGGGTAAGTCAAATGCTGGACTGATTTTAGCATCGCCAGTCTGGCAGCCATTTAATGTACGGCAATACTCAAGTAGCTTAGGTCCCGCTGCCCGATGAATTGCACCATCGACACCGCCGCCACCAAGCAAACTTGAGTTGGCAGCATTAACAATGGCATCGACGTTTAAGGTGGTGATGTCTGCCTGTAATACTGACAAAGTCACAACATTAGAGGGCTCAATATTAGGATTTTTAGAAGCAGAAATTTTCTTTTGATAAATAGGTCTTGATTGAGTGTTTGACATAGAAAAAACCTTTTTATTAGTTCAATAATATTATTTTATAACTTATTCTAAATTATTTTCCATCATTGGCTTGTATGTTATATGGTTATAATAAGTTGTATTTTATCAGCTCAATTCTATAGATCTATAAACAACCAAACAGGTAAATGGACTTTAATCATAACAAGGTAAATTATAATGATTACTCTGTACAAATATACCCAGCCAAGTCGAGCGGAGACTGTGATTTGGGCACTAAGCGAGCTTGACCTAGATTATGAAGTTAAAGAGATAGATGCCAAAAAAGGTGAGCAAAGAAGTCCTGAGTTTCTAGCAATTAATCCTTTTGGTAAAATCCCAGCATTAACTCATAATGACAAAGTATTTACAGAATCTTTGGCTATCATTGAATACCTTAATGACTTGCATCCTGATAAACCACTTACGCCTAACAGAGACGATGAAAACTACGCAGAGAAAAACTACAAACTGCGTCAAGTCATCTCCTTTGGCATGATTGAGCTGGAAAGTTATCTATGGATATTGACCAAAATTAAAGTTTTACAAAACTTTGAGAGCTGGCCCGAGGGTACGGCTGATAACTGCATGAAGTGTATCCAAAATGCGCTACCCATTGCCTACGTTTGGTTAGATGAGCAGGACTATATAGTAGGGGACAGCTTTACATTAGCAGATATTTATTATCAGCAGCTGTTTTCGTGGGTAAGAATGTTAGGAGTTGAATTGCCTGAGCATATTAAGGCTTATCTTAAGAAGTTATCAAAGCGTGAGAAGTTTCATGGGAGGTAGGATAATAGCGTGTAGCAAGAGCCGCTCCAACACGTTAATTTATCAAAAACAACAGGCAAAACAAAAGGCGGGTTACGTATTCGTAAACCCACCTTCCCAATCTAAAAACTATCTACGATTATCATTGCTAAATTTCACGCTTCTTTTCTAAAAATAGCATATCAATGACAATCATCGCCACACCGATACTGATACCCATATCGGCAATGTTAAATATCGGATAATGCCAGACATCCGCATTATGCACATGGATAAAATCGATGACGTGACCATGTAGCAAGCGATCTATCAGATTACCAACTGCACCGCCAAGTACCAATGCTAGACCTGTAGATAGTAGCTTGGCTTGGCGCGGGGCTTTTATCAGATAGCCTATCAAGAACAGCGACATGATTAGAGCAAGACCTGCAAAAAACCACTTTTGCCAACCGCCTGCATCGGCCAAAAAGCTAAAAGCAGCGCCATAATTGTACGCTAAGGTCCAATTAAGAAACGGCTCGATAACGGGTACGGGCTCATGAAAAGTCAGCTTGGTTTCAGCTAGCCATTTTGTCCATTGATCGATGATAAGCACGGCAAGCGACAGCAAATACCACATAAAGGCACGACTGCCATTTGCGATAACTTTTGGTGTTTTAGTCAAACGTCCTTTGGGCGTCGATGAACTACCCGTGGTTGCATGGGCAGGTTTGGGCGAGCCGTCGGCCTCAACCTGCGGCCGTTGATTGTCGGATGATTCCGTTGGATTAGGCATAGTGACGCACCTCGCCATTGCCAGCGACGTTGGTTACGCAGCGCGCACATAATTCAGGGTGTGCTGGATCTGTACCGATGTCATCACGGATATGCCAACAGCGTATACATTTTGTGCCAGTGGCCGCGCTCACATTGACAGTCAAGTCTGCTGAGCTGTCTTCTGTTTGCTTAGCATCATTGGGAGCTTTAGCTATTGGAGCCAAAGTCGCTTTACTGGTAATCAAGACAAACCGTAATTCTTCACCAAGTTTTGCTAGGCTCTCATGCATCTCGCCATCGGCATACAGAGTGACATCAGCGGACAAATTAGCATTAATAATCTTATCGCCGCGTGCAGTCTCGATGTTTTTATTAACCATATCTTTGGCTTGCATGATACGTTGCCAGTCCTCACTACTGATGGCACTGAGTTCAAATTCTGGGAACTTATACCATTCTTGGGTAAACACATAGCCGGCGTCTTGTCCGTTTTTACCTTGCAATACTTCCCAAGCCTCCTGTGCAGTAAACGACAAAATCGGTGTAATCCAGCGAATGAGTGCATGAGCAATATGATAAATAGCCGTTTGCGCAGAGCGGCGCGGCTGTCCGTCAGTTTGAGTGGTGTACTGACGGTCTTTAATAATATCTAAATAGAAGCTGCCCAAGTCTTGCGAACAAAACGCGGCAATATGCTGGGTGACTTGGTGAAAGTCCATGGCATCATAAGCACTGACAATTTGTGCTTGTACCGCTTGCGTACGTTTAATAATAAATTTATCAAGGCTGACCAGCTCATCCATCGCGATGCTATTGGTCTGAGGATTAAAATCATCAGTATTGGCAAGCAAAAAACGCAAGGTGTTACGGATGCGGCGATACATATCGATTGCGCCTTTAAACACCGTCTTACCTGCGCTCATCTCATAACGATAGTCGCTAGAGGCAATCCACAAACGCAGCATATCCGCGCCCGTTTTATTAATCTCATCTTGCGGCGTGATGATATTGCCAAGTGACTTGCTCATCTTGCGGCCGTTTTCATCAACGACAAAGCCGTGGGTCAATACTTGCTTAAACGGTGGGCGCTCGTACATCGCTTCAGACGTTAATAGTGAAGTCTGGAACCAACCGCGATGTTGGTCAGAGCCTTCTAGATACATATCAGCGGGATTGGTTAATTCATCACGCTGCTCAAGAACGGCAAAATGCGTCGTCCCTGAATCAAACCAAACGTCTAAGGTATCAGTAGATTTGTCGTAATCAGCAGCTTCATCACCTATATAGTCTTCACAGCTGGCATCAAACCATGCTTCAACGCCACCTTTGGCGATGTTTTGTGCGGCCATCTCCATCAGCTCAAGCGTCTTTGGATGCAGCTCGCCTGTTTCTTTATGAGTGAAAAAGACAATCGGTACACCCCAAGTACGCTGACGTGAGATGCACCAGTCAGGACGACCTGTCATCATAGATTCAATGCGATTTTGACCCCAAGCTGGTGTCCACTTAACGGTTGGTATGTCTTTTAGAGCACGTTCGCGCAGACCTTTGGTTTCCATATTGATAAACCACTGCGGTGTTGCACGGAAAATAATGGGCGACTTGTGGCGCCAGCAATGCGGGTAACTGTGTTCAATCTTGGTATGGCTAACGAGGTGGCCATTTTCATGCAAAGTAGCAATGATCTTTGGATTGGCTTTATAAATGTGCTCACCGGCAAATACCGCTGCGCTATCTAGATAGACACCCGTACCGCCCACTGGATTTTCAACTGGCAAGTTATACTTAAGACCCACGATATAATCGTCAAGACCATGACCGGGGGCAGTATGTACTAGACCCGTACCGCTATCGGTAGTCACGTGATCGCCCAAGATAAACGGTACTTGACGATCTGCAATCAATGGATGCTGAGCACGCAGACCTTCAAGCTCGCGTCCTGATACGGTTGCCAATATGCCTTCATTGCTAAGCTTAAGCTCGGTTAAGGCTGTTTCGACAAGGTCAGTCGCTAATAGGAAGTTGCCTTTGTCAGTCGCGACTACACTATAGTCATGCTCAGGATGTACAGCAATCGCTTGGTTAGCAGGTAGCGTCCAAGGCGTGGTTGTCCAAATGACAGCGGCAATGTTGCCATCAATTTCACTTAGCGCCGCAACCTTTTCGGTATCAAGCACATCAAAGCTCACGTAGATAGCATCAGAGACTTTATCTTGGTATTCAACTTCTGCTTCAGCTAGGGCAGAGCTACAGTCTAAGCACCAGTTAACAGGCTTCATACCGCGAGTAACATGACCGTTGTCATAGATTTTGGCAAGCGCGCGTACGATGTTGGCTTCTTGATGGAAGTTCATGGTCAAATAAGGGTTGTCCCAATCACCAAACACACCTAGACGCTTAAAGTCTGCTTTTTGCAGCTCAATCTGCGTGCTCGCATACTCACGACAAAGACCACGGAATTCAGTCGCAGTGACTTTTTGTCCGACTTTACCGACTTTGGCTTCAACCTTTTGCTCGATAGGCAGACCATGACAGTCCCAACCGGGCACATAAGGCGCATCAAATCCTGATAAGGTTTTTGACTTGACGATGATGTCTTTAAGTACTTTATTGACTGCGTGACCTAAATGGATCTGACCGTTGGCATATGGAGGGCCATCATGCAAAATATATTTGGTTGCGCCTACACGCGCTTGACGGATTTTGCCGTATACATCGTCAGACTCCCATGCTGCAAGCCAGTCAGGCTCACGTTTGGCAAGATTTGCACGCATGGCAAAAGGTGTGTCAGCAAGATTTAGTGTGTCTTTATAGTCGATAGATTCGGTCATAGTCTTCGTCTTTGTCTCTATTTATACAGTGGAAAGATAAGGGTTGGGATGCGATATATTATGTGATGACTCATAAACCAGCAGACATATTTAGCAAAATCAAAGCTACTCATTATAGGATAAAAAAGGGACTAAAAACAGGGGCTATCATGCATGGAGCTGACCGACAAAATCAAGCAATTATTAGGACAAAAGCAGTCCAGATGATTAAGTTACGGTTAAGTGACTTGCGATGAAAATAGTCTAGAAGGTTAAGGTTTGATTTAGCTTACAACAGTATGCCAGTATAGACCGCGCAGTCAGCAAACTATTGTATGGATAAAGGAAAAGGTTTGGCACAAGAGATGGAGAATACCTGCAATATTATCATTTGGCTGTATTACAGGCTTTTCTATTCCTTCAAACAGGTACGATGGTTAGATGCTCTGCCAAATTGAAAAAAGGTTTGGTCGAGGCTTCAAAATCAAGGCCAGCTTCCAAATGATTTAAGTGCTGATCAATGAGTAGCAAAAGGCGTTCTTCATCCTTATTTTCGATAGCTTGTACTATTTCGAGGTGCTCATCTTCGGCACAGTGAGATGAGCCAGCTGTATTATACAATCCGATGATTAAAGTAGTACGTAACGTCAGCTCACTCAAAAACCGCTCTAAGACCTGATTGTCAGCGATTGTCGCCAAACGCATGTGAAACGTACGCGATAGACGAAGCTCAGCAGGTTTGTCCCCCTTACTACGTGCTTTGGCCTCAGCGGATATCGTAGCACGTATGTCAACGATATCCTGTGACGTGAAGTTTTCAATGACTTTACGTGCCAGCATACGCTCAATCGTTCGACGCGCTTCAAAGACATCACCGGCTTCTTTAGGAGATGGCGTTGAGACAAATGCTCCTCGGTTGGGCTGCAATTGCACCACATGCATCGTGGCAAGCGTAGAGAGCGCCCGCCTAACATTGGCCCTATTACAGTTAAATAGATCACTTAGTACCTGCTCACCTAGTTTAGTTCCAGCTGGCAACCGCTGCTCTGACACAGCTGCAGTGATTGAGTTAATAATCGTTTGCTCTGGCATCGCATCGACCCTAGAGGCTGTATTTTCAGTTTTTATATCATTCATAGGCGCAATTATAGTGTGCCACTGTGACCTCTACAACAAATATTATAAATTTTTGATTGTTTTGTTAACAATAATAGTTAACAATGTTTGTTAACAACGATTATTTTATATTAATGAATAGTCAAAGACAAAAGCCGATGATAGAAAACGAAACCAATAGCAAAATTTATAAATAGAGAGACGCTATGAAAATTTTAGTCATGAATCCAAACTCTACAACCTCTATGACAGACAAAATCGTAGAAAGCGCGCGTCAAAAGGTCAGCGCAGGCACTACCATTATTGGTGCTTCTGGCACGGATGCACCTGCCTCTATTCAAGGGCATCACGATGAAGCGATGTCTGTTCCTGGTTTAATAAAGCGTTTAAAACAAGCCGAAGCAGAGGGTGTTGATGGGGTAGTGGTTGCCTGTTTCGACGATCCAGGAATCGGTGCTTGCCGCGAAGTCTTTTCAGGGCCAGTTCTCGGAATCTGTGAAGCCGCAGTCAAGGCCGCAAGTATGATTTCGACATCTTTTAGTGTGGTCACAACGCTACCTCGTTCTGTACCTGTCATCGAAGATCTTATCCATGGTTATGGCTTATCACATCGCTGCCGCCGTGTACGCTCAGCTGCCATACCAGTACTTGCTCTTGAAGAGCCAGGCTCTGGCGCACGTGAAAAGGTTCGTGATGAGATCTTACGTGCAGTGCGTGAAGACAATTGTGAGGCCGTAGTTTTGGGATGTGCTGGTATGGCAGATCTGACAGAATGGCTGACAAAAGAGACTGGCGTTCCTGTTATTGATGGTGTCACTGTTGCTACGCGCATGGTTGAGGCTTTGATTGGCTGCGGTCTTAAAACCAGTAAGGTTGGTGCTTATGCTGCACCGATTGAGAATTAAATTAACCAAGATGAATTAATCCACGATTAACCAACAAACTTTCTCAAGGAAGGGGAACGTAATGGAAAATGCGAAAGTTGCCGTCGCTGCGGCAGGAGTACAAACCCTCGATAATAAGGCAATCGGGGAGGAGAGTCTGGCACCGCAAACCACGCGTATTATGGGCTCATGGTCTTATTTATTTGCATGGTTGGGGGGATGTGTATCAATTGGCACATTCACCGTTGGTTCAGGACTTGTGGGTACGTTAAACCTGCTACAGGTAGTATTGGCTATCGCAATTGGTTGTACCGTTATTGGTGCTGCGCTCATGATTAATGGTCGAGCAGGCCACAAATACGGCATACCGTTCATGGTACAAACCCGCTCTGCCTTTGGCTTTTCAGGTAGCCGTATTCCGGCACTGGTACGTTCGGTGCCAGCGATTGTCTGGTTTGGTTTTCAAAGCTGGATCGGCGCTGGTGCCCTAAACTTAGTATCCGACACTTTGTTTGGCTATAGCAACATTGTCGTATTCTTCGTAGGCTTTCAATTTTTACAAATTGGTTTATCCGTTCTTGGGTTTCATGGTATTAAATGGCTTGAAAACATCGGTTCGATTTTTATTATCGGTTCACTCGCTTATATGTTTTTTAGTGTTATTAACAAGTACGGTGATACGATTTCGACTAACCTTGTCAATGTCGAGGGCACATGGGGTACACCATTTTGGGGTGCCACGATGTTGTTTTTAGGGGTCTATAGCACAATGATGCTCAACGTATCTGATTACTCGCGCGAGCTACGCGAAAATGTTGGGCTATTTCGTCAAGTTGTCATCTATGCTAACTCAATTTTGCCTGCAACGTTATTTATGGGGTTAATTGGTGTCATGGTTACCAGTGCGACGGGTGAAGTTGATCCTATTCAGGTATTTTCTAGCGCTGTCGATAACAAGCCTTTATTGATTATCACCATGCTTTTCATCGCTTTTGCGCAAGTCACGACCAATATTTTAAACAACGTCATTCCACCTGCTTATGCATTAATGGACATATTCAACATTAAGTATAAAACCGCGGCTGTTATTGTAGGTTTGCTAGCGTTCTGTACCTTCCCTTGGGAGCTGGTAAAAGACGAATCTGCTGCAGGTTTGAATCTATTTATCCAAACTTATTCAGCCTTCTTAGGCCCGATATTTGCAATCTTGGTAGTAGATTTCTATTTCTTGCGTAAACAAAAACTCAACCTTGACAAGCTATATGATAAAGATGGGCCTTATAAAGGTGTGAATATGGCCGCAGTCATCGCTATGGTCATCGGTATCGTAGTCGCGTTGATGTTTTCGAGCATCTCTTGGTATGCAAGCTTGATTCCAGCAGGAGCTATCTATTGGATATTGATGCTTAAGATGCCAGCTGCACAGCGCTTTATGTCGTAGTCAATGCGATTGATGTACTCAGTCTTTTTGCATAAATCGTTAAACAGCCCCTATAGTAGAGAGCTCTACTATAGGGGCTGTTGCGTTGGGCAGTGAGTTCCTGCATGATAACCTTTATGGTTCATTGTTGGGCTGTATTTATAACACTGACCCTGTACCACTTATTTTCTATAGTTAAATACACCACTCTACTCTCATCAAGGAAGATGAAATTATGAAAATAGGAATTCCAAAAGAGATAAAAAACAACGAAAATCGGGTTGGCTTAACGCCAAATGGAGTCAGTGTCCTAGTCGATGATGGTCACGATGTGCTCGTTGAAAAGGATGCTGGCATAGGCTCACAGTTTACTGACGATGATTATAAAGAAGCGGGCGCGACCATCGCTGATGATGCGTCTAGCGCGTGGGAGGTAGAACTGGTCATTAAAGTAAAAGAGCCGCAAACAGTTGAACATCGATATCTCACCCAAGACTTAATCCTATTTACCTACCTGCATTTAGCAAATGAGCCTGAGCTTGCCAAAGTATTAATCGACAACAAAGTGACCGCGATTGCTTACGAGACGGTACAGCTAATGGATAATTCATTGCCACTGCTCACACCGATGAGTGAGATTGCTGGACGCATGAGTACACAAATTGGTGCGCAGTTTTTGCAAACTTTTTATGGTGGTAAAGGGGTGTTACTTGGCGGAGTCCCTGGCATTCAAAAGGGCAGAGTGACTATTATCGGTGGCGGAGTATCTGGTACGGAAGCTGCCAAAATTGCCGTTGGGCTACGTGCTGATGTTACTATTTTAGACTTAGACCCTCAGCGGTTAAAAGAGCTGTCCGAGATGTTCGGTAATAACGTACAAACTTTAGTATCTAATAAGCTCAATATCGCAAAGAGTGTCAAAAACAGTGATTTGGTTATTGGTGCCGTATTGATTCCAGGCGCAGCGACACCCAAACTGGTGACTAAGGAGATGATCGAATCTATGGACGATGGCGGTGTCATCATCGATATTGCAGTTGATCAAGGCGGGGTCTTTGAAACCACAGATCGTATCACCACTCATGATAGTCCCACATACATAAAGCACGGTATCGTCCACTATGCGGTGGCAAACATTCCTGGCGCTGTTCCACGTACTTCTACCATGGCATTGTCTAACGTCACCTTAACATACATACAAGCACTTGCTAACAAAGGCTATCAGAAGGCCTGTCTTGATGATGCAGCATTGGCAAAAGGCGTCAATACCATGCAAGGCTATATGACTTATGAAGCTGTTGCTAAGGCACTAGACTATGAGTACAAAGCGCTGGATGAGCTGATTGGTTAATTTTTTAAGAACATGGTGACTGTTGTACTCATTATGAGCCGCACTGCAATATAAAAAATCAGTGATTTTGATAATGTTTTCAGTGATTTAAATTGACGTCAAATATTCGTTATTATATGGTGGATGATAAAGCTAATCAATGACACCAACCAGTAAAAGGATAATAGACATGGAGCTTTACGATTTAGAGGTATCAGGGAATTGCTACAAGATTCGGCTGTTCTTAGCATTGATAAAACAACCTTATACGCTGCATTCAGTAGATTTTTTGGGGGGTGAGCACAAGAACGAGACGTCTATTGAACGAAATGCGTTTGGTGAAGTGCCAGTATTGATCGATGGCGATTTGACTCTCAGAGATTCGCAAGCCATTTTGGTTTATCTTGCTAGAAAGTTCGATAGAACAGACTGGTATCCAACAACGCCTGCTGAGGAGGCCAAAGTTGTTCAGTGGTTAATGGTCGCTGAGAGTGAGATTGCAAGAGGCCCTAACGATGCACGGCTGCATGATAAGTTTGGTTACGAGCTTGATATTGATATAGCTCGGAATAAGTCAGCTCGTGTTCTAGATATTTTAAACAAACATCTATCAGACCGTGATTGGTTAGAGCTTGACCGGCCAACATTAGCAGATTTAGCGTGCTTTCCTTATGTGGCACTTAGCGAGGAAGGCGGCGTATCATTGAAGCCTTATCCAGCAATAACAGACTGGATAGAGCGTATAAAAGCGTTACCAGATTTTGTCAGCATGCCTGGAATATAAGGCAGCACTTTTTATAAGAACAAACTATTTACGTAGGGCTACGGGTATAAATAAGTTAAGTCCTCATAAACAAATACAGGCAGCTTTGGTCAAAAGTTGGCGCTAAGCCACAACCTTAATTTAAGGGACCAAAGCGGCTGAATGCCTGTCAACCCTTGCGTCATCTCGCCATCTTTTAAGACCACATAAGAGGGCGTTACTTGTCCTTGCCACTCGGCAAAAATATTGCCGTCTTGGTCATTAACTGTTGTAAAACTATAATCATGCTCATTAAGGTAGCTGTCAAGTTCTTGATCAGAACCTGACTTAATTGCGACAGTGACTACCGGATAGTCATTAGACGCTGCAAGTTTGTCTATCGTTGGCGAAGTCACACTACAAATCGGACACCATGTACCCCAGAAATATACCAGCGTTGGCTTATCTGCACTCATAGCAGCCAAATCAACGGGTTGGCCTTGATAGTCCGTCAATTGTAGCTGTGGGTTGGCTGGCATGACGGGCTGTCGCCACCAGTTAATCGCAGTATAGATGACCAAAAAGACAAAACCATATAATAGTACGGTTTTGAGTACGGATAATAACCTCTGTTTTGGGGTCTTTTTAGGTTTTATTTTGGTCTTTTCAACATCTGTAATCATAGTGTCTGCTTATTGCATATTTACTTAAATAGAGGGCTTGAACAACAGGCTTTTAAAAAATTTTTAGACAAAAATAAACGGCTGTATAGTCAGCCGTATTATTTAAATAATGATGTTTAAAGTAGCAATTTATCAATATATACAGTGGTTTGTTGACGCTACTGAATGGCATTAGTGAGACTTTTTCGCACGTCCTTGCAATGCATCGCCCAATAATACGCTACCAGAATTTTCATGACGTTCGTCGTCGCTCAGTTTACTGGCAGAAACTTTCGATTTTCTCTTCCATTTTAAGCTAAATAAATCATCACGGCGATCGATTAAGTTGTGTACTGAACCTTCATTACGCACGTAAGTAAGCTTATCCAAGTTCAAATCAGAAAAGAACACCATCTCTGTATTTGGAGTGGTCTCTGCCATAATCGCATCGTGAGGGAACGCAAAATCTGAAGGCGAAAAGATGGACGACTGAGCATACTGTATATCTAGACTTTCAACTTGTGGCAAATTACCAACTGAGCCGCAAATCATAACGTAACATTCGTTTTCGATTGCACGCGCTTGAGCGCAATGACGTACCCTTAGGTATCCGTTTTGGGTATCTGTCCAAAACGGTACGAACAAGATATCCATATCATCAAGCGCCATCAAGCGGGCAAGTTCAGGAAATTCAATATCGTAACAGACTAGGATACCGATACGGCCAGCGTCGGTGTCAAATACTTTGACCTCATCGCCACCTTCAATAACCCAAGCACTGCGCTCATGTGGCGTGATATGGATTTTGCGCTGTTCTTCAACAGTGCCATCACGGCGACATAAATAGCTGACATTATATAAAGTGTCATTTTCATCGAGCAATGGCATCGACCCACTAATGACATTGACGTTATAACTGACGGCTAAGTGCGAGATCTCGTTTCTAAACCATTCGGTGTAACCGGCCAAAAACCGGATAGCGATGTTTTGATCTGTTGATTCGCATAATCCCATCAATGGCGCATTAAAAAACTCAGGCAAGCAAGCAAAATCAGAGTTGTAATCTGCCATTATATCGACGAAGAACTCAACTTGTTGTAACAGCTCTTCTGGTGACTCAACTTCACGCATCTGCCACTGAATACCGCCAATACGCACTTCAGATTTGCGCGTATTGGGCTTGTAGTCTTTGGGCTCATAATAAATATTGGCCCACTCAAGTAAGGTTGCAAAACCTTTAGATTGCTTATCATCTGGTAGATAAGCAGTCAAAATACGCTTGACGATAAAGCCGTTAGACAGCTGAAACGATAACGCTGGATCATGAATCTCACGTGATTCAACAGCATCAATATATTCGCCAGGGGTGAGGTCTTGATGGTCGTGGTATTTTGGAATACGACCACCCGCCAAAATGGCACGAAAGTTGAGCTGACGGCACAGCTCTTTACGAGCATCATATAACCGACGACCCAAACGATAACCGCGATACTCAGGATCGATTAATGCATCTAAACCATAGATAGCGTCGCCTTCAGGATTGTCTTTGATGATTTCTTTTTGTCCGATCAAATCATCATAAGTATGCGGGTTAGAAAATTTGGCATAATCAACACGCATAGATAGTACGATACCGATCAACTGATCATGATCAAATAACGCAATCTGCCCTTCTGGAAAAGCATCAATCAAGGTATGTATCGTGGTTTTTGACCATGCGCCGCCTAAATTTGCATAGACGCGATCCATTAACGCTTTTAATTGGGCGTAATCTTTTTTCTTAATTTCGGCAATCGTTAAATGAAAGTCGTCTAATTTTTCAATTTTGCTCATAATATTCCTGTTTTGGATATTTGGGATGTCAGATAATAATTTTTATAGATGAATAAGGCTTTAGAGTATTGATAATACTGAATTTTTGTGTAACAAAACTCATAAAAATATACCTATTGCTTCGTTTAATCGTTACAATATTTAATTGTCGTATTTACAACGAGTTGTTATAGCCACAGTGATTATTTGGTATGCTTTTTTGCGGTAGCATGTTCCCTAAGGGGTGTCATTTTATCAACTAAGATAACTAATGACAGTCTGGCATGGTAAATATTTACTACGTTTTTGTGAATTGTATGATTCGGCTCATTTAAATGTGAGTTTTGAATATTTTACTATCCATACAAAAGCGCTATTTTTAGGATTTTGCATGTCTTTGCAACAGGGTGATACAACTGATTTATTAGAGAATATAGAAGAGTCAGCACTTATTCAGCTGGTGTATGTGAGTAGCATCACTTTTAAAAGTCGCATAAATACTCTCATATTTGATGAAGTAGAAAAGCACGCACGCGATCACAATGAAGACCATGGCATCACTGGTATCTTATGTTATGGCAATGGTCAGTTTTTACAATGTATTGAAGGTAGCAAAAAAGAAGTACTCAGTTTACAAGCCCGTATTTTTGCAGACTTGCGGCATAAAAACGTTAAAGTCCTCTTAGTTCAAGCTATTGATAAACGTAGCTTTATGGATTGGCGTATGCGCTTATTGTTTTTGGAGCGCTGGCTATGGTCGCCCGCAACCAAACAACAAGCTGCGCTGTTAGCACCATATCTGCCTTTTAGTCCGCATGGTTGGTCTCCCAAGCGCACAGAGCAATTCTTACAAATTATCAGAAACTTTGTTACCCCGCCTCATATCAAAGCGGCGGGTATTACTTACAATGCATTGGGCAATATGGTTCAGCATATTGCAGCACCTCATCAAGCGTTTTTAGTTGTCCAAAGCTTCTTATGCATATTGGTCGTTGCAGCGTTATTACTCTTGTATTTGTAGACTGCCATATTTATAGACAGCCCGGCTAAAGTCCAGCTTATTAGTTATTCGTAGCGATTAAAAAAATAGTGATGGAGCAGTGACGAATGGTACCTAGCGTCACTGTCTTGTCATACCAACTAAAAAACGTGTCGCTACATATCGAAAATCTTACCCCGATTCATAATATTGTTTGGATCGAACACTTTTTTGATCTGTCTTAAGTAGTCAATCTCAATCTCGCTGCGACTATAGTGAAGATAAGGTTTTTTGGTCATGCCGACCCCATGTTCAGCAGATACCGAACCACCATATTTTTGTACGGTCTCAAACACATATTTATTAACAATCTGACATTCATTAAAGAAGTCATCTTTGGTCATATTCTCAGGTTTGAGGATATTGAGATGCAAATTGCCATCGCCAATATGACCGAACCAACACACTTCAAAGTCAGGATAATTGCTGCTGACAATATGATCAATCTCAGCGATAAAATCAGGTACATGACTGATTAATACCGATACATCATTTTTATATGGTGTGAATACGGAAATGGTCTCAGAGATATACTCACGTAGTTTCCAGAGCTCCTCGGCTTGCGCTAGACTCTGACTCATGACGCCATCAACGACCCAGCCCTGTTCCATGCAATGCTCAAATATTGCCATGGCTTTATCCATAATAGGCTCATAAGGCGCTTCAAACTCAAGCAGCGTATAAAACTTGGTGCGCGACTCAAACGGCTCTTGGACCTGACCATGCGCCATTAATTTATCGACTGCCACATCATCAAAAAACTCAAAGGCAGTTAGATCAATCTTCGCTTGAAAAGCAGACAACACATTCATCACATCGTTAAAGCTGTCCATGCCAAGTACCATGACGTTCAACTCTTGTGGCAGACGCTCAAGTTTGATCTGTGCATGAGTGACTAAGCCTAGCGTACCTTCACTACCGATAAACAGCTGGCGCAAATCATAGCCAGTGGCGTTTTTGACCATACCACGGTTCAATTGTAAGATATCGCCTTTACCTGTGACCACGGTCAAACCCATAATCCATTGACGGGTCATACCGTAACGAATAACCTTGATACCGCCAGCATTGGTGCCGATATTACCACCCATTTGACTAGAGCCTGCTGAAGCAAAGTCAACGGGATAGTACAAATCTTTGGACTCCGCGAATTGCTGTAGCTGCTGAGTTATCACGCCTGCTTCGATTTCGACCAAACGATCAGCAGGGTAGAATTGTCCGATATGATTCATTTTATCCATACTAACGACAATCTCGCCATTGGCAGCGACCGCGCCAGCCGATAAACCCGTACGACCGCCACTAGGTGTTAGCACTATGTTGTACTCATTAGCAAGTAGCACTATAGCTTGTACTTGTTCCGTCGTTTTTGGAAAGACAATAGCCGTGGGCGCGGGCGCAAAATGCTTGGTCCAGTCTTTGCCCCAATGCTCTAAGCTTTCGCTATCGGTTTTAATTTGTGTATTATCGAAATTGTGCTCATTTACCAAGGTATCAAAGATGATCTCGAGCTTATTAGTATCGGTAACAGTTGTAGTCTGAGGTGCAAATGGCGTCATGATTGAGTCTCTGTATAAACATTAGCGCTACACCTAACGGCTTCTCTTAACCAAAAAATTTTAACTAAAGTTAGGGCTAGCGAGTAGCTGCTTTAGATAAATCAGTTAGGACGAGATAGGTAATATTATGAACGCTTAAAGGCTGTAAATAGTGAATAAAGCAGTTTAAACAATGTTTAGATAACAAAGCTCACTATAGCATAAAAAGTTTTCAGGCTTGATAAGCAATAATTCATCTAATCTGCTAACATCACCGTTAAATTTTGTGTAAGATAACCGGACTGTTTTCGTTTACCCTAGCATAGATTATTTTTAATAAGACAACCATAGGACAGTCCTCATATGGCATTATCATTACAAAAAGACAAAATCCGGTTTTTATTACTCGAAGGTGTACACGAGAACGCCTTAAAGGTTTTAGACAACGCTGGTTATAAAAATATTGACTATCTTAGTCACGCCCTAGATCAAGATGAGCTGATTGAGAAAATCAAAGACGCGCACTTCATTGGTATTCGTTCGCGCACGCAGCTGACTCGTGAAGTCCTTGAGCACGCGGATAAGCTTATCGGTATTGGTTGCTTTTGTATCGGTACCAATCAAGTCGATCTTGATGCGGCTCGTGAGTTTGGTATTCCAGTATTTAATGCGCCATACTCGAATACTCGCTCAGTAGCTGAATTGGTATTGGCAGAAGCCATCATGCTATATCGCGGCATCCCCGAAAAAAACGCCACTGTCCATCGCGGCGGCTGGGGCAAGTCTGCTACCAACTCACATGAAGTACGTGGGAAGACTATCGGTATCGTCGGTTATGGCTCTATCGGCTCACAGCTATCTGTACTGGCTGAAAGCTTCGGTATGAAAGTTATCTATCATGACGTGGTGACCAAATTACCGCTGGGCAACGCCCATCAAGTAGGTAGCCTAAATGAGCTACTATCTACTGCTGATATCGTGACGTTGCATGTGCCTGATGAGCCAAGCACACGCTATATGATGAAAGCTGAGCAGTTTGCACAGATGAAAGAAGGCAGTTACTTTATCAATGCGGCACGTGGTACCTGCGTTGAGATTGACGATCTTGCTGCGGCACTTGAGTCGGGTAGAGTCTTGGGCGCTGCCATCGACGTATTTCCGAAAGAGCCAAAGTCTGCCGATCAAGAATTCGAGTCACCACTGCGTAAATTCGATAATGTCATTTTGACACCGCATATCGGCGGATCAACGCAAGAAGCACAAGCCAATATTGGTCTAGAAGTGGCAGAAAAGTTTGTACGATATTCTGATCAAGGCGATACCATCACGGCTGTAAACTTCCCAGAGGTTTCTATTCCCTTTAAAGAAGGCACGCATCGTTTGCTACATATTCACAAAAACGTGCCAGGTGTCCTATCGCAAATTAACCGTCTATTTGCAGAGGCACACATCAACATCTTGGCGCAAAGCCTGATGACTGAAGGTGATGTAGGCTACTTAGTGATGGATGTTGATTACACTGATTCTGATGCTGCTCTTGATCAATTAAAGGATGTAGAAGAGACTATTCGTATTCGGATCTTATTTTAATATTGGCATCTTTTAGATACAAGACTTTGCCTCTTGAAAAAGCTAATCTCTTATCTAACCTTATAATAAATAGCAGATAATTCTCTTGGAGTTGTTTGCTATTTTTTTTGTCTTTTTGGTGGGTTTAATGTTGGTGAAACTACATCCGCCATACATACTAGCGTATAAGTTAACCTTTTCTTTGTTGTAGGGATTGACTGATAATTTATACTGTATAACAGAGTTAGCAATTGAACTCAATTTTGAGTTAGTACAGCTCATTGTTTAATCTTAAACAATAACAGCAAGGGTTTTTATGAAAATGAACATAATAAAAGCAGCTGCACTAGGTGGCGTATTAGCCATGACAGCAACTGCTGGACAAGCAGCTAGTCAAGATGATTACCAATTATCAAGTCACATACTTGATATCAGCACTGGCAAGCCTGCGCCAAACGTTAATGTAAAATTGATGACGCAAAATGATGGTAAGTGGAAAGTGCTCAGTGAGCAAAAAACGGATAATAATGGTCGTATTGGTAATTTCTTGCCTAACGCAGGTAATGCTGATCATAAAGGGACGTATAAACTGCTTTTTGAAACTAAACCTTACTTTATGAACCAAGGTTTAGAGACTTTCTATCCTTATGTTGAAGTCAATTTTAATATTGAAGACAATAACCATTACCATGTGCCAATCACGCTATCGGCCTATGGTTACAGCACTTATCGTGGTAGCTAATAAAAATACTGACAATAAAAAAAGAGGCCAATTGAGCCTCTTTTTTTTGTTATGAGCTTTACTGACAGAGCATTTAACCTAACTTGTCTGAATCAGTAGAGTCTGGTGAATGACGCGCTTCAGTCTTAGCCACTTTACGTTTTTCAATCACCTCAATGACATCACTACCAATATGAGCTTCACCGCGTTGTTTCGCTAACTGCATCTGATGCTCACGCTCACGAAAACGTGCTCTTTGCTCATCGGTCGCTT
This sequence comes from Psychrobacter sp. 1Y10, assembly GCF_052259005.1. Taxonomy (NCBI): domain Bacteria; kingdom Pseudomonadati; phylum Pseudomonadota; class Gammaproteobacteria; order Moraxellales; family Moraxellaceae; genus Psychrobacter; species Psychrobacter sp. 1Y10. The sequence goes on along the minus strand of NZ_JBQQES010000002.1, from coordinate 24,720 downwards.
TCTCAATACAGTGCGGACATGATTCACCTTTGATATAGGCGATGCTTTGCATATCATCTTGAGTAATAGGCATACGGCAAGCAAAGCATTGCTCATATTCGCCTTTTTCTAGGTTATGATTGACTGAGACGCGGTTGTCAAAGACAAAGCAGTCACCCTTCCACATAGAATCGCTGGCGGGTACTTCTTCAAGATATTTCAAAATACCACCTTCTAGATGATAGACCTCTTCAAACCCTTGCTCACGCATATAAGCGGTGGATTTTTCGCAGCGAATACCGCCAGTACAAAACATCGCCACTTTTTTGTGTTTGGCTGGGTCGAGCTCTTTTGCTACGTATTCCGGAAACTCTCGGAAAGTCTCGGTGTTTGGATTGATTGCATTTTGAAAAGTACCGATTTGTACTTCATAGTCGTTACGGGTATCGATAAGGATGACATCAGGGTCCGAGATTAACTCATTCCATTCACTTGGTTTTACATAGCGTCCAACTGACTGTAATGGATCGATATTTTCTACGCCCATCGTAACGATCTCTTTTTTTAGCTTGACCTTGGTGCGGTAAAAAGGCTGCGTATTGGTATAAGACTCTTTAAAAGTAAAAGTGCCGATTGCTTCGATACTACGCAGATAGTCTAGGACAGTATCAATACCTTGGCGGCTGCCAGAAATCGTACCGTTAATGCCTTCACTTGCGAGCAATAGTGTGCCTTTGACGTCGTTGTTAAGCATGGTATTTAGAATTGGCTCACGGTGTTGCTCAAAGTCATCAAAGCGTGTGAACTTATAAAGAGCAGCTACGACGATATTGTTAGTCACGCTATCGTAGGCGGGCGCTGACTTATTGTTGTCTGTAGTAGTGTCTTGGATAGTACTGTGTTTGGTATTGCTATCTTGAGTGGTACTCATGGTTTTCTCCTGCTGGCTAGGTCGCAAACCTAGTGCATTGGGTTTGAGGTGTTTGGTAGATCTAATAAGTAAAGCTAATCACACTAACATGATTGTGGAATTGACTAGTGCGCGCGTAGTGTAGCAAATTTGGTGCGTATTTTGAACGTTTTATAAAGGCAAACGATATAAATTAAGCACCTTTTTAACTACTTATTACTCATTTATAAAGGTAGACTAATTAGGTATAACCATCAATTAATGTCAATGGAGATGACACATGAGTAATCTGTCTATTAATTCTGCTAACAATCCTTCCACGAGCGCGCCTATTAGCCGATACCCTGTACCATCTTTAGATAGCTTGCCTGATGATATTCTAAAACGTATTCTTGCGGTACAAGAAAAGGCCAAATTCATTCCTAATGTGTTTTTAGTGTTAGCGTACCGCCCAGCAGAGTTCAGAGCTTTTTTTGCCTATTACGATGCGATTATGGAGCGAGAAGGTAGTACGCTAAGCCCAGCTGAAAAAGAGATGATCGTGGTTGCGACGAGTGCCGCCAATGGCTGCCAATATTGTGTCATCGCTCACGGTGCGTTACTGCGTGTGTTTTCTAAAGAACCACTACTGGCAGATCAAATAGCAATCAACTATTTACATGCACCCATCAGCCCTAAACAAAAAGCCATGCTGGCGTTTTCAGTCAAGCTCTGTTGTACACCAGAGCTCATCCAAGATTCGGATTATGCAGCACTTAAAGAGCATGGCTATGATGACGAGGATATTTTAGATATCACAGGTATTACCGCGTTTTTTGGCTTGTCGAATAGAATGGCAATTGTAATGAACATGCAGTCAAATACGGAGTTCTATACGATGGCACGCGAGCCAAAAGAGTAGCAGCTATCTAATTTATTTAATCATTTATCGTTATACAGAATACAGACACAAAAAATCCAGCCTATAAGCTGGATTTTTTATGGACTAAAAGCTTAAATCTTACTTACTCTGGAACCAACGATCCGCTTGGTTACGAGCGCTTGCGATATCTGAGCTTGATAAGTTCAATGCTAATTGGCCGATTTTACCACGTGCTTTATTACGTACTTTTTCATCCAGCATGCCATCACGAGCAGCTAAGTCATACCATTTATAAGCATCAACCAGGTTTTTTTGCTTCTCATCTAACAATGCAAGCGTATAACTGGCACGATTATCACCACGCATCGCCGCTTTTTCTAACCAAACGCGAGCTTGTTGGAGGTTAGGCTTCACGCCTTCACCGCGCAAATACATGATAGCTAAGTTCAACTGAGCAGGGGCAACGCCTTGCTGAGCCGCTCTAGTGTACCACTGGATAGCTTGCTGGGTGTTTTGAGCAACGCCTTCCCCTTTTTGCAAGCGCTTGGCTAGGTAAAACTGAGCATGATCGTTACCTTGGGCGGCACGATTAGACAGCTCGCTAACAGGCATCAGCTCAAAACGCGACGTATCAAGTGGTACGTTTGAGATTAACTCAGCGTTAGCCAGTCCAGCACAGGAGAATAAAGCAGTAAACAAGGCGGCTTTTAGTAGTTTCATAGCAGCTCCAAAATTAGGCAGTTGATAAGCAATGGATAAAGTTTGCCGCCAAAATTTATATCATCAAGCGACACTATCGCAGACATTACACTTTGCAGTATGAACTTACCTAGTTATTAGCAACATCATATTAACTATGAATGAATAGCAAACTTATGAACATAAGTCTCTTCGTTTACGCTAACTCAACAGATAAGTAATTGTAATGAGGGTGTCATCGACACTATTTTGCTAGCTTACCACCCAAAGTTACGAAACTCAAATACTAATTACTCGTTTTAACGTCGTTTTAAACATCGTAGTATGTAACAAAATCATACAGTTATTAAACCGTAAGAATGAATATACAAAACACAATACTTAGACAGCTACTGAATATAATGAACTCAAATGGATTTTTGTTTGGTTACTCTATAGATAGCAACGTCCGCTAATAAGTTGGGTGCTTGTCTTATTAAAGTTGATAGTAAAGGAGAGGGCCCTTTATCAGAGTCACTGACAGCAAAACGACTAAGAATATGAATATCGTGTTTGGCACATAACTGCTCAAAATCTTTGAACGTGCATAGATGAATGTTTGGTGTATCGTACCATTCATAAGGTAGGGCTTCTGATACTGGCATCAGACCTTTAAACCCTAGATGAATACGGTTTTGCCAATGGGCAAAGTTCGGAAAGGTGATGACGGCTTCGCGAGCAACACGCAGCATATCAAGTAGCAGTAAGTCAGGGGCTTTGACCGCCTGTAGGGCGCGCGCCATGACGACGGTGTCAAAGCTGTTGTCAGCGAAACGTGCCAGCCCATCATTGAGGTCTTGCTCGACGATAGATAAACCTTTACCGATGGCTTCGTTGATTTTGTCTTCATCGATTTCAAGCCCATAACCTGTTACGTCCAGTTTTTGCTGTAAATGTGCGAGCAGATCGCCATTACCACAACCCAAATCCAATACGTGCGATTGCGGCGCAATCCAGCGCTCGGCCAGCTGATGATCCATTCTCATGAGCGCTCTCCTTGGGTTATTGAGTTGCTCGTCATAAAGGGTGCCGTTAAAAAGCCTTTGACCGCGCCCATGTAACGTGGAATATTAAATAAAAACGAATCATGACCGTGCGGCGCATCAACATCGATATAACTGACTGGTTTGCCCGTGGCCATGAGTGCATCTACGATTTCTTGCGAGCGCTCGGGAGCAAAGCGCCAATCGGTAGTAAATGATACGACTAAGTACTGACATTTGGTATGAGCAAATGCTGCTTTGAGCGCGGTCAGTTCTTGATGATTGTCGTTCTCGCTATCATCTTGAGTCACAAGGTTGTCTTCAAGTGTGCTCTCAGGGGCGTTGATTGATGCAGCAATCGAGTCTTCAAGCTGCACTGATGCTGCCGAATCTAGCGTTTGTGTTGATGGATAGTCGCGCGTTGGATCAAAATAATCTAAGGCTTTGGTCATCAGCAAATAGGTATTGGCATCGAAGTTTTTGCTAAAGCGTTCACCTTGATAACGCAGATAGCTCTCGACTTGAAACTCGACATCATAGCCGTACATAAATTTGCCTGATTTTAGGTCGCGGCCAAACTTGGCTTTCATTGCATCTTCAGTCAGATAAGTAATATGACCCACCATTCGCGCAAGGATAAGCCCGCGACGAGGATAGGTGCCTGCTTGTATATAACGGCCGTCGTTAAAATCAGGGTCAGAGAGGATGGACTGACGAGCGACTTCATTAAAAGCAATATTTTGCGCAGATAGCTTTGGTGTACTAGCAATAACGACGCAGCGTTTTAGTCTGTCTGGATAATCAACTGACCATTGTAGCGCCTGCATCCCGCCCATAGAACCACCGACGATAGCGTGCCAAACATTGATGCCTAAGCGGTCAGAGAGCATTGCTTGAGTTTTTACCCAGTCTTTGATAGTGATTAGTGGAAAGTCAGGGCCATAGACTTGTGGCTCACTGCCATCGGCTTGATCAAGGGTATCAGGGTTGATGGTCGTTGGGCCCGTGGAGCCAAAACAGCTACCGATGTTATTGACACACACCACAAAAAACTGGTTGGTATCAATGGCTTTATTAGGGCCAATCATATTGTCCCACCAGCCCGATTTTTTGTCGTCAACACTATAATAGCCCGCTGCATGGTGACTGCCTGATAGGGCATGACAAATCAAAATGGCATTTGATTTATCCTTATTAAGTGTGCCATAGGTCTCGACCATTAAGTCAAAAGACGGCAGGGTACGATTGCATTCTAAAGTAAGCGGTTCGGCAAAATGGAATTTTTCGGGTGTGACGATTCCTACTGAGCCAACCATGTCGACTGAGCGATTCGAATCGAATGTATCTTTTGGAAGTTGGTCACTGGTACTATCAGGGCGTGCGTTCAAAGCTACCTCGCAAGACAACGATCATCAATAAAAAAAAGACAAGATGAAGACTATTTTTCTATACTGTTTTTAAAATGAGCTTGCCTATTGTATGGCGATGCGCGTAGGAGTACAACCTCCATGCGCCGTCTTTATTTGACGCGCGTAGCAAATTGTATAAAGGCCGCCTTTGCTATGCGTTTTTTTACGATAAAATGCTACACTAATCAGATATTAAATAAATATCGTCTTAACAATCCTCCTTTATTACTTATGAATAACATACAGCCTTTATGAAACCTAAACTGCCGCCACGTATCGCCGTCTTATTAGTCAACCTTGGGACACCTGATGAGCCGACAGCGCCTGCTGTCCGTCGTTACCTCAAACAGTTTTTATCTGACCCTCGCGTCATTGAGATTCCTAAGTTTTTGTGGGTTATCATTCTCAACTTGTTTGTCTTGCCCAGTCGTCCTAAGCGCGTGGCAGAAGCTTATGCCAGTATTTGGGATGGCGACTCGCCTATGCGCAACATCTTAAATGAACAAGTCGCTAAGCTTGAGCCGCGCTTGGCGAAAGACGCGGCGCCGTATCGCGTATCTGTGCATCCAGCGATGAGCTACGGCAATCCAGGACTGCCTGATGTCATGGACAAATTGCGCGCTGATGGTGTCGACCATTTTGTGATGTTGCCGCTATTTCCACAGTATTCAGCAACTTCAACAGGTGCAGTCTATGATGCCATCACAAAATGGACACAAAAGCAGCGCAATTTGCCCAATATCACGATTGTCAAAGACTACTTTGCTCATCCTTTATATATTAAAGCCTTAGCCGATAGCATTCGTCGTTTTCAGGCGACACATGGCAAACCCGAAAAACTGATGTTTAGCTTTCATGGTATTCCGCAGCCTTATGCTGATAAAGGCGATCCCTATCCAAGCCGATGTAAATGCACCGCCGCGCAGGTGGTGCAGGCGTTGGGTCTTGCCGATGATGAATGGATTATAAGCTTTCAATCACGTTTTGGTAAGCAGGAATGGGTGAAGCCGTATACCGATGTGGTACTTGATGAGTGGGCGAAGTCAGGGGTCAAATCGGTACAGATTTTAAGTCCCGCATTTTCAGCTGATTGCCTTGAAACCTTAGAGGAGTTGGCGATTGAAAACCGTGATAACTTTCTTAATGCAGGCGGACAAGAGTACCATTATATTCCAGCGCTAAACATAGATGAGGCGCACATCGACTTATTAGAAGCCATGAGCGCACCTCTAGTTAAAGGCTGGGCGGGTACGCTTGATGGCTGGGTATAACCTAAATATCCCAATACAAAGACAAAAAAATACCGGACATTGATACTGTTCGGTATTTTTTAACTGGGGTTTGCTCGTTATAGATCATCACTATTGCTGTGCTCAGCAGCATCTTTATCAGCGATATCGACAATATCCGGATAGTCACCATCATCTAGATTGTCTTGTACAAGGACATTATCAATAGTGGCTTCATCAACGTTTTGACGATGTATCGGAGTAAGTCCTTCAGTTGCCGCGCTGCCTACTTCAGTATTACTAAAGCCTGCATCGTTATCAATCACATCGTCGTCGTCAAAGGTATGCAGCATGGGATTGTCCATATCTACTTGCTGATTACTGTCACCATCAATGCGATCTTGTGCGTCTGGAAGTGGGGTTTTTGAATTATCCATAAGTCATTCCTTAATTTTTTATGATAGGTTGGATGTTGTCAATATTGTGCAGCTTTAAGAGGTTTACTGCCAGTAGTAAGGTGTCACAGCATGTTCAAAAAATGTAAGATAAGCCGACTGATGAGATCGTCATGATGAAAAACAATAAGCGACCAATAATAGTAGCGTTGATAAGTGCCAGCGTCAGTTTGGCCGCTTGCGATAGCCTGCCTACTAGCAATATAGCAGCTGTAGACGATACTGACGAGTTTGCAAAGCAGTCAATCGTGATTGATACCAAGCTACCTGCCGCGACCACTATTATAGATTGCGCGCAATTGACACCCAAGCAAACCGTCCATGTAAAAGACCATAGTGCTTTAAACCAAAGCTGTGATCTAACAGAAAAATCAGTACGTTTCGTCCTTAGTCAATCAGACAGCTCACTTGACTGTCAGGGAGCTGCGCTTAGTACAATGGCCGATGATCAATCAACGGCCAGTGCAATTACGATTAAACCTAAGACGGATAATGCTATCGAAGATATTGCCGTTGCCAATTGTCATGTAGATGGCTATGGTCATGCGCTACATATTCGTCAATATAGCCAACCAAATCAGCGCTACATTCGCGGCTTTATCGATTCTGCTGCCAATCGGAGGCTTGCTCCAAGAAATATTCGCGTAATCAACGTTACTAGTCGCAACAGTATTAACAGTGGTATGTTCGTCGGCGATCATGTGCATGATGTCACTTTTAATAAAATACATATTCAAAATGCAGGCACCGTGGGGTTATATTTAGAATTTGGTAGCCGCGATAATGTGATTAAAAATTCTGTGTTTATCGGTAATGGTTTTCGCACGTTTAAGCCCAATCGAGAGGCGATAGCGGTGGATTCTTCAAGCAGTAATCGCATCGAGAATAATCGATTTATCCATAATGGCGCAGGCAGTATATTGCTGTATCGCAATTGCTTTGAGCATACTGATGATCCAACGCGGGGTAATCATTTTAAACGTACAGAATCGAGCCGTGACAATATTATTCGCGGTAATGTTTTTCAAGATGAGCCAGTGGGCGTATGGGTGGCATCAAGACAGTCACGCAATTTAAAAGGTTTTGCGTGCGGTGCATATTTGATTAAAGAGACGCCTTTTGCCAGCTATCACTTAGACAGTGCTAAAAACAATCAGATTATCAATAATCGTTTTGAACAAGTCGAGCAGGGCGTTGTTGTGGAGGATGATGGCACGCTTATTAGTAGTAATCAATTCGCCGCTGACGTTACTTTGCCTATTAATATTGGCTCAAAAGTTCGCGAAGACAGCGCAGCAGGGCCAATCAAAAACACGCTTATTAAAAACAATACCTTCACCGACAAAACCATCGAGCAAGCGATTGATATTCGAGCGGCAAGTAAAACGGCCGCTCAGATTGAGTAGCCGTCAAGATAATACGATAAGCTGTTGGTAAATGGTCTGCGCTTTATTTGGCACCCACTTTGGTATTTACCCAACGTATGATTGGGTCGGGCGTGACTTGTGAGAGCGTCTGAAAGACTTTGGCTGGCAAGCCAACAGCATAATGCGTACCTTTTATTTTACGATTAGGACTGGTGGACAATTTGCACAACGTTTTTGCCACGTCATTGACGTTTAGATTGATACCCAAGCGATCAATGCTTGTCACCTCAATATCTTTTGTCATATCAGACTTAACCCAAAGCGGCATGACGTCTATGACTTTGATACCGAGCTTTTGATATTCAATATTAAGGCCTTCGGTGAGACCGCGGACAAAAAACTTACTGGCTGCATAATTGGCAACTTCAGGCTGACCATAAATAGCAGACGCTGAGGACACATTAACGATTTTACCATTATTGCTATCAGCCAAATAAGGCGCAAGCTTATGACAGCCAATGAGTACGCCTTTGCAATTGACATCGATTAAAGACAGCTGCTGCTGTAAATCAGTCGCGGGCAAAGCACCACTGACTAGCACACCTGCATTGTTGATTAACGCGTCAATACTGCCAAAATTATCAATCATTTGACTGATAGCGTCTTCCCATGAGTCAGGCTGGGTTACGTCAAGCTGACCAGTTATGATACGTTTTTGTTTGATCGCTTTTTTAAAAGCTTTATCTTTAGTTGCGTCTTCAAGCGTATCAGTATTGGTTGCAAATAGACCAACGCTATGACCCTTTGCCGCCAGCTTTTTGGCAGTGGCCAAACCAATACCACGCGATGCACCAGTGATTAATATATTCATAATGAGTAACTTAATAATGAGCAATAATGAGTAAATCAAGGTACAACGCTAAGTCACGATATTTAGCAACACCCTTAGTATAGGTATCAATAAAGTCGGCACTGTTATAAACACTGCTATTGTCCCTCGAGCTTATATTGAGTATAGCAAATTAATAAGCAAAGTTAATCGCTAAGGTACATATCATAGTCAACTCTACTTGCTATCGTCTTGCGGTTTTTAAATTTAGGTTTTCTACTGTCTGAGTTTCAAAATCAGCTAACTTAAATTTCCATACATAAAACAAAGCAGTACCATAAATAGCAGTTTCTGCTAACTCTTCAATGATGCCGCCAACGGCATAAGGGAACACAATCGCATTCTCGCCCATATACTGTATTATCGCCAGTATGACTACGAGGACATATAATGCTACATCGACACCTTTTAAGACGGCTTCAAGATAACGCCATGAATAAACGAGCAATCCAATGATGACAATATAGACAACGGTCAGCACACCATCTTCCCACCAGTCATAAGAACGACCAAGTAGCGAAAATTCGCTTGAAATAAGCAGTTCTGGTAAGTAGTTTAACTCTCGGCGAAGCACAGCAAAAAATACGAGCACTGATGCGAGCCAAAAATAACGACTTTGCTTGCTATGACTTTGTACTACATACTGGGCACAGCGTAGCAAGCAGACAATAATAAGTATAAGACCGGGTATTTCGATGATGCCATCTGTAGCCAAAATAAAGGGCTCCTGGTTTTGCAAAAAATAAAAAAGTGAACCCAAGGGCTCACTTTAGATCATCAGTTATAAAAACGTAGGTGAAGTATATTATACGTCCAGCTAATACAAAACAGCATTTCAAAATATAACTAACTGGTCACCAGTCATTTTAGGACTCATCTTATTAAAAATCGACTTTCACTAGAGCAAAAGCTTGATGCTTAAAAGAGTAGAAAAATAATGGCCTTTATCTACAGGTAGTGATGTTAGTTTCGATGTAAGCTGGTACTTTCGCGTAAAGTGTTATTCTGCTACCAGTTCCCGCTGTCTAATAATTACCCGTTGCATCAACATATTAAACTGTTTTTGTTCTTCCTCAGTCAAGACTGACAGCGACTGTTGGTTGACCTGTCTGGCGCAATTAATGGCTTTGGTTTCAAGCGTTCTAGCTTTTTTCGTCAGCAAGATGTGTTTGACCCGTGCATCTTTTTTATCCGCTACACGCGTGATCAATCCATCGCGTTCCATTCTATTGAGAGTATTGGCAATTGTCGCCTGTGATAAATTACCTAGCTGTACCAAGTCATTTTGCGTTATACCATCTTGTTGCCATAGCTCAAGCAGAATGGGGAAGTGAGCTGTACTAATGCCTAACGGTTTTATCTGTTCATTGAGCAAAATGGCGTACAACCTAGCAAGATGATTAGCAAGATACCCTGTAGATTCAGTTTTAAAGGTCATGATCTATTCTCTATATAAGTATATTTTGAACAAGATATTTTCTAATATGATATAAATATAGCTTGCTATGTATTTATATAGCATGCTATGTTAATATTCAAGTATGAAGCGATTAGATTAAGTTTGCGTCTAAAAGTTTAGAGCTTTTAAAGTGTTGTTAACGCTATTTGGTAAATAGTTTATCGCTAACGCCATGCTACTAAAAGCACTGCTGGAGAATAACAATGGATCGTCGATATTTAGTCAAAATTCATGCTACCACTGGTTTTTTAGGGTTTTTCTTTATTCTAAGCTTTTGGTTAAGTACGCTTATCAGTGAGCTATTTATGTCTTATGAAACCATTGCTATGGTGAAGCAAAGCATTCTCTACGCTTTCATCTTTTTTATTCCAACTATGATAATTGCAGGCATGTCGGGTAGCAAGCTTAGCGTCAAAGTGAAACACCCCAATGTATTGGCTAAGAAAAAACGCATGCCATTTATTGTTATGAATGGACTGATTATACTATTACCGTCGGCATTTTATTTAAGCTATTTGGCAAGCTTGGGCCGCTTTGGTAGCACGTTTTATATCGTACAGGGTGTCGAGCTGATAGTAGGAGCCGCAAACTTGACGCTTATGGGGCTTAATATCCGTGACGGGCTTGGTATTCGTAGAAGAAAAGGAGCGATGTAAGTCTGTCTATTTAGTGAAGTGGCCTTTAGAATATACATTCTAAAGTTTTAAATGTATCTACGAGTAGAGTAAATGGAGTGGTTTGTTCAGCTTTTTCTACGAGCACTGAACAAACCAACTGATCCTCTACCAACATTAAACTCTAATGCGCCTCATCCCAATTCTGACCACTATCAGTCTCAACTAATAACGGCACAGCAAAGTCTACATGCCAACCCTTTTCAACCGCAGTGGCCGTTAAGACATCTTGCATGGCATCAGTAATGAGTTGGCTAATCTCTTCTACCTTATCGCTATCTACTTCAAACACCAGTTCATCGTGGACTTGTAGTAACATTTTCGCCTGCTCTTTAGGCAGTACTTTATCGACAGCAATCATGGCAAGTTTAATCAAATCAGCAGCTGAGCCTTGGAGTGGTGCGTTAATCGCAGCACGTTCGGCGCCTTGTTTGACCATGCGGTTGCTATGATTGATATCAGGCGTATAGAGCTTACGACCCAGTATAGTCTCGACATAACCACGATTGACAGCACTGGCACGTGTATCAACCATATATTGCTTAACCCCCGGATAGCGATCAAAGTACATATCGATATAATCTTGTGCCTCACCGCGGCTCATTTGGAGTTGTTTTGCCAGCCCAAAGGCGCTCATACCATAGAGTAGACCAAAGTTAATGGCTTTGGCATTGCGGCGCTCAGTGGCAGTGACTGCTTCAACATCTTTGCCAAGTACCTCCGCAGCAGTCGCGGCGTGAATATCCAGCCCTTCTTTAAAAGCGTGAGTTAAGTTGGCGTCTTCTGAGAAGTGTGCCATGAGGCGCAGCTCAACCTGTGAGTAATCCGCTGCCAAAATAACGCGTCCTTTTGGGGCAATAAAAGCCTGGCGAATCAAGCGACCTGTCACTGTACGAATTGGTATGTTTTGTAAATTAGGATCAGTTGACGATAGACGTCCGGTACTGGTCAATGCTTGATGGTAGCTAGTATGCACACGATCAGTCTCGTTATCGGCTACGGCATCAAGTGCATCGGTATAGGTGCTTTTAAGCTTAGATAAGCCGCGGTATTCTAGTACGATTTCTACTAATGGGTGATCAATCTTGGACAATATAGCTTCACCAGTAGAGTACTGTCCTGACTTGGTTTTTTTACCACCAGGGACGCCAAGCTTATCAAATAGCATCTCACCGAGCTGCTTTGGTGAGCCTAAGTTAAATTCTTCGCCAGCGATTTCATAGGCACGTTTTTCAAGTGCTATGATCTCTTCATCAAAGCGTTTAGACAGCTCATTGAGGAAAGAGCGCTTAATCAAAATACCATGCGCTTCCATTTGACAAAGAATTTGGGCTGTTGGAATCTCTAGCTCGTGCAGTAGTTTGGCGTTGTTGTCATCCTCAGCAAGTTGCTTATGAAATAGATCAAAGAGCTGATAAGTAATGTCGGCATCTTCACAAGCATAATCGCTGGCAATATCGATAGCCACTTGATCAAAGCTAACTTGCTTAGCGCCTTTGCCAGCGACATATTCATAACTGATGGTTTGTGTTTGCAAATAGTGACGTGCAAGATCATCCATACCATGACGAGTAACCGCAGCATTGATAACGTAGCTTGCGAGCATAGTATCCATCGCCCAATTATTGGGTGACTCATGTAACGCACCGACCAGATCAATATCGTAATGACTCATGATATGCGCGTCGTATTTTAGATGTTGACCAATCTTGCCAATGTTTGGATTTTCTAAAATGGGTTTAAGTCGCGACAGCACTGTATCGCGATCAAGCTGCTTTTCGATCAGCTCATCACCTTCTAAGCGATGCGTGAGCGGTACATAATAAGCCTCATGGGCCTGCACGGCAAAAGATAAGCCGACAATTTCGGCTTGTCGCCAATAAATACTAGTCGTCTCGGTATCGATAACGAAATGCGCTGCGTTTGTAAGCTGCTCAAGTAGGCTCTCAAAAGCGGGCATATCAAGCACGGTATGCCACGCTTTTTCATGGCTTTTACTGTCTTTAATATTATCAATCATATTAGATTGCAAGGATTTAGCGACTTGCGCTTGCGACTCAGCATCGGCCTGACTGTCAGCGATGCTTGCGCTACCATTGGCAGGATGGTTTGGGTGATCAAGAGAGGCCAACTCATTTTTAAATTCAAGCTCACTATACAGCTTGCGTAGCTCATCAATATGGGCGCAGGGGTCAGTATTTATTATAAGGTCTGTCCAATCTTGTCCGATGGCCAAGTCGGTCACAATGGTCGCAAGCTTTGCATTGAACGGAATATCATCGGCATATTCGACCAAATTTTTACCAGCGCGACCTTTAATTTCAGCAACGTTTTTGAGCATTGTATCGATATTGCCGTATTTATTAAGCAAGTCTTTGGCCGTTTTTTTACCGATACCAGGCACGCCTTTGATGCCGTCTGATGAGTCGCCCATCAAGGTCAAAAAGTCAATCATCTGATGAGGCTCAATCCCGAACTTCTCTATCACGCCTGCACTATCAGTGATTTTGCCTGTAAAGCTATCTTCCAATATCACACAATCATTGATCAACTGCATCATATCCTTGTCACCAGTCGAGATGACCACGTGATGGCCTTGCTCAACCGCGCGATAGGCAAGGGTGCCAATAATATCATCGGCTTCTGCGCCTTCTATACGCAATAAAGGAATCCCAAGCGCCGCTACCAGATGATGAATATAAGGAATTTGCTCAACCAACTCAATATCAATGGGCGGGCGTGCCGCCTTATATTCAGCAGACATAGCATGGCGAAAGGTCGGAGATTTGGTATCAAAGCAAACGGCCATATGCGTTGGATGATAGCGTCGCATAAGCTTCAACAAAGCGTTTAGTGTGCCGCGTATGGCATTGGTTATCAGGCCTTGCGAGTTTTGCATGGTCTTTGGCAGTGCGTGATAGGTACGAAACAGATAGTACGAGCCATCTACTAAGATAAATGGCGGCTGGTCTTTATCTACATGGCTAGTATCCATGGTCGCCACATTGGGCATATTGTCGAAATTTGGTAGCGTATTAGGATTAATAGGTGAGTGCGAATTGTGGTCATTATCGGTCATAGAGGTCACTTATCAGCTATTGGATAAAATCAAAAAATATCAACCATTATAACGATAAAATCAGCGCGTGCCGAATGGCTCAAAAGTTAAAATGTATATGACTATAAGCGTTATTTAACTATAAAGGTTAAAAACAACAAAGCCCAGACTTGCTGGGCTTTGCTAACAACAGTTCTGTTTATCAACTCATGATACAGCTTAGCTTTTTACTTCTGAAGTCACTTCAACATCAATATTACCACGTGTCGCCTTTGAGTACGGGCAGACTTGATGAGCCTTTTCAACGAGTTTTTGGAACTCATCAGCAGACAGGTCGGTATTTTCGCCAGTCACATGAATTTTTGCTGCTAACTTGTAGTCATGCCCTTCACCTTGTAGCAAATCTACTTCTATTTGAGTAGTCGAATCAAATTTGGCTTTTTCCATTTGTTTGACTGCACCAAGTGCGCTATCGAAACAGGCGCTATAGCCCATGGCGAATAGCTGCTCTGGGTTATTACCTTCTTTTCCAGAACCTGGCGCTACCATATTGATGCTGAGATCACTATCAGCTAAGCTGGCTGAACCTGCACGGCCGCCAGTAGTAGTTGCTTTGGTAGAATATAGAGTTTTCATAATTGTCCTTTTTCCTTGGTTTTTATGGTAGATGCATCGTATTAGCCATACAACTCATTTAGCATAGCAAATCTTTGGTGCGACTCTATATAACAGTGGTAACCCTATACTATGAATTTGTAAGCAAGTCTTTTGGTTTAGTAAATGAAATACTGGCCACATGTGGAGGTAGCTTAACGATTAGTGTAAGCTAATAGTAGCCGTCAAATGAGAAGAGATTAGGCGATAGCCACTCACTATATATTTAGTGAAAGAGTATTTAATAACGCTCCATTATCGACAAATAAGGATATCTGGCGATGAAAAAAGCGCATAAACAACTTCTTGCACCGCTTGCTATTTCTTTATTAGCGATTGGGCTTGTTGGGTGTGACGAGGAAGACAATGGCATTTTTGGTTCAAGCAGTAACAATGAGCTGACGCTGGCAAGTTTTGATAAAGGTATCGATCGCCAGACTGGAAGGGAAGCTGTGGCGCGTATTGATACCGAATATAGCGATGGTGAGCGTGATATTGATGTAACCAACATTATAGGAAGCTTTAATGCGCAAAACATTAATGATTTAGAACGATCAATTGTGCTATCAGACAATTTTGAGGGCACACTTGAAGATCGCTATATCGAAGTCAATGGGCGAAACGTCAGACAGCCAATTTATGAGACAAATAGTAGTAATAAATTTAATTACGAAACGAGCTATAGAAAACTAGATCTGTCTGGAGTCAGCGCTGGTAGTTATAGTCTTGGCAATAGTCTGACTAGTAGCCGAGGGATTCTCACTGATTTGAATAATTATCCAAACATTCCGCCAAATATAGAGTTTCCAACAGGTTCTGTTTGTTATATCCCTGTGACGACCAGTGACCGCTCGTTTTTTGTTTTCAATGATAAGGACAGAACCCGTTACGACGATCTTGATGATTGGGTCGATATGACTGAAAATCGTTTTAGCGATAATCGAAATTTCAGTACCACTCGCTCAAATACCGGTATCAACAATCAACTAAAAACTGCGCAGATCAGGTATTTTGCTTTTGACAATGAACCAGAATATATATTCAGAGCCGTTGATTATGACGACCGTATCTATGAAGCCGATTACATTGACAGTAATGCACCGCGCCCCAACGAAAACAGTAGACGCGGGGTGGTTGATTGCACTTTAGTTAATGAGGTAGCGGCTGACTTCTTAGAAGACCAAATTAGACGCTACTATTAATAGCTGTTTTGGCATTTGCACAAACGTTGATTATGTACTATCGACGATGACATCAGTTATGTGCAGCCTGCCATGCACTCATTGAGCCAAGATAGATATCGAGATTTTTAAACCCTTGGCTTGCAAGCCATCCTGCTGCAACTGTCGCCCGTGCGCCACTACCACACATCAACGTATAGTGCTGGTTTTTATCAAGTTTATGCCAACGTTCGTTAAGATGACCGACATAGATATGTTCAGATCCTTTAATTGCAGCAGAAGCTCTTTCATCAGCGTCGCGGACGTCAAGCAGGGTCCAGTCGTCTTTATTAACGTTGAGCCTTTCTTCAACCTCAGCAGTATCGATCATAGGTGTTGATTGTATCTTTTGACCTTGCGCGGCAGCAGGCACCACACCGACATAGCCACCGACGATATTATCAAGGGCGATGCGTACCAAATGCTCCATGGCGGTAGCAAGCTGCTCTTCATTGGCGGCAATCAGTGCTATGCTTTCGCCATCAGAGATAAACCAACCAGCAAAAGCGGAGATCATCCCCACCGGCAGGCTCATAGCACCAGGCAGATGACCGGCAGCATAAGCCATCGGTTCTCGAATATCGATGAGATGATCCGCGTCACAGGTTTTAAGCTCATCAAGCGATAGATGACGCGGACGCATAATGCGCGGCGCGGCGTCACCGCCTTCCATATTGAGGCGCTCCATCAAGCGAAAATAAGGGGGTTGATAATGGTTTTCGTTGATTTTGACATCGATAAATACGTCACGACTCTCAATCTGCAGGCGCGGATTATTCAGTCTTTCATGGCCGACACTTGAAAACTCACGCGCAGCCATACCTGAGCCGCACACTGACCCAGCCCCATGGGCAGGATAAATAAGGGCTTGATCGCCAAGCGCTAAAATTTTTTGTAATGAGTCATAGAGCAGACCTGCCACTTCCTTACGTCGATTGGGATAAAAGTCCGTACGCCCAACATCGCCCACGAATAGCGCATCCCCTGTGAAAACCCCGACAGCTTGTTCTGGATAGGCGCTATCAAATAACACAAAGCTAATATGATCATCAGTGTGACCAGGTGTCTCTAGTACGCGAATCTCAAGCTGACCGATGGCAAAGCAGTCATTCTCATGAGTTGTTTGAGCATAAGTGATAGGCTTTTCAGGATTTGGCCCATGTAGTACTACTGCACCAGTCAATTCTGCTAGA
The DNA here is from genome assembly GCF_052259005.1 of Psychrobacter sp. 1Y10. NCBI lineage: Bacteria > Pseudomonadati > Pseudomonadota > Gammaproteobacteria > Moraxellales > Moraxellaceae > Psychrobacter > Psychrobacter sp. 1Y10. The sequence goes on along the minus strand of NZ_JBQQES010000002.1, from coordinate 7,641 downwards.
ATTGGCGCACCAGAAACCAAGTCTTCATTACGGTGAGTTTCGAAGATATGGGTAATTTTCAGCCCAGCAGCACGTGCTTTTTCGACATAAATGTTACAGTCGCGGCGTGGGTCAATGACTGCTGCTTTTCCACCTGAGCCTACCAGATAGGACAAGTGAGCGAGTCCGGGTGTCTTTATTTTCTCAAGTAGCATAATTATTCCCTTATAAATATTGGTGGCTAAATATCATTGAAGTAACTGTATTCAATAGCTGTGTTTAATAATTGTATTCAATATCTAGATTTAACATCTATATTAAATTTCGTCTTTTTAAAAGAGTAGCAAATAAATAGTACTGGCACAGTATCAAGCTATATATTATAAGTAGGTGTATTGTTTCAGCGTATCAGTACCTTAAGCAAAAATAGCATCCAAACCATAAATCGGCTACAATAAGCGCACTAAATTTTCACCTCTATCTGTATTACCTTCTGTTTTTCCTTTCCAAAATTTAACGATAAGTTATTCATTATGAGCGCAGATTCTAAACCTTCAGCCACTAAGTTACCTCCTGCCAAGCTTGCTCGCGAAGTCGCCAAACGCCGCACCTTTGCCATTATTTCGCATCCTGATGCGGGTAAGACTACTATGACCGAAAAGCTACTGTTATGGGGTCAAGCGATCCAAGTGGTTGGTGAAGTCAAAGGCCGCAAAACCGATCGTCATGCAACCTCTGATTGGATGAGTATGGAACAAGAGCGCGGTATCTCTATTACGACCTCAGTCATGCAGTTCCCTTATAAAGATCATATGGTCAATCTACTAGATACCCCCGGTCACGCTGATTTTAGTGAAGATACTTATCGTACCTTGACCGCCGTTGATAGCGCACTGATGATGGTCGATGGCGCAAAAGGGGTGGAGGAGCGTACCATCAAACTGATGGAAGTTTGCCGGATGCGTGATACACCAATCATCTCGTTCGTCAATAAGCTGGATCGTCAGATTCGCGAACCGCTTGAGCTGCTTAGTGAAATTGAGAGTGTACTAAAAATCAAATGCGTGCCTATGACGTGGCCTATTGGTATGGGTCAAGATTTCGTTGGGGTATATCACTTAACCGAAAACAAGACCTATCTTTATGAAAAAGGTCATGGTGGTGATATGAGCGTCGCTGAAACGCGGGACGGTTATGACTATCCTGATATACGCGAGCGTCTGGGTGAGCTGATGTTTAATGCTTTTGAAGAGTCGCTTGAGCTGGTACAAATGGCGCTAGAAGACTTTAGTGTTGAGGAGTTTTTAACAGGCGAGATGACACCAGTACTGTTCGGTACAGCGCTAGGTAATTTTGGGGTCAATATGGTGCTGGATACTCTAGTCAAATATGCCCCATCGCCCAAAGCGCATCCGACTCATGAGCGCGAAGTGGCAGCGACTGAAACTGAATTCAGCGGCTTTGTTTTTAAAATTCAGGCCAATATGGATCCGCGTCACCGTGACCGCATTGCGTTTTTAAGGGTTTGCTCAGGCAAGTACGAGAAAGGTATGAAAATGAAGCATGTGCGTCTGGGCAAAGACGTACGGATTGCTGATGCCCTGACTTTTCTTGCAGGTGACCGTGAAGCATTAGAAGAAGCCTATCCAGGTGATATTATTGGCTTACACAATCACGGTACGATCTCTATCGGCGACAGCTTTACCGAAGGCGAGGAGTTGAACTTTACCGGTATTCCACATTTTGCGCCCGAACTGTTTCGCCGTGTAGTACTAAAAGACCCATTAAAATCTAAAGCATTGCAAAAAGGTTTACAGCAGCTTAGTGAGGAAGGAGCTACTCAGGTCTTTATGCCGCAGATTAATAACGATTTAATTCTAGGCGCAGTGGGTGTGCTCCAGTTTGAAGTGGTCGCGCATCGACTAAAAGAAGAATATAAGGTGCAGTGTACTTTTGAACCCGTCTCCATCGCTACAGTACGCTGGATTCATTGTGACGATGAAGTAGCGCTGGCAAAATTTAAGAAAAAAGCGCATGATCAGTTGTCGATAGATGGCGGTGGCTACTTAACATATTTGGCGCCATCGCGTGTTAACTTGCAACTGATGCAAGATCGCTATCCAGAAGTGACTTTTAGCAATACTCGCGAGCACTAAAATCAATGATGCTAGAGGTTATTATTTAGTCCTATAATATATTCTTAAAAGACACGCTGGCCGTGTCTTTTTTGTTTGTATGATTCATTGAAAGTATTAGGCCATGTTATTAAAAACTGATCGCTAAAACAGTGTTCCTACAATAATAGATTTTGATTACGGTAGAATATCTATAAATGTCGTCTATTAATTAAAGAGGATATATGTCAATAGCTACTTATTATCATGTGATAAAGCATTCACAATTTAATAAAAATATAAATACAATCAAAGGTATAAAGCCGATTGCTACTTTTGGCGTTGCCATCTTATTGAGTGCTTTTAGTTTATCTACCAATGCGACTACTTTGATCAGTGCAACAGACTATCTTGATTATAATTTACCAAAACATTTACAAGAACGCTGTATTAAACGTGAAAACTGTCCAAAAATTGACATCAAATATCTTAAAACCAATCATGACTGGCTAAACGGGGTTGTTAATGGACGTATTAACGATCTAGTTGTAAACAGTAAAATGTCTGAGTCGGCACCTATCAACAATAAAAATAGTCACGCCGATGTTAGAGCAGCTATTGATGACTTTGCAGCCTCACAATTTTCTGATTTGCCTGCAGATAGCGTTTTTACTTATCGTTTAACGATAGAGCCTAAATATCTAGGACATGTAGATAACTTTGAGTTATTTGAGATACATTCCTATATATTTACAGGCGGTGCCCATGGAATGCCGTATAGCGAATATCTCGTATTTGATTCCACAACGAAGCAACAGGTGCAGCTGGTAGACATGTTGCAAAAGGGCAAAAAGTCAGACTTTGAGGCATTGGCGTACGATGCTTATAAGAAGTGGGTCGGTACAGTTGCCAGCGACACTCATGATTATGAGCAAAGCTGGCCTTTCGTGTTCAGTGACAACATAACTTTAACGGATAAAGGCATCGATATTCGTTACCAGCATTACTCTATCGGTCCTTATGCCTACGGTATGCCAGTGCTAAGTATCCCGTATGATAAGCTAAACACCATTATCAAGCCTTATTTCATGCCACAGTAAAATAAAGACAAACAACAACTTCCGGTATGACCAAAGATGGTATTTGGTCATATTTTCAAAAATTTATAATAAGGAGTCGCAAGATGACGAATAACTTAGATGACAACAACCTGCTAAAGACTAAAGAAGAGACAACGACTTGGCAGCTTAACGCAATGACTGAAGCGTTGGGTGATTTAACACTGACGGTTGATGACAGTTTGTCCATCGGACGCGGTAACGACAACGATGTCGTACTTGGTAGTAAGGCAGTATCACGCAATCATGCGTTACTTAGTGTCTTAAACGGAGATTTATATATTAAAGATTTGGACTCATCAAACGGGACATTTATCAATGATGAGCGCATTGAGGGCAATAAGTCTACTCATCTTAATACAAATGATACGGTTGGTTTTGCAAGTTTTGTCTTTAAGGTTGCTGCCCCGCAGGTAGATACTGATCCGGTCACACCAGTAGCAGCCGCGCCAGTTGAACCTGCGACCAAGCAAAGCACGGCGACAGACAAAGATAGCGTGCTGACTGAAAGCGTAGTAGATGAGACAGCTGTCAATGAGCCAGTGGTCAAAGATACCATAGTCACAGAAGTCCTCTCATCTACCACTAGTGAATCCGTAGAAACACTAACTAATACGGCAACAGAAACTACTTCTCAATCTACTTCAGCACCGAGTACGGCCACAGCTAAGGAGACAGTGATGTCTAATGATAAGTCTAAAGAGACGCTAAACCATGAGCCAACAGTTAACGAGCCAATAGCAAAACAGCCAACTGCGCATCAAGAGCCAGATGATGCTCCAGAGCACGATAAGACGACTAAAACCACTTTACAAGAAGAGTCAGATCCAGATGTACTACGCGCCAAACAAGCTGCCTCAGCGCAGTTTTCTGGTACTGCCAATCTAGGTCAAGGTCGCGATCTAGGAACTGAAGGCAATAATGCAATGGATCAAGCTGTCAACAATCCTGCTAATACAGGACATCCAGAGAAAAAACCAAGCGGTAGTTGGTTCATATGGGTATTTATCGTCATTATTATCATCGGAATTGCTCTATGGTTATTTAACATGGGCGGCGTTTAATCGCTTATTTTGATCGTTTATACAGTTTGCTAGCTGGCACCAATCAGTTATAGAAGATGCCTTATAACTAAAGAGATGAGCCGAACAGTACAGTAGTGCTAAATAATACTAACGCTGGCCAGTTTTGTTATACTGGCTGGCTATACTGTAGCTAAATTTGGTCCATCCTCATTTCTTGACAGGTTTATGCTCTATTTATTTCAACGCCGAGCATGTACTGTCTTTTTGCTACTGCTATTTTTATCTTTTGCCTATTTGGTGTTAAGAGACTTTTTACTATGATGACCTTTGAAGAATATAACGCATTTAAAACACAAGGTTATAGTCACGCCCCCCTTGTCAAAAAACGCTTAATGGATGCTCAAACACCAGTTTCTGTGTTTTCTAGAGTACGTGATTTAAGCGGTTCAGCTTATTTGTTTGAGTCAGTCGTAGGCGGTGAGCGCTGGGCGCGTTATTCTATGATTGGTCTGGGTAGCGATTTAATCTTACAGTACACAGACGGTTATATGACCATCAAAAGAGACGATCAGATTGATAGTGACGCAGTCGATGATCCATTTGATTATATTAGAAAGCTTATGGCGCAGTATAAAATGCCCACACCAAATGAGATCGAAGCACTACCAAGCTTTAGTGGCGGGCTGGTGGGCTACTTCGGTTATGACATGATACGCGTTATTGAACCAAGCGTTGGATTGTCTGATGCGCCAAACCCCATGTCGCTACCTGATATGTGGTTAATGCTCTCGATGAGTGTCATCGTCTTTGATAATTTAGAAAACACTTTGTCCATCATCGTTTATGCAGATTGTAATGATAAGGATGGCTATGGTGCAGCGATTCGAGAGCTTGAGAAAATCGAAGATAAGCTGGCTGAGATGCCAGACTTGAGTACGCCCATCATGCCCACACCAAAATTTGAATCGCAAACTGGACAAGAGAAGTATTGCAATGATGTCAATAAGATAAAAAATTATATATTAGAAGGGGACGTTATGCAGGTCGTTCCCGCTCAGCGTTTAACTGCGGACTATAAAGGAGACTCGCTGGCAGTGTATCGAGCGTTAAGATTTTTAAATCCGTCACCTTATCTGTTTTTAGTACATGGCTATACGCTTGATGACCACAAACGTTTTGACATTATTGGTGCCTCTCCTGAGATTCTATCACGTATCGAAGATGGGACAGTGACAGTGCGTCCACTGGCAGGCACACGTAAACGCGGTCAAGATGAAGCAGAAGATCTAGCACTTGAAATAGAGCTACTGGCTGATAAAAAAGAAATCGCTGAGCACTTGATGCTAATTGATCTTGGTCGTAATGATATCGGCCGTGTCTGCGAGTATGGCAGTGTCAAAGTTACCGAGAAGATGTTTGTAGAGCGCTATTCGCAAGTGATGCACATTGCCTCTAACGTCGAAGGTAGAATACTAGCTGACAAAGACGCGCTGGATGTATTCTGTGCGACTTTTCCAGCAGGTACACTATCAGGTGCACCCAAAATTCGTGCCATGCAAGTGATTGACGAGGTCGAACCAGTACGTCGAACTGTGTTTGGCGGCTCAGTAGGTTATCTGGGTTGGCATGGCAATATGGATACTGCGATTGCCATACGTACGGCGGTGATGCGCCGCGGTAAGATACATATTCAAGCGGGGGCAGGGGTAGTTGCTGATTCAGTGCCAGAAGCAGAGTGGGACGAAACCAATAAAAAAGCACTAGCATTGGTCAAGGCGGTAAAGATGGCTTGTGATGGGTTACGTATTCATTAGTACGACTTGGTTAAAGACTAGCGGTCTGGTATTATTAAACCTATGTTATTTGATTCATACTTAGCTTAATGAAAAAAGACGTGATGTGTTGTGGCTACAATGAAAGTGCGGCATAAATCGTAACCAGTATTTTTATAAAAAAATCCAATGCAATCAAGTGCTTGAAAATTTTTATTAAAATAAGTGTAAAAAAAATAAAAAAGGGCTTGCGTCTGTCAAAATATTTGATAGAATAGCCACCACTTTGAGAGAACAAGCCGACTTAGCTCAGTTGGTAGAGCAACTGACTTGTAATCAGTAGGTCGCCAGTTCGATCCCGGCAGTCGGCACCATCTCTTTCAAAGTAGCTTTTTATAAATTTGCTTTATATTAAAGTCTGTTTATTCAAAGCAACCTAAGGTGGGATTGGGGAGCGGTCAAACCCAACAGACTGTAAATCTGTCGCGAAAGCTTCGAAGGTTCGAATCCTTCTCCCACCACCATATTTCTGTAGTTTGTCATAACGCCAAGCATACTCGTTATACATAATTACTCTTTATATTTATAATACTGTTTTGTATTCATACTATAAGAGTCACTTTGCATAAGAGTCATTGCGGGTGTGGTATAATGGTAACACCTTAGCCTTCCAAGCTAATGACGCGGGTTCGATTCCCGCCACCCGCTCCATATATACACCAACGCAAAAATTACCAATAAATCATCACGACAATCAGTATATTATTACTGTATCGTGATATTTTTTTTAGTACAGCTTATAGGCTGGCTAAGATATGCTCATATAGCTCAGCGGTAGAGCACTCCCTTGGTAAGGGAGAGGTCTCGAGTTCAATTCTCGATATGAGCTCCATTTATTGATTATGCTTTTTGTGTTTGCTTCGCTACTTTTAAATAATGTTACGTCGATATCAACCATACAGAATGTTGAAAATTAATAGACTGTCGAAAATTCTAAAGTTAGTGTGGCGGATTAAGATTTAAAGGTGACACTGAGGTGTTGCCTTTTAGTGCTGTCAGTACATTGTGAATACATCAGTTATTCAACATAAACCGATCATATGTACTGAGTAGACTGAAAATGTTAGTATAGTGTTCGAATCGTATCTCTATACTGATAGTAAAAGTTTGTTAGATTTATCCTAGCGTCAACGGTTTGATGGTTTTAACTCTGTCATAAACCGTCAAATAGCTATTTACCGATCTTACTGTTTAATATTTTTTAAGCATAAAGATTCATCAATAAAGAGGAACTACCCATGGCAAAGGCCAAGTTTGAACGCAACAAGCCCCACGTCAACGTCGGCACCATCGGACACGTTGACCATGGCAAAACCACATTGACTGCCGCAATCGCAACCGTAGCAGCAATCACCTCTGGCGGCGAAGCCAAAGACTACGCGTCTATCGATAGCGCACCAGAAGAAAAAGCACGTGGCATCACCATCAACACCTCACACGTAGAATATGACACCGACACTCGTCACTACGCGCACGTTGATTGCCCAGGTCACGCCGACTATGTTAAAAACATGATCACTGGTGCCGCTCAAATGGACGGCGCAATCCTAGTCGTATCAGCAACTGATGGCCC